>NZ_JAAVUX010000012.1 GCF_018449655.1 Pseudomonas sp. dw_358
GGTCAGCTCCTACGCCGTTTGGGTGTGTACGTAGTGCTGGTGTAGGAGCAGAGCTTGCTCGCGAGGGCCGTGGCGCGATGTGCAGGGCGGATCGCGGTGGATGCATCGCGACCAAGGTCGGCTCCTACGCCGTTTGGGTGTGTACCCACTGCCGGCGTAGGAGCCGAGCTTGCTCGCGAGGGCCGTGGCGCGTTGTGCCAGACAGATCGCGGTGGATGCATCGCGACCAAGGTCGGCTCCTACGCCGTTTGGGTGTGTACCCACTGCCGGCGTAGGAGCAGAGCTTGCTCGCGAAGGCCGTGGCGCGGCGTGCCGGGCGGATCGCGGTGGATGCATCGCGACCAAGGTCAGCTCCTACGCCGTTTGGGTGTGTACGTAGTGCTGGTGTAGGAGCAGAGCTTGCTCGCGAGGGCCGTGGCGCGATGTGCAGGGCAGAACGCAGACAACAAAAAACCCGCCGAGGCGGGTTTTTTGTTTGCCATTCCAACGTCCTGTCGGTGGCGTCCTTGCGATGGCTGGTCGGTCCTTGACCCTGAAGCAGTTCCTTTGCTTCAGTTGATGGGTCTAGATTACCGTCAGGCCCAAGAAAGCCATAGAGGAGATTGTGACCACAACGTGTAAGACATTCGCTATACCCGGCGCGATCGATCACCCACAAAAAAGGGTGCCCGAAGGCACCCTTTTTCTATGGTCTGACAGAACTTAGTTCTGTTTTTCCATTTGAGCACGCAGCAGGTCGCCCAGAGTGGTCGGCCCAGCAGCGATATCCGAAGTGGCTGGCTTGTCGCGCAGGCTTTGGATAGCTTCTTTCTCGTCTTCAACGTCTTTCGATTTGATCGACAGTTGGATGACGCGGGACTTGCGGTCAACGCTGATGATCTTGGCTTCGATTTCTTCGCCTTCCTTCAGAACGTTGCGCGCGTCTTCAACGCGGTCACGGCTGATTTCGGAAGCTTTCAGAATGGCTTCTACGCCATCGGCCAGAACCACTACAGCGCCCTTGGCATCAACTTCTTTTACGGTACCGCGAACGATAGCGCCTTTGTCGTTGACAGCAACGTAGTCAGACTGAGGGTCTGCTTCCAGTTGCTTGATGCCCAGGGAGATGCGCTCGCGCTCTGGATCTACGGACAGGATAACGGTATCCAGTTCGTCGCCCTTCTTGTAACGACGTACGGCTTCTTCGCCCACTTCGTTCCAGGAGATGTCGGACAGGTGAACAAGACCGTCGATGCCGCCGTCCAGACCAATGAAGATACCGAAATCGGTGATCGACTTGATGGTGCCGGAGATCTTGTCGCCCTTGTTGAACTGACCGGAGAAATCTTCCCACGGGTTCGACTTGCACTGCTTGATGCCCAGGGAGATACGACGGCGCTCTTCGTCGATGTCCAGAACCATGACTTCCACTTCGTCGCCGACTTGTACGACTTTCGAAGGGTGGATGTTCTTGTTGGTCCAGTCCATTTCGGAAACGTGTACCAGGCCTTCAACGCCTTCTTCCAGCTCAGCGAAGCAGCCGTAGTCGGTCAGGTTGGTCACGCGCGCCATGACGCGGGTGTGCTCTGGGTAACGAGCCTTGATAGCGACCCATGGATCTTCGCCCAGCTGCTTGAAGCCCAGGGAAACACGGTTGCGCTCGCGATCGTACTTCAGAACCTTGACATCGATCTCGTCGCCAACGTTGACGACTTCCGATGGGTGCTTGATACGCTTCCAGGCCATGTCGGTAATGTGCAGCAAGCCGTCCACGCCACCCAGATCGACGAATGCGCCGTAGTCGGTGAGGTTTTTGACGATACCTTTGACCTGTTGGCCTTCCTGCAGGGATTCCAGCAGAGCTTCGCGCTCGGCCGAGTTCTCGGCTTCCAGGACACTGCGACGGGAAACGACAACGTTGTTGCGCTTCTGGTCGAGTTTGATGACCTTGAATTCGAGCTCTTTACCTTCCAGGTGGGTGGTGTCGCGCACTGGGCGGACGTCGACCAGGGAACCAGGCAGGAACGCACGGATGCCGTTAACGTCGACAGTGAAGCCGCCTTTAACCTTACCGTTGATAACGCCCTTGACCACTTCCTCTGCAGCGAAAGCCGCTTCCAGAACAATCCAGCACTCGGCACGCTTGGCTTTTTCACGGGACAGTTTGGTTTCGCCAAAGCCGTCTTCAACCGCGTCCAGCGCAACGTGCACTTCGTCACCGACCTTGATGGTCAGATCGCCAGCGTCGTTGTGGAACTGTTCCAGCGGGATGAGGCCTTCCGACTTCAAACCGGCGTGAACGGTAACCCAACCAGCCTGGTAATCGATATCAACGATGATAGCCGTGATGATAGCGCCAGCCTGAAGGTTCAGGGTCTTTAGGCTTTCTTCAAAGAGTTCTGCAAAGCTTTCGCTCATTTTAATTCCTGTAGATTTGGGCGAAACATACGCCCATCAGCCACGCTCCAGACAACGTGGGTTTCGTTCAAGTAAAGAAAAGCCTACGGGACTAGGACTGGGGGCCCGTACGCTTTCTGGTCACCCGGCGATATCGCGAAGCGCGAACTCGCTCATGATGCGTTCCAACACCTGCTCGATGGAGAGTTCGGTGGAATCCAGCTGTATGGCATCGGCCGCCGGTTTGAGCGGGGCCACTGCGCGCTGGGTGTCACGCTCATCGCGTGCACGAATCTCATCTAGCAGACTCGACAGACTAACATCATCGCCTCGCGCCTTCAACTGCAGGTAACGGCGTCGAGCACGTTCCTCGGCGCTGGCCGTCAGAAAAATCTTCAAGGGCGCGGCGGGAAACACCACGGTACCCATGTCCCGGCCGTCGGCCACCAGGCCCGGCGCCTCCTGGAAAGCCCGCTGGCGCTGGAGCAGGGCTTCGCGCACGGCAGGCAAGGCCGCAACGATCGAGGCGCCCGCCCCGACCGTCTCGTTGCGAATGGCCTGAGTGACTTCTTCGCCTTCAAGAATGATGTGCTGAGGCTGCTCGGCGGTGGCGGCGACGAACTGCACGTCCAGATGAGCAGCCAACAAGTGCAGCGAAGCCTCGTTGCTCAGGGCCACGCCGTGGTTGCCGGCAGCAAACGCCAGCAGCCGGTACAGCGCGCCGGAATCCAGCAGATTCCAGCCCAGGCGCTTGGCGAGAATGCCCGCCACAGTGCCCTTGCCTGAACCGCTTGGCCCGTCGATGGTGATTACTGGGGCCTGAAAGTTCACGATTTGCCCTCTTTGGCCTGATTCAAAAGTTTGCCGAAATGCTCTCGTGCGCTGCGGGCACGGGTGAACACGTCGAGCAGTTGCTCGCCGTCACCCGCATCCACGGCCTCGCGCAGGTCGTCGAGGTCGGTACGAAACGTATCCAACGCGTGCAGAACGGCCTCGCGGTTACCGAGGAAAATGTCCCGCCACATCACCGGGTCGCTGCCGGCGATGCGCGTGAAGTCACGAAAACCGCCCGCGGCGTAACGAAAGATGTCGAGGTTCTCGCTGCGTTTTGCCAGTGAATCAACCAGACCGAAGGCTAGCAAATGCGGCAGATGACTGGTCGCTGCCAGCACTTCGTCGTGGCGCTCGACCTGCATGTGCTCAACATCCGCGCCCAGGGCCCGCCATAGAGTATCGACCACATCCAGCGCGGCGGCGTCGGTTTCCGGCAAAGGGGTCAGGATCACCTTGTGCCGACGAAACAGGCGCCCGTTGGACGCTTCCACACCACTCTGCTCGGAGCCGGCAATGGGGTGCCCCGGGACGAAGCGCGGCAACGACGTGCCAAACGCCTCGCGGGCGGCTCGCACGATATTGCCCTTGGCGCTGCCGACATCGGTCAGCACCGCGTTGCCCAGATCGAGTTTCGCCAGCATGGCCAGGAGTTTCTCCATGGCCAGGATCGGCACTGCCAGCTGGATCACGTCGGCGCCCTCGCAGGCGCGGGCCAGATCCGCTTCGCAGCGATCGACCACGCCCAGCTCGACGGCGCGAGCACGGGACGGTGCATGTTGATCGACCCCGACCACTTCGCGACACAGCCCGCTTTCGCGAGCGCCCTTGGCAAATGAACCGCCGATCAGGCCCAGACCGACCACCACCAGCCGACCGATGATAGGTGTCACAGGTTGCCGAGTGATGACATCAACCACGAGCCAGCACCTTGCCCAGCGCTTCGAGGAAGCGGCTGTTTTCAGCAGGCAGACCGATGGTCACCCGCAGATGGTTCGGCATGCCATAACCGGTCACCGGGCGTACGATGACGCCCTCGGCCAGCAGCGCGGTGTACACCGGCAAGCCGGCGGTACCGACATCCACGGCAATAAAATTGCCGCGCGAAGGAATCCAGCTGAGCCCCAAGGCCCGAAAGCCATCCTCCAGCTGCTGCATGCCGGCGGCATTGAGCTCGCGGCTGCGCACCAGGTAGTCGGTGTCCAACAGCGCAGCGCAGGCGGCCGCCAGGGCCAGGCTGTTGACGTTGAACGGCTGACGCACGCGATTGAGCACGTCGGCGATCACCGGCGCGGAGATCGCATAGCCTACCCGCAGTGCGGCCAGGCCATAGGCCTTGGAGAAGGTACGCGAGACCAGCAGGTTCGGGTGCGCGGCCAGAAAATTCAGGCCGTCCGGCAGGTCACCGCCCTGGGCGTATTCGATGTAGGCCTCGTCCAGCACCACCAGCACGTGCTCGGGCACGGCATCGAGGAACTCGCTCAAGGCCTGCGGACCGAACCAGGTGCCGGTCGGGTTGTTCGGGTTGGCAACGAAGACCAGCCGTGTCTTGTCGTCGATGGCCGCCAGCATTGCCGGCAGGTCATGACCGTAATCCTTGGCCGGCACGACCCGCGCCCCGGCGCTGACGGCCTGGGTGACAATCGGGTAGATGGCAAAGGCGTGCTCACTGAACACCGCGTTCAGGCCGGGGGCCAGATAGGCGCGAGCCACCAGCTCGAGAATGTCGTTGGAGCCGTTGCCCAGGGTGATCTGATCAGCGGACACGCCATAGCGAGTCGACAGCGCGGCCTTGAGGTCGAAACCGTTGCCATCGGGATAGCGAGTCAGTTCTTCCAGGGCTTCACGAATGGCCGCGACCGATTTGGCCCCAGGGCCCGAGGGGTTTTCGTTGCTGGCCAGCTTGATGATGGCCGCCGGGTCCAGATTCAGTTCACGGGCCAGTTCGTCCACCGGCTTGCCGGGAACGTAGGGTGAAAGTTGCTGCACACCCGACTGGGCCAGCGCGAGGAAATCGCTCATTTGTTTCTAAACCTTTATAAAACCGCTTTCGGGTAGGAACCCAGCACCTTGAGTGCCACGGCATCTTGACTGATCTTCTCGAGGACGGCCTTGATCAGCGGATCGCGATGGTGGCCGACAAAGTCGATGAAGAATACGTAGGTCCACTTGCCGCTGCGCGATGGACGGGTCTCGATCCGGGTCAGGTCGATGCCGTTGTCGTGGAAAGGCACCAGCAGTTCGTGCAGGGCGCCTGGGCGGTTGCTCATGGACACGATGATCGATGTCTTGTCGTCGCCGGTGGGCGGGACTTCCTGATTGCCGATGATCAGGAACCGCGTTGAGTTATCCGGACGGTCCTCGATCTTTTCCGCCAGATAAGTCAACTCGTACAGGCTCGCTGCCATTTCGCCGGCGATGGCCGCAGAGTTCCACTCGCTCTTCACCCGCTTGGCCGCTTCGGCGTTGCTGGCAACGGCCACGCGCTCGACGTTCGGGTAGTGCGCATCCAGCCACTTGCGGCACTGGGCCAGGGACTGGGCGTGAGAGTAGATGCGGCTGATGCTGCTGGTCTTGGTGCTGTCGCCCACCAGCAGATGGTGGTGGATGCGCAGCTCGACTTCGCCGCAAATCACCATGTCGTGCTCGAGGAAGCTGTCGAGGGTGTGGTTGACCGCGCCTTCGGTGGAATTTTCCACCGGCACCACGCCGAAGTTGACGGCGCCTGCCGCCACTTCACGGAACACTTCGTCGATGGCGGCCATCGGCGTGCTGATCACGGCATGGCCGAAATGTTTCATGCAGGCCGCCTGACTGAAAGTCCCTTCCGGCCCCAGGTAGGCAACCTTCAGCGGATTTTCCAAGGCCAGGCAGGAGGACATCACTTCCCGGAAAAGGCGGGCCATTTCCTCGTTACTGAGCGGGCCTTTGTTACGCTCCATGACCCGCTTGAGCACCGCCGCTTCACGCTCGGGGCGGTAGAACACCGGCACTTCGCCTTCCGCCAACGCGGCCATCTTCACCCGCGCCACTTCTTCGGCGCAGCGCGCACGGTCGCTGATCAGTTCGAGGATTTTCTCGTCCAGTGCGTCGATGCGCACCCGCAACGCCTTGAGCTCGTGTTCGGACATCAGCCGTTTTCCTTTTCGAACTCCGCCATGTAGCTGACCAGCGCCTCGACGGCGTCCTGGCCCAGGGCGTTATAAATGGAAGCGCGCATGCCGCCAACCGAGCGGTGGCCCTTGAGGTTGAGCAGGCCGCGCGCATCGGCGCCGGCGAGGAAGGCCTTGTCCAGGCGCTCGTCGGCCAGGCGGAACGGCACGTTCATCCACGAGCGTGCCTCAACGCTGATCGGGTTGCTGTAGAACGCACTGGCGTCGATGAAGCCGTACAGACGGTCTTTCTTCGCCCGGTTGCGCTGCTCCATGGCCACCACGCCACCCTGCTCTTTCAGCCACTCGAACACCAGGCCAGAGAGGTACCAGGAATAGGTTGCCGGGGTGTTGTACATCGAACCGTTGTCGGCCGCGACCTTGTAGTCGAGCATGGTCGGGCAGCTGCTGCGGGCACGGCCCAGCAGGTCTTCGCGAATGATCGCCACCACCAGGCCGCTGGGGCCGATGTTTTTCTGCGCGCCGGCGTAGATCATGCCGAACTGCGAGACATCGCATGGGCGCGACAGGATGTCCGAGGACATGTCCACCACCAGCGGGACATCACCGGCCTGCGGCACCCAGTCGAACTCCAGCCCGCCGATGGTTTCGTTGGACGCATAATGCACATAGGCTGCGCCCGGGGTCAGTTTCCACTCGCTTTGCGGCGGGATGGACAGGTAGTCGCGGGACTTGGCACTGGCCGGGATGTTGACATGGCCATAGCGACGCGCTTCATCGATGGCTTTTTTCGACCAGATACCGGTCTCGATATAGTCTGCGATGCCGTTTTCCGGCAGCAGATTGAGCGGGATCTCGGCAAATTGCTGGCTGGCGCCGCCCTGAAGGAACAGCACCTTGTAGTGGGACGGAATGGACAGCAGGTCGCGGAGGTCTTGCTCTGCCTTTTCGGCCACGGCGACGTAGTCATCGCTACGGTGACTCATTTCCATGATGGAAAGGCCCTTGCCATGCCAGTCCAGCAGCTCGGCCTGGGCGCGCTGCAAAACGGCTTCCGGAAGCGCGGCTGGGCCGGCGCAGAAGTTAAAGGCTCGATTGCTCACATCCACTCTCGCTCTGCTTGAATACGTTCGACATGCAGAATCGCGGCGGCTGGTTCCCGACCGGGCTCGCGTCCGAGCTTGCTCGGACGCGAGCCCGGTCGGGAACCAGCCGCCGCGACGCCTGCAGATATTACTCTTGCGGCGCCTCTTCGTCGGCCGCCGCGTCATCCCCTTCGGCGTCCGTCAGTGGCGCTTCGAAACTCTCCTCGCCTTCGAGCAATTCCTCGCCCTCGATTTCGGATGGCTCTTGCACACGCTCCAGGCCCACCAGGGTTTCATCGCTGGCCAGCTTGATCAGCGTCACGCCCTGAGTGTTGCGACCCAGGCTGGACACTTCGCCGACGCGGGTACGCACCAGGGTGCCCTGGTCGGAGATCAGCATGATCTCTTCGCCGTCGAGCACTTGCACAGCACCGACCAGACGCCCGTTACGGTCGTTGCTGACCATGGCGATCACGCCCTGGCCGCCACGCTTGTACTCGGGGAACTCGCCGATGGCGGTGCGCTTGCCGTAGCCGCGTGCCGAAGCGGTGAGGATCTGGCTGCCTTCCTCGGGGATGATCATGGAAATCAGCTTCTGCCCTTCCGGCAGACGCATGCCGCGTACACCGCGGGCGGTACGGCCCATGGCACGTACGTCAGATTCCTTGAAGCGGGTGACCTTGCCGCCGTCGGAGAACAGCATCACTTCGCGCTCGCCATCGGTGATGGCTGCGGAGATGAGGATGTCGCCTTCATCCAGTTCCAGGGCAATCAGGCCGACGCTGCGCTGACGGCTGAAGGACTCCAGCGGGGTCTTCTTCACGGTGCCCTGTGCGGTGGCCATGAAGATGAAGTGACCCTCGGTGTAGTCCTCGACCGGGAGCATGGTGGTGATGTACTCACCCTCGCCCAGCGGTAGCAGGTTGACCAGCGGGCGGCCGCGAGCGGCACGGGACGCTTCGGGGATTTCGTAGGTCTTGAGCCAGTACACCTTGCCCTTGCTGGAGAACAGCAACAGCGTGGTGTGGCTGTTGGCGACCAGCAGGTGCGAGATGTAGTCCTCGTCCTTGACGCCGGAAGCCGACTTGCCCTTGCCGCCACGGCGCTGCGCTTGATACGCCGCCAGAGGCTGAGTCTTGGCATAACCGGTATGGGAAATGGTCACCACGCGCTCTTCTTCGGGGATCATGTCGCCCAAAGTCAGGTCCAGGCGGGCATCGAGAATCTCGGTGCGGCGCACGTCGCCGTATTCGGCACGAATCAGTTCCAGCTCTTCGCGAATCACTTCCATCAGGCGCTCGGCGCTGTTGAGGATGCGGATCAGCTCGGCGATCTGGTTGAGGATCTCCTGGTACTCGGCCAGCAGCTTTTCGTGTTCCAGACCGGTCAGGCGGTGCAGACGCAGGTCGAGAATGGCCTGGGCCTGTTCCGGCGACAGGAAATACTTGCCGTCGCGCAGGCCGTATTGCGGGTCGAGGGTCTCCGGACGCGAGGATTCGGCGCCGGCGCGCTCGACCATGGCAGTCACGGCGGTGGATTCCCACGCGGTGTTGATCAGCGCTTCCTTGGCTTCGGACGGGGTCGGCGAGGCCTTGATCAGGGCGATCACCGGGTCGATGTTGGACAGGGCAACCGCCTGGCCTTCAAGGATATGGCCACGTTCGCGTGCCTTGCGCAGTTCGAACACGGTACGACGGGTCACCACTTCGCGGCGGTGACGGACGAACGCTTCGAGCAGGTCCTTGAGGTTGAGGATGCGCGGGCGACCGTCGATCAGGGCGACGATGTTGATGCCGAACACGGCCTGCAGCTGGGTCTGGGCGTAGAGGTTGTTGAGGATCACCTCCGGCACTTCCCCACGGCGCAGCTCGATGACCACGCGCATGCCGTCCTTGTCGGACTCGTCACGCAGCTCGGAGATACCTTCGAGCTTCTTCTCTTTCACCAGCTCGGCGATCTTTTCGATCAGCCGGGCCTTGTTCAACTGGTACGGCAGCTCGGTTACAACGATCTGCTGACGGCCGCCGACCTTGTCGATGTCTTCGATGTGGGAACGAGCACGCATGTAGATGCGCCCGCGACCGGTACGGTAGGCCTCGATGATGCCTGCACGGCCGTTGATGATGGCAGCCGTGGGGAAGTCGGGGCCAGGGATGAGCTGCATCAGCTCGTCGATGGACACGTCCGGGTTGTCGATGACTGCCAGGCAACCGTCCAGCACTTCGCCCAGGTTATGGGGCGGAATGTTGGTGGCCATGCCCACGGCGATACCGCTGGAGCCGTTGACCAGCAGGTTGGGAATGCGGGTCGGCATCACCGCCGGGATCAGCTCGGTGCCGTCGTAGTTGGGCACCCAGTCGACGGTTTCCTTGTGCAGGTCGGCCAGCAGTTCGTGGGCGAGCTTGGTCATGCGCACTTCGGTGTATCGCATGGCGGCGGCGTTGTCGCCGTCCACCGAACCGAAGTTGCCCTGGCCATCTACCAGCAGATAGCGCAGGGAAAAAGGCTGGGCCATGCGCACGATGGTGTCGTAAACGGCGGTGTCACCGTGAGGGTGGTACTTACCGATGACGTCACCGACCACACGGGCCGATTTCTTGTAGGGTTTGTTCCAGTCGTTACCCAGTTCGCTCATTGCAAACAGGACGCGGCGATGCACGGGCTTCAAGCCATCACGCGCATCGGGCAGTGCACGACCGACGATCACGCTCATTGCGTAGTCGAGGTACGACTGCTTCAGCTCGTCTTCGATATTGACCGGTAGAATTTCTTTGGCCAGTTCGCCCATGAGAAGCCTGATTCCTTTTTCTGGTGAAACTCCGCCACATCCTTATCAAGACGAACGAAGCTCGCCGCTGCAGGGCCAATGCCGGGCAGCGACTTACGACAAATCAACACGTTATGACACGGATCTGCGCAGTGAGGGTCGTGCCTGAACAGGACCCTGGAAACCGCCGGATGTTAGCACAATCGCCGTCAGGGACCTATCCCCTCAAAGCCTGGCATTACCATTAAACGATCAATGATCGTGGTTCAGGCGGGCTCTGAGGGGGTTTTGGCGAAAATACGGGATTTACCGATGCACCCTGGCGGGCAAGCCCGGCTGCCACAGGCGTCAACCTCGAAAATGACGTCGGCCTGTGGGGGCAAGGCTTGCCTGCGATAGCCGTTACGCGCTTTCGGGAACGATCAGAATCCCCGCCCGCAGCCCATTCTTCACCTTGGGGTTGGGAAAGATGATCCGCGCGCCTTGCTCTTCGACGATCCAGCGAATGCCGGGGGCGTCTTCCGCCAGCAGGTAGCCGGGTTTCAGTTCGGAAAAGTTTTCGATGTCCGCCGGCAGGTGCAGGGTAAAGGCATCGGTGCGCTTGATCACTTCGCGCGAGACCTTGAACACCTCCAGGCTTTGCAGGTCGTCTCCAGGCGGTGGCTCATCACCGCTGATCAGCTGTTCCAGCACCGTCTTCAAGCGGCTGACATCCACCTGTTGGTTATGACCGAACGGCCGCGCCTTGCCGAGTTCAAGGGTAAATGCCTCGGCACCGAGGGTTTCGTAGGTGTAGGCGCTGAAGGTAATCGACGAACGATTTTGTAACAGAATCGCCGCCATCCCGGCCCTCGCCAGGCGCGCCATCTGCTGGCGGGAATGCTCGCGCCCTTCTTGCCATGGATACAGCGCAAATTGCTCGATCTTCGAGCCGCGAATCGCGGTGTGCAGGTCGTAATGCAGCCGAGTGCGACCCGGCCCTTGGAAAAAATTGGCCGCCAGCCGCTCGAGGTCGGCCGCCCGCAAGGCCTCCGAACCACTGGATTGCTCATGCCGGCCATTGAACAGGCGGTTGACGTCCTGTTCCAGGTAACGCTCGCCCCGGCGCATGGCTTCGGGGTTGCCGAACACGAACAGCACCCGCGCCGCCGGCACCAGTCGGCCGTCGGCAATGGCGTGAAGCAATTCATCCAGCAGCTCGATGGGCGCGGTTTCGTTGCCATGGATACCTGCCGACAGCAGCAGGTCCAGGCCATCGTCCCGGGCCACGGGGGGCGTGACCTCAAGGACGCCCTCGCCCAGCCAGCGCAGGCGTACACCCGCCACGGTCAGCTGGATCTGCTGGGCCGGCTCGCGGCCGGCCAAGGTCAGTTGCAGCAGTTTTCCGAGGGCGAGCATAGAAACTTCCTTGAAGTGATCAGGCCTTAGTGATTGCAGTCCGGGCCATGCACGTGACCGTCTTCGTCATCACCGACCTCGGCCGGTTCCATTTCCAGCTGCAGGCTGACCAGGTTGGTGGCCAGTGGACGCAGCAGCAGGTTGGCGTATTCGGCGTCACCTTCCTCGACATCCACGCCGATCAGCAACTGGCCACGGCCATCGTGCTGAATCCACAATTCCTTGCCTTGCCACATCACCGCTACGCGGGTGCAGGAGGTTTCCAGCTGAGTGCCGTCGGTGTCTTCGAGTATCAGCTGCAGGGTGTCGGACATGATCGTGTTCTCTTGGCGATTTTACAGTTGAAAGGGGTAAACCGAGCCCAGTTTAAGGATTTGTGTCAACTCGTCCAAGGCCGAACGACATTCGTTCAGCAACTGCGGGTCAGCCAGGTCGCTTTCTACCAGGCGATCGCGGTAATGCTCATCAACCCATTCGGTCAATTCGATATAGAGCGCCGGGGTCATGATGACCGCCGGGTTGACCGCCGCCAGCTCCTGCTCGTTGAGGGCCACCCGCAGGCGCAGGCACGCGGGGCCGCCGCCATTCTGCATGCTCTGCTTGAGGTCGAATACCTTGACCTCCCTGACCGGACCGCCGCTGCCGGTCAGCCCTTGCAGGTACTGCCAGACCCGGCTGTTGGCTCGGCACTCTTCAGGGACGATCAGCAGCATCGAGCCGTCCGCGCGGGTCAGCAGTTGACTGTTGAACAGATAAGAACGCACGGCGTCTTCCACCGAGACCTGGTCACGGGGCACCGCGATGGACTGGAACTGGCCGCCGCGACGGGCGAGCTTGTCGCGCAGCTCGTCAAGCATGGCTTCGGTGCCGAGGAAGGCATCCTGGTGGTGGAACAGCACTTCGCCATTGCCCACGGCGATCACATCATTATGGAACACACCCTGATCGATCACCGCCGGATTCTGCTGGGCGAACACCACGCCGGCGTCACTCAGGCCATGCAGTCGGGCCACTGCGCGGGACGCTTCGAGAGTCTGGCGCGCGGGATATTGGTGCGGCGCCGGGTAGCGTGTGTCAAAGGCACTGCGGCCGTAGACGAAAAACTCCACGCCCGCCTCGCCGTAATCCCGGCAGAAACGGGTGTGGTTGGCGGCACCTTCATCGCCGAACTGCGCGACGGCAGGCAAGGCGGCATGATGGGCAAAGTGCCGGGCGTCCGCAAACATGGCGCCCAGCACCCGACTGGTGGTGGGATGTTCGATGCTGCGATGAAATTTGCAGTTGAGGTTGGCGGCGGTGAAGTGCACGCGGCCGTCCGCGGTGTCGCCACTGGGGCTGACCGTCGCGGCATTGGCGACCCACATGCTCGACGCCGAGCAACTGGCCACCAGCAGCGGCATGGCGTCCTTCGCCGCGCGCTGGATGACATCGGCGTCGCTGCCGCCAAAGCCCAGGTTGCGCAGGGCTTGAACGTCCGGCCGCTCTTGCGGCGCGAGCACTCCTTGCTGGAAGCCCATCTCCATCAGCGCCTTCATTTTTGCCAGGCCCTGCAGCGCCGCCTCGCGCGGGTTGGAGCCCTGCTGGCTGTTGTTCTGAGAGGCGACGTTGCCGTAGGACAGCCCGCCGTAATTGTGGGTAGGCCCTACCAGGCCGTCAAAATTCACTTCATAGGCTTTCATCGGCCAGGCTCCGTCGTTTTTTCAGGTCGCAGGCTCACAGGGTCACACCCGGCGCCAGGCTGGCGGGCAAGGCCACCTGCGCCACTTCCAGAGAAGCCACCGGGTAGGCGCAATAATCCGCAGCGTAATAGGCACTGGCGCGATGGTTGCCCGAAGCGCCGACGCCGCCGAAGGGCGCGCTGCTGGCGGCTCCGGTCAACTGCTTGTTCCAGTTGACGATACCGGCACGGCTTTGTAGCCAGAATGCCTGATAGCGCGCCTCGGAATCCGAAATCAAGCCGGCGGCCAGGCCGTACCGAGTGGCGTTGGCCTCCCGGACGGCACTGTCGAAGTCGGCGTAGCGAATCACTTGCAGCAGCGGGCCAAACAGCTCTTCATCGGGGCGCTCGGCCACCGTCGTGACGTCGAGGATACCGGCGGTCAGCAGGGCGGCATCGGGCTGCGGCTGGGTCATTGCCAGCAGGGCCACGGCACCGTTGGCCAGCAGATGAGCCTGGGCATCCATCAGTGCCTTGGCCGCGCCGAGGGAAATGACCGAGCCCATGAACGGCGCAGGTTGCTGATCAAAGGCACCCACCACCAGATCGGCCGACACCTTGGCCAGGCGCGCCAGCAGACGATCGCCCCAGGCACCCTCAGGCACCAACAGACGGCGGGCACAGGTGCAGCGCTGGCCCGCGGAGATGAACGCTGACTGAATCACGGTGTACACAGCCGCCTCCAGATCGGCGACCTCTTCGACGATCAGCGGATTGTTGCCACCCATTTCCAAGGCAAGGATCTTGTCCGGGCGGCCACCAAACTGTTGATGCAGCGCATTGCCCGTGCGGCTGGAACCGGTGAAGAACAGCCCGTCCAGGCCTGGATTGGCTGCCAGCGCCATGCCGGTTTCTCGTGCACCTTGCAGCAGATTGAGGACACCCGCCGGCAGACCGGCATCAATCCAGCACTGCAGCGTCAGCTCGGCCACTTTCGGCGTCAGCTCGCTGGGCTTGAACAGCACGCAGTTACCCGCCAGCAATGCCGGGACGATATGCCCGTTGGGCAGGTGGCCGGGAAAGTTGTAAGGGCCGAACACCGCGACCACACCGTGAGGCTTGTGCCGCAGCACCGCTGTGGCTTCCGCCAGCGGGCCGCTTTTTTCGCCGGTACGCTCACGGTAACTCTGCACTGAAATAGCCACTTTATTGACCATGCTGGTCACTTCAGTGGCCGCTTCCCACAACGGCTTGCCGGTTTCTTCGCCGATACAGCGAGCCAGCGCTTCGGATTGCTGCTTCAGGGCCGCAGCGAAGGCTTCCAGCAGACCGATGCGTTCTTCCAGCGGGCGTGACGCCCAGGCAGGGAAGGCTTTTCGCGCGGCCTGAACGGCTTGTTCCACCTGCGCTGCAGTCGCACTCTGGCCATGCCAGACGACGGCTTGGGAAACCGGATTCAAGGATTCGAAAGTACCGCCCTGACCAGCCAGCCAGGCACCATCAATGTACAGCGTATTCATTGTTTGCTCTCCCGAGCGGCCAGAGGCGACATGGGCACCGCCCGGACCTGGTCACCGACAGTCAGGCGCAGGCGTTTGGCCGTGGCCGGATCCACCACCAGCGTTCCGGCCGCCAGCCGCGCTGGCGCCGCCGTGACGCGGCAGTCTTCGCGCTTGCGGTTGTGGATAAGAAACGATGGGGCATCGTCACCGGGCGTGCCGATGGCGAGAATGAGGGTCTGACTGTCGGCCACTGCACGGATCTTGCCGGTCTCACATTCGACTGCCGGGCCCGCGTCGAAGATATCGACGTAACCCTGATAGCTGAAACCCTCTGCCTTGAGCATGGCCAGGGCCGGTTCGGTATCGGTATGCACCTTGCCGATCACCCCGCGTGCCGCTTCCGACAGGAAGCACGAATACAGCGGAAATTTGGGCATCAGTTCGGCGATGAAGGCTTTGTTGCCCACACCGGTCAGGTAGTCCGCCTGGCTGAACTCCATCTTGAAGAAGTGCCGACCCAGGCTCTCCCAGAACGGCGACCGACCATTCTCATCGGAAATACCGCGCATTTCGGCGATGATCTTGTTGCCGAACAGGCTGCGAAATTCGGCAATGAACAGCAACCGCGCCTTGGCCAGCAATCGGCCGTTGAGGCCGGTGCGCTGATCGTCACGCAGGAACAGCGAACACAGCTCGGAGTTGCCGGTCAAATCGTTGGCCAGGAACAGCGTGGGAATTTCCCGATAGATGTCCAGTTCCTGTGAAGCACTGACCGTCAGCCCTACCCGGTAGTTGTACCAGGGCTCGCGCAAGCCCACCGCACCGGCAATGGCGGAAATCCCCACCACCTGGCCGGCGTCGTCTTCGAGCACAAACAGGTAGTCGGCATCGCCCCGCCCCGCTTCGCCGCGAAAGGTCTTTTCAGCCCAACTCACCCGATGCGCCAGCCGCTCTTCATTGGCCGGCAACGTGGTCAGGCCGGCGCCGGTGCTGCGGGCCAGGTCGATCAGCGCGGGCAGGTCGCTGTTGCGTACGGGACGAACGATCATGCTTTCTCCTCAAGCGAAACGCATCCGAGTGTGCGCTGCGCAGAAACCGACCTGTGGATAACAGGATTCAAACAGCCACCAGGCGCACGCTGGCGCCCTCGCCCACACCCAGCGCTTCAGCCGCGCCCGGGGTCAGCGTCACCGGTTTGCCAGGCACCCAGTCGAGCTCCAGCAACACGGCGCGATAGTCCTGCAACTGACCGTTGGCCACCAGGTATTGCCGGCCATTTCCGTTGCTGCGCTCATCGGCGCGCTCGCTGTCCACTTTTACCGGGACCACGCGGCTCTGGGCAATGGAGCGGATGCTCGATACCCGCGCGTGCAGGGTCGGGCCGCCGTCGAAGATGTCGATGTAATGATCGGTCTCGAAGCCTTCGCGCATGAGGATGTCGAAGGTGATCTGCGCCCGCGGATGAACCTGGCCCATGGCTTCCTGGGCGGCATCGGGCAACAACGGCACGTAGATCGGGTAGTGCGGCATCAGCTCGGCGAGGAAGGTCCGGCTTTTCAGGCCGCACAGACGCTCGGCGGCGGCGTAGTTGATGTCGAAAAAATTGCGCCCGATGGCGTCCCAGAACGGCGAGTCGCCCTGATCGTCGCTGTAGCCGACGATCTCGGTCACCACCGAATCGGCGAAACGCTCGGGGTGATTGGCGACGAACAGCAGGCGACCACGGGAGTTGAGCTCCGACCAGGCGCTGCCCACCAGCTCCGGCACCACATAGAAGCTGGTGAGCAGGCTGTTGCCAGTGAGGTCATGGCACTGGGAAAGCACGTGGATCTTGTTATGGATCTTCAGCTCGCGCGATGCGTGCACGAAGGTCTCGTTGCGAAAACTGTAGAACGGCTCGGAATAGCCCGCCGAGGCGACGATGGCCGAGCAGCCCACCAGACGCTGGGTGGCGCTGTCTTCCAGTACAAAGAAATAGCTTTCCTCGCCATTGAAGCTGACTTCGGCGGCAAACGATGCATCGGACGCGGCAATCTTGTCGCGCAGGCGACCGGCATCGTCTGGCAGCGAAGTGACACCAATCGGGCTGTCGGCAGCCAGACGCTGGACCTCGTCCAGGTCAGCCATTTGCGCAGGGCGCATCACCAGCATGGTGTCACTCCTAGGGTTCTCAAGAAAAAAACAACCGTGTGCAGAAGAAAAAGAACGGGCGCACGCGCGCCCGTCGCAACAGAGAGCGGATCAGCCCTTGGTCAGGCTTGCCACGGCTCGCTCGAAGCGGTCCAGGCCCTCGTCGATATCCGTGTTTTCCACCACCAGGCTTGGGGCGAAACGCACTACGTCGGGGCCGGCTTGCAAGATCATCAGGTCGTGCTGCTCGGCAGCGTTGAAGAAGTCCTTGGCCTTGCCTTTCCAGGCGTCGGTCAACACGCAGCCGATCAACAGGCCCAAACCGCGCACTTCACTGAACACGCCGTACTGCTGGCCAATCTGCTCCAGGCGGGTCTTGAAACGGTCATGACGGGCACGCACACCAGCACGCACTTCGTCGGTATTGATGGTGTCGATCACCGCTTCCGCCACCGCGCAGGCCAGCGGGTTGCCGCCGTAGGTGGTGCCGTGGGTGCCGGGCTGGAAGTGCTTGGCCAGGTGCTCGGTGGTGAGCATGGCACCGATCGGGAAACCGCCGCCCAGGCTCTTGGCACTGGTGAGGATGTCCGGGATCACGCCGTAGTGCATGTAGGCGAACAGCTCGCCGCTGCGGCCCATGCCGCTTTGCACTTCGTCGAACACCAGCAGCGCGTTGAACTGGTTGCACAGCTCGCGGGCGCCTTGCAGGTAGGCCAGGTCAGCGGGCAGGACACCACCTTCGCCTTGCACCGGCTCCAGCACCACGGCGCAGGTCTTGTCCGAGACCGCCGCCCTGAGGGCTTCGAGGTCGTTGTACGGGACGTGGCTGATGCCGGTGATCTTCGGGCCGAAACCGTCGGAGTACTTGGGCTGGCCTCCGACACTGACGGTGAACAGGGTACGGCCGTGGAAGCTGTTGACGGCGGCAATGATCTCGTACTTGTCGGGGCCGAAATTGTCGTGGGCCACGCGCCGCGCCAGCTTGAAGGCGGCTTCGTTGGCTTCGGCGCCGGAGTTGCAGAAGAACGCACGCTCGGCAAAGGTGGCGTCCACCAGCTTGTGCGCCAGGCGCAAGGTCGGCTCGTTGGTGAACACGTTGGACACATGCCACAGCTTGTTGGCCTGCTCGGTCAAGGCCTTGACCAACACCGGATGGGCGTGGCCCAGCACGTTGACGGCAATGCCGCCGGAGAAGTCGATGAGCTCACGACCAGCCTGGTCCCACACGCGAGAACCCGCGCCGCGCACGGGGATGAAAGCCGCCGGTGCGTAAGTGGGAACAATTACCTGGTCGAAATCGGCGCGTTGCACCTGAGCATGCTCAACAGACATCGGAGTCTCCTGAAAAGGAACGTGGGCCTGGACTGGCCGACGATGGGGGGATTGTAGGGGCTGCCTGACACCCGGCATTGCCGCCAAGCGACAACTTCTTATAGCGCCAAACCGTGTTGTGCCGGGGTTGTCGGCAATGCGACATATAGCGTCACAAAGGCGCAGTTTAAACCTTTGGCGGGGGGATTGGCCAAGTGTGGGCTGGATCGCGATCTGCCCAAGATGGCCTTTCATCAAGACTCACCGAAAATACCTCTACCCCCGCTCCGCCGGCACCGACGACAACTCGAACGGACTGCTGTTGCGCCGTTGATTGCGATCCTCCCGTGGCGTGGCGCCAAAGAAGTTGCGATAGGCACTGGAAAAATGCGGCCCTGAGGAGAACCCGCACGACAGGCCGATCTGGATGATCGACTTGCTGGTCTGCATCAACATCTGCCGGGCCTTGTTCAGGCGCAGTTCCAGGTAGTACTGACTGGGTACCCGATTGAGGTACTGCTTGAAGATCCGCTCCAACTGGCGCCGCGAAACGCAGACGTGCTGGGCGATTTCATCGGTGGTCAGAGGCTCCTCGATATTGGCTTCCATCAGCAGCACGGCCTGGGTCAGCTTCGGGTGACTGGAACCCAGGCGATTTTGCAGCGGGATGCGCTGACGCTCGCCGCCCTCGCGGATACGCTCCACCACCAGTTCTTCGGACACCGCGCCGGCCAGCTCGGCGCCGTGATCGCGGGCCAGGACGGCCAGCAACAGATCGAGCACCGACAGACCGCCACAGGCGGTCATGCGGTCGCGGTCCCAGTCGAACAGATGGCTGGTGGCAATGACCTTGGGAAAACGCTCGGCAAAATCATCCTGCCAGCGCCAGTGCACGGCCGCCCGGTAACCGTCCAGCAAGCCCAGGAGTGCCAACGGGTAGACACCGGCCGACAGCCCGCCGATCACACAGCCACCGCGCACCGCATGCTTGAGCGCACTGCCCAGGCTGGCATGGACCGCGGTCGGCGGCTCGTCGGCCAGCAGGAACAGCTTGTGGCAGGCGTCCAACTGCCCCTGCCAGGGCAGTCCGGGCAACTGCCAGGCGCCGAGGGCCGGCACCTCCGGTGTTTCCGCCAGATAGAACTGCAGGTCATAGGTGACTTCCGGATGCACCTTTTGCGCTACGCGCAGGGCCTCCTCGGCCAGCGCCAGGGTCAAGGCCTTGGTGCCGGGCCAGACAAGAAAACCGATTCGTTGCGTGCTGCTCATGGGGTGATCCGGACTCAAGTGGGGTCAGCTTACTTCAAGCTGCCGGAAAGAAACTGCTGCAGGCGCTCGGACTTCGGGTTGGCCAGTACTTCACGCGGGTCACCGTGCTCTTCCACCCGCCCTTTGTGGAGGAACAGCAACTGGTTCGAGACTTCACGGGCAAACCCCATCTCGTGGGTCACCACCACCATGGTCCGACCTTCCTGGGCCAGGGACTGCATGACCTTGAGCACATCACCCACCAGCTCCGGGTCCAGCGCCGAGGTCGGCTCGTCGAACAGCATCACCTCAGGCTCCATCGCCAACGCTCGGGCAATGGCCACGCGCTGCTGTTCGCCGCCGGACATGTGGCCGGGATAGGCATCCTTGCGATGGCCGACCCCGACCTTGGCCAGGTAGTGCTCGGCCTTTTCCAGCGCCTCCTTCTTCGACAGGCCGAGTACGTGCACCGGTGCTTCCATCACATTTTCCAGCGCGGTCATGTGCGCCCACAGGTTGAAATGCTGGAACACCATGGACAGGCGCGAGCGCAGGCGCTGCAACTGTTTGGGATCGGCTGCCCGCAAGCCGCCGTCCTTGGCCGGCACCAGCTTGAGCTCTTCGTTGTTGAGCAGGATCTTGCCGCCATGCGGCTGTTCCAGCAGGTTGATGCAGCGCAGGAAGGTGCTCTTGCCCGAACCGCTGGAACCGATGATGCTGATGACGTCCCCCGCCTTGGCGGCCAGAGAAACACCCTTGAGCACTTCATGGGTGCCGTAGCGTTTGTGCAGGTCCTGAACTTCAAGTTTGTTCATGTCGTATGTCTCGCAAAACGGTCAGTCGCTGAGCAGTCGCCCGCGACGAAGAGGTTGGCTGCCCGCAATCTTTGCCAGCCAGAAGCCGGGTTGCGCGTAACGCAGGCGTTCAATGGCAAACAGCACGCCGGCCGTACCGGCGCACACCGTGCTGACCTGGTCGGACAGCGGGTCTATGACTTCGAACAGCGGGTCACCCACCTCGACCCACTCCCCGGCCCGACGCAGAAAGCTGACCACTCCGGGATGCGGCGCGTAGAGCAGTTCGGTGCCTTCGAACGGGACAGCCTCGCAACAGCCGTCAGCGGCCGGCCATTGACCGTCGATCAAGCCCTGCTCGGCGAGAAACGCCAGGATGCCTTCGGCATGGGCCACAGCCTGGTCACGCTCGGTGTCGGCCTGGCCGCCCAGCTCGACGGTGGTCGCCAGGCACGCCAGGGGAATCTGCGCCTGAGGGAACAGCCGTTGCAGGCGCAACCAGGACAAGGAACAGGCCTCGTCGAAGGAACTGCCGCCCGAGTCCTCGGCCAGCAGACCGACCTTGACGCCCAGGTGCCCGGCCAGCGAACGCCACTGTGGCCATTGTTGCGGCAAGGCGTACATGTGCAGGGCTGCATCCGCGTCGCAGTGCAGGTCCAGCACCACATCGGCGGTGCAGGCATGGCTCAGCAACAACCGTTGCAGGCCTTGCAGCTGGCTGCTGGCCGGTGGCAGCGCGGCCAGCACGTCGAGCATGGCCTGGCGGATCAGCAAGGTGTTGGCATGACCGTCCTCACCGAGCCTGCCCTGCAGTAACTCGGCCACCGGTTCGCTCAGCTCGAAGAAGTCGCGATTGAAGTTCTTGCCGCTGCCGAACTCGAAACGGCCTTGATGGGCACCCTGAAGCAATTGCCCCAGCCCGATGGGGTTGGCCACCGGCACCAGCTCGATCACGCCCTTCAGCGCCCCGGCCGCTTCCAGCTGCCCCAGGCGCTTTTTCAGCTCCCAGGCAGTGCGCATGCCCGGCAGCTCGTCTGCATGCAGGCTGGCCTGAATGTAAGCCTTGCGCTGGCCCTCGCCGAAGCGAAAGACACTCAGCAGGCGCTCGGTGCCGAGGGTGCTCCACGGCAGTGAAATGTCGGTACGTAGCATGCAGTCAGCCCTTGCGTGGAGCCAGGTAGCCCAGCCAGCGGCGCTCGGCCAGCTTGAACAGGCGTACGAGGATAAAGGTCAGGCACAGGTAGAACACACCCGCGGTGATATAGGCCTCGAAGGGCAGGTAGAACTGCGCGTTGACCGTGCGCGCCGCACCGGTGATGTCCAGCAGCGTCACGATACTGGCAAGACTGGTGGTCTGCAGCATCATGATCACTTCATTGCTGTACTGCGGCAGCGCCCGGCGCAAGGCCGACGGCAGCAGGATCCGTCGATACATCCTGGCGCGGGACATGCCCATCGCCTTGGCCGCCTCGATCTCCCCGGCGGGCGTGGCCCGCAGGCTGCCGGCGATGATCTCGGCGGTATAGGCGCTGGTGTTGATGGCAAAGGCCAGGCAGGCGCAGAAGGTCGCGCTGGACAGCCACGGCCAGAACACACTGTTGCGCACCGCTTCGAACTGGGCCAGCCCGTAGTAGATGAGAAAGAGCTGGACCAGCATCGGTGTGCCGCGAATCACATAGGTGTAGAGCCAGGCGATACCGTTGACCAGCGGCTGTTTCGACACCCGCATGAGGGCCAGCGGCAAGGCCGCCATCAGGCCGAAGGCCAGGGACAGCGCCAGCAGCTTGAGCGTTTCCAGCAAGCCGGCGAAGTACAGCGGCAGGCTCTGCCAGACCACCACGTAGTTGAAGATCATAGGTCAGCCACCTTGACGCCAGCCGAGTAGCGTTTCTCCACCGCCCGCAGGATCAGCAGCGAGACGCTGGTGATCACCAGGTACAAGGCCGCCACGGCGAGGTAGAACGTGAAGGGTTGGCGGGTCGCATCAGCCGCCTGTTTGGCCTTGAACATCATGTCCTGCAGCCCCACCACCGAAATCAAGGCAGTGGCCTTGGTCAGCACCAGCCAGTTGTTGGTGAAACCTGGAATCGCCAGGCGAATCATTTGGGGCACCAGCACCCGAAAGAAGATCTGCAGACTGCTCATGCCATAGGCCATGCCGGCCTCGGCCTGGCCTTTGGGGATGGCCATGAACGCCCCGCGGAAGGTTTCCGAAAGATAGGCTCCGAAGATAAAGCCCAGCGTCACGATGCCCGACACCAGCGGATCGAGGTCGATGTAGTCGTCGTGCCCCAGCATCGGCGCCACGGTGTTGAGCAGGTTCTGACCGCCGTAGAAGATCAGCAGGATCAGCACCAGGTCGGGAATCCCGCGAATCACCGTGCTGTACAGGTCCCCCAGGCGCGCCAGCCAGCGCACCGGCGACAGGCGCATTGCCACACCGATCAGGCCCAGCACGATGGCCAGTGCCATCGAACTGAGGGCCAGCTGCAGCGTCAGCCATACGCCATCGAGGATGACGCCTGCGTAGCCATTCAACATGTAAGGGATCCTCGACTGTGAACCGAACCTGCCGTGAAAAAAGGCGCCGGCCTCAGGGTCACTGGGGCCGGCGCCGTGGCGGTGAACATCAGGACGGCGTTATTGGCCGTAGATATCAAAATTGAAGTACTTGTCCTGGAGGGTCTTGTAGGTGCCGTTGGCGCGAATGGCAGCAATGGCGGCGTTGATCTTGTCCAGATCGGCCTTGTCACCCTTGCGCACGGCGATGCCCACGCCGTCACCGAAGTACTTCACGTCGGTGAATGCCGGGCCGACGAAAGCATAGCCCTTGCCAGCATCGGTATTGAGGAAACCGTCCTGCAGCAGGGTCGCGTCGGCCAGGGTGCCGTCGAGGCGTCCGGCGGCCACGTCCAGGTAAATCTCGTTCTGCGAACCGTAAGGCACGACTTCGGCGCCCAGGGGCTTCAACACTTCGGTGGCAAAGCGCTCATGGATCGAGCCGCGCTGCACGCCGATCTTCTTGCCCTTGATTTCAGCCAGGCCTTCGCTCAGCGGCGTGCCGGCCTTCATCACCAGGCGAGCCGGGGTGTTGTAGTACTTGTTGGAGAAATCCACCGATTGCTTGCGCTCGTCGGTGATGGACATGGACGAGAGAATGGCATCGATCTTGCGCACTTTCAGCGCCGGGATCAGGCCGTCGAACTCCTGCTCGACCCACACGCACTTGACCTTCATTTCGGCGCACAGGGCGTTGCCGATGTCGTAGTCGAAACCGACGATCTTGCCGTCCGGCCCTTTGGACGCAAACGGTGGGTAAGCGGCTTCGATGCCGATCTTCATTGGTTTTTCGTCGGCAAGGGCAGTAACCGACAGCACGGACAGCGCCAGGGCGCCAAGCAGGGCAAGTTTTTTCATGTGGACAACCAATGAGCGAAATGGGCGCCGACCAGTCAGCGAGTGACCGGCATTCTAGCGGCAGGGGGTAACTCGATATTTCTTCAATGCGACAAGTAATTACAGAAGCATCGAGAAAGCAGATAGAGGGTGTTGACAGTTGTTGCGGGGTATGTAGCGCAAAAGCAAGCTAACCGGTCTATCAAGCAAATTACGCGCCTATTATTGGCAAAGCCTTGCACTGCGGCAAGTGCGGCGTGACAGGAGGGGTTTGCGATTCAGGGACTTGCGTTGTTTTGAGTCATTAAGCCCCAGGCTGGGGCGCCAGCGGTAACACCGATAGATATCGAGGTTGTGGCCAGCAAGGAGAACCAACCGGCAGGGCCGAGCTTGCTCGGGAAGCGGGCGGCGCGGCCTTGCCGCGCAGCTCGGTCCTGTACCGCCGATGATCGCGCGCGGTTACGCCACCTTCATGGTCCGATGGGTCTCCACCAGGTGCTGCACCACTCCAGGGTCGGCCAGGGTCGAGATATCCCCCAGGGCGTCGTATTCGCCCGTGGCGATCTTACGCAGGATACGGCGCATGATTTTCCCCGAGCGAGTCTTCGGCAGGCCAGGCGCCCACTGGATGACGTCCGGCGAGGCAATCGGGCCGATCTCCTTGCGCACCCAGTTCTTCAATTCAAGACGCAAGGCTTCGCTGGGCTCTTCACCGCCATTGAGGGTCACGTAGACATAGATCCCCTGCCCTTTCAAGTCATGGGGCACACCTACCACGGCGGCTTCCGCCACTTTGGGATGGGCGACCATGGCGCTTTCGATCTCCGCCGTACCCATTCGGTGACCCGAGACGTTGAGCACGTCATCCACACGCCCGGTGATCCAGTAGTAACCGTCTTCGTCGCGACGTGCGCCGTCGCCGGTGAAGTACATGCCGCGGAAGGTCTTGAAGTAGGTGTCGACGAAACGGTCGTGGTCGCCGTACAGGCTGCGAGACTGCCCGGGCCAGGAGTCCAGAATCACCAGGTTGCCCTCGGCGGCGCCCTCGATGATGTTGCCCAGGTTATCCACCAGCGCGGGCACTACCCCAAAGAACGGCTTGGTGGCCGAACCTGGCTTGAGCGCCGTCGCCCCCGGCAGCGGGCTGATCAGGATGCCGCCGGTTTCGGTCTGCCACCAGGTGTCGACGATCGGGCAATGCTGCTGGCCGATGGTGTTGTGGTACCAGTTCCAGGCTTCGGGGTTGATCGGCTCGCCCACCGACCCCAGCAGGCGCAAGCTCGACCCGTCGGCGCCCGCCACAGCGGCCTTGCCCTCGGCCATCATGGCGCGAATGGCCGTCGGCGCGGTGTAGAGAATATTGACCTTGTGCTTGTCGATGATCTTCGACAAGCGCGTGATGTCCGGGTAGTTCGGCACCCCTTCAAACAGCAAAGTGGTGGCGCCGTTGGCCAACGGGCCATAGACGATGTAGCTGTGGCCGGTGACCCAACCCACGTCGGCGGTGCACCAGTAGATGTCCCCTGGCTTGTAGTCGAACACCCGCTCATGGGTCAAGGCGGCATAAACCAGGTAGCCACCGGTGGTGTGCAGCACGCCCTTGGGTTTACCGGTGGAGCCCGAGGTGTAGAGGATGAACAAGGGCTCTTCGGCACCCATTTCTTTCGGCGCGCAATGGCTGGAGGCGACCTTCATCAGGTCCTCGTACCAGATGTCGCGGTGCTGGTGCCAGGCGATGTTGCCGCCGGTGCGCTTGCACACGATGATTTTCTGCACGCTGGCCGTTTCCGGGTTGGTCAGCGCCAGGTCGACATTGGCCTTGAGCGCCGTACGCTTGCCGCCGCGCACGCCTTCGTCGGCGGTGATGACAATTTTCGATTTGCAGTCGATGATCCGCCCGGCCAGCGCTTCAGGCGAGAAGCCGCCGAACACTACCGAATGAATCGCGCCGATGCGGGTACAGGCCAGCATGGCCACCACGGCTTCGGGAATCATCGGCATGTAAAGGGTCACCACGTCGCCACGGTGCACGTCCTGACCGCGCAACGCATTGGCGAACTTGCACACTGCTTCGTGGAGTTCTCGGTAAGTGATGTTGCGGTGGTCGGCCGGGTCGTCGCCTTCCCAGATGATCGCGATCTGGTCACCCCGCTCGGCAAGGTGGCGATCCAGACAGTTGTAGGAGACGTTGAGGGTGCCGTCGGCGAACCACTTGATGTCCACGTGGTGGTCATCAAAGGAAGTCTGCTTCACGGCATCAAACGGCTTGATCCAGTCAAGGCGCCGGGCCTGTTCACGCCAGAAACCATCCGGGTTGATGACTGACTGCTGGTACATGGCCTTGTAGGTCGCTTCGTCGGTCAGGGTGGCCGCTGCCACTTCAGGACGAACAGGATACAAAGAAGCCGCACTCATCTTTCTTACCTCGGTGGAATGTTTGTTGTTGTAGACAAGTCTTGTAAGGCCCTGGGGCCGACTTGACCATTCGACGATGGTATTAACTTGGACCATACCCCTCTGGGACGGCCTTGTCAGCCCCGTTTCGATGAACATTGCGGGCCGTGCTGCGCCGCCGCGAAAGTCATTGTTACCGATTCGGATAAAACTGTTTATCAAAAGGATCGCTGTTTGACGGGGCCTTCCCGCCCTAGAATCCATCTCGCCAACACGGCAATGCGATTGACCCGTTGACCGGCCCCACGAAGGCACGTCAGTCGTACCTTTTAAGATGATTCACCATGGCGTTGCACCTTCGAACGTTTCAAACTTTCGCTTCACTCGTGGCCTCACAAGGGCCGCGAGCTCTTTGACGACCTCAACACGGTAACGATCAACATGAAAACGTTAGTTGTTTTAGCACTCAGCAGTGTCTGCGGTGTGGCTCTGGCTGCCGGTGACACGACGGACACGACTCCACCGGTAAACCCTCAACAATATACGTACGGCATGAAGTTGGACATTGCCCGCGTGATCAGCACCACGCAAGTGCCCAACGAGTGCGGCGTGGTGCCGATGCAGATGGCCTACGAGGATTCTGCGGGGCAGCGCCATGTATTAGCGTACAGCGTCATGGGCAA
This sequence comes from Pseudomonas sp. dw_358, assembly GCF_018449655.1. GTDB lineage: Bacteria > Pseudomonadota > Gammaproteobacteria > Pseudomonadales > Pseudomonadaceae > Aquipseudomonas. The sequence goes on from NZ_JAAVUX010000012.1 coordinate 26,686, forward strand.
CGGCTGCTCTAATGGTTAAAAGGCCCCGCCCTCCCAGACGCGCCAGTTTCCGTACACTGGCCGTATTCAAACCCTGCGCTAAACTTGATAAACCACGGACAACCTTATTATCAGGAGCGCGACATGATGTTATAGGTCGCTCCTGTACCCAATGCGCAGGGTTATATTGATGACTCGCCGGCCGAACATCAAACCTGGCACCGTCTGATCACCCGCCAAGCGATAGTCGAACAGGCCACGAAGCTGGGCCTGCATGCCGCAAGATTCCCACCTGATGACAGGAGAAGAACCCTATGAGTGCCTTGTCCCAAGCCCGATGTGAAGCCTGTGGTAACGATGCACCGAAGGTCAGCGACGAAGAGCGGGCGCACCTGCTCAAGGAGATTGCGGGCTGGAAGCTCGAGGTGCGCGACGGCGTGATGCAATTGGAGAAGGTCTACACGTTCAAGAACTTCCGCCAGGCGCTGGCATTCACCAACGCCGTCGGCCAGGTTGCCGAGGCCGAGGACCATCATCCGGCCTTGTTGACCGAATGGGGCAAGGTCACCGTGACCTGGTGGACCCACTCGATCCGAGGGCTGCATCGCAATGATTTCATCCTGGCGGCACGTACAGACAGGGTCGTGACCGAGGTTTAATCCAAAATGTCACACCGACTGAGGTATCCTTGCGGCGCTGCACTAACTTCAACCAGCCCTTGCGAGGAGTGACGACGATGCACGAGATCCCGAACTTCCCCTTCCCAAGCCTGCACGAACCCGAGCAGACCCCCGCCCAATCGAGCCGCGAGCAACAAGTGGACAGCGAGCAAGGCGACCCTACGCAACCCCATCACGCCGACCGCAAGGATCAGGCGCGCTAAACCTTCGATGATGTGGAAACGGCGGCGGCCCATCGGCTTGAACGGGTCCCGGTTTCCACTGTTCGACAGCAGGCCCCTCCCCATGACCGACACCCTCGATGAAGCCCAGGCCGTGCAGATGATCGAAGCTGCCCAGCAGATGATCCTGGTCTGGAACCGCCTGCCCGCTGACCGTCAGGCCGCGTTGCTGGCCCGTTTCGGCACCCGCGAAAATGCCCTCGCGGCACTGGTCGCCACCAAACTCATTACACCGGACCGGCACTGAAGCCGATATTGAAGCCGACGTTGAACATAGTGTTAGCGACAAGACTCTATGCTGTGTCCCCGAGCCCAAGTCGGGGCGTCTAGACTGTAACTTTTTGCGAAACCTGGAATGCCTCATGCCCAACCAGCGCCCCATGGCGGTCACGCTGCAAGTCGTTTCCATCGTTGTCTTCACCTTTATCGGCTACCTCAACATCGGCATCCCGCTGGCCGTGCTGCCTGGCTATGTGCACACCGATCTGGGCTTTGGCGCCGTGATCGCTGGCCTGGTGATCAGTGTGCAGTACTTTGCCACCCTGTTCAGCCGGCCCTACTCCAGCAAAATCATCGATAACAGCGGCGCCAAGAAGGCCGTGATCTATGGCCTGTTCGGCTGTGGCGCGAGCGGCGTGTTCATGCTGGTCTCGGCCTTCACCCACGCCTGGCCGATGTTCAGCCTGGGCAGCCTGTTCGTCGGCCGCATCGTCCTGGGTTTTGCCGAAAGCCTGGTGGGCGCCGGCGCTATCGGCTGGGGCATCGGCCGGGTCGGGGCGGCCAACACCGCCAAGGTCATTTCCTGGAACGGCATCGCCAACTATGGCGCCCTGGCCATCGGTGCGCCGCTGGGGGTCGTGCTGGTGCATGCGCTGGGGCTGTGGAGCATGGGGGTGGCGATCATACTGCTCTCGGCCATTGGCGTGCGACTGGCCTGGAACAAGGAGCCCGCGCCTATCGTGCAAGGCGTGCGCCTGCCGTTCATGCACGTGCTGGGGGTGGTGTTTCCCCACGGCATGGGCCTGGCCCTGGGTGGCATCGGCTTCGGCACCATCGCCACCTTCATCACCCTGTATTACGGTTCCCACAGCTGGCCCAATGCGGCCTTGTGCCTGACGCTGTTCGGCAGCAGCTTCATTCTCGCGCGCCTGCTGTTCGCCAGCTTCATCAACCGCATTGGCGGCTTTCCGGTGGCCATCGGCTGCCTGACCGTGGAAAGCATCGGTTTGCTGGTGCTGTGGCTGGCGCCCACGCCGAACCTCGCCCTGATCGGTGCTGGCTTGAGCGGTTTCGGCTTCTCGCTGGTATTCCCGGCGCTGGGCGTGGAGGCGATGAAACTGGTGCCCGCGTCCAGCCGTGGCGCGGCAGTGGGCGCCTACTCGCTGTTCGTCGATATGTCGCTGGGAATAACAGGACCGCTGGCCGGAGCGATTGCGTCAGGCTTCGGCTTTTCGTCGATCTTCCTGTTTGCGGCGATGGCTTCCATGAGCGGCCTGAGCCTGAGTTTCTACCTGTTCAGGCAGGCCAGAATTCGCCCTCACCACGCAGAAGAAAAGCTCTAGAAATCGACTTTCCCGCGGCCTGCCTTGATCGAGCCGCGCTGGCTCTTGGCATCCAGGCGCCGCACCTTGGAACTGCGCGTCGGCTTGGTCGGCCGGCGCGCCTTTTCGACCTTGGTCGCGGCCAGAATCAACTCGCGCAGACGCTCCAGGGCATCGTTCCGGTTCTGTTCCTGGGTACGGTACTGTTGGGCTTTGATGACGATCACGCCGTCGCTGGTGATGCGACTGTCGCGCAACGCCAACAGCCGTTCCTTGTAGAACGGCGGCAGGGATGAAGCCTGGATGTCAAAGCGCAGGTGCACCGCGCTGGAGACCTTGTTGACGTTCTGCCCACCGGCGCCCTGAGCGCGAATGGCGCTCAGTTCGATTTCGGCATCGGCCAGTTGCACGTTGGCGGAGATTTCCAGCACGGCCGACGCCTGCTTACTCGGACTTGGGCTTCGGCGTGCGCTTGCCGAAGCCTGGGCGCTGACCGGCACCGGCCGCCGGGCCACGACGCTTGCCCGAAGGTGCATCGTCCACCAGACGAATGCCCGGACGCTTGGCGGCCGGCTTGGCCGGGCGCTTGTTGTCCACCGGGCGGTCCGCCACTGGCGTGCCACGGGAGTCCTTGCGTGCGGCCGGCTTGCGCGGCTCGGAGCGACGGGCGTCGTCCTTGCGTGTCGGACGGTTGCTGCCTTCCTGCTCCAGCGGCGCGCGCGGGGTGCGAACCGGGCGGCTACCGGCCGGGGTGGATTCGTCATGGGCCGGACGCAAGGTCCGCACCACACGCTCGCCACGCCCCAGAGGACGGGACGACTTGCGCTGCAGGCGCTCCATCTTGTCTTTGGTCTTGGCGGTCATGTTCGGCATGGCCACCGGCGTCAGGTTGACTTCACCGGCCAGGATATCGACTTCACCCTGGCTCAGTTCGCGCCAGCGGCCCATGGGCAGGTCCGAGTTGAGGAACACCGGACCGAAGCGCACGCGCTTCAGCCGGCTGACCACCAGGCCCTGGGATTCCCACAGACGACGCACTTCGCGGTTGCGACCTTCCATCACCACGCAGTGGTACCAGTGGTTGAAACCTTCGCCGCCCGGCGCCTGTTGGATATCGGTGAAACGCGCCGGACCGTCTTCGAGGATCACGCCGTTCTTCAAGCGCAGAAGCATGTCGTCATCGACTTCACCGCGTACGCGTACGGCGTACTCGCGGTCCATTTCGAAGGACGGATGCATCAAGCGGTTGGCCAGCTCGCCGTCGGTGGTGAACATCAGCAAACCGGTGGTGTTGATGTCCAGGCGACCGATGTTGATCCAGCGACCTTCTTTCGGACGCGGCAGGCGATCGAATACGGTAGGGCGGCCTTCCGGGTCGTCACGGGTGCAGATCTCGCCGTCGGGCTTGTTGTAGATGATGACGCGGCGCACGGTTTCGGCGGCTTCTTCGCGCTTGATCACCTTGCCATCGACGGTGATGGCGTCGTGCAGGTCGACGCGCAGGCCAAGGCTGGCGGCCACGCCGTTGACCTTGATGCGGCCCTGGGCGATCCAGGCTTCGACGTCACGCCGAGAGCCGACGCCGATACGGGCCAGGACCTTTTGCAGTTTCTCGCCGGCGGGGCCGATTTCCTGGCTTTCGGTTTGATCTTTTACAGACATGCTAAGCACCTCCCGGTGGGTCAATGAATCGTGGCCGCACCTGAAGAGGGGCGGCCGAAGGGTCGCGAATCATACGCTCATGGCGCACGTTACGCACCTGAGCCTAGCAGGTTTATTTCTTTTTTCGACGACCGCCGCCTTTCATGGCCTTGAGCCGGGCCTTGGCCTGTTGCACCACCTCGCCGCGCTCGTCCTTGTCCATCTTCTTCCAGCCTTTGGCCTCGCGCTTGGTGCGGCCGCAACCCAGGCAGACATCGTCGTCGAACTTGCATAGCCCGGTGCAGGGATTCTTGCTGGAACTCATGGGGTCACTCGCGGCGAGGGTCAGGGTCGTCCTCGAACGGCTGCTCCAGACCCAGGCCATCGTCCTCGCTCTCGTCGAAGGCGGAGACCGGCGTCTCGATCAGCAAATCGTCGAAGTCCGTCTTCAGACCGTCTTCCATGGCGTCCAGTTCGACCAGCAACGTGCGGAAATTGGTCTGCTCGCGAGGCTCTTCCCGCGCGTCCGGGTCGGCGCTGGCGTCGGCCAGCGCCTGCAGGTGAGCCGGCACCGGTGGATCGTCATCGTCGGGTAGTTGCACCATCGGCTCGGGTTCGATCTCCCGCAGCTCGGCCAGCGGCGGCAGGTCGTCGAGGTTCTTCAGGTTGAAGTCGTCGAGAAAGGTCTTGGTGGTGGCAAACATCGCCGGCCGGCCAGGCACATCGCGATAGCCCACGACTCGCACCCATTCGCGCTCGAGCAGGGTCTTGACGATGTTGCTGTTGACCGCAACACCGCGCACCTCCTCGATTTCGCCACGGGTAATGGGCTGGCGATAGGCAATCAACGCCAGGGTTTCCAGCAGCGCACGGGAGTAGCGCTGGGGGCGTTCTTCCCACAGGCGGCCAACCCAGGGCGCGTACTTCTCGCGGATCTGCAAGCGGTAGCCAGAGGCAACTTCGACAAACTCGAAGGCGCGGTGGTCACAGGACTTGCGCAACAGTTCCAGGGCTTTCTTGAACACCGGCGGTTCGGGGCGCTCAGCCTCTTCGAACAGCTCGTAGAGCCGCTCCAAGGATTGCGCCTTGCCCGAGGCGAGCAGAAAGGCTTCCAGCAGGGGCGCCAGATCGCGGGGTTCGCTAAGGTTCATGGGTCGATTCTTCTACTCGGCTCTAGCCCGTACGTGGATGGCGGCAAATGGCTCATTCTGCACCAGTTCGATCAGCGATTCCTTGACCAGCTCAAGAATCGCCATAAAGGTCACCACCACCCCGAGCTTGCCCTCCTCGGCCGTGTACAGCTCGCTGAACGGCACGAAGCCGCCGCCCTTGAGCCTTTCCAGCACATCGCTCATGCGCTCGCGAGTGGACAGCGCTTCGCGGCTGACCTGATGGCTCTCGAACATGTCGCCCCGGCGCAGCACCTCGGCCATGGACAGCAGCAGCTCCGGCAGGGTGACTTCGGGCAACAGCTTGCGCGCCTTGGCCTGGGGGGCATCGAGCCTGGGAATGAAGATATCGCGACCGACCCGCTTGAGGCCTTCGATACCCTCGGCAGCCGCCTTGAAGCGCTCGTATTCCTGCAAGCGGCGGATCAGCTCGGCCCGCGGGTCATCCTCTTCGGTCTCGGCCTCGGCGGAACGGGGCAACAGCATGCGCGACTTGATCTCGGCGAGCATGGCGGCCATCACCAGATACTCGGCAGCCAGCTCCAGGCGCACGGTTTTCATCAGCTCGACGTAGCCCATGTACTGGCGCGTGATCTCGGCCACCGGGATGTCGAGGATGTCGATATTCTGCTTGCGGATCAGGTACAGCAGCAAGTCCAACGGGCCTTCGAAAGCTTCGAGGAAGACTTCCAGCGCATCCGGCGGAATGTACAGATCCACCGGCAGTTCGGTTACGGCCTGGCCATAGACCAGCGCCAGCTGGAGCTGCTGCGGCAACTCGGCGGCCGCCGGCGCTGGCGCCTCGCTCAGATCGCTCACTCAGGCTTCGACCAGAAACGGCGTCGGGTCGCCACAGCCGACGCGCACCACTTCCGGGTCGCCATTGGCCAGGTTGATCACAGTGGAAGCCGACACCCCGCCGAAACCGCCGTCGATGATCAGGTCGACCTGGTGTTCCAGGGCCTGACGCATTTCATAGGGGTCGCTCATGGGCTCACTGTCGCCGGGCATGATCAGACTGACACTCATCAGCGGCTCGCCCAGCTGCTCCAGCAACGCATGAGCGATCGGATGGTTGGGCACCCGCAAGCCGATGGTGCGACGTTTGGGGTGCAGCAACAGGCGCGGCACTTCGCGAGTGGCATTGAGGATGTAGGTGTAGGGGCCCGGGGTGTGCGCCTTGAGCAGGCGGAACGCCGCCGTGTCGACCTTGGCGAACAGGCCCAGTTGCGACAGATCGCGGCAGATCAGCGTGAAATTGTGCTTGTCGTCCAGCTGCCGCAATTTGCGCACACGCTCGATGGCGCCCTTGTCGCCGATCTGGCAACCCACGGCATAGGACGAATCGGTGGGATAGATCACCACTCCGCCACCGCGGATGATCTCCACCGCCTGTTTGATCAGGCGCGCCTGCGGATTCTCAGGGTGAATCTGAAAAAATTGACTCACGTGGTTTACCTGTTCATCAAACGGGAAGTGATTGCTCATATTTGAACCGGGCCGACAAGGGCGGCAGGTCCTCGGGCAATGCCCGGTAGACGCCGATCTCCGACCAGGCGCCCGGGCCATGAAAATCACTGCCGGCGCTCGCCAGCAGACCAAACTCGCGGGCCAGGATGGACAAGGTGCCTACCTGCTCGGCGGGCGGCATGCCGTTGACCACTTCGATGGCATGGCCGCCCGCTTGAATATAGTCGGCTATCAGGCGGCGACGCTTGCCGCGGGTAAAATCGTAATGCAGTGGATGGGCCAGGCTGACCCAGGCACCCGACCGGCGGAGCATGCCGACGGTGTCCTCCAGGGTCGGCCAGTGCAGCTTGACGTCGCCCAGCTTGCCAGCCCCCAGCCACTTGCGGAACGCTTCGGCGCGGTCGGAAACGTAGCCCTCACGCACCAGAAAATCGGCGAAGTGTGGACGGGCCGGGGCATTGGCGCTGTTACCCAGTTCCTGCTGAATCGCCCGTGCGCCTTCGAGCGCGCCCGGCATACCCTTGAGGGCAAGCTTGCGGCTGATTTCCTCGGCCCGCAGCCAGCGCCCGGTGTGCAGTTGCTCGACAGCGGCCAGCAGCGGCGGCGCTTGCAGATCGAACCCGTAACCCAGCACATGAATGGTGGCGCCGCCCCAGGTGCAGGACATTTCCACCCCGCTGATCCACTGCATTTGCCGGGCATGGGCGGCTTCACGGGCCTCGGCCAGGCCCTCAAGTGTATCGTGATCAGTCAGGGCAAGGGTTTGCACACCCTTCTCGAACGCCCGCTCCACCAGCGCCGTGGGCGACAGGGCGCCGTCGGAAGCGGTGCTGTGGCAGTGCAGATCGATCATCATGGAGGTGCTTTCGCTTTCGCAGTCATTGATGTTTGTTATTATGCCCGTCACACCCTGCTTCTGGCTGCCATTGTGAAACAATTGATCGATTTCATCCCGCTGATCCTGTTCTTCATCGTGTTCAAGCTCGACCCGCGCACGGTCGACCTGGCGGGTCACAGCTTTACCCTCGGCGGTATCTTCAGCGCCACGGCCGTGCTCATCGCGGCCTCCGTGGTGGTGTACGGTATTCTCTTCATCACCCAGCGGCGCCTGGAAAAAGGCCAGTGGGCCACGCTCCTCGGCTGCCTGATCTTCGGCAGCCTGACCCTGGCCTTCCACAGCGAGACCTTCCTCAAATGGAAGGCGCCAGTGGTCAACTGGGTGTTTGCGGTGGCCTTCATCGGCAGCCACTTCATCGGCGACAAGCTGTTGATCAAGCGCCTGATGGGCCATGCCCTGACCTTGCCGGACCCGGTCTGGACCCGCCTGAACATCGCCTGGATCATCTTTTTCATCTTTTGCGGCGCGGCCAATCTGTTTGTTGCCTTTACCTTCCAGGCCTACTGGGTCGACTTCAAGGTGTTCGGCAGTCTGGGCATGACCCTGCTGTTCCTCGTGGGCCAGGGCATCTACCTGTCACGGCACCTGCACGATGTCGAGCCCGCCCCCAAAACCAAGGATTGATATGCTTTACGCCATTATCTCTACCGATGTCGAAAACTCCCTGGAAAAACGCCTGAGTGTGCGACCCGCGCACCTGGAGCGACTCAAGCAGTTGCAGACGCAAGGTCGCCTGGTGCTGGCCGGCCCGCACCCGGCCATCGACAGCAACGACCCGGGCGAAGCCGGCTTCACCGGCAGCCTGATCGTCGCCGAGTTCGACTCCCTGGCCAGCGCCCGGAGCTGGGCCGACAACGACCCTTACATTGCCGCGGGCGTCTATGCCCAGGTACTGGTCAAGCCGTTCAAGCAAGTGCTGCCCTGACCGCCGTCTGCCAGCCCCGAGACGTGCGGCATTGATTAGAGAGTCCCATGAGCGACCTGTTACTGATCGACGATGACGAGGAACTGTGCGAGCTGCTGAGCAGCTGGCTGGGCCAGGAAGGCTTTCAGGTCCGCGCCTGCCACGACGGCAAGAGCGCCCGGGCGGCGTTGGCGGAACTGGAACCGGCGGCGGTCGTGCTGGATGTCATGCTGCCCGATGGCAGCGGCCTGGAACTGCTCAAGCAGTTGCGCACCGAGCATGCCGACCTGCCGGTGGTGATGCTCTCGGCCCGAGGCGAGCCGCTGGACCGCATTCTCGGCCTGGAACTGGGCGCCGACGATTACCTGGCCAAACCCTGCGACCCCCGCGAACTGACCGCCCGTCTGCGCGCGGTCATGCGGCGCAGCCACCCCGCGACCGCCTCCAGCCAGCTGGAACTGGGCGACCTGTGCTTCAGCCCGGCCCGTGGCGTGGTCAATATCAACGAACACGACATCAGCCTGACCATCTCCGAAAGCCGCCTGCTCGAAGCACTGCTGCGCCAGCCAGGCGAACCGCTGGACAAGCAGGAGCTGGCGCAGATCGCCCTGGGCCGCAAATTGACCCTGTATGACCGCAGCCTGGACATGCACGTGAGCAACCTGCGCAAGAAGATCGGGCCCCACGCCGATGGCCGGCCACGAATCGTGGCGCTGCGCAGCCGCGGTTACTTCTACGCGGAGTAACGCATCGGCCCGGCGCAGGAAAGCCTTCACCCTGCGCCCCCCCCATACGCCTCCAGATAATCCGTCGACACGGCAGCCGCCGTGCATGGATTGCCTGGAGCTACCCACATGCCGAAACACGTCCCGCAACCGTCGCGCAAACGCCGGTTTTTCCCCTCTCCCCTCGCCACCACCCTCGCCGCCCTGCTTGCCGCAAGCCCCATGACCCAGGCCGTGGCCCACGGCGGCCCCGTGGAGATGATCGAACTGGAAACCAGCCTGCGTGCGTTCGGGGCCAGCGTGCACTGGGATGAGTACGCCGGCCTCTATGTCATCAACCACAACAGCGCCCACATCAAGCTTCGACCTGACAGCCCGACGGCGCTCGTGAACGGCAAGACGCTCAAGCTCACCGCACCGGTCATGCTCAAAGATGGCACGGCCATGATGTACGCGGGCATGATCAATGAACTGTTCCAGTCGGACCTCGACGAAACATTCCGCCTGGAAACCCGTCCGCACCCCCTGAATCCGCTGACGGGCGCCGAGATTTCCGCTGCGGTCTCGACGCTCAAGCAATCGCCTCACTATCGCCAGGGCATGCAGTTCACTGACGTCAGCGTGCACGAGCCGCCCAAGGAAAAGGTCTGGTCGTTCGTCTATGACCAAAAGGCCACGCCGCTGCCTCGCCAGGCGAGCATGACCGTGCTGGACGGCAAGAAAGTGTTCGAGGCGCTCGTCGATCTGGACAAGGCTCAGTTGCTGCAATGGAAGTTCATCGAGGGTGTCCACGGCCGTGTGCTGGCCGAGGAGGATGCCGTGATCGATCGGGTACTCAAGGCCGATCCACAGTATATCCAGGCGCTGAAAAAGCGCGGCGTCACCGATTTGGATAAAGTGGTCACTTCAACGCTGACCACCGGTTATTTTGGCGCTGAGGACGGCCTGGTGCACGATGCCAGGTTGCTCAAGGTCGCGTCCTACCTCGATATCGGCGATGGCAATTTCTACGCACACCCCATTGATCAACTGGTGGCGGTGGTCGATCTGACCGAGAAGAAAATGATCAAGCTCGACGATACCGGCGTGCTGCCGATCCCCTCGCGGCCCGCCCCCTACGATGGACGTGACCAGCGGCCTATGGCGCTCAAGCCCTTGGATATCACCGAGCCCCAGGGCAAGAACTATCAGCTCACCGGCAACGTGGTGAAGTGGCACAACTGGGAGTTTCACCTGCGCATGGACACGCGGGTCGGCCCGGTTCTCTCGACCCTGACCTACAACGACAAAGGCGTGCGGCGCAAAGTGATGTACGAGGGCAGCCTGGGCGGGATGATCGTGCCCTATGGCGACCCGGACATTGGCTGGTACTTCATGGCCTACCTGGACTCGGGTGACTTCGGCATGGGCGCCCTCACCTCATCGATCGAACGCGGCACAGACGTGCCCGGCAATGCTGTGCTGCTGGATGCCACCCTGGCCGACGGCAGCGGTGAGCCACGCACCATCCCTCGCGCCATGGCGCTGTTCGAACGCTACGCCGGACCTGAATACAAACATCAGGAAGGCAACCAGCCGAACGTCAGCGCCGAGCGGCGCGAGTTGGTCATTCGCTGGATCAGTACCGTAGGCAACTACGACTATATCTTCGACTGGGTGCTGCAGCCCAACGGCACCTTGGGCATCAATGCCGGCGCCACCGGTATCGAGGCGGTCAAAGGGGTGGCCACGCGCACCATGCAAGACGCCACGGCGGCCGATGACACCCGCTACGGCACTCTGATCGACCACAACCTGGTCGGCACCACGCACCAGCATATCTACAACTTCCGCCTGGATCTGGACATCGACGGCGAGCAGAACTCGCTACTGGAAATCGATCCGATCATTGCTGAAAACAAGGACGGCGGACCGCGTACCACCAGTATCCAGACGACCCAGCGCGAAGTGGCCAGCGAGCTGCAAGCCGCACAAAAGTATGACCCTGGCACCATCCGCCTGATTGCCAACACCAACAAGTCCAACAAAGTGGGCAACCCGGTGGCCTATCAGGTCATCCCTTATGCGGGCGGCACCCATCCTATCGCCAAAGGCGCGATGTTCGGTCCGGACGAATGGCTCAGCCGGCGATTCGCCTTCATGGACAAGCAACTCTGGGTCACCCGTCACAATCCGCTGCAGCGCTACCCCGAGGGCAAATATCCCAATCGATCCAGGGAGGAAACCGGCCTGGGGCTCTACACCCAAAACGATCAGTCCATCGTGAACCAGGATCTGGTGGTATGGCTGACCACCGGTACCACCCACGTGGTGCGTTCGGAGGAGTGGCCGATGATGCCCACCGAATGGGTCAATGTGCTGCTCAAGCCCTGGAACTTCTTCGACCAGACCCCCACCTTGTACTTGAATGCGCCCGAAGCCCCGCTCGATGCGGCCACCCCCTGAGGCAGCCACCGGCCCCGTGGCCACGCTTGCAGGCCAGCGCCGCCACGGGGTCTTTACGCAAGCTTTACCTGGCATTGACCGCGCCTGACCTTGATCTCCCTAAACTGAGCGCATCCGGTAATCACCGGGAATCAGACAAGGAGATTCACCATGCGCAAGACTCTTATTGCATTGATGCTCGCTGCGGCCCTGCCTGCTGTGGCCATGGCGAGTCCTGGCGATGGCCCAAGTGATGGCCCTGGCTTCGGCAAAGGCCCCGGCTTTGGCCCTGGTCCCGGCCGTCACCGCGCCCCTTACGCCGAGCTGAACCTGACCCCGGACCAGCGTCAGCAGATCGACAAGCTGGTAGGTGGTGAAATGCACGGCGACCGCGAGATCACCGAGCGCTACCTGCAAAAATTGCCAGCGGCTGATCAACAGGCCATGAAGAACGAAATCAAGGCCGGACAAGACAAGACCCAGGCCGATATCCGCGCGCTGCTCAAGCCTGATCAGCAGAAGCAGTTTGACGCGATCAAGCAGAAAGAAGATCAGCGCCGCGCCGAATGGAAGGAATTTCAGGCCTGGAAGGCCTCCAAAGGCCAGACGGCTGACAAAACCCAGTAAGCTTGGCAGTACGCGAGCCCGGCCACTCCCCACGTTGGCCGGGTTTTTGTTTTTCTCCGTCTGGGAGGCTCCCTTTTGCGTTCATTGTTCTGGCGTATTCTGGCCAGCTTCTGGCTGGCCATCGCTCTGGTTGCCGGCCTGTCCATTTTGCTGGGGCACATCCTGAATCAGGATGCCTGGATTCTCAGTCGCCACCCTGGCCTGCGAAATTTTCCCGAGCAATGGACCAAGACCTACGAGAACCAAAGCCAGGGTGCCGACCCGGCCCAGGACATGCTTGAACAATTGCGCCGGCACTATCACATCGATACGCAAGTGCTCAACGACAGCAGCGAGTCAGTAGTGCCGGGCACCTTTACCCGCCGCGCCGCCGCCCTGGAGCAGCGTCAGCACAACGATGAGCGACAACTGCCCTGGCGGCGCCTGACCACCGAATATGTCAGCCCGACCTCGGGCGAGACCTACCTGTTCATCTATCGCATACCCCACCCTGAACTGGACGCCTGGCATCGCGAAAGCCTGATGTGGCCCCTCAGTGCGCTGGGTATCGCGCTGGTGGTGCTGACCTTGTTCAGCCTGCTGGTGACACTGTCCATCACCCGCCCCCTGAACCAGCTGCGCGGCGCTGTGCACGACCTGGGCCAGGCGACTTATCAACAGAACAGCCTGGCACGCCTGTCCAATCGCCGCGACGAGTTCGGCGTGCTGGCCACCGACTTCAACCTGATGGGCCAGCGCCTGCAAAGTCTGATTGGCAGTCAGCGTCAGCTGCTGCGCGACGTATCCCATGAGCTGCGCTCGCCCTTGGCGCGCCTGCGTATCGCCTTGGCCCTGGCCGAACGCGCCGAGCCCGAACAGCGAGAAAAACTCTGGCCGCGGCTGACCCGCGAGTGCGATCGCCTCGAAGCCTTGATCAGCGAAATACTCGCCCTTGCCCGACTGGACGCTGAACACGCCACTGCCGAGCCTGTGGATATTTCCGTGTTGCTGGGCAGTGTGCGCAAGGATGCCCAGCTCAGCGCACCGGAACAGGAAGTGCGGATCCAGGCGCAACCGGGCCTGACCGTGCGCGGCTGGCCGACCATGATCGAGCGGGCGGTGGATAACCTGGTGCGCAATGCCCTGCGTTTCAACCCGGTGGGCAAACCGGTGGAACTGCAGGCCAGGTTGGTGGGCGAGCGGGTGGAGTTGAGCGTTCGCGACCACGGGCCTGGCGCGGCGGAAGAGCACTTGGCACAACTGGGCGAACCGTTTTTTCGCGCCCCAGGGCAGACCGCCCAGGGCCATGGGCTGGGCCTGGCAATTGCACGCCGGGCAGTGGAACGCCACGGAGGACGGCTGTTGCTGGGCAATCATCCGGCCGGCGGTTTCATCGCCACGCTGGATGTGCCCTTGTCGCCGCCCACCGATGTCTGATCAGGCGGTCCAGACGCTGACGTAGTCGGCCAACTCCACCTGGGGTGCCTGGCGCGGCTGTTTCTGCGGCGTGCCCAGATACAGGAAACCAAGCATGCGCTCGTTGTCCTGCAACCCCAGGCCGTCGGCTACCAGCGGCGAGTACGACAGTTCTCCGGTGCGCCATACCGCGCCAATGCCTTGGGCATAGGCCGCCAGCAAAATACCTTGGGCGGCGCAGCCGGCCGCCAGCAACTGCTCGTTGGCCGGCACCTTGGGGTGGTCCTGCAGGCAGGCAATCACCACGATCAGCAAGGGCGCCCGCAGCGGCATGCCCCGAGCCTTGTCCAGGGCCGCCTCGCTGGCATCACCGTTGGCCTCCACCGCCTGAGCCAGCAGCTCGCCCAGTTGCTCGCGAGCGCTGCCTTCCACCGTCAGAAAGCGCCAAGGCCGCAGCAGACCGTGGTCTGGCGCGCGCATGGCGGCCTGGAACAGGACTTCACGCTGCACCTGGCTGGGCGCTGGCTCCACCAGCCGGGGGACGGATACACGGTTGAGCAATGCGTCGAGAGCCTCCATCGGCTACCTCCTTGATGATCGAGAGTGAGGATTGTAGACCCACCGGGCCCTGCGGAGTTTGACCCATTTGCCCGGCCGCGCATTTTTCCCCTTGGCGGTTCATACTTCGTGCAGATGTCGCGCGCTCGAACGGAGGCAACGTCCCATGAACACGACCCATCCCCGCTTCACCCGCTTTGCCGACTTTTACCCGTTCTATCTGGCCGAGCATGGCAACAGCAGCTGTCGGCGCCTGCACTTTGTCGGCACCAGCCTGGTCATTGCCTTGCTGGCGTACACGCTGGCCAGTGGTCAGTGGTGGTTACTGCTGGCCGTGCCGATAGCGGGCTACGCCTTTGCCTGGGTCGGCCACTTCTTTTTCGAGAAGAACCGCCCGGCCACGTTCGAGTACCCGTTCTACAGCCTGCTGGGGGATTTCGTCATGTATCGGGACATGTTGCTGGGGCACGTCGATTTCTAGGCCGTATCACGTTTTGTCGTTGTGCCCCAGGCTTCGCTCGGGATCGATCTGATCGCGCACCCGTTGCTTGAGTACCTTGGCCTCGGGAAAACCCTGATCGGCCTTGCGCTCCCAAATCTGCACAGCGTCGCAGGTAATCAGGAACACGCCACCGGTGCCAGGCACCAGCGAGACCTTGCCCAGGTCATCGCTGAAGGTACTGAGCAGTTCCTGGGCGAGCCAGGCTGCCCTTAGCAACCATTGGCACTGAGTGCAGTAGGTGATGGTGATTTCAGGTTTGAGGGTGGTCATTGAATGGCTCGCTATATCTATAACCCCGCCAACAATACCCGCGCACTGGCTTTGCACGAATCATCCCCGTCGCGCAGCAGTTCGTGCAGCAAATTGCTGGCCCCGTCGGTGTCGCCGATCTCGATCAGGCTCTGCGCCTGTTCCAGCTTCTCCGCGGATGCCTGCTGGCTCTCGACGCTGTCGAAATCGACGCTCAAGGCCTCCAGTTCGAAATCACTGTCGGCGCCGAAGCTGCTGAGAAAGTCGTTGTCGATGTCATCCTGGCTTTGCAGATCATGTTCATTGACCGGCTCCGTTTCCAGCAACGGCTCGTCGAGGTCGGCGAAGTCGCTGAGGAATTGCTCGTCCGGCATCTCGTAGACTTCCGGCAACTCGCGCAAGTTGGTGTTGAAGATCGGATCGACCTCCAGTGGCTCATCCAGATCCAGTTCAGCGGGTTCGGCAGGAGCAGCCTTGCGGACCATGGGCGCCGGCTCGAAGGGGCTGACGGCATCCCAGTCGACGTCGGTGGAAAGGTCGTCGAGGTTCAGCTGGAACTCCTGTGCCGGCTCTTGCGTCGGGACGCTGTCATCGAGCAACGGCAAGTCTTCACCGCCGAGGGACTCCAGATCGAAATCGAAATCAGGCTCGGCAACCGGGCTGGTATGCAGCGCTGTAATCTCGGGCGCAGGCTCCGATGGCGCCGTCACCGGGCTGGCCTTGACCTCGGCCTGCGCCGCAACGGCCGTGGCGGCGGCAAGGCCTGCGGCCGCCACGACGGCAGCCGGCTCAGGGCTGACCGAGGGTGCGGCTGCCGCTTTGGCCGCTTGGGCAAGCTTGGGCGATTGCTGACGGACTTGCTGGATTTTCTCGGCGCTGAAACCGATGGCCAGCATTTCAGCCTCCTCCTGATCGAAACCCGCCAGGTCGCCCTGCTGGCCCATCACCTCAAGAATGCGCAAGCGCAGATCGGTGCGGTCCGGCTGTTTGATCACGCCCTCGCGCAAAATACCCAGCGCTTCGTTGAATCGCCCGTAAGCGATGTAGATGCTGGCACCGTCCAGCGCATCGGTGGCAGCCGCGGTTTCCCGGCGCGAGGCGGCTACAGGCTCCTGTTGCGCCAAGGAGCGCGTGACCGGCGCAGCCACCTGGGCCTCGCTGGCCTGGGCCGGCTTGACCAAAGCGCTGTCCTCGCTTTCAGCTTCCAGCGGCACGACCGCCAAGGACGCACTGCGCAATCGGTTGCGGCGGACCACCAACAGCAG
This sequence comes from Pseudomonas sp. dw_358, assembly GCF_018449655.1. Lineage (GTDB taxonomy): Bacteria > Pseudomonadota > Gammaproteobacteria > Pseudomonadales > Pseudomonadaceae > Aquipseudomonas. Next base: position 42,934 of record NZ_JAAVUX010000012.1, read on the forward strand.
GGCCACCAGCAGCAACACCAATGCCGCCACACCCAACATCAGGTACCAGGAACTGTCTTCCTCGGAAACCGGCGCCGGGATGATCGGCGCAGGCGTCACAGCGGCCGGCTTGTTGATCGGGGCCGGCGCGGGGGCTGGTGTCGATGCGGGCGCAGGTGTTGCCGCCACAGGTGCCGCGGGAACAGCTGCTGGCGACGCTGCCGGAACCGGATTGGTCGCTACAGGCGCAGGGCCCGAAGCCGGCGCCGAATTCACCAGCACTGGCGCGGAAACCGATGCCGCTGGTTCGGCAGGTACTCCCTTCGTCTGCGCCAACTGGGCCTGTAACGAAGCGACCTGGGAATTCTTCACGTCAACTTCGCTTTGCAAGGTCTGCAAGCGCAGGCGCAGCTCGTCCAGACTCTTCTGCACTTGCGGGTCTACCGCCGGGGCCATGGGTGGCGCCGGTGGCGCCGGTGGCGCGCTGGCATGCTCGGCGTCCGGCGCAGCAGCGGCCTTGGGTTTGGCCGCCGGACGCGCCGCAGGCTTGCTCGCCACTACAGGCGGTGGCGGCGCCAAGGCAACCGTACCCGGCGGGTCCAGCAACACGGTATAGGCTCGCAGCAGCTGACCGCCGGGACGGTTCACTTCCACTAGAAAGTTCAGGTACGGCTCGGTGAGCGCCTTGTTCGAGGTGACGTGGATCACCTTGCGGCCACCGCTGAAATCAGGCGTAAAGCGCAGATCATTGAGAAAGAAGATCCGGTCGATGCCCGCCTTCGCGTAGGCGTCAGGCGTCGCGATTGCGGCCGAGATATCGTCGGCGTCGAGGCCAGCGGTATCGGTCAGGTCGATGTCGGCCTTGAAAGGCTGGTTCAGATAGGAACGCAGGGTCAGCTCACCCAGCCCGAGGGCGGACGATATCGATGAATAGCACAACGCGCCGAAGGCCAGCGCGAGGGGCAGCAGAGCCTGGGGAAAGCGTCTGGAACGGGAGAGTAAACGCTCGAGCATGAGAATCCCTTGAAGGAACAGCATCCAATACTTTTGTATAGCTCGCCGCCTGCGCTTTCTCAAAGACCGGCGGGCAGCCAGGCGTTATGCCTTCTTTTCCAGGTTGGTGAGTATTTGCGCGTGGACACGCATGGCGACACGCAAATCCTCTTCGGCCACACCGTTGAATAACTCGTTACGCAGGTTATCGGCGATTGATTCGATTTGTTCAATCAAAGGGAGCGCGGAGTCGCTCAAGGCTATTTTTTTGGCACGTCGATCTTCCAGCACCGCCAAGCGTTTGACCAGCCCTTGGGTTTCAAGACTGTCGAGCAGGCGCGCCAAGGTCGGGCCTTCAACCCCCACGCTTTGTGCCAATTCTCGCTGGGTGGGCGCTTCTTCGAACCGGGCCAGGTGCAACAGCACCAGCCAGCGGGCCTGGGACAAGCCCAGGCCCACCAGACGGCGGTCCAGCTCGGCTCGCCAGCCGCGGGACATGTGCGCCAGTTGCATTCCAAAACGATGTCGGTCGGTGAGAGGCATAAATAACTCGTGATAAAAACAAAACTACCAATTAGGCAGCTAAGCATGGCTCAAGAGGAGAGGCAAGAGTCATGCCGAACAGTCATTATCACTGGATGTTATATCGCGGCAGACGGTGCGATCACACTTCGAACTCGGACTGCAAAGCCGCACGCACGCAATACAGAATCCCTTCCGGCACGCGGCCGGTGAACTGTTCCTGAACCTGAGCGACTGGGGGGAGCTCGCCTTCGCCGTCCAGGAAGGCATCCTGGATCTCGCCCAGCAGGTCTTCCGGCAGGTCCAGCGCCTGCTCGAGAGACAGTTGCTGGGCACCAATCGCCTCGGCCAGCAGGCTGTAGACGTTCTTCTCGGTACAGGCCAACTGGCTGGCAATCTGCGTCGGGGTCATGCCGGCGCGCGCCAGGCTGATGAGCTCGTGGCGAATGTCGGCCACCGGGGCCGGCGCCTCTGTACCTCCGAGCACTTCCAGAAAGGCTTCGCCATAGCGCTCGAGCTTGCGCGCGCCAACACCGCTGACCTGGGCCATTTCGGCCATGTTGCCGGGTTTGCTGCGCAGCATTTCCAGCAGGGTCGAGTCGGGGAAGATAACGTAAGGCGGCACCGCGTGTTCCTCGGCCAGCTTGCGCCGCAGGACGCGCAGGGCTTCCCACTGCTCGCGCTCGTCGGGGCGCACCAGCTGACTGGCCGGGCTGCCACCACTGCTCGACCCGGTGCCACGGGAACTGCTCGGCGCCTTGACCTCCTTGCGCAGTTCAAGTGTGACTTCACCGCGCAGCAAAGGCCGGCAGGTGGCACTCAGGCGAAGGCCGCCGTAGCCTTCCAGGTCGACATCGGCCAGACCGCGAGCCACCAACTGGCGATAGATCGTTCGCCACTCGCTTTCACTGCGGTCCTTGCCCACGCCGAACACCGCCAGCTTCTCGTGGCCGGGGCCGCGGACCTTTTCGGTGTCCTTGCCCAGCAGCACGTCCACCAGGTGACCGACGCCGTACCGCTGACCGGTGCGAAAGATCGCAGACAAGGCCTGCCGCGCAGGCTCGGTGGCGTCCCAGGTCTGCACGCCATCCATGCAGTTGTCGCAATGGCCGCATGGCTGGGGCAGGTCTTCGTCGAAATATCCCAGCAGCGCCTGGCGCCGGCAGCGGGTCTCTTCGCAAAGCGCCAGCATGGCATCGAGCTTGTGCTGCTCGACGCGCTTGTGGACTTCGTCGCCCTCGGAGTTTTGCAGCATCTGCTTGAGCATCAGCACGTCTTGCAGGCCATACGCCATCCAGGCATCGGCGGGCAAACCGTCGCGCCCGCCCCGGCCAGTTTCCTGATAGTAGGCTTCGAGGGATTTGGGCAAGTCCATGTGCGCCACGAAGCGCACATTGGGTTTGTCGATGCCCATGCCAAAAGCGATGGTGGCCACCATGATCAGCCCTTCCTCGTTGAGGAAGCGCTTCTGATTGCTCGCCCGTACGTCGGACGGCAGCCCGGCGTGATAGGACAGCGCGGGAAAACCCTGCGCGCAAAGGAAGGCCGCCACCTCGTCGACCTTCTTGCGCGACAGGCAATAGACGATGCCGGCGTTGCCGCGACGCTCGCCGAGGAAGGTCAGCAGTTGCTTGCGCGGCTGATCCTTGGGCACGATGCGGTAGAAGATGTTGGGGCGGTCGAAACTGGACAGAAAGCGCTCGGCATTCTGCAGGTGCAGGCGGGTGACGATCTCTTCGCGGGTGCGCTTGTCGGCGGTCGCGGTCAGGGCAATGCGCGGCACATCCGGAAACTGCTCGGCCAGTTGACCCAGTTGCAGGTACTCGGGACGGAAGTCGTGGCCCCAGGCCGATACACAGTGGGCCTCGTCGATGGCGAACAGGGCGATCTGCAAGCCGTGGAGAAATTCGAGCATACGTGGCTGCACCAGGCGCTCGGGGGCCAGGTACAGCATCTTGATTTCGCCCCGGCGTATACGCACAGCCAGGTCACGCTGCGCTTCGGCGCTGAGGGTCGAATTGAGCGATGCGGCCGCCACGCCCAGTTCTTCGAGGGTAGCGACCTGATCGTCCATCAAGGCGATCAGTGGCGAAACCACCACGGCCAGGCCTTCGCGCAGCAGCGCCGGGACCTGGAAGCACAACGATTTGCCGCCGCCGGTGGGCATCAGGACCAAGGCATCGCCGCCACTGGCCACGCGCTCGATAATGGCACCCTGGCGACCGCGGAAGCTGTCGTAACCGAAGATGTCCTTAAGGACGCGTTGAGCCTGTTCGAGCATAGGAACTCCAAAAATGTCGCCAAGCCACCCATGCCCCGGAGGCCGGAAAATAAAGAGGCTGGACGAAAAACCACTGCACTTCACGGAAAAATACGTAAGCGCAGGTTGCACGCAATCGGGAAACGGCTCCCCGGGCAAGGTCGCGCATTATACCCGAGCGTCCGGGCAAACAGGGGAGTCACCGGCCAATCGGCCTGCAAGCCGCGCTTTTACAGCGCTGTTTGCCCTTGCGGGTGGCGCCGAAGGGGTAACAGGGCCTAGAATTCACAATCGTTTAATCCTCAAGGTAAACCCTTCATGTCCTTCGCCGAGCAACTGACCCGCCTGCAAGCCTTCCTCGACGCCGACGAGCTGCATGATGAGGCGCTGGATTATGTCGCCGCCCACGGCTATCTGACGGCGCTGTCGATCTGCGCCGAAGACGTGCCCGACCGCGAGTGGATTGACGCCCTCTTTGCCGAAGAGCCGCATTACGAAAACGATGCTCAACGCCAGGAGATCGAAGCGACCTTGATTCAGCTCAAGGCACACATCGCCCGTCAGTTGGCCAGTGATGAAGAATTCGAGCTGCCGTGCGAGCTGGACTTGGGTGAAGAGCCGGATGATTCCGAGTTGCGTGGCTGGTGCATCGGTTTCATGGAAGGGGTTTTCCTGCGTGAGTCGGCGTGGTTCGAGACGGCCGAGGATGAAGTGAGCGAGATGTTGCTGCCGATCATGGTCGGCTCCGGGTTGTTCGATGAGCAGCCGGAGTTCTCCGATATCGCGGCGGATGCCAACTTGATGGACGACATGATCGTACAGATTCCCGAGGCGCTGACGGCGTTGTATCTGCTGTGCAATGCACCGGATGAAAAGCCGGCGTTGTTGAAGCCGCGTCACCACTGACAGGGCAGACAACTCGCCGTTGATCTGGCTTTTGATCTGCTCTCCCTGCTGAGGGCGCGGACAATCAAGATCAAAAGCCAGATCAAAAGCCGGATTGCGCGATGCATCCGGCTTCTAGCCCTGTGGGCCCGCTTACACCGTATCCACCTTCAACGAATGATCCGTCAACATCCCATGAATAATGGTCGCGGCATCATTACTGGCCACCACCCCGCTCGCCCCAGGCGCCACACCATACTGCGTCGCCAGGTTCACCCCCTGCAGATCAATGGTCTGAGTCGGCGTCGCCGCCGCGCTCGAGCTCACTTCAATGGTCGAGACCAGATTGTCCCCGGTGCCCGTCACCTTGAAGTGCAGGTAGTCATCCAGCGAGTTGGTATCAGTGTGCCCCTGCAACAGCTGCGACAAGTCCAGGGTGTTACTGCCCGGTTTGAAGTCAGTGACCGTGTCATGCCCCACATTGCCCTGCTCGTACAAGAACGAATCGTTTCCGCCGCCACCGGTCAGCGTATTGTTCCCCGGCCCGCCGATCAGCGTGTCATTGCCTTTGCCACCGACCAGCGTGTCATTGCCGAGACCGCCGTTGAGCACGTTGCCGCTGTCGTTGCCGATCAGCACATCGTCATGGGATGAGCCCACCAGGTTCTGGATCGACACCAAGGTGTCATACCCCGCCCCCACGGTGTTCTGCTGCCCGACAATGGCCAGGCTGACATGTACCCCGGCGGTCGCGTTCTGGAAGCTGACGGTGTTGTTGCCCTCGCCGCCGTTGAGCAGGTCATTGCCAGAGCCGGCGATCAACAAATCGTCGCCCTTGCCGCCGAACAACGAATCATTGCCCGAGCCCGCCGTCAGGGTATCGTTGCCATCGGTGCCCACCAGCACATGATCGCCCGTGGTCGCCGCCGTCAGGGTCGCAGCAGTGGCCGTGGTGGTGTCTGCCGTCGAATAGTGAGCATCGGTGGCGGTGCCGGTTGCGGTATCGCTGGCGTAGATCGCCGTGGTCGGACCGATGGTCAGGCCCAGGCTGTAGTTCTCTGCCGCCGTGCCGGTATTGCTCACGTGCAAGGTATAGGTGCCATCCTGGGTGGCGGTGAAGGCGTGATCGGCGGTCAACGTCTGGGTCGAGCCATCCGCCAGCACGAGCTGCAGGCCCAGTTGACTGGCCATGGCCGTGTCCACCGTCAAGGTCTCACCCTGCTTGAGCGAGACACTGAAGGACTCCTGGTCCACTTGCCCTGCCGCCGCGGTGGCCGCCAGGTAACCGGTGACCAGCAAGGCCGCCGCCATGCCGCCGGACAGCGCGGTGAACTCGGCGCGGTCCAGGCTCCTGATCGACTCCGCCAACTGCGTGCTGGCGCCGCTGAAGGCGATGGTCTGCAAGGTGCTGGCGGTAAAGTCACTGCTGTTGGTCGCCGCTGTCTGGGTATCGTCCGCCACTACCAAGGTGCGGAACAGGGTCACCGTAGTGGCTGCTGCACCGCCGGTGATCTGCAATGACAGCTGCGCCGAGCTGGTGTCGCCGTCGGCATCGCGCAAGGTATAGGAGAACTTGTCGGTGACGAATTGGCCGGTGGACAACGCCTTGAAGTCCACGTCGCTGGTGTTGAGGGTATAGGTGTAGGCGCCGTTGGCCGCCAGCACCAGCGTGCCGTAGGTCCCGGTATAGGTGCCCGACACCACCGGGCCGCCAGTCACCCGGTCGGCGCCCAGCACGTCGTTGGTCAGAACGTTGCCGGTGGCGGTCTGGTTGGCCGCGCTGAGCAGCGAGCCATTGACGTCATTCACGGCGATGGGTGCGTCGTTGATGATGTTGACGTTGAGCACACCGGTGGTGCTGCTGCCATCGCGGTCGGCAGCAGCCACGGTGAAATTTTCGACGATGGACGAGGCACCCGCCGCCTGGGTCTCGGTGCCGTTGAGGTGGTAGGCGTAGCTGACCACTCCGGTGATGGCATTGTAGCCGGTGATGGTCAGGGTGTTGCCCAGGGCACCGGTAATTGTTGGCAAAGAGGTGGCCAGCACGCCATTGGTAATCAAGGCCACGCTGTTGATGGTGAGGTTGGCGAGGCCGTCCGGGGCGCTGACCGTGAAGCTGCCGGTGCGGGTCAAGCCGGCCGCGTCCGGGCTGCTGCCTGTGGCCAGGTTGGCCTCGTACACGGTGACTTCGCCGCCGGGCACCGCCAGGCCGCCCAGGGTGACCGGATCGTTGGCGTTGCTGATGTTCAGGGTCAGGGTCGCCGTGCTGGTATCGCCATCGGAGTCGTTGAGCGTGTAGGTGAATCTTTCAGTGGCCGACGCTCCCCCCAGCAGCGCAACGAAGTTCGCACTGTTGGGGTTGAGGGTGTAGGTGTATGAACCGTCCGCGGCCAGCACCAGACTGCCGTAGGTGCCCACATAAGTGCCGGCGGTGATCGGGCCGGTGGTGATGCGGTCCGCGCCCTGAGTGTCGTTGGTCAGCACGTTGCCGGTGAGGGTCAGATGAGTTTCATCGGCCACCGACGCGTTGGTGTCGTTGACCGCCTTGGGTACGTCGTCGATGACATTGGCGGTGATGCTGCTGGTGGCGGTATTGCCGGTGGCATCGGTGGCCGATACAGCGATGCTTTCACTGACGGTATTGGCCCCCGCCGCCACCACGTTGGCGTCGTTGCCGGTCAGGTGGTAGCTGTAGGTGACCAGGCCGGTGGTGGCATTAAGGCCCGTCACGGTGATGGTGTTGCCCAGGCTGGTGGTGATCGCCTGATTGAGCCCCACCAGCACGCCATTGGTGAGGATGGCCACGCCGCCCACCGACAGGCTGGTCAGCCCGGCGCTGGCGGTCACGGTGAAGGTCGCCGTCTGGGTCAGGGCGCTGGCATTAGGCGCCGAGCCCAGCGCCAGGTTGGCCTCGTTGACGGTGACCGGCGTCGAGCCGAAGCCGCCGATGACGATGCTGCTGGTGTCACCGGTGACGTTGAGGGTCAGCACCGCCGAGCTGGTGTCGCCGTCGGAGTCCTTGAGGGTGTAGGTGAAGGTCTCGGTGGCAGCCGCCCCGTTGGCCAAGCGCAGAAAGTCGGCGTCACGGGTGTCCAGGGTGTAGGTGTAAGCGCCGGTGCTGCTCAGCACCAGGGTGCCGTAGGTACCGGTGAAGGTCCCGCCCAGCACCGGGCCGCTGCTGACGCGGTCCGCACCCTGGATGTCGTTGGTCAGCACGTTGCCGGTCAGGGTCAGGTGCGTGGCGGTGGCCGCCGTGCTGTTGCTGTCGTTGAACGCCGTGGGTACGTCGTCCACTACGGTGGCGACAAGGCTGCTGGTGCCCGTGGCGCCCGCGCGGTCGCCGGCCACCACCGCGAGGGTCTCGGTCAGGGTATTGGTGCCTTGGCCCGAAGGATGGGCTTCGTTGGCGGTCAGGGTGTAGGTGTAACTGATCAGGCCGGTGGAGGCATTGAGCCCGGTGATCCTCAGGGTGTTACCGGAGGCGGTGGTGATGGGCGCGCCGTAGTTGATCAGCGTGCCGTTGGTGAGCACCGCAACGCCGCCGATGGACAGGTTGTACAGGCCCGCCGAAGTGGTCACGGTGAAACTGCCGCTCTTGGTCAGGGCCGCCGAATTGGGCGAGGAGCCCAAGGAAAGGTTGGCTTCGTTGACACTGACGTCTCCAGCCGAATTGCCGATGCCGACGATGGTGACCGTGCTGGCCGCACCGCCGACATTGAGCACCAGGTTGGCGCTGCTGGTGTCGCCGTCCGAATCCTTGATGGTGTAGCTGAAGGTTTCAGTGCCACGACCGCCGCCAGCCAGGGCCAGGTAATCCGGGTCGCTGGTATTGAGGGTGTAGGTGTAGGCGCCGCTGGTGCTGACCACCAGGGTGCCGTAGGTGCCGACAAAGGTACCCGCCTGCACCGGGCCGCCACTGACCCGGTCGGCGCCCTGGATGTCGTTGGTCAACACGTTGCCGGTCAAGGTCAAGTGCGTGGCATCGGCCGTGGTCGCGCTGGTGTCGTTGACCGCCGTGGGCACGTCGTCGGTGACCTTGACCACAATCGTGCTGCTGCCGCTGGAGCCGGCGCGGTCAGTGGCGGCCACGGCGAGGCTTTCAGTCAGCACGTTGGCGCCCAGGCCCGTGGGGTGAGCCTCGTTGCCGGTCAGGGTGTAGGTGTAGGTGATCGTCCCGGTGGTGGCATTGAGCCCGGTGATGCGCAGGGTGTTGCCCAGCGCGGTGGTGATCGGCGTGCCGTAGTTGACCAGGTTGCCGTTGCTCAGCACCGTCACCCCGGCAATCGACAGGTTCGACAGCCCGGCAGTGGTATTCACCGTGAACGTGCCGCTTTGGGTCAAGGCCGCAGCGTTGGGCGCCGAGCCCAACGCCAGATTGGCCTCGGTGACGGTCACGTCGCCGGCACTGTTGCCGATGCCGCCGATGGTCAGGGTGCCCGTACCCGTGACGTTCAAAGTCAGGGTCGCGGTGCTGGTGTCGCCGTCGGAGTCCTTGAGGGTGTAGGTGAACGTCTCGGTGCCGGTGCGGCTACCCAGGCCGGTGTAATCCGGGTCGCTGGTGTTGAGGGTGTAGGTGTAGCCACCGGTGGCGGTCAGCACCAGGGTGCCGTAGGTGCCGGTGAAGGTGCCGGCAGTGATCGGTCCGCTGCCGATACGGTCGGCACCCTGTATGTCGTTGGTCAGGACGTTGCCGGTGAGGGTCAGGTGGGTGGCGTCGGCGTTGGTCGCATTAGTGTCGTTGACCGCCCTTGGCACGTCGTCGATCACGTTGGCGACGATGCTGCCGGTGGCCGAGGTCCCGGCCCGGTCGGTGGCCACCACCGCGAGATTTTCGCTGACGGTATTGGCACCTGCTGCGACCACGCTGGCGTTGTTGCCGGTCAGTTGATAGGTGTAGGTGACCAGCCCTGTGGTGGCGTCCAGACCGGTGATGGTCAGGGTGTTGCCCAGCGCCGTGGTGATCGGCTGATTGAGCGCTACCAGCGAGCCGTTGTTGAGGATGGTCACCCCGGCCACCGACAGACTGGCGAGCCCCGCCGTGGCGTTGACCGTGAAGGTGTGGGTCTGGGTCAGTGCCGAGGCGTTGGGCGCCGAACCCAGGGCCAGATTGGCTTCATTGACAGTGACGTCGTTGCTGCCGATGCCGCTGAAGGTGATGGTGCCGGTCTGCCCGGCCACCGTCAGGGTCAAGGTCGCGGTGCTGGTGTCGCCGTCGGAGTCCTTCAGGGTGTAGGTGAAGGTCTCGGTACCCGTGTGATTGCCCAGCGCCAGGTAGGCACTGCTGTTGGTATTGAGGGTGTAGGTGTAGACGCCACTGCTGTTGAGGATCAGCGTGCCGTAGGTGCCGGTCTGAGTGAAGGCGGTGACCGGCCCGCTGGTGATCCGATCGGCGCCCTGGGTATCGTTGCTCAGCACATTGCCTGTGAGGGTCAGGTGCGTGGCGTCGAGATTGCTGGCGCCGGTGTCGTTGACTGCCTTCGGCACGTCGTCGATGACGTTGGCAACAATGTTGCCGCTGGTGGCCGCGCCGGTGCTGTCGCTGGCGGTCACCAGAATGTTTTCACTGACCGTGTTGGCCCCGGCCACTACCGCACTGGCATTGTTGCCGGTCAGTTTGTAGGTGTAGGTTACCGACCCGGTGGTGGCGTCCAGCGAGGTGACGGTGATGGTATTGCCCAGCGTGGTGGTGATCGCCTGGTTCAAGCCCACGAGGGTGCCATTGGTCAGGATAGCCACCCCGCCTACCGACAGGTTGCTCAACCCGGCCGTGGCGTTGACGGTAAAGGTGTGGGTCTGACTCAGGGCGGCGGGATTGGGCGACGAGCCCAGCGCCAGGTTGGCTTCGTTGACGCTGACGTCGTTGCTGCCGATGCCAATGATGCTGATGCTGCCGGTGGTGCCATTGACGTTCAGGGTCAGGGTGGCGGTGCTGGTGTCGCCGTCCGCATCCTTGAGGGTATAGGTGAAGGTTTCGGTGCCGGTGCGGCTGCCCAGGGCGATGTAGTCCGGGTCGGCGGTATTGAGGGTGTAGGTGTAGGCCCCGTTCGCCGCCAGCACCAGGCTGCCATAGACGCCGGTGAAGGTGCCCGAGGTGATCGGCCCGCCGGCAATGCGATCGGCGCCTTGCACGTCGTTGGTCAACACGTTGCCGGTGAGGGTCAGGTGCGTGGCGTCCAGCGCGCTGGGGCCGGTGTCGTTGACCGCACGCGGCACATCATCAGTGACATGGGCGACGAGGGTCCCGCTGCCAAAGGCTCCAGCACGATCGGTGGCGGTGACCGCCAGGTTCTCGGTGAGGGTGTTTGCACCATTGCCGGTGGGGTGGGTCTCGGCGCCGGTCAGCGTGTAGCTGTAGGTCACCACGCCGGTGGTGGCGTTCAGGCCGGTGACCAGCAGTCTATTGCCCGACGCCGTGGTGATCGGCGTGCCGTAGTTGACCAGGTTGCCGTTGAGCAGCACGGTCACACCGGCGATCGTCAGGTTCGACAGGCCGGCAGCGGTGTTGACCGTAAAGGTACCGGTCTGGGTCAAGGCGGCCGCGTTGGGCGAAGAGCCCAGGGCCAGGTTGGCCTCATTGACCGTGACATCCCCTGCCGCGTTGCCGATGCCACCAATGGTGATGGTGCCACCGCCATTGCCGGCCACGTTCAAGATCAGCGTGGCAGTGCTGGTATCGCCGTCGGAGTCCTTCAGGGTGTAGGTGAAAGTCTCGGTGCCAGTGCCACTGCCCAGCGCGACATAGTCCGGGTCGGCGGTATTGAGGGTGTAGGTGTAGGTGCCCGTGGCGGTCAGCACCAGGGTGCCATAGGTGCCGGTGAAACTGCCGGCGGTGATGGGGCCGCTGGCGATGCGATCGGCGCCCTGGACGTCGTTGGTCAGTACGTTGCCGGTCAGAGTCAGGTGCGTGGCGTCGGCGCTGGTGGTGTTGGTGTCGTTGACCGCCGTGGGCACGTCGTCGGTCACTTGGGCGACGATAGTGGCGGTACTGGAAGTGCCGCTGCTGTCCGTGGCCACCACCGCGATGTTTTCGCTGGAGACATTGTTGCCGGTGCCGGTGACATTGGTCGCACCGCTGAGCTTGTAGGTGTAAGTGACGAGCCCGGTAGTGGCATCCAGGCCGGTGACGGTAAGAATGTTGCCCAGCGCGGTAGTGATGGGCTGGTTAAGCCCGGTGAGCACACCGTTGTTGAGGATGGACACCCCGGCTACCGACAGGCTGGCAAAACCATTGCTGGCGGTGACCACGAAGGTATCGGTCTGGGTCAGGGCCGAGGCGTTGGGCGCCGAGCCCAGCGCCAGGCTGGCCTCCTTGACGTTGACGTCGCCACCCGTGGCCCCCAGCCCGCTGATGACCACGCTGCCGGGCGCACCGGCAACGGTCAGGGTCAGGGTGGCGGTGCTGGTGTCGCCGTCGGCGTCGTTGAGGGTGTAGCGGAAGGTCTCGGTGCCGGTGCGGCTGCCCAGGGCGATGTAATCGGTATCGCTGGTGTTGAGCGTGTAGATGTAATTGCCAGCGCTGTTCAGCACCAGAGTGCCGTAGGTCCCGGTGAGCGTCGCGGCGGTCACCGGGCCGGTGGAAATGCGATCGGCGCCCTGGGTGTCGTTGGTCAACACACTGCCGGTGAGGGTCAGGTGGCTGGCATCGGCGCTGGTGCTGCCGGTGTCGTTGACCGCCCTGGGCACATCGTCGGTGATGTTGACGGTGAGCGAACCGGACGCCGAGACGTTGGCCTTGTCGGTGGCGATGATCGACAGGGTTTCCGTCAGGTTGTTGGTGCTGTTGCCCGAAGCGTGGGTCTCGCTGCGGTTGAGGGTATAGGTGTAGGTGACCGCGCCGGTGAGCGCGTTCAGCCCGGTGACGGTCACGGTGTTGCCCAGCGCCGTGGTAATCGGCTGGTTAAGCGCGACCAGGGTGCCGTTGGTGAGGATGGCCACGCCATTGATCGACAGGCTGTTGAGCCCGGCGCTGGCGGTCACAGTGAAGTTGCCGGTCTGGGTCAGGGCCGCGGCATTGGGCGAAGAGCCCAGCGCCAGGTTCGCCTCGTTGACGGTCGGCGCGCTGCCTGCCTGAGCGATGCTGATGGTGGAGGACGACGTGCCATTGGCGACGTTCAGGGTCAGGGTGGCAGTGCTGGTGTCGCCGTCGGCATCATTGAGCGTGTAGGTGAAGGTTTCGGTGCCGCGCCCGCCCGCCCCCAGCGTGATGAAATCCGGGTCGCTGGGGTTGAGGGTGTAAGTGTAAGTGCCGTCTGCATTGAGCGCCAGGGTGCCGTAGGTGCCGGAGAAACTGCCGGCCGTGACCGGGCCCGTGGAGATGCGGTCGGCGCCCTGGATGTCATTGGTCAGCACATTGCCGGTCAAGGTGGTGCTGGTGGCCGTGGCCACTCCGGAATTGCTGTCGGCCACGGCCCGAGGCACGTCATCGGTGATGTTGACGTTGATGGCATTACTGACCGCATTGCCCTCGTTGTCGATGGCCACCACCGAGATGCCCAGTACCAGGCTGTTGGCCCCGCCACCGCTGGCCTGGCTGTAGGCCTGGTTCAGGGTATAGGCATAGCTGACCAGCCCGGTCGTCAGGTTGACCCCGGTGACGGTGATGGTGTCGCCCGAAGACAGGGCAATCGGCTGATTGGCACCAACGACCGCGCCGCCGCTGACAACATCGACGCCATTGATGGACAGGTCCGACAAGCCGGCACTGGCCGCTACTACGAAGGAGGCATTCTGCGTCAGCGCGGCCGTGCTGGGGGTAGACCCCAAAGCCAGGTTGGCTTCATTGACCGTGACGGTGGAGTTGCTGATGGTGATGGTGTCGGCGTTGTTGACGTCGACGGACAGGGTGGCGGTGCTGGTGTCACCGTCCGAATCGTTGAGCGTGTAAGTGAAGGTGTCCACACCGCTGCCGCCATGGCCCAAGGCGATGAAGGCCGGCGCATTGGGATTGACGGTGTAGGTGTAGGACCCGTCCACTGCCAGCACCAGGGTGCCGTAGATGCCGGTAAAGGTGCCCGCAGTGATCGGCCCCGAGGCAATGACGTCGGCCCCCTGGATATCGTTGTCCAGCACGTCGCCGGTGACGCTGCCGGCGTTCTGGTCGACGCCGTCATCGTTGAGGTCGTTGACCGCCGTGGGCACGTCATCGGTGATGTTGACCACAATGTTGCCGGTGCCGGTCGCCCCGGCCGCATTGCTGGCAACGATGCCGATGCTTTCGGCAAGGTTGTTGGTGCCGTTGCCCGCCGCGTGCGCTTCGTTGGTCAGCAAGGTGTAGCTGTAGTTGACGGTGCCGGCCGAGGCGTCCAGGCCGGTGATGGTGATCGAGTTGCCCAGCGCCGTGGTGATGGCCTGATTGAGCCCCACCAGCACACCGTTGGTGAGAATGGCTGTGCCGGCGACGCTGAGGTTGGAGAGGCCGTTGGTGGCGGTCACGGTGAAGCTGCCAGTCTGGGTCAGGGCGCTGGCCAACGGGTTGGAACCGTCGGCCAGGTTGGCCTCATTGATGCCGTTCAGGGTGCTCGTCGAGACAGTCACCGCCGTGGTGGACACCAGCGAGTTGACGAACAATGAGGCGGTGGCCGCGGTGGACGTGACGCCCGCCGTGTCCAGACCCACCGTAGGCGCTACCGCCCCGCCGACGGCCTCGAGCAGCACAAACGAATGCCCGCCCCCGGCGGCTGTGCCGGTGGCCACCGCGGGCGTGGTCCCGGCGGCTGTCGGGTCGGCGTCGACGCTGGGGTCCTGGCCTGCCGCGATGGCCGCCTGGATGCGCTCGACGTCGATCAGCGGTGACGCGTTGGGCGCAGTGCCTTCGGCCACGATCTCGACATGAGGTACCACGTTGGTGGCGAGAGTCTGCTCGGACAAGTGCACCGTGCTGTCACGGCCCAGCATCATGTCCTGGCCGTTCTGCAGATGCACCGCGACGGCGCCGCTGGTGCCAGTTTCGAGCACGTCCCCCGCGTACAGCCGGTCACCTTCGACCAGTACCCGACGGCCGCCGTTGGCGGCCACCGCGATGACTGTCCCGACTACCTTGCTCACCACACCAATCAACTGGGCCATCTCGCTGTCTCCTTATGCCATTGAGGCCAAGCGCAGGCGAGCAGTGCATGAAAGTGGATCGACCAGCAACCGGCGGTGACTCAGTCCTGCGGGCACGCCGCAGGAAAGCGCGATCCATCGCACGTATCCATGATCCAGCCTGTTAGAGGATTTGCATCACTTCTTGAAATAATCCGATTCAAATCGGAAATATCTCGATACTATCCCAGCCAGCAAAGGGCGAAACGGGGTAACGAAAATCGTACAAAGTCATTTTCTTGTCGCGCAGAAAACCCCGTTCACCTCTTCCCTCAAGCGACTAGCTCGGCCTTCGCTGCAAAAAAATTTGAACCTTTTCCCTAACCCGACAAACCATGATATAGCTACACAGCACACGGGTTTGGGAGGAAACAATGTCCCGAAATGGAGGGAGCGTATAAGTTTTTTTTTGAATAACACCTATTCGAAAACAGTCTAGAATTTGTTTGAACTTATGCTTCAGACAGCCGTTACGCCGTTGAAACGTTTTACACAATAAACATCGCCATAAAAATGGCGAGTGCGACACAAACATTGAGAATTCAGGGAGATGTACGAAATGCGCGTTTTGACCCCGCTGTGCGGCGCGATGCTGATGTCGATGGCCTGCGCGAACGCCAATGCCATGTCCTTGGCTGAGGCCATCCAGTCGACTGTAGATAACCATCCGGAACTGCAGTCTGCCATCAACAACCGCCTGTCGGCGGACGAAGACGTCAAGGCGGCCAAGGGCGGTTACCTGCCCAGCGTCGATCTGGTCGCCGGTTACGGCCGTGAAAAATCCGATAACCCGACCACCCGCGCCATCGAAAACGGTCATACCGAGACCCTGAACTACACCCAGTCCGAGCTGCGTCTGCGCCAGATGCTGTTCGACGGCTCGGCCACCACCAACGAAGTGGGCCGCACGTCGTCGATCGTCAATTCCCGCGCCTACTACGTGCAAGGCACCGCCCAGGACCTCGCCCTGCGCGCGGTCGAGGTCTACCTCGAAGTGCTCAAGCGCCGCGAACTGTTGGACCTGGCCAAGAACAACCTGCAGGCGCACTTGCGCGTCAACGACCAGATCGGTCTGCGCAGCCAGCGCGGTGTGGGCAGCACGGCCGACGTCGACCAGTCCCGCGCCCGTCGCGCGCTGGCGGAGAACAACCTGTACACCGCTCAGGTCGACCTGAACGACGCCGAGTCGAACTTCTTCAGCGCCGTGGGCCGCGAACCCGACGAGTTGGAACCGCTGGCCTCGATCAAGGGCGAACTGCCGGCTGACCTTCAGACCGCCAAGAAAGCCATGCTGGACAACAACCCCTACCTGAAATCCGCCCAGGCCGATGTGCAGTCGGCCGAGAAGCAGTACGACGAGGCCAAGTCGGCGTTCTACCCCACCGTCGCTGCCGAAATGGCCGTGGGTGCGAACAACAACCTGTCGGGCGAAGAAGGCCGCAACAACGACTGGCGTGCTGGCGTGACCTTGAACTACAACCTGTTCCACGGTGGCAGCGACAAGGCCCGCCTGCAGTCCGACGCGCACAAGATCAACCAGGCCATGGACATCCGCAACAACGCGCTGCGCCAGATCAACGAGAACCTGTCGCTGGCCTGGCATGCGCTGGAAAACACCCGGATCCAGACGCCGTACGCCCGTGAATATGCCGAGACCACCACCCGGGTTCGCGCGGCCTACCAAGACCAGTTCGGCCTCGGTCAACGGACCCTGCTTGACCTGCTGGACAGCGAAAACGAGCTTTACAACGCCAGCCGCAACTACGCTACTCTGCGTTATACCGAGGAATACTCAGGCTACCGCGTACTGGCCAGCGAAGGCCTGTTGTTGAGCAAAGTCAAAGTCGTCTTGCCGGCAGCTGCCGTCGCCCAGAACGATGTGAAGAGCGACGTGCACTTGCCAGACATGAAGTAATATCAGCCGGCGGAGTGATCCTTTTTGAGCAATCTGCACGCAGCGGGTGGCTTAGACCCCCGCCAGAGTTTCGATGACCCCTTGCTTGATGGTCTGTTGATTCTCTGCACGCTACACGGATGTAACGTCAGTCGCGCTGGCCTCAGCGCCGGCCTGCCCCTCAAGGAGCAACGTTTGAGCCTGGACTTGCTGCCCCGCGCCGCCGCGCGGGCCGGTCTCCAGGCCCGGGTGCTGCGCCGCGATCTGAGCGCCATTGCCGCGCTCAACCTGCCGGTTCTGTTGATTCTGAGCGACGGTCGTTGTGCCGTGCTGCGGCGCTGGGGCGACGACGGTCGCGCGCTGATCCTGCCCAGCGAGGCAGACGGTGGCGAGCAATGGGTCAGCCGCGAGGAACTGACCGAGGCCTACAGCGGCCACGCGCTGTTTGCCCGCCCCCGCCACGAACTCGAAGACCTGCGCACGCCATTGATGCCCCGGGTCACTGCCTGGTTTCGCGACACCCTGAAACTCTCGCGCTGGCTCTACAGCGACGCCATTCTGGCCAGCCTGCTGATCAACCTGCTGGCGTTGATGATGCCGCTGTTCGTCATGCAGACCTACGACCGGGTGGTGCCCAACCAGGCGACGCCGACGCTATGGATGCTGGCGATCGGTCTGTTGGTGGGCACGGTCTTCGAGCTGATCCTGCGGGTGGTGCGCTCGCACTTGCTGGATCAGGCCGGCAAGAAGACCGATCTGATCCTTTCCGCCACTTTGTTCGAACGCATCACCGGCATGTCGATGAAGGCACGCCCCGCCACCGTGGGCGGTTTTGCCCAGAGCATTCATGACTTCCAGGGGCTGCGCGAATTTCTCACTGCCGTCACCCTGACCAGCATCATCGACCTGCCCTTTGCCGCCTTGATGCTGGTGGTGATCGGCCTGCTCGGCGGCTGGCTGGTGCTGATCCCGCTATTGGCCTTCCCCATCACCATCGGCTTCGCCATGCTGATCCAGCGGCGCCTGCGCGATACCGTGCAGCGCAGCCTGATTCTCGCCGGAGAGCGCCAGGCCCTGCTCATCGAAACCCTCGGTGGCCTGGAAACCCTCAAGGCCTGCGGCGGCGAAAGCGAGCGCCAGTACAAATGGGAAAGTACCCACGGCGCGATCACCCGGCTGGATGCCCACGCCCGCAACCTGTCGGCCATCGCCTCCAACGGTACCTTGTTCATCCAGCAGTTCTGCGGCATGGCGACCATCGTCGTCGGCGTCTACAGCATCATCGGCGGTACCCTCAGCGTCGGTGCGCTGGTGGCCAGCTACATGCTCGGCAGCCGGGTGCTCGCGCCCCTGGGGCAGATCGCCGGGTTGATCACCCGCTATCAGCAAGCGCAGTTGACCATGCGCAGCACCGACGCCCTGATGGCCCTGCCCCAGGAGCGCGACCCTGCCCAACGGCCGCTGGACCGCACGCAACTGGAAGGCGCCGTGGTCGCCGACAAGGTCAGCTTCCGCTACGCCGGGCAGGCTGGGCCGGCGCTGGACCAGGTCAGCTTCAGCCTCAAGCCCGGCGAGCGCGTGGGCATCATCGGCCGCAGCGGTTCGGGCAAGAGCACCCTGGGGCGCCTGTTGATGGGCTTCTACGAACCTGAAAGCGGGCAACTGCTGCTGGACGGTCTGGACCTGCGCCAGCTGGACGTAGCCGACCTGCGCAGCCAGATCGGCTACGTCGCCCACGACCTGCCGCTGCTGGCCGGCAGCCTGCGCGACAACCTCACCCTGGGGGCGCGCTACGTCTCCGACTCACGGATGCTCGAAGTCGCGCAGATGACCGGTGTGATCGACCTGGCGCGCCAGCATCCGCTTGGCTTTGATCGCCCGGTGGGCGAACGCGGGCAACTGCTTTCCGGTGGCCAGCGCCAGGCTGTCCTGCTGGCCCGGGCACTGCTGCTCGAGCCGCCGATCCTGTTGCTCGACGAGCCCACCAGCCACATGGACAACGCCAGCGAAGATGCCTTGCGCGCGCGCCTGCACAGCTGGGTGCCGGGCAAGACCTTGCTGCTGGTCACCCACCGCACCTCCATGCTCAGCCTGGTGGACCGTCTGGTGGTGCTGGACAACGGCCGGGTGCTGGTGGACGGCCCCAAGGAAGCGGTGATCGAGGCCTTGCGCAATGGTCGGGTCGGTAATGGCCATGCAACCGCGCAACCGACGCCTCAGGAGTAACGACTCATGTCCCTACCCACTGGGCAACAAACACCCCAACGCAGCTACCTGGGCAGCTTCAGCAAGACCGCCGAAAGCGAGTTTCTCCCGGAACTGGCCAGTGCGTCCTTGCCGGACTCCCCCAGGGTTTTACGCCTGACGGTCTGGATTGCCGCCGCTCTGCTGGTCGCCGCGCTGATCTGGGCCAAGTTCGCGGTGCTCCAGGAAGTGACCATGGGCGAAGGCAAGGCCATCCCCTCCAGCAAGGTGCAGGTGATTCAGAACCTGGAGGGCGGCATCGTCACCGAGATCTTCGTCCATGAAGGGCAGATGGTGAACAAAGGCGACGTGTTACTGCGCCTGGACGACACGCGCTTTCGCTCCAACCGCGGCGAGAGCGAGGCCGACCGGTACGCACTGACGGCGCAGGTAGCGCGCTTGCAGGCCGAGTCCGATGGCACACCGTTCGAGGTCTCCGCCGAGATTCGCGCCAAGGCCCCGCAAGTGGCCGCGGACGAAATGTCGCTGTATGAATCGCGCAAGCGCCAGCTGGAAAGCGAGAAGAACACCCTCAACGAGCAGTTGGTACAAAAGACCCAGGAGCTGGCCGAATACCGCTCCAAGCAGGGTCAGTACAGCTCGTCACTGGCGTTGCTGCAGGAAGAGACCCGTATGTCCACGCCGCTGGTGGGTACCGGGGCGATCTCGCCGGTGGAGATCCTGCGGCTCAAGCAGAAAACCGTGGAAGCCAAGGGCATGCTCGACGCCACCTCCTTGGCGATCCCGCGCGCCCAGGCTGCCATCGCGGAAATCCGCAGCAAGGTCAACGAAGCCGAGCAGACCTTCCGCGCCAGCGCTGCCAAGGACCTCAACGACAAACGCACCGACCTGTCGAAGATCACCGCCACCAGCATCGCCATCGACGACCGCGTCAGCCGCACCACCGTGACGTCGCCGGTGCACGGCGTGGTCAAGACCCTGAAGGTCAACACCATCGGCGGCGTGGTGCAGCCGGGCAGCGACCTGGTGGAGATCGTGCCGCTGGAAGACAACCTGCTGATCGAAGCTCGCGTGCGCCCCCAGGACGTCGCCTTCCTGCATCCGGGGCAGCCGGCGATGGTCAAGTTCAGTGCCTACGATTACACCATCTACGGTGGCCTCAAGGCGAAACTGGAGTTGATCGGTGCCGACACCGTGACCGATGACAAGGGCAACAGTTTTTACCTGATCCAGGTGCGCACCGACCGCAATCACCTGGGTACCGACGCCAAGCCGCTGGTGATCATTCCCGGGATGACGGCCACGGTGGACATCATCACCGGGGAGAAGAGCGTGCTGGATTATCTGCTCAAGCCGGTGTTGAAGGCGCGCACCGAGGCGTTGCGGGAAAGGTGAGGTTGCGCAGGCGGCCGGCGATGGCATGACCGCGCAATACCGCCAGACCGCGTCGTCTGCATCACGGCCAAGACCTGCTCCCACCCTGTCGCACGGCGTCAGACCAGCCCTGCATCCACCACCAGCACCACCTTGCCCGACACCCGATTCCCGGCCAGCTCGGCAAACGCCGCTTCGGCATCAGTGATCGGGAAGGTCCTGGCAATCTGTGGTTTCAATCGCCCGTCGGCGAACAGCGGCCATACCTGCTGACCCAGATCACTCAACAGATCGGCCTTGAACTGATCATCCCGGCTGCGCAACGTCGAGCCGAGGATTTGCAGACGCTTGCCCAGCACCAACGCCAGGTCCACTGAGGCCGTGTGGCCGCCCATGAGACCGATCAACACCAGACGGCCATCGCGGTTGAGCAGTTTGAGGTTGAGTTCGGTGTACGGCGCACCCACCGGGTCGAGAATCACATCGAATGGCGCAAAGTCATTCAATGACGCCAGATCGTCACCGCGCACCGCCCCACCCTGGGCTCCCAGCGCTTCACAGTACGCCAGCCGCTCTGCCGAGCCGACGCTGACCCAGCACGGGTTGCCGAACGCCTTGCACAACTGGATAGCCGCCGAGCCGACGCCACTGGCTCCGGCATGCAACAAGACTTTCTCGCCGGGCTTGAGCGCGGCCAGCTGAAAGAGCTTCAGCCAGACAGTGGCGTACACCTCGGGGATACCGGCCGCCTCGACGAGGCTCAGGCCTTCAGGCACCGGCAGTACATGACGGCCGTCCACCACCACTTCTTCGGCCATGCCGCCACCGGCCAACAGCGCGCAGACTCGGTCACCGACCTGCCAGGCGCAACCGGCGCCCACCTCGATGATCACTCCGGAACATTCCATGCCGAGGACCTCGCTGGCACCCGGCGGCGGCGGATACAAACCGGCGCGTTGCAACAGATCGGCACGATTGAGGCCGGCCGCCGCGATGCGAATCTTCACTTGACCTACATCACAGAGCGGACTTGGCTCCTCTACCCACTCCACATGACCTTCAACGCCTTGCAATGCCTTCACAGTGCCTCCATAGTTAGTTCAGGACTGAGCCCGCAGCCACGCTACGGGCTTTTGCATTATGCGGCCGGATTCATCGGAACCGGCGACTTCAAAGACGGCCTAATATGCGTGATCAATTGCCCCCACGTCGAATCAGCATGAAGCACTTCTTCCCCAGCACCGCACTTGCACTCTGCATTGGCCTTGGTTCATTGGCGATGTCGGCCAGCACCTTTGCGGCCAATAGCTGGGATAACCTTCAGCCTGACCGTGACGAGGTGATTGCCAGCCTGAACATAGTCGAGCTGCTCAAACGCCATCACTACAGCAAGCCGCCGCTCAACCACGAGCGCTCGGTGATCATCTACGACGCCTACATCAAGCTCCTCGATCCGTCGCACAGTTACTTCCTGGCCAGCGACATCACCGAGTTCGACAAGTGGAAATCGCAGTTCGACGACTTCCTCAAGGCCGGCGACCTGAACGCGGGCTTCGTCATCTACAAACGCTACCTTGACCGGGTCAAGAACCAGCTCGATTTCTCCATCGCGATGCTCGACAAGGGCGTCGACAAGATGGACTTCACCACCCACGAAACCTTGCTGATCGACCGCAAGGACGCACCGTGGCCGAAGAACGACGCCGAGCTCGACGACCTGTGGCGCAAGCGTGTGATGGATGAAGTGCTGCGCATGAAAATTGCCGGCAAGGACAACAAGCAGATCCAGGACACCCTGACCAAGCGCTACAAGAACCAGTTGGCGCGCCTGGACCAGACTCGCAGCGAGGACATCTTCCAGGCGTACATGAACAATTTCGCCATGTCCTATGACCCGCACACCAACTACCTGTCACCCGACAACGCGGAAAACTTCGACATCAACATGAGCTTGTCGCTGGAAGGCATCGGTGCCGTTCTGCAAAGCGACAACGATCAAGTCAAGATCGTCCGTCTGGTACCGGCAGGCCCGGCTGACAAGACCAAGCAGCTGGCCCCGGCCGACAAGATCATCGGCGTTGCCCAGGGCGACAAGGAAATGGTCGACGTGGTGGGCTGGCGCCTGGACGAAGTGGTCAAGCTGATCCGTGGCGCCAAGGGCTCCGTGGTGCGCCTGGACGTGATCCCGCATACCAATGCGCCGAACGACCAGACCAGCAAGATCGTTTCCATCACTCGCGAAGCGGTCAAGCTTGAAGAGCAGGCGGCGAAGAAATCCATCCTGCACCTCAAGGAAGACGGCAAGGAATACAAACTCGGCGTCATCGACGTGCCGGCCTTCTACCTCGACTTCAAGGCCTTCCGCGCGGGCGACCCGGACTACAAGTCCACCACCCGCGATGTGAAGAAGCTGATCACCGAGCTGCAGGCCGAGAAAGTCGATGGCATCGTCATCGACCTGCGCAACAACGGCGGCGGCTCGCTGCAGGAAGCCACCGAGCTGACCAGCCTGTTCATCGACAAAGGTCCGACCGTGCTGGTGCGCAACGCCGACGGCAAGGTCGATGTGCTTGAAGACGAAAACCCGGGGGCCTTCTACAAAGGGCCCCTGGCGTTGCTGGTCAACCGTCTCTCGGCCTCGGCTTCGGAGATTTTTGCCGGTGCCATGCAGGACTACCACCGCGCGCTGATCATTGGTGGCCAGACCTTCGGCAAAGGCACCGTGCAGACCATCCAGCCGCTCAACCATGGCGAACTGAAGCTGACCCTGGCCAAGTTCTACCGCGTCTCTGGCCAGAGCACTCAGCACCAGGGCGTGCTGCCGGACGTCGCCTTCCCGTCGATCATCGACACCAAGGAAATCGGTGAAAGCGCGCTGCCCGAGTCCATGCCGTGGGACACCATCAAGCCCTCGATCAAGCCCGCCACCGATCCGTTCAAGCCTTACCTGGACAAGCTCAAGGCCGATCATGATGCACGCGTGCTCAAGGACCCGGACTTCATCTACATCCGCGACCGCCTGGCACTGGCCGACAGCCTCCTGAACGAGAAGACCGTCAGCCTCAACGAAGCCGAGCGTCGTGCCCAGCACGCCGATATCGAAGCCAAGCAACTGGCCATCGAAAACGCCAAGCGCAAAGCCAAGGGCCAGGAACCGCTCAAGGAGATGAAAAAGGAAGACGAGGACGCCATGGCCGAACCGGACAAGACCAAACCGGAAGACGATGCGTACCTGGCTGAAACCGGCCGCATTCTGCTCGACTACCTCAAGCAGAATCCGGCGGCGGACAAGCAATAACGGCTTTGACCGCAATGGAAAAGGGCTGGACCTTCGGGTGCCAGCCCTTTTTTGTGGCTTTCTGTCAGTCCGCGATGGCCGTCAGGCGATGGGCGCGTGTAAAAAATCTTTCATCAAGAAGCGCACTGCTCGGGATAAGCGTACTCGAACACCCGCACCACCTCCGAGGCATGCCACGACGCTGCCGCCACCCCATCCGACGGCCCGGAGAAGCGCCCCAGGCGCTCCACACATTCAAAGAAGCCGGTACGCGGCAGGCGACTGGCGCCTTGGCTGATCACCAACGAGCTGCGCAAGGGTTGCTCGGCTCGGGCATCCAGCACCGCCAGATGTTCCAGGGCCGCCGTCAGGGTCTGCATGGCGGGGGTCGGCAGTTGCAGGCGCTCGAGCAGTGCACGGTAGGTCAGCAGGTGGCGCTGGCGTCGAGCGTGGTCCAGCTCGGCGAGCAAACCATCCCATTGCTGTCGGCTGATGCGCACGCTCATAGCCTGTCTCCCCAGCCCGGTACCCCCAACTCCCATGCCAGACTGCGGCGAATGGCAGCGTCGGGCTCGCGCGCGCCGCTCTCGATCATTGTGAGGTAGGAAGGGCTGATACCCACGGTGCGCGCCAGGCTCTCGACCACCAGGCCCTTGGCTTCGCGCAGACGGCGCAAGTCGCTCAGTGGTGGCAGCTCCGCAGGAGTGGCGGCAAGCTGCGGGGCGGGTGCGACGACGGGCTCTGCAGCCACGCCGGCCGCCGCCAACAACGCCTGATAGCGCTCCCACGGGACGACGGCGTACTCCGGCTGGCCGTCGCGGCTGATGACCTGAATATCCATGGAAACCCCCTGCAGGATTACGGAATCTGAGCGGTGGCATAATCGCTGGAGCGAATATATTACCAGCCGTTACAGCTTCAGGGGGCGGCTATTTGCCATTTGATCGCAACAGCACGGCGTGATCAGCGTTGGCGCTGCTCCAGATCCAGGTCGCCGCGGCTTTGGGGCAGCCGCTCGACCACTTGCAGGTGCTCGGGGCTCTGGGCCTCGCGCCAGGTACGAAAAGCCTCCAGCTCCTGGCTGAGGGTCTTCATGACCCAGGTCAGCACGGCGATGTCGTCGAGCATGCCGACGCCCAGTATCCAGTCAGGAATCAGATCGATGGGGCTGACGAAATACAGCAGTCCGGCCACCACTGAAACCATCGATTTGCCACTGATGGCGCGGTACTCGCCCCGCCAATAGGCCATGCACAGCGCCTGTAACAGTTGTACGTCTTGCTTGAGGGCGCCAAGGCGGTAATGCTTGCTCTTGCGTGTGACCGCGAAAATCAGCGCAGGCAATCGGCCGCGCCGCAGCAGCCCCTCTGCCAAGGGGACAAACCGGGCAAAACCTCGAGGTACTTTCATAGACTCTCCACGCAGACACCAGGGTTATCCACATTTATTGTGGATAAACATGTGAACAGACGGTCATGGGCCGGCCTGTCATGCCCTTGTTACAAGGGTTGGGGTTGAATCGGGCGTTATTTGATCCATTTGGATGGGACTGTGGGGGTGGTGGAAGGTTCTGGACCTGTCACCGCGTCACGGTTACCCCAATAAAAACGCCCCGTCGAAACGGGGCGTTTGTCAAAGCGGGTTTAACCGGCGGGATTACTTGGCCGGTGTTGCGCCTTCTTCATCTTCATCACCGCCAGCGGCATCAGCCTTGGCAGGAGCAGCGGCGTCAGCCTTGGCCGGATCCTTGATCGCGATCAGCTCCAGGTCGAACACCAGCACCGAGTTGGCCGGAATGGTCGGGCTCGGGCTCTGGGCACCGTAGGCCAGGTTGGCCGGGATGAACAGCTTGACCTTCTCGCCGACGTGCATCAACTGCAGACCTTCAACCCAACCCGGGATCACGCCGCTGACCGGCAGGTCGATCGGGCTCCCGCGCTCGATGGAGCTGTCGAAGACCTTGCCGTCGATCAGCTTGCCTTCGTAGTGAACAGTCACGACATCAGTCGGCTTGGGCTGCGGGCCGTCGGCTTTCTTGATGATCTGGTATTGCAGGCCGGAAGCAGTGGTCACTACGCCATCTTTCTTGGCGTTTTCAGCCAGGAACTTCTTGCCCGCCGCTTCAGCGTCGGCGCTGGCCTTGGCCATGCGCTCTTCGGAACGTTTCTGCAGGTCGGCAAACGCGGCGACCAGTTCGTCGTCCTTGAGTTTCTGCGGTTTCTTGCCGACGGCGTCTTCGATACCTTCGGCTACGGCCTTGGAGTCGAGATCGTCCATGCCTTCTTGAGCCAGGCTTTTGCCCATGTTCAGGCCGATACCGTAGGAGGCTTTCTGGGCTGGGGTTTTCAGCTCAACGCTGGAGTGCTGATCGCAACCCGCAAGGACCAAACTTACCAGGGCAATCGCCGCCGCCAACCGATGCTGTTTCATGCTATTTCCTTGTTCATGCGCCATAAGGGCAAATCAATTAAAGCCGCGAGCTTAGCAGCGGCCCCGACCAATGGCTACCGGCATGAGAGCGGAAAAAGGTAGATAAGTTCAGGCCAGCAAAGGGATTAACCTGGTGGCACGCCGTCCTTACGCAAACCTTACACAACCCAGCGAAAATCTGACGGTGCCTAGACCGCGCGATAGCTTTTGGCGACCTCGCGCACCACTTCGCACAGCCATTGTGCCGGCAAGGTCAGCGGCACCGCTGCGTTACTGCAGATGCCCACCGAGCCTCCAGGCTCGGTCACCCCCAGATCCAGCTCGAACAACTCCTTGAGGGTGATTTCCAGACGCACCGCATCCCGTGGCGCGACCCAGATGGCATTGCTGCTGAGCACATAACGGCGACTGAGGGTCGGCGACAGGGTTTCCAGGCGCTGGCCGGGCAACTCGATGCCGCATTGCACGAAGAGGCTGTCGGCATGCTTGCGAATGGTGGTGCCGGCCAGCGGCAGCACCAGTGGGTGATCCCCGACCCGCGCACGGTCCGTGAGGGGGGTGGCCAGCAACGGATGGCCGGGGCGCACCACCAGGGTCATCGATTCGCTGTACAGGTGCTCGAACAACAGCCCTTGAATCTGCGGGCTGTCGGTCATGCGCCCGACGACCACGTCCAGCTCGCCGACATGCAACTGCGACAGCAGATAAGCGCTGGGGCCGGTGGCAACGCTGACCACCAGCGCCGCGTGACGAGCATGCAGCTGGTTGAGCACCCGGGGCATGAGTTCGCTTTCCACCGTCGACAGCACACCGACCCGCACCTGCGGCGCCTCGTGCTCTTCCACCCGCAAGGTCCTTACACCGTCGCGCAAAGCCTGCACACAAGGCCCGGCATAGCGCATGAAGCGCACGCCGGAGGCTGTCAGTTCGACCCCTTGCTTGCCCCGTTCGAACAACCGGGTCTCCAGCAGCTCTTCCAGCTCCTTGAGGGTTTTCGAGATGGCCGGCTGACTGATGGACACGGCATCGGCGGCCTTGGCGAAGCTGCCGTGCCGGGCAATTTCGAGAAAGCACAGCAGGTGACGAAACTTGATGCGGGTATCGAGATTCATGGCGTTCGAACAGGCTTGAAGCGGAGGGTCATGGTAGCAGCCAGCCAGGATCCCGTCGCCGCCACCACCATTCATGTGTGCACGTGAAGTGGGCGCTATGCTTTTCAGAATTTTCCTACAAAGAAAAGGGATATAGCTACTTGCTATCATCCCTCGGGGTCAGGCATAAATCTCGATTCGCCTACAAGGATGTGACCCGTGCGCGTAATCTCCCGAGTTTTTTCAGTGCTGGTGCTCGTCGCCCTGCTGTTGCTGGCCGTGGTGGTGTATTACGTCGCCAACCCGAATCTGCCCGACTATCACCCACCCAGCCGCGTGCAGTACCTGGAGCAGTGGAGCGACGCCGACCGCCAAGCGTATTACTTCACCCCTCAGGGCACCCAGGTCAAAGGCCTGCACTATGATTGGTTCACCGCCTTGGAACTGCCGTTTTCCCAGGCCCGCTTCGCGGCCCCTGAGCACATGGCCCGCTTCGGCTTTCTGCTGGACCCGGCGCAACACGCCACGGTGCTCAACCCTGGCAACCTTCCAGTCGGCTTTACCCGCCACAGCAATGCCGGCGACTCGGCCCAGTACCTGGATATCACCTGTGCGGCCTGCCATACCGGCGAGCTGCGCTATGCCGGTCGCGCCGTGCGTATCGATGGCGGCTCGGCGCAGCACGTGCTGCCCTCCAGCGTGCCTACCTTGCGCGGCGGCAGTTTTGGTCAGGCGCTGGTGTCGAGCATGGCAGCCACTTACTACCTGCCCTGGAAGTTCAAGCGCTTCGCGCGTCGCGTGCTGGGGGATAATTATCAAGCCGCCGAATACGACACCCTGCGCCGAGCGTTCAAGGCCTCGCTGGACACCTTCATCCATGCCGCCTGGAACGATACCCACCTGGGCCTCTACCCCACCCAGGAGGGCCCGGGCCGCACCGATGCTTTCGGCCGAATCGCCAACGCCACCTTCGGCGACGCCATTTCACCCGCCAACTACAGAGTCGGCAATGCCCCGGTGGATTACCCCCAGCTCTGGGACATCTGGACATTCGACTGGGTGCAATGGAACGGCTCCGCCCGCCAACCCATGGCCCGCAATGTCGGCGAATCCCTGGGCGTGGGCGCCACCCTGAGCTTCTTCGACGACCACGGGCAGCCCCTGAGCGGTGTCGATCGCTATCCGTCCAGCGTGCGCATTCGCGATCTGCACCTGATCGAACAAACCCTGCAACGACTCAAACCGCCCGCCTGGCCCGAAGACTTGCTGGGCAACGTCGATCTGCAACGCGCCGCTCAAGGACGGACCTTGTTCAAGGAAAACTGTGCGGCCTGCCACGTGCCCGCCATGGACAACCGCAGCGGCTGGCCCGTGGTGCAGCTGCACATGCTGCCCACCGAATACATCGGTACCGACCCCACCTCGGCGGACAACATCGCCGATCAGCGCTTCGATGTCAGCGCGCTGAAGTGGGACCCGGCCGAACTCGACAGGCTCGGCATCGAGTTCACCCCGCCCCTCGGCCCGCTGGACCTCAAGCAGGTCAGCGTGGCCACCGGCCTGGCCTACGTCACCGCCTTTGTCGAAGACCGTGCGTACCGCGAGGCCGGCATCGCGCCAGCCGAGCGCGGTGAAATGAACGGTTTCAATCTGCCCATCGGTGTCCAGCAACTGCGCGCCTACAAGGCCCGCCCGCTGGACGGAATATGGGCGACACCGCCCTTCCTGCACAACGGTTCGGTGCCGACGATCTATCAGTTGCTGTCGCCTCAGGATGAAAGGGCCGCCCGCTTCTATCGCGGCAGCCTGGACTATGATCCGCAACACCTCGGCTACCGCACCGAGCCCTTCAAGGGTGGTTTTCTCTACGACACGCGCATCACCGGCAACCACAACAGCGGCCACGAATTCCGCGACGGCCCCCGAGGACGCGGCGTGATCGGGCGGCTGCTGCAACCCCAGGAGCGCTGGGCGCTGCTGGAGTACCTGAAAGTGCTGGGCGGCCCACTGGAGGGTCAATTGCCATGATCGAACGTCGCCTGTTCAATCGTCGCCAGCCCGGCCGCATCGCACGCCTGTGGGCATGGCTGGGCCGCTTCTTGCTCAAGAGCATCGCGATGGGTGCACTGTTGGCCGGCCTCGGCTGGCTGGGGATGACGGCTTGGTATGCCTACCTGTTCTCCGGCCCGGTTTCCAGCGAAGAACAGATCCCGGCGGGCGAGGCCGGCATGACCCAAGACATCATCCAGACCGCCATCCGCGTGGTCGACCAGCACCGCGAAGCCACTCGCTACCTGCGCGACGCCCATGCCAAGGCCCATGGCTGCGTACAGGCCGAGGTCAGCGTGCTCGATGGCCTGCCCGCCGAGTTGCGCCAAGGGGTGTTCAGCGAGCCGGGCAAGCGATGGCAAGCGTGGATTCGCCTGTCCAATGGCAATGCCTATCCGCAGTTCGATAACTTGCAAGACGCCCGGGGCATGGCCATCAAACTGCTCGGCGTGGCGGGCAGACAGCTGATCGACAGCCAGCAGGCCCGTCACGAACAGGACTTCGTGATGTTCAACCATGCCAATTTCTTTGTCAGCGACGTGGCCGAGTACCGGCAGAACATCGCAGCGCAGGCTCAGGGCAAGACGGTAATGGCCTTCTTCCCGAGCTGGGACCCGAGGTCCTGGCAGGTGCGACACCTGCTGATCGCCCAGGCCACGCTGGCCGATGCACCGGCCAGCCCGACCCGGGCCACCTATTACTCGGTGTCGCCCTATAAGCTCGGTACGGCCAATGCCAAGTTTCGCGTGCGGCCGGACCCGCACAGTTGCCCGGCTTATACGCTGGCCAAACCCAACCGTGAGTTGCCCAATTTCTTGCGCAGCGCACTGTACCAGCAGCTCTCGGCCGACCGCGTGCCGGCCTGCTTTGTGCTGCAGATTCAGCGGCAGAACCCGGCGCGCTACATGCCGATCGAGGACACCAGCGTGGAGTGGAAAGAAAGCGACGCGCCCTTCGAAACGGTGGCCCGACTGCGTATTCCCGCCCAGGACTTCGACACACCCGAGCAGAACCTGATGTGTGACAACCTGTCCTTCAGCCCCTGGCACGGCATCGAGGCCCACCGACCGATCGGCGGCATCAATCGTTTGCGTCGGGCAGTATACGACGCAGTCAGCGCTTATCGTCACGCGCGCAATGGAGCTGTAGAGCCGAACCGACCTGTTGCACAATAGTATTTAAATTCTATAATTTGCTTATTATCAATTTTTATTCTAGAAAGAACCCTCATACAACAACAATGAGAGGGCACCCACTATGCAAACCCTTGGAATCGGCTTGATCGGCACAGGCTTCATGGGCCGCGCTCACGCCCTGGCCTTTCGTCAGGTCAGCGCAGTATTCGAGCTGCCTGTGGCATTGCGCCTTGTGGCGTTGGCCGACAGTGACCCGGTGCGCGCCGAACACTGCGCCACCGCCTGGGGCTTCGACACTGCCTGTGACTGGCAGGCGCTGATCGCCGATCCGCGCATCGACGTGGTGGCCATCACCACCCCCAATGCCCTGCATTGCCCCATGGCCCTGGCGGCACTGGAAGCGGGCAAGGCGGTGTACTGCGAAAAACCGCTGGCGGTGAGCCTTGAGCAAGCCGGGCGACTGCACCGCGCGGCACAGTCGGCCGGCGTGGTGACCCGGGTCGGCTTCAACTATCAGCACAACCCGATGATCGAACACTTGCGCCAGATGATCCAGGCCGGGGAGCTGGGCCAGATCCTCGCTTTCCAGGGGGAGTTCAGCGAAGACTTCATGGCCGATCCCAAGGCACCCTTCTCCTGGCGCTGCGATCCTTCGCAGGCCGGTGGTGCCTTGGCCGACCTGGGCAGCCACCTGCTGGGCATGGCTCGTCACCTGCTGGGCGAAGTCGAGGCCGTGTGCGCCGACCTGCGCACGGTCCATACCGAACGCGAGGGCCGGGCCATCGAAGTGGACGATCTGGCCAGCGCCTTGCTGCGTTTTGCCAACGGCGCCAGCGGCGCCATCAGTACCAGCTGGCTCAAGCACGGCTACAAGAACCATTTAAGCTTCGAAATCAGCGGGACCTTGGGCACCGTGTCATTCGACCAGGAACGCCTGAACGAACTGCGCCTTTATCGTCGCGGCCAGGAAGGCTTCCAGCGCCTGTTGGCAGGCCCTGATCTGCCGGGTTATGCCGCGTTCAGCCCGGCACCCGGTCATCAATTGGGCTACAACGAGCTCAAGACCCTGGAGGTGCACGAACTGATCATGGCGTTGACGGGGGGCGGCAAGGCGGGCAGCGATTTCGAGGATGCGTGGCAGGTGGAACGCATCACCACCGCCATACGTCAGGCCGCCCTGGAACACCGCTGGGTGAAACTGGAGGAACTGCGCTGAATCGCAGACAAAAAAAAGCGACCCTGAGGTCGCTTTTTTAGTGCTTCAAGGAGTTCAAGGGCCTTGAAGCGAGATATGGCGCAGCGGACGGGACTCGAACCCGCGACCCCCGGCGTGACAGGCCGGTATTCTAACCGACTGAACTACCGCTGCGCGATACACAAAGAGAGATTGGTGGGTGATGACGGGATCGAACCGCCGACCCTCTGCTTGTAAGGCAGATGCTCTCCCAGCTGAGCTAATCACCCTTCACTCATCGTGTGGCGCGCATTCTACGGAGCGACCCTACCTCTGGCAAGCACTTTTTTAAAAATTTTTTGCAACCCTTCCAAAGACTTAGCACAGGGTTGGCGCGAGGCCTCGCACAGCGTTTAATGCCCGCCTTATGTATTAAGGAGAGACTCGCCCCATGTGGTTCAAAAACCTGCTTGTGTACCGTCTGACCCAGGACATCCCGTTCGAACCCGAAGCGCTGGAAACCGCACTGGCCACCAAGCCGGCCCGTCCTTGTGCAAGCCAGGAGTTGACCACCTACGGTTTCGTCGCCCCCTTCGGCAAGGGTGCCGATGCGCCGCTGGTGCACGTGAGCGGTGATTTCCTGCTGATTTCGGCGCGCAAGGAAGAACGCATCCTGCCGGGCAGCGTCGTGCGCGATGCGGTCAAGGAAAAGGTCGAGGAGATCGAAGCCGAGCAGATGCGCAAGGTCTACAAGAAGGAGCGCGATCAGATCAAGGATGAAATCATCCAGGCCTTCCTGCCCCGTGCCTTTATTCGCCGCTCATCGACCTTCGCCGCCATTGCCCCCAGGCAGGGCCTGGTACTGGTGAACTCGGCAAGCCCCAAGCGCGCCGAGGACCTGCTGTCGACCCTGCGTGAAGTGATGGGCTCGCTGCCATTGCGCCCGCTGACCGTCAAGGTCGCGCCCACAGCCACCATGACCGAGTGGGTCAAGACCCAGAAAGCCGCCGACGACTTCTATGTGCTGGACGAATGCGAACTGCGCGACACCGGCGAAGACGGCGGCATCGTGCGCTGCAAGCGCCAGGACCTGACCAGCGACGAAATCCAGCTGCACCTGAGCACGGGCAAGCAGGTCACCCAACTGTCCCTGGCGTGGAAGGACCAGCTGTCTTTCGTCCTCGACGACAAGTCGGTGATCAAGCGCCTGAAGTTCGAAGAAGTGCTGATGGACAAGGCTGAGGAAGACGGCGGCGAAGAGGCCCTGGGGCAACTGGACGCCAGCTTTACCCTGATGATGCTGACCTTTGGCGATTTCCTGCCGGAGTTGTTCGAAGCGCTGGGCGGCGAAGAGATGCCGCAGGGGATTTAATGCTTGACCTGATCGCGGGCTGCGCACGCTTCTGCAACTGACACCACAGGAGCGCGGAGCCCGCGATCGCCCCCACCCCATTCAAAAACAAGGAACCACCATGCGCGCCCTGGCCGCCCTCAGCCGCTTCGTCGGCAACACCTTTGCCTACTGGGTCCTGCTGTTCGCCGTGCTGGCGTTCCTTGAACCCCAATGGTTTCTCGGCCTCAAGAGCCTGATCGTGCCCCTGCTGGGCCTGGTCATGTTCGGCATGGGCCTGACCCTCAGGCTTGACGACTTCGCCGAACTCAGCCGCCATCCCTGGCGCGTGCTGCTGGGCGTGGTCGCCCATTTCATCATCATGCCGGGGGTGGCCTGGGGCCTGTGCCAGGCGTTTCACCTGCCAGCCGAAATCGCCGTGGGCGTGATCCTCGTCGGCTGCTGCCCGAGCGGCACCTCGTCCAACGTGATGACCTGGCTGGCCAAGGGCGACCTGGCTTTGTCAGTGGCCATCGCCGCGGTGACCACCCTCCTCGCCCCGCTGCTGACCCCGACCCTGATCTGGCTGCTGGCCTCGGCCTGGCTGCCGGTGTCCTTCATGGACATGTTCTGGTCGATCCTGCAGTTCGTGATGCTGCCCATCGTGCTCGGCGTGGTCGCCCAACGCCTGCTGGGCGCCAAGGTCGCCCTGGCCATCGACGTGCTGCCGCTGGTGTCGGTGGTCAGTATCGTCATGATCGTCTGCGCCGTGGTCGCCGCCAGCCAGGCGAAAATTGCCGAATCGGGCCTGCTGATCATGGCCGTGGTGATCCTGCACAACACCTTCGGCTTCCTGCTCGGCTATTTCACCGGCAAGCTGTTCAAACTGCCGCTGGCCCAACGCAAGTCGCTCTCGCTGGAAGTCGGCATGCAGAACTCCGGCCTCGGCGCAGCCTTGGCCAGCGCCCACTTCTCCCCCTTGGCGGCCGTGCCCAGCGCGCTGTTCAGCGTATGGCACAACATCTCGGGCGCGCTGTTGTCGACTTGGTTTCGCAAGATGGCGGATGAGCAAACGCCGCGGGAGTAGCCCTTTTTCAGCGCTGCTCCCCCCGCAACGCTGTCACCTGCTGACGCAACAATTGAGGCGTCGCCGCCTCGCCAGTTACCGGGGGGCCGGCCACCAGGGTCACTTTTGACCAGATCCGATGGAACAGGCCCTTCTGTGGGTCGCGGCTGAAAAAGCTGCCCCACAGGCCCTGGAGCGCCAAGGGCACTACGGGCACGTCGGACTCGGCAAGAATGGTGGTCACGCCGCTTTTGAACTCGTTGATTTCGCCATCGGTGGTCAGCTTGCCTTCCGGGAAGATGCACACCAGTTCACCCTCGGCCAGGTAGCGCTGGATCCGCGCGAAGGCTTCCTCGTAGATGCGCAGGCTTTCGGTGCGCCCGGCAATGGGGATGGCGCCGGCGGTGCTGAAGATGAAGTTGAGCACTGGCAGGCGAAATATCTTGTAGTACATGACGAAACGGATCGGTCGACGCACGGCGCCGCTGATCAGCAATGCATCGACGAACGACACGTGGTTGCACACCAGCAAGGCGGCGCCTTCGTCGGGGATCTGCTCGAGGCCCTCATGCTTGACCCGGTACATGGAGTGGCTCAACAGCCAGATCATGAAGCGCATGGTGAATTCCGGAACGATCCGAAAGATGTAGGCGTTGACGCCGATGTTCAGCAGAGACACCACCAGAAAAAGCTGCGGGATCGACAGCTTGACCACGGTCAGCAGCAGGATCGAAACAATCGCCGAAACCACCATGAACAGCGCGTTGAGGATGTTGTTGGCGGCGATCACCCGGGCCCTCTGGTTTTCCGCCGTGCGCGACTGCACCAGCGCATAGAGCGGCACGATGTAAAAGCCGCCGAAAACCCCGAGCCCCAACACGTCGATCAACACCCACCAGGCCTTGCCGATGTTCAACACCTGCCACCAGTCATGGGGTGCCGCCGCCTGTGGGAAACCGCCCGAGTTCCACCAGAGCAACAGCCCGAACAAGGTCAGGCCAAAGGAGCCGAACGGCACCAGGCCAATCTCCACCTTGCGCCCCGAGAGCCGCTCGCACAGCATCGAACCCAGCGCTATGCCCACCGAGAACACGGTAAGAATCAGCGTGACCACGGTTTCGTCGCCGTACAGCCACTCCTTGGCGTAGGCCGGGATCTGGGTGAGGTAGATCGCGCCGACGAACCAGAACCACGAGTTGCCCACCAGCGAACGCGACACGGCGGTGGTCTGGCTGAAGCCCAGTTTCAGCGTGAGCCGGGACTGGGTGAAGATGTTCCAGTCGATCTGCAACTGCGGCGAACTGGCCACAGCCCTCGGAATGGCGCGACTGGCCAGGTAGCCGAGGGCGGCAATGAGCACGATGGCAGTGCCCACCACCGTGGCGTAGTGGGCCGAAGACAGCATGATGCCCGCCGTGATGGTGCCCGCGAGAATGGCCAGAAAGGTGCCCATTTCCACCAGCCCGTTGCCGCCGACCAGTTCGTCCTCCTGCAAGGCCTGGGGCAGAATCGAGTACTTCACCGGGCCGAACAGTGCCGAGTGCACGCCCATGGCAAACAGCGCCAGCAGCATCAACCACAGTTGATTGAACGCGAACCCCACGGCGCCGATCGCCATGATCACCACTTCTGCCAGCTTGAGCAGACGAATCAGCGCCTGCTTGGCGAACTTCTCGCCAAACTGGCCCGCCAGCGCCGAAAAAAGAAAGAACGGCAGGATGAACAACAGCGCGCAGAGATTGACCCAGACCGTGCGGTCACCCGCGATGTCGAGCTTGTACAGGATCGCCAGAATCAACGATTGCTTGAACACGTTGTCGTTGAACGCGCCCAGTGATTGGGTCAGGAAAAACGGCAAGAAGCGACGTTTGCCCAACAGGGCAAATTGCGAATGACTCATGGATTATCGTCCTGGATGATTCAGGGCTGGCCGGCGTAATGCCAGGTTGAGCAAGGCCAGGGCACACAACACAATCACGATCGACGCATAGCCATCAGTGGTCGCCAGCAGCCCGAAACGCCGCACCATGGCGCCTGCAATGAACGACGGCACGCAGAAGGCCAGGTAGCTGAGCACATAATAGCTGGCCATCAGGCCCGCGCGCTCATGGGCGTGGGCCAGCGGCATCAGCGTGCGCACCGAGCCGAGAAACCCCGAGCCGAAGCCACAACCGGCCAACAGAGTGCCGACGAAAAACAGCGGCAGTGAGCCCGATTGGGCGGCGACAAGGATCACGGCAAGGCCGCAGGCCAACAGACAGCCGCCCAGGCGCAGGACGTTTTCGGCCTGGCGATTACGCAGCGAAAAAATCGCCGCCGCCCCCGCCAGGGTCAAGGTTGCTACCAAAGCACCGCCCAGCAGATTGGACGTGGAACCGGTCACCGCGCGCACCACAGAAGGGACCAGCGACAGGAAGAAACCGCCCAGCGACCAGGTTGCCGTGTTGATCGGCAGCATGCGCAACAAGGCTGAGCGCGTTTGCGATGGAATGCTTACGGTGGGCTTGAGCGAGGCCAGTGCGCCGGGAACACGGCTGACGCTTTCCGGCAGGCGCAGCAGCAGAATGGCCTGAAACACAAACAGACCCAGCACTACGATGTACACCAGACGCAACGGCTCGGGGGCGAATTCGGCCAGCAGGCTGCTGCCCAGACCACCGCAGGCCATGCCCAGCAAGGGCGCGAGGCTGTTGAGCAATGCCCCCTGGACCTTGTCGTTGTCCAACAGCGCCGCGCCCAGTGAACTGGTGGCAATCCCGGTGGCGAACCCTTGCAACAGACGAGCGAGGAGCAGCCAGCTGACATCCACAGCAGCGATGAACAGCAGCATGGACAGGATCTCCAGGAGCAGCGCCAGCAACAGCACCGGTTTGCGACCCAGGTAGTCCGACAGCGAGCCCACCGTGAGCAAGGCGCCCAGCAAGCTCAAGGCATAGACCCCGAAGATCAGCGTGAGCATGGCCGGGGAAAAGCTCCAGGCTTCTTGATAAAGGTGATAAAGCGGGGTCGGGGCGCTGGAAGCGGCCAGGAAGGTCAGCAGGGTGAACGTCAGGTACACCAGGCTCCAGAAGCGGCGTGGTGGCAGCGGTGCAGTCATTGACCCATCTCTCGGCGAATAAATGGGTGCAGTATGCACCGACCTGTTGTGGGTGATTCCATGCTTTTTCTCCCACAAGGTCCGTGGCTCAGTCTGGCCTTGTGGGAGCAAGGCTTGCCTGCGATGCTGGTGGCACGGTCTGGCTGACTTGCGCGGTGATACCATCGCGCCCAAGGGCTGCTCACACAGGGTTCGAGGTTATCTGCAACGTCTGCGACAGGGCTTGCCGACCGCCATGACAAGATCTCCAAGGAACCCCACTCCATGTCGCTGTCCAGCGGGCTGATCGCCGCCGTTGCCCTGGCCTACATGGCCGTGATGTTCGCCATCGCCTTTTATGGCGATCGCCGCCGCACGCCGCTGTCGCCACGTCTGCGCGGCTGGGTCTACAGCCTGTCGCTGGCGGTATGGTGCACCAGCTGGACCTTCTTCGGCGCCGTCGGCCAGGCGGCCGAACAGCTCTGGGCCTTCCTGCCGATCTACCTGGGGCCGGTACTGCTCATGGTGTTCGCGCCTTGGGTGCAGCAGAAAATGGTGCTCATCAGCAAGCGCGAAAACATCACCTCGATTGCCGATTTCATCGCCGCGCGCTATGGCAAATCCCAGAGCCTGGCGGTGGTGGTGGCACTGATCTGCCTGGTCGGCGTGCTGCCCTACATCGCGCTGCAACTCAAAGGCATCGTGCTGGGCGTCAACTTGCTGATCGGCGCCGGTGCCGACGCCACCGGGCCTCGGGTACAGGACACCGCCCTGGTGGTGTCGCTGGTCCTGGCGCTGTTCACCATCATCTTCGGCACCCGCAACCTCGACGTCACCGAGCACCATCGCGGCATGGTGCTGGCCATTGCCTTCGAGGCGCTGGTCAAGCTGCTGGCCTTCATCGCCGTGGGCGTGTTCGTCACCTTCCACCTGTACGACGGTTTCGGCGACCTGCTTAGCCAGGCCCGGGCCGCACCCAGCCTGGAACACTACTGGAGCGAAACGGTCAATTGGCCGTCGATGCTGGTGCAGACCTTCGTCACCATGATGGCGGTGATCTGCCTGCCCCGGCAGTTTCACGTCACGGTGGTAGAGAACACCGACCCTCGGGACCTGCGCATGGCCCGCTGGATCTTCCCCGGCTACCTGGTCCTCGCCGCGCTCTTTGTCGTGCCGATCGCCCTGGCCGGGCAAATGCGCCTGCCGGGTTCGGTCATCCCCGACTCCTTCGTGATCAGCCTGCCCTTGGCCGAAGCCCATCCCTGGCTGGCGCTGGCGGCCTTTATCGGCGGCGCCTCGGCGGCCACCGGCATGGTGATCGTCGCCAGCGTGGCATTGTCGACCATGGTCTCCAACGACATGCTGCTGCCCTGGCTGTTGCGCCGCCAACGCGCCGAGCGGCCGTTCGAGCTGTTTCGCCACTGGATGCTGACCGTGCGCCGGGTCAGCATCGTGGTCATCCTGCTGTTGGCCTACGTCAGTTATCGCCTGCTGGGTTCGACCGCAAGCCTGGCCACCATCGGCCTGATCGCCTTCGCCGCCGTCACCCAACTGGCGCCGGCGATGCTGGGCGCACTGTACTGGAAGCAGGCCAATCGGCGCGGGGTCTTTGCCGGCCTGGCCGCCGGCACCTTCCTCTGGTTCTACGCCCTCGTGCTTCCCATCGCGGCCCACAGCCTGGGCTGGGCGCTGAGCACTTTTCCGGGCTTGGCGTGGCTGCACAGCAACCCGTTCGACCTGCCCATCACACCTCTGACGCAAGGGGTAGTGCTATCCCTGGCGGGCAATTTCAGCCTGTTCATCGGCGTTTCGCTGCTGTCGCGCACGCGGGTCTCCGAGCACTGGCAGGCCGGGCGCTTTATCGGCCAACAGGCCGACGGCGGCCCGCGTAATCGGCCTTTGCTGGCGGTGCGCATCGATGACCTGCTCAAGCTGGCTGCGCGCTTTGTCGGTGAAGACCGCGCGCGCCTGAGTTTCGAGCGCTACGCCCAACGCCAAGGCAAGGCCT
The DNA here is from genome assembly GCF_018449655.1 of Pseudomonas sp. dw_358. Lineage (GTDB taxonomy): Bacteria > Pseudomonadota > Gammaproteobacteria > Pseudomonadales > Pseudomonadaceae > Aquipseudomonas. The sequence goes on from NZ_JAAVUX010000012.1 coordinate 81,766, forward strand.
TGAACCACAACCAGAACGCCGACGGCGACTGGATCGCCCACACCGAACGCCTGCTGGCCGGGGTGCTGGGCAGTTCATCGACCCGCGCAGTGGTCAAGGCGGCCATCGAAGGCCGGGAAATGCAGCTGGAGGACGTGGTGCGCATTGCCGACGAAGCCTCGGAGGTGCTCCAGTTCAATCGGGCCTTGCTGCAGGGCGCCATCGAGAACATCACCCAGGGCATCAGCGTGGTCGACCCGTCCTTGCGGCTGGTGGCGTGGAACCGTCGCTACCTGGAACTGTTCGATTATCCCGAAGGACTGATCAGCGTCGGACGCCCCATCGCCGACATCATCCGCTTCAACGCCGAACGTGGCCTGTGCGGCCCCGGCGAGGCCGAAGTGCATGTGGCGAGGAGACTGCACTGGATGCGTCAGGGCCGCGCCCACACCTCCGAACGGATGTTCCCCAACGGCCAGACCATCGAACTGATCGGCAACCCCATGCCCGGCGGCGGCTTCGTCATGAGTTTCACTGACATCACCGCTTACCGAGACGCCGAACTGGGCCTCAAGGAGGCCAACGAAGGCCTCGAACAACGGGTATTGGCGCGCACCCGGGAGCTGTCGCAACTCAACGGCGCACTGACCGCGGCCAAGGGCGTGGCCGAACTGGCCAACCAGTCCAAGACGCGCTTTCTCACCGCTGTGAGTCACGACCTGATGCAGCCGCTCAATGCCGCACGGCTGTTCTCTGCGGCGCTGTCTCACCAAGAGGACGCGCTGTCGCCACAGGCGCAGCAACTGGTGCGCCACCTGGACAGTTCGTTGCGCTCGGCCGAGGACCTGATCAGCGACCTGCTGGACATTTCCCGTCTGGAAAACGGCAAGATCCTGCCCAATGTGCAGCCCTTCTCCCTCGCCGACTTGTATGGGCCGCTTTCTGCCGAGTTTCAGGCACTGGCTAACGAGCAAGGTCTCAGGTTCAGGGTGCGCGGCAGCCACCTGCATGTGGCCAGCGACATTCGGCTGCTGCGGCGTATTCTGCAGAATTTCCTGACCAATGCCCTGCGCTACGGCAAAGGCCCGATCCTCTTGGGGGTGCGCCGCGAGGCCGAGCGCCTGCGCCTGGAAGTCTGGGATCGCGGGCCGGGTATTGCCGAAGACAAGCTGCAAGTGATCTTTGAGGAATTCAAGCGCCTGGACAGCCACCAGACCCGCGCGGAAAAAGGCCTGGGCTTGGGGCTGGCCATTGCCGACGGTTTGTGCCGGGTGCTGGGCCACCGCCTGCAGGTGCGCTCATGGCCCGGCGTGGGCAGCGTATTCAGCGTCGAGGTCGCTATTTCCAGCAGCGAGGCGCCTCGGGTAGCGCTGATGATCGCTGACAGCGGCCAGGCCCTGGCAGGGGCACAGGTGCTCTGTGTCGACAACGAAGACAGTATCCTCACCGGCATGAGCAGCCTGCTCAGCCGCTGGGGCTGCACGGTCTCCACCGCACGCAACCGCCAAGAGTGCCAGCAGCTGCTGGACGCAGGGCTACGGCCAGAGTTGGTGCTGGTGGATTTCCATCTGGACGCGGGCGATACCGGCCCGGCGCTGACCGCCTGGCTGCGCAGCGGCCTGGCCGCCCCGCTGCCCGGCGTGGTGATCAGTGCCGACCGGCGCAGCGAGACCGTGGCACTGGTACACGCGGCAGGCCTGGATTACCTGGCCAAACCGGTCAAGCCGGCGGCACTGCGGGCGCTGTTGAATCGACACCTGACGGGTCACTGAACGCGTCCTCGTCGGTCAAGGCGCGTTCGAGCAGGTCGGCCGGCAGGCTTTTGCTGGCCCGCGCGCCCAGCAACTTGAGCTGTTCGCTGCGGCTGACCAGGTTGCCGCGGCCCTCGGTCAGCTTGTTGCGCGCCGCGCTGTAGGCCTTGTCCAACTGTTGCAGGCGATTACCGACTTCGTCGAGGTCCTGGATGAACAGCACAAACTTGTCGTACAGCCAGCCGGCGCGCTCGGCGATTTCACGCGCATTCTGGCCCTGGCGCTCCTGCTTCCACAGGCTGTCGATGACCCGCAGGGTTGCCAGCATGGTGGTTGGGCTGACGATCACGATCTGCCGGTCGAACGCCTCTTGAAACAGATTGGGCTCGGCCTGCAAGGCGGCGGAAAACGCCGCTTCGATGGGCACGAAGAGCAGCACGAAATCCAGGCTGTGCAGACCTTCGAGCCGGTTGTAATCCTTGCCCGACAAGCCTTTCACATGGTTGCGCAGCGACAGCACATGTTGCTTCAGCGCGGCCTGGGCGACGCCGCTGTCTTCGGCGACGATGTACTGCTGGTAGGCCGTCAGGCTGACCTTGGAGTCGACCACCACCTGCTTGTCGCCGGGCAGCATGATCAGCACGTCCGGTTGAAATCGCTCGCCGTCCGGCCCCTTGAGGCTGACCTGGGTCTGGTACTCACGGCCTTTTTCCAGGCCCGCCTGTTCCAGCACCCGTTCAAGGATCAGCTCGCCCCAGTTGCCCTGGGTCTTCTGGCCCTTGAGGGCACGGGTCAGGTTGGTGGCCTCGTCGCCAAGGCGCTGGTTGAGCAACTGCAGACGCTCCAGCTCCTTGGCCAGGGAAAAACGTTCACGGGCCTCCTGCTGGTAGCTTTCCTCCACACGTTTTTCGAAGGATTGGATGCGCTCCTTGAGCGGGTCGAGCAGTTGGCCGAGGCGTTGCTGGCTGCTGTCGGCAAAGCGTTGTTCTCGCTCGTCGAAAATCTTCCCGGCCAGCTCGGCAAATTGCGCCCGCAGCTCATCCCGTGACCCCTGCAGGTCGGTCAGGCGCTGCTGGTGGCTGTCCTGCTGTTCGCGCAGCTCGGCATCAAGACCGGCACACTGGGCGCCCAGACGGCGCAACTCCGCTTCCCGCGCATTGCGCTCCAGCCCCCAGGCGTGTTCCGCGTCGCGGCTGTTATCGCGGTCGACCTGCAGCAATTCCAGTTCCCGCGCCTGGGCCGCCAGCTCGGCCTGTTTCAGCGAGTTGGCCTGCGCCAGGTCACTGATCTCGTCGCGGCTCGCCTCCAATTGCGCACCCAGGCCGTCCTGAGCCAGCAGGGCGGTGGCCAGGCGCTCGTCCATCAAGGCACTGCCAGCCTGCAGGGCCGACAATCGGCGTTGCAGCTGCCAGGCCAGCGCAAGCAACGGAACCGCGGCAATCAGCAAGCCGCACAGCAACGGGGTCAGCTCCAACAACATAGGGTCTCCAGAAAGCACGGGGCATGTGCCGAGGGTAGCGGCGCAGGGGCGCGGACTCTACTGCAATTTTCCCTGAAAGGGTCAGGCGTGGCGGGAATGAAATTTCTCTTTTGGCGATTTCTTTTTGGCGGCGACATTTGTCGGTACACGCAGACAAAATGACTTGACAGATCGCGCCCTCGACCAAGCTGAACTCGAGCACATTCGGTACAGGCCCGTGCTAGAGCAAGCGCTGCGGACAATCCACAGAAGCTGTGGATAACTCAGTGGACAACAGCTAATCCCTTCTCCGAAACCCATATAAAACGGGGCCTGCAGACAAACTGTCGATTTTTTCACCAATAAAAAAAATCGTTTTTTTTCATTGACTTGAATTTCCAAAAGCAGCTAAGAGGGCGCAAAAAGGCAAATGACAAACAGATGACAAACGCGTGTTCAGGTGTGTACAAACCCCGAGCTATCTGTCTGCAGGGTGGTCCCGCATTGGCCTGGACGCCGGCCATGGAGCGGTCAGGGGGCTTCCCTTTCTTGATCTACGTGGGCAAACTGGCCTGCTCCGCCGAATACATACCCGTGAAATCGACCGCTGGGTATTCTTGCAGAAAAAAACCTTGCAGCTGCAGTTGATTGTGGGGTAGGCTCCGCTCCGTTAGATACAAAGCTGAAAGTCAATTAGCCGAAGCAGTTCCTGTTCCCGTTCTTCTTTTCCAAGAATCGGAAGCTCAGCGAACCGGCTTACTCGATGGTCTCCAGATCGCTTTCCCTCCTGTCAACAGGGGCCGAGCAAAGCCAGATCCTTCTGAACCGACCAACCTGCAGATTGATCAGGATCTTCACCCAGGGCCCAGAACCTTTGCCCCGGAGTGCTGCCTGCCCTCCTAGTAGCTACCAGTCAGCCCAGGCGCCCTTATTTGACAAGCGCTCGACACTGGCTGCTTTTGTTCCAGTCAGGTTCTTCGCACAGCCAATGGTGGCCTTGCGTACTGGAACGTTTTAGTCGTGCACAGATCAGATCTGTGTCTTTTGCAGGAACACCCAATAACATGAACCACTCTATCCATACCCAAGATGCCATTCGCACCCTGACCCACGCCTTCGCCCCGATGAACTGCCTGATCATGGCAGCACGCAAAGGCTGCTTCAGCTTCACCCTGGTGAACGAACACGGCATCGCTCGTCATACCGAACGTCTGTACCCCGAGCAGTATTCCAGCGCCGAGCCGCTGCAAGCCGTCATCGACCGCACGCGTCAAGCGCTTGTCGCCTGACCGACGATCGGAATGAGCCGAACCCCGCCCTCTGGCGGGGTTTTTCATGCCTGAATTTTCATCGCCGCTCGCCATGACTTAAGCCATTTCTGAATAGCCGCCGTCAAATCCTGCAACAAACAAGCTAAAAACAAGCCTTTAGCTCGATTATCTGACACTACACTTGAACTCAGGAGGCCATCTGGCCTCCGGCGGGCCATGTCGATTCATCGCTGCCAAGCGCTCTGGCCCGCCACTTTCAGACTTTCCAAAAACTTCAGACAGAGTTGGCCGGAACCTTGCATTCATGGACTGACTGAACAGTCAACTAATGCAGGGTCATTCACCGCCTATATTAACCAGCCAATATCGTCCGATTGTCCTACAAACCGCTCTACAACGTGGCATTGGGGCAGTAGCGCAGACGTGAAAAACTTGTTAATTTCCGCGTGGCTGACCCATCGGAGTTCTAATAATGAAAAAAGTAATGCTCAAGACCACAATCAGCCTCGCCGTCGCCCTTGCCTCCAGTCAAATTTTTGCCTCTGGCTTTGCCCTCAACGAACAAGGTATCAGCGGTATGGGCACCGGTTACGCCGGGCGCTCGTCATCTGCGGATGATGCCAGCACCGTGTACGGCAACCCGGCGGGTATGTCGCGCATCAAGCAGCAGGAAATCACTGGCGGCTGGGCCGCTATCGATGCGTCCACCGACATCGATCGCGCCAGCGGTTCGCGCTCGGGCACCAACAAGGGCGACATGGTGCCGTTCACCGGCGTGCCGATGGGCTTCTACGTCAAACCAATCGATGACCACTGGGCCTTTGGCCTGGGGGTCTACGCGCCATTCGGCCTGGTCACCAACTACGAAAGCACCTTCCAGGGCCGCTACTTCGGCGACAAGAGCGAAGTCAAGGTAGTGACCTTCCAGCCCACTATCAGCTATGCCTTCAACGACCGGGTGTCGATCGGCTTCGGCCCTACCATCAACCGCATGAGCGGTGAACTGAACTCCGCCCTGTCGATCTCCCCTTTGCTGCGTGACAGCGAAGTCAAGGTCAAGGGTGACGACTGGGGCTATGGCTATAACGTCGGCGTGCTGGTGCAGGCCACCGACACGACCCGTGTGGGCCTGACCTATCACTCCAAGGTCAGCTACAACCTGGACGGCCATACCACGGTCACCACCGGGGCCGGCACACCTGCGGCGCTGCTGAACAGCGGTCGCTACAACGGCTCGCTGAACATCACCACGCCGGAATCCGCCGACCTGTCGGTGACCCAGGCGCTCACCGATGCCTGGACCGTCTATGGCGGTGCGACCTGGACACGCTGGAGCCGCCTGAAGGACATCACCGTCAACAACGACATCACCAGCGGTGCCGGCCTCGCGGGTGCTTCCTTGAGCAGCATCACCGAACCGCAGAACTGGCGCAACACCTGGGCCTACGCCTTGGGCACCTCCTACCAGTTGAACAAGGAATGGGTACTGCGAACCGGCCTGAGCTGGGACCAGTCGCCCACCAACAATACCGACCGTTCGCCCCGCATTCCTACCGGCGACCGGACGATCTTCAGCCTGGGTGCTGGCTGGAGCCCGACCGAGCACTGGACCTTCGACGTTGCCTATTCGTATCTGAAGGAAAAGAAGGTCACGGTCAGCGAGACCAATGCGCTGGGCCAGACCTACGACGCGCGGTATGACAACAGCGCCAATGGCTTTGGCGTAGGCGCTACCTACAAGTTCTGATGGCCAGCGGTTGCACTAAAAAACGGGGAATCTTCCCCGTTTTTTTATCCCGTCTCCAATGGACGCCCACGTTGCAGGCCCGAGCTTGCTCGGGAAGCAGGGAGCGGCGTCTGGTTCCCGGGCAAGCTTGGGGCCCTACAAAGCCCAGACCACCAACACCACCGTTTCCAGGAGCTCCAGCAAGGCGCCAGCGGTGTCTCCGGTCGTGCCGCCCAGCCGGCGCATCATCAAGGACCGCAGCCAGGCGAAGACCCCGATCAAAACCACCAGGCTCAGCAGCCCTAGTCCCGTCAGCACAGCTCCCAGCAGTACCAGCCCCAGCACCCACCACCCTGCTCGTCGCGGCAGATGGTCGGCCAACGCCTGCCCCAGGCCACCGGCCCGTACATAGGGCGTGGTCAGAAACAGCGCCAGCAACCCTGCTCGCCCCAGCACCGGCACGACCAGCAGCGCTTGCCACTGCCCGGCCTGCACCAGCGCCTGCAGGGCACAGAATTTAAGCAGCAACACCAGTGCCAGCGTCACCACGGCGATCGGCCCGCTGCGCGGGTCTTTCATGATCAACAGGGTCCGTTCACGGTCGCCGAAACCGCCAAGCCAGGCGTCGGCGCTGTCGGCCAGGCCGTCCAGGTGCAGGGCGCCGCTGAACAGCACCCAGCCGCTGAGGAGCAACGCGGTTTGCAGCAAGACCGGTGCGCCTTGCAGGCACCACAGTCCCGTGACCAGCAGCACACCCGCCAGCACCCCGACCGCCGGGTACCAGAGCAACGAACGACCCATCGCCTGAGGCGCCGGCATGCCCGGCAAGCGCACGGGCAAACAGCTGAGAAACTGCAGGGCAATCCAAAACGGCGCCATGCTCAAGTGGGCTCGCTCAGCCGACCGTCAGCCTCGACCCGCAGGGAGAACAGCGCGCCATTGGCCACCTCGACCTGCAAGAGTTGTTCACGGGGCAAGCCGCGCGCCTGGGCCAGCAGCAGCCGCATGACACCGCCGTGGCTGACAAGCAGTGTCCGCTGTCCTGCATAGAGGCGGTGTAAGCGCCCCACGGCACTGAGCACCCGCCGGCGAAAGTCGTCGACGGGTTCACCGTCCGGTGGTGTAAAGCCATAAGGGTCGGCCCAGAAGCGACCCAACCCCGCTTCGTCGGTGACCATCAGTTCGGCAGCACTGCGCCCTTCCCACGCGCCAAAATGCAGCTCCTGTAAATCAGGCTCCACCGCCAGCGGCAGGCCCATGCGCCCGGCCAATGCTTCAGCAAACAGGGCACAGCGCTGCAAGGGCGAGGTGACCACCTGCTGCCAAGGGCCGCCCTCCAGCACGGCAGCGTGCATCTGCCGCCAACCGTGTTCGGTCAAGGCATCGTCCAGGCTGCCACGCAGGCCACCGCCGCACTCGGTTTCACCATGACGCAGCAGGTCCAGGTGCAACGTCATGCCGGGCGATCGGCCACTGCCGCCTCGGCAAAGGTGGCCATGTCGCCATGCAGCGCACAGGCCAGGCGCAGCAGTGGCACAGCCAGTGCCGCGCCGCTGCCCTCGCCCAGACGCAGGCCCAGGTCCAGCAACGGCTGACCCTGCAAGGCCTGGAGCACGAGCTGATGACCGGGCTCGGCACCTTTGTGGCCAAACAGCAACCAAGGTTGTACCGACGGGTTCAGGCCCACCGCAATCAGGGCCGCGACACTGCAGATGTAACCGTCTACCAGCACGGCAATCCCCTGCTGCGCACAGGCCAGATAGGCACCCGCCAGCGCAGCAATTTCCAGACCGCCCAGGCAGGTCAACGCTTGCAGGGGCTCGTTCGCCAGCGCGCCATGGAGCGCCAGTGCCCGCTCGATCACCCGGCCTTTGTGGCTGACACCCGCCACGTCCAGACCGGTGCCAGGGCCCACCAGCGCCTGCACCGGGCTGTCGAGCAGTGCGCAAGCGAGCGCGGCAGCGGCCGTGGTGTTGCCGATGCCCATTTCGCCACCGATGAATAACTGCGCGCCGGCGGCCTGCGCCCTCAGCGCACTGTCGCGCCCACCCTGCAGGGCTTGCCGGCACTGTTCGTCGCTCATCGCCGGGCCCGTGACAAAATTGGCGGTACCCGGTGCGATATGCAGATGACGCACACCGGGCAGATCAGCCACCAAGGTGGCATTGCCCAGGTCGACCACTTCCAGTTGTGCCGACAAGTGTCGTGCCAGCACGCTGATGGCGGCGCCGCCGTTGACGAAGTTGAGCAGCATCTGCCCGGTCACTTCCTGCGGGTAGGGTGAAACGCCCTCGGCCACCACGCCATGGTCGCCGGCAAAGATCGCGATCCAGACCTGCTCGACACTGGGCTTGAGTCGACCTTGCAGGCCGGCCAGTTGCACTGCCAGGGTCTCCAGCGTGCCGAGGGAACCCGCTGGCTTGGTCAATTGTTGCTGGCGCTCACGGGCTTGAGCCAGCACCGTTTCGTCCACCGGTTGGCAGGGTTGCAACCACCAGGCTTGGGTCATAGCGGTGTTCCTTTCAGAGTTAGGGGCAAGCCGGCAACGGTCAGCACCACGCGTTGGCTGCGCTCGGCCAGGGCTTGATGGAGCAGGCCGGCCTCATCGACGTAGCGGCGGGTCAATTCACCCAGCGGCACCACGCCAAGGCCGGTCTCGTTACTGACGAAAATCAGTTCGCCGGGCAAAGCGCCGAGGTTGTCCAGCAGCGCCTGGCGTTCCAGCGCCAGACGCTGGGGGTCTTCATGGATCAATAGATTGGTCAGCCACAGAGTCAGGCAATCCACCAGCAGGCATCGGCCGGCGCTGGCGTGCTCGCGCAGCACGGCGGCCAGGGCGACCGGTTCCTCCACCAGGCCCCAGGCAGGCGGCCGCCGTTCGCGGTGCAGGGCAATGCGGCTGTTCATTTCGCCGTCCAGCGGCTGGCTGGTGGCGATATAAGTCACTGCCAGGCCGGTTTCGCTGGCCAGGCGCTCTGCCAGGCGGCTTTTGCCGGAGCGGGCACCGCCGAGAATCAATTGCAGCATGTCAGCCCCCCATCCCGCACAAACGGCGCAGATGGCCGGTGTCCAGGTGGTGTTCCACCAGGTCGGCCAGACGCTCGATGTCCAGCTCGCGCAAGGCGTGGTAATCGACTTCCTGCACGTTTTCCAGCCCGCCCCAACGCAACAGCGCGGCACTGGAAGCCGACGACTCGAACAGGCCGTGCAGGTAAGTCCCGAGGACCTGACCATCGGCGCTGATGGCGCCGTCGCAGCGGCCATCGTCCAGGTACACCGCCGGATGTTCAAGCGCCGGCCCGGTGCTGACACCCGCGTGAATTTCATAACCACTGACCGCTGCGCGCTCCAGGCTCAGCGCGCCGCTGACATTGCGCAGCTGCTTCTCGGCGGCCAGTTCCGTGGACAACGCCAGCAAGCCCAGCCCCGGGCTCGACCCGGCCGGCCCTTCGAGCCCCAGCGGATCGTGCAACTGCTCGCCCAGCATCTGCAGGCCGCCGCAGATTCCCAGGACCTTGCCGCCGTAGCGCAGGTGCCGGGCAATGGCCGGCTCCCAACCCTGGCTGCGCAAGGTGGCGAGGTCGCCGCGCACACTTTTGGAACCCGGCAGGATGATCAGGTCCGCCGGCGGAATCGGCTCGCCCGGACCGATGAACTGCAAGTCGACCTGGGGGTGCAGGCGCAAAGGATCGAAGTCGGTGTGGTTGCTGATGCGCGGCAGCACCGGGACGATCACCTTGAGCACCTGCGCGGCCTTGGCCGACTGGCGTCGGTCCAGACCGTCCTCGGCTTCCAGGTGCAGGTCGGTGACATAGGGCAGCACGCCGATCACCGGTTTGCCAGTGCGCTGCTCCAGCCAGTCCAGGCCCGGCTGCAGCAAGGCAATGTCGCCACGAAAGCGGTTGATGATGAACCCCGCCACCCGCGCCTGTTCGCTCTCGGAGAGCAGTTCCAGGGTACCCACCAGATGGGCGAAGACCCCGCCACGATTGATGTCGGCAATCAGCAGCACCGGGCAGTCCACCGCCTCGGCAAAACCCATGTTGGCGATGTCGCCGGCGCGCAGGTTGATCTCGGCAGGCGAACCCGCGCCCTCCACCATGACCACGGGATACGCGGCGCTCAGACGTTGGTGCGATGCCAGCACAGCCTGCATGGCGATGGCCTTGTAATCGTGGTACGCCAGCGCATTCATGGTGGTTACCGCGCGCCCATGGATGATCACTTGGGCGCCGGTATCACTGTTGGGCTTGAGCAGGACCGGGTTCATGTCGGTGTGAGGTGCCAGCCCGGCGGCCTGGGCCTGGACCGCCTGGGCACGGCCGATTTCACCACCGTCGGCGGTGACGGCGCTGTTGAGGGCCATGTTCTGCGGCTTGAACGGCACGACACCCATGCCCTGGCGCTTCAGCCAGCGGCACAAGGCCGTGACCAGGGTGCTCTTGCCGGCATCGGAGGTGGTGCCTTGGACCATGAGGGTCGTCATGCCTGCTCCTGAGCAAGGGCGGTGAACGCTTGATCCAGGCGCTGCCAGTCAGGCTCGCCGGCGGGCAGACCAAAGCGCAGGCTGCTGCCCTGCTCGAACAGGCGCAGGAGGATGCCGCGCTGCGCCATAAAGTGCTGAATTTCGGCAGCATGGGGCGAGGTCACCCACTGAAACAGGGCGCATCCACCCGCCGGGGTGAAACCGTGGCGGCCGAGCAATTGCTCCAGGCGCTGACTGTTGGCCGCACAACGCTGGATCTGCAGGCGGTGGCCCGGACCGTCCAGCAGGCAGGCGGTACCCAGTACACGTGTGGGGCCACTGATGGCCCAGGGTCCGACCTGCTCGGCCAGTGCATGGAGCAATTTCGGCTCGGCGAGAACAAAGCCCAGGCGCACGCCGGCCAGGCCGAAGAATTTGCCGAAGGAGCGCAGCACGATCAGCCCCGGACGGTTGCAGTGGGCCGCCAGGCTCAGGCCCGGCGTGGTGTCCATGAAAGCTTCGTCCACCACCAGCCAGCCACCCCGGGACGCCAGGCGAGCATGCCATTCCAGCAACTGCGCCGTGCCGATCAAGCGCCCGGTGGGGTTGTTCGGATTGACCAGCACCAGCACATCGAGGCTCTCGATGAAATGCTCCACGTCATGGTCGCCGATCTCCCGCACCACATGCCCGGCGCGGCGCCAGGCCTCGGTGTGTTCGGCGTAGCACGGCGACAGCACCGCGACTCGGCCACTGCGGCGCAGGCGCGGCAGCAACTGAATAGCCGCCTGGGAACCGGGCACGGGCAACAGGTGGTCGGCACCGTAGTAGGCCTCGGCGGCCTGCTCCAGGCCGTCATCGGTCTCAGGCAAACGGGCCCAGGCACACTGGGGGATCTCGGCGATAGGCCAGGACCACGGCGCAATGCCGCTGGAGAGGTCCAGCCAATCGTCCTGGGCAATGCCGTAGCGCTGCGCGGCAGCGCGCAACCGTCCACCGTGTTCAAGCATAGAATTGCGCTCCCACGCAGATGATCAACAACCACAGCCAGACACCGCGCTGCACCAGCTGCCAGCCGCTGTCGATGCTCATCGCGTCCGCCTGGCGACCTTCGCCCAGTGCCGGCCGCTCGTGCAATTGGCCGTGGTACACCGCTGGGCCGCCGAGCTGTACGTTCAGCGCCCCGGCGCCGGCGGCCATGACCGGGCCGGCGTTGGGGCTGTCCCATTGTGGCGCCTGCTGGCGCCAGCAACGCAAAGCCAGGCGGGTATTGCCCAGCAGCGCGTAGGTCAAGGCCACCAGCCGCGCCGGGACATAATTGAGCACATCGTCAATCCGCGCCGCCGCCCAGCCAAAACGCTCGAAGCGTTCATTACGATAGCCCCACATCGCGTCCAGCGTATTGCTCAGGCGATACAGCACCACACCGGGCGCACCCAGCAGGACAAACCAGAACAACGCGGCAAAGACTGCATCGCTGCCGTTTTCCAATACCGATTCAGTGGCGGCGCGGGCCACGGCGGTGGCATCCAGCTCGGCGGTTTCCCGACTGACCAGATAACCCACCCGCTGGCGTGCCTGCACCAGATCCCCGGTGCGCAGTGCCTGAGCCACCGGCCCGACGTGCTCGCCGAGACTGCGCAGGCCCAGCGCGCAATACAGCGCGAGAATGTCCACCAGCCAGTCCACCCCGGGCAGCCAGGACAGCAGCGTGGCCAGCGCGGTCAAGGGCACGACCGCCAGGACCCAGGCCGTGACCCCGTGGCTACGCCAACCGGCGCCACCACCGTTGAAGCGCTGCTCCAGGCGATTGGCCAGACGGCCGAAGCCCACCAGCGGATGCCAGCGCCGGGGTTCGCCCAGCAAGGCGTCCAGCGCCACACCCGCCACGATCAGCAGGGCCATGTTCATCCCGCCACGCCCCATTGGTTCTCGAACAGCATGTCCTGCAAGGGCTGCTCGATGGCCCAGCCTTCCTGCACCAGCATCGGCACCGGGTAGAACTCGGCCACCGGCCCCAGGCACAGCACCGCCAGGGGCCATGCACCTTCGGGCATCGCCAGCAATTCGGCCAGCGCCTGGGGGTCGAACAGCGACACCCAGCCCATCCCCAGGCCTTCAGCACGAGCAGTCAGCCAGAGGTTCTGGATGGCGCAGGACACTGACGCCATGTCCATTTCCGGCAAGGTCCGGCGCCCGAAGATGTGCCGCTCGCGGTCGTCACTCAGGGCCACCACCAGCACTTCGGCACACTGCCCAATGCCTTCGACCTTGAGCTTCATGAAGTCGTCGGAACGCTCGCCGAGGGCCTCGGCGGTGCGTACCCGCTCGTCTTCCACCAGCTGTTGAATACGGCTGCGCAAGACCCGATCAGTGATACGCAGAAAGCGCCACGGCTGCATCAGACCGACACTGGGGGCCTGATGCGCCGCCGCCAGCAACCGTGCCAGCAGCTCGGGCGCCACCTCGCCTTCAATGAAGTGGCGCATGTCGCGGCGTTCGGCGATTACCCGGTAGATGGCAGCTCGATCGTCGAGGCTGAAGGCATGGTCACTCATGGTCGCAACAGCTCCGCAATCGCCGTGGGTTGGGAAGGAAAATAGAAATGCACGTAAGAAGCCGTCATCCGCCCCGAGCGGTACACCGCTTCGGCGCCGCGTCCGCCATTGGGGCTCACACCCCGTGCCACCGGCTCGTGCTCAGTGGTAGTCAGAGAGTGGTGATAGGTGTGGCCGCGCAGAGTGCCTTCCGGCAGCTCCACGCTTTGCAGGGCCAGGGCTGCCAGGCGCTTTTGCATGACCGCCTCCCCCGCCAGCAGGCCCAGGAGTTCGGCCCGTACGCCATCGACATCGGTCAAGGCATCCAGCAGGTAGAGCATGCCGCCGCACTCGGCCAGCAACGGTTTGTCGTCCTTATGATGGGCACGGATGGCCGCGAGCATCGGAGCGTTGGCAGCCAGAGCCTGATGGTGCAGTTCCGGATAACCGCCCGGCAGGTACAGGCTGTCGCATTCAGGTAGCACGGCATCATGCAGCGGTGAAAAGAAACTCAACGTGGCGCCCATTTCCCGCAACAGCTGCAGGCTGGCCCCGTAGGTAAAGGCAAAAGCTTCGTCGCGAGCCACGGCAACGCGCACGCCATCGAGCAACGGCTCGATACGACGCGGCAACGGCGGTTCGAAGGTGACGGGCGGCGGCAGGGCCACCTGGCAACTGCCGGCCAGCGCCGCGGCGGCGGCGTCCAGGCGTGCGTCCAGGTCGTTCAGTTCACTGGCCTGGACCAGACCTAAATGACGGCTGGGTAATTCGATACCGGTTTCCCGGGACAATCCGCCGTACCAGCGCAGCCCTTCGGTCAGGCTGTTCTCCAGCAACTGCGCGTGGCGCAGAGTGCCGACCCGGTTGGCCAGCACGCCGGCAAAAGGCAGGTCCGGCTGATAGCGCGCCAGCCCCAGCGCCAGCGCGCCGAAGGTCTGGGCCATGGCGGTGCCGTCGATCACGGCCAGCACCGGTACACCGAAGTGGCGGGCCAGGTCGGCGCTGGACGGCGTACCGTCGAACAGGCCCATGACCCCTTCGATCAGGATCAGATCGGCTTCCCCGGCCGCCTCCCACAGCAGGCGACGACTTTCCTCGGCGCCCACCATCCACAGGTCCAGCTGATACACCGGCGCGCCACTGGCCCGCTCGTGGATCATCGGGTCGAGAAAGTCTGGTCCGCACTTGAATACGCGAACCTTGCGCCCTTGATTGCGATGCAGCCGCGCCAGCGCCGCAGTCACCGTGGTCTTGCCTTGGCCCGACGCCGGCGCCGCCACCAGCACAGCGGGGCAATGACGGGGCTGATTCACAGTTCGATGCCCTTTTGCGCGCGAATGCCAGCCTGAAAAGCGTGCTTGAGCATGCCCATTTCAGTGACGGTGTCGGCCAGTTCGATCATCTCGGGTTTGGCGCCACGGCCGGTGACCACCACATGTTGCATGGGCGGCCGGGCTTGCAGGTCGCTGAGCACCTGATCCAGCTCGAGGTAACCGTGTTTGAGGGCGATATTCAGTTCGTCCAGCACCACCAGGCCCACGGCCGGATCCTGCAGAAAACCCCGGGAGACTTGCCAGGCGGCCTCGGCGGCGACGATGTCTCGCTGGCGATCCTGGGTCTCCCAGGTAAAACCCTCGCCCATCACGTGATAGCTGACCTGTTCGGGGAAGCGCCGGAAAAACAGCTCTTCGCCGGTGGCGTTGCGGCCTTTGATAAACTGGACGACACCGCATTGCATACCGTGGCCCATGGCCCTGGCCAGCATCCCGAACGCCGAACTGCTCTTGCCTTTGCCATTGCCACTGAGTACCAGCAGCAGGCCACATTCGTTGGGGGAGTTGGCGATACGTTCATCGATCACGGCTTTCTTGCGCAGCATGCGCGCCACATGGCGTTCGTCGCGTTCGGCAGATTCACTCATCACAGCTCTCCGTTGGGGTATCGACGAAAAGCCGCACGCCCGCAGGGGCGCCGCAAGAAATCGTCAATGCCGCTCTCACCCGCGCGGCAGATCAATAGAGGGGGCGACAGGCCGGTCTCCGGGCTCATGAGCGGGCGCAAGCGCCTCCCACCGCGCGCCTTCCCGCCTGTTCAGGCAGTGGCGCGATGCGCGGTCTTGACTCATTTACCGTTGCGGGGGCAGCGCCGGGATCACCACTTTCATGGCTCACCGGCTTCCCTGTTTCACCCGACACATCTGGAAACGGTCGGGCACCTGAAGCAAGCGGCGAAGGTTAGAGGGTTGTGGGGGGAGCGTCAAATGCCGGGGCGGTTCCGGTTGAACCCTCGGCACCTTGCCCCCTCTACCACTGACAAGCTGAATTTTTTGTCACGGAGCCTGCCCCATGCACAAAACACACCTCGCGCTGACCATCGCCCTCGCCACCGCATTGGTGGCCTGTGGTGAATCCTCGTCCCTGCAAGTGTCCGACGGCACCGGTCCGTCACCCAAACTGCCGGAGCCGAACAAGACGCTGCTGCCGACCATGAACATCGCCAAGGCCGTGGGCTGGCCGGCCGGTACCAAGCCGGTCGCGGCTCAGGGCACTCAAGTTGCCGCCTTCGCCGAGAACCTCGATCACCCGCGCTGGCTGTACGTGCTACCCAACGGTGACGTGTTGGTGGCCGAAACCAATGCACCGCCCAAGCCGGATGACAGCAAGGGAATCAAGGGCTGGGTCAGCCAGCTGGTGATGGGCCGCGCCGGCGCCACGGTGCCCAGCGCCAACCGCATCACCCTGCTGCGCGACACCGACCACGACGGCGTGGCGGACACCCGCACGGTGTTCCTCGACAAACTGAACTCACCCTTCGGGATGGCCCTGGCAGGCAATGATTTCTATGTAGCCGACTCCGATGCCTTGCTGCGTTTTACCTATCAACCCGGGGAAACTTCCATTACCGCGCCCGGGGTCAAGGTCACCGACCTCCCGGGCGGGCCGATCAACCATCACTGGACCAAGAATGTGATCGCCAGCCCGGACGGCAAGCGGCTGTATGTCACCGTGGGTTCCAACAGCAATGTCGGCGACAACGGCCTGGATGCTGAAAAGGAACGCGCGGCAATCTGGGAAGTGGACCCGGCCACAGGCAGCCACCGGATCTTTGCCTCAGGGCTGCGCAACCCCAACGGCATGGCCTGGGAGCCTGACAGCGGCAAATTGTGGACCTCGGTCAACGAGCGCGACGAAATCGGCAGCGACCTGGTACCGGACTACATCACCTCGGTGAAGGATGGCGGCTTCTATGGCTGGCCTTTCAGTTATTACGGCCAGCACGTGGACGTGCGCGTCAGCCCGCAGGACCCGGCCATGGTGGCCAAGGCCATCGTTCCGGACTACGCAGTAGGTCCGCACACCGCCTCGCTCGGCTTTACCTTTGCCAGCGGCGACGCCCTGCCGGCTCCGTTCAACCACGGTGCGTTCGTCGGCCAGCACGGGTCGTGGAACCGCAAGCCCCACAGTGGCTACAAGGTGTTGTTCGTGCCGTTCGCCAATGGTATGCCCAGCGGGATGCCCACTGACGTGCTGAGTGGTTTTCTGAACAAGGACGAAGAAGCGATGGGGCGGCCGGTGGGCGTCATCGTGGACAAGCAGGGCGCACTGCTGGTGGCCGACGATGTGGGGAACAAGATCTGGCGGGTGACTGCGGTCAAGTAGAAGTCGGCAGAGCGGGCCTCTTCGCGAACAAGCCTGCTCGCGAAGCCGCCATCTGCGCCGCTGCCGTCAGCGGTTATTGGCCAGGTTATCCGGCAGCAACACCCGTTTGGCACTCAGGTAGCGCTTCTGCCAATAAGGCTTGGCCAGGTAATCCAGCTTGACCGTCCCCCCAGTGGCCGGCGCATGGACAAAGCGCCCTTCGCCGACGTAGATCCCGGCATGGGTCACTTCCGAGCCGCGCCCCGTGGCGAAGAAGATCAGATCACCCGATTGCAAAGCCTCTTGGCTCACTTGCGGAGCACGCATCTCGATCATTTCCCGCGTCGAGCGCGGCAGCTTGATGCCCGCCGCATCGCGGTAGACAAAACCGATCAGCCCACTGCAATCGAAACCTGAATCAGGGGTGTTGCCGCCCCAGCGGTAGGGCGTGCCGACCAGGCCGATGGCACGGATCAGCACATCGTCCGCTGCAGGATAAAAGGCATTGGCGGGAGCCGGTCCGACCGGGCGAACGACCACCGGCACAGGCCGGGGCGGAGGGGGCGCGCTGGCGCAGCCGCCGAGAAAGCCGACGAGGAGAAGAGTGGCAAGACGTGCCTGGCTCGACATAACAAGGATCCTGATGCTACTGCCGAAAACACGAACGGCGCCGAGCTCTCAAGCTCGCCGCCGCATCTTGTTGCCTGTGTCGCAGGCTATGAGAACAGCCTGACTTCCGGGTACTGCCGAGTTTCTACTGCTTCAGTTTCTGGAGATGACTGCGCCTTTCGAACCCACGCTGGTCGCCGGCGCCATGGCCAGGGCCCGCTTGGCCTCGATGAAGGTCTTGCTCCAGTAGCTGTCGTCCAGGCTGTCGACGCGAACGCCGCCGCTGCGGTGACTGCTGGAATGAATGAACTGATCATCACCCAGGTAGATACCGGCATGGCTGACACGGCCACGGCCACGGGTACTGAAGAACAGCAGATCACCCGGCTTGAGGTTGTTGCGAGCAACCACCGGCGCCTTGACGTTGATCATGTCGCGGGTAGAACGCGGCAGGGTCATGCCGGCTTCTTCGCGAAACAGGTAGCCGATGAAACCGCTGCAATCAAAACCCGACTCGGTGCTGCCACCGGTGCGGTAGCGCGTGCCGATCAGCGACTTGCCACGCTCGAGGATGCTGTCAGCCAGCATCGGCATCTTGTAGGGGGCGTTGCCGGAGAACTGGCTGAGCTCTTGCTCGGTGGCGTCTTCGGTGGCGGCGACTTCGTCGTCCAGCACCGAGGACGAAGCCTGGGAATGAGGGTGCAATGCCTGAACCTGCGCACGCGGCTGAGCCGGGGCGGTCACGGGGCCGATGGAAACCGGCTGGATGGCAGCTTGCTGCTGGAGCGGCGACTGTGAGGCGCAACCCAACAACAGGGTAACGAGTGCGATGGGCACGAGGGGTGCGAAGCGCTTGAGCATGGGCACAACCGTGTCTGTGAAATTGACGAAGGAGGGACTATGCCCGCTATCGGCATCATTTGCAAATTCAATCGAACCAAATGTGACTTCCGGGAAACTCGTGTTCATCTAACGCCCACCTCTAAAAATGGCATTCTGGACTCGGTCACAGAATGCTGTGGCACGGGGTTGATTCGATTGGCAAAGACGTTCCCGACCCAGCGCGGACGCAGGTTGCCGATAGACTCAAAGTCTGTTTGTGCGCTTCAGTGAAACGCCGAAAGGAATAAGCTTAAAAGGTGCTGATAGTCTGGGCTTATCGATGCCCGATGCAGAGATGTTTTGCAAAGCAAGGGCTGGGCCAACTTTTCGTTAGGCTTCTAATCAATTCCCTTGAACCGTTGCCCTGTCTGGCTTGCTGTGGCCACATTTTTTATAAGGGCAAGGGCCGCCAGCGCAACGCCGCCAAGAAATTGTTTCCAAATATCTCATTCAGCGAGCCGATTCGCGCCATTGGGTAGCATGATCCGGGTGAATGCCCGGTTTTTGACCTGGGGGCTTCAGAGCGCAAGAAAGCCCCGTTACCAGCCCAGGGTTTCCTTCAGGAAGGGAATGGTCAGCTTGCGCTGAGCTTGCAAGGAGGCCTGGTCCAGCTGTTCCAGCAGGTCGAAGAGCGCACTCATGCTGCGAGTGCCACGGGTGAGGATGAAATGACCTACTTCGTCGGTGAGGTGCAGGCCGCGACGTGAGGCACGCAGTTGCAGGGCACGCAGCTTGTCTTCATCGGACAGGGGACGCATCTGGAAGATCAGCGCCAAGGTCAACCGCGACTTGAGGTCGGCCAGTTTGACCGGCAGTTCCCGGGGGGAATGGGAAGCCGCTATCAATAGCCGACGCCCGCTGTCGCGAAGGCGGTTGAACAGGTGAAACAGCGCTTCTTCCCAATCGGCCTTGCCGGCCACGACCTGAAGATCATCCAGGCAGACCAGCTCGTACTGTTCGAGGTCGTCAAGGATGCCTGTGCCACGGTCGAGCAACTCGGCCAAGGGCAGGTAGACGGCGGGCTCGCCCGTCTGCTCGAAACGCAGGCAGGCGGCTTGCAGCAGGTGAGTGCGACCCACACCGTGCTTGCCCCACAGGTAGATGAGGCTTTCGGTCCACCCGGCGTCGGCTTCACACAGGCGCTCGACGTAGCCGAGAGCGGCGGCGTTGGCGCCTGGGTAGTAGTTGACGAAGGTGGCGTCATCACGCAGACGCACACCCAAGGGCAGCTGAATCGGTTTCATGCTGGCGTGCAGTTCTGACGAACTGCCAAGGGCCTCAGTGTGAAGTGCGCAAAGTTTATACCTGCCACGTCTGCCGCACAATGCGGCAGAGCCCAAGCAAAATCAAAGGTTTACAGATCCGGATCTTCCATGCCGCCATAGATATCGGACTTTTTGTACAGGTCGTGCACATGGCGAATCAGCACCATGATCACCGCCGCCACCGGCAGCGCGATCAATATCCCGGTAAAACCGAACAACTCGCCACCGGCGAGAATGGCGAAGATCACTGCCACGGGATGAAGACCGATCCGATCACCCACCAGCAACGGGGTCAGGACCATGCCTTCCAGTGCCTGACCGATCATGAACACTGCAGCGATACCGATCAGGTGATACGGGTCGAGACCGAATTGGAACAGACCGGTGGCCATGGCCGCGACGATACCGATAGTAAAGCCCATGTACGGCACAATCGCCGCCAGACCGGCCAACAGCCCGATCAACAGGCCCAATTCGACGCCCACCAGCATCAGCCCCCCGGCGTAGATCATGCCCAAGGCCAGCATCACCAGCAATTGCCCGCGCACGAACGCACCCAGGACTTCGTGGCACTCGCCGGCCAGGCCGACGATCTGATCTTCGCGCTCGCGGGGCAGCAGGCTGCGGATCTTCGCCATCATGATGTCCCAGTCGCGCAACAGGTAGAAACCCACGACCGGGATCAACACGACATTGGCCAGCCAGCTGATCAAGGCCAGGCTCGACGCCGTCGCCTGGCTCAGGACCACGCCGACGATGTCGCTGGTCTGGCCCATATGCTCGGTGATCGCTGCCTTGATCTTGTCGAACTTCCAGAAGCCATCGTTCAGGCCCAGGTGGGTCTGCAACCAGGGCAGCGCCGCGTGTTGCAACCAGTCCAGGGCCTGGGGCGCCAGCTCGTAGAGACGCACCAGCTGCTTGGCGAGCATGGGCACCAGCACCAGCAGCAAGGCCAGGAAAATCAGAGTGAACAGCGTGAAGACGCTGACCACGCCCCAGGTACGGGAAAAGCCCCAGGCCTCCAACTTGTCGACCAAGGGGTCGGCCATGTAGGCCAGCACGATGGCAATCAGGAACGGCGTCAGAATCGGGTGCAGGAAATACACGAATGCGCATGCCAGCAAGGCTATGCCGATCCAGAACCAGCGGTGTGAATAGGTCATCAAGGGGTGGCCTTGTGTTTGTATATAGATAGAAGGAAGCGGTGTGCTTACCAGTGGAAGACCAGATCGGGGGCCGGTGCCGTCGGCGCTGCCGGAGCCGTCGGTTGGCCCGGCACCGCGACAGGCGACGCTACGACCGGCGACGGCTGCACCTCCTGCAGTTTGGCCAGCGTCAGCTGAGCCCGCAGTTGATCGATACTGCCGGTCACCCGGTACACCACCGTGTCGCCATCGACGCTTTTGAGCCGCGCGCCGAATGGCTCCAACAGGCGGCCGAGCTCGGCATAATGGGCCAGGGTGTTGCCCTGGACCTGCAAGGTGATGTCGGTACTCGCCCCCGGCTTGGCCAGGTAACGCGGCGCCAGACGCTCACTGACCGCCAGCATCAGGGCATCGGCAAGGGTGGCTTGATCGGTGCCTTCGGCAGTGCCGGTGTCGGTCTTGCCGCCCAGCCACAGGTGCCATTTGGCTTGCCACTTGTCACCGTCCTGGTGCGCGTGCACCGCCAGCAAGGCATCGGCATTGTAGCGCTCGGACACCGTCTTCAACGGCGCAGGGTCGGTGCCTTCGAGGTTTTTCGCAGTGGCCGCCAGCTGTTCGTTGAGATCCCCCATCGGCAGGCGCAAAGGCAGGCCCCGGTGTTGGGCCGCGCGGCGCAACGGGTTGGCGGTGGCCTGACCATCGCCCACCAGGCTGCTGGTACCGTCGGCGCCATCGTTGAGCCACCAGCCCAGAATCGACGGGCGGTTGCTGCCCCAGGTGGCCAGCCCGGCCTGACGCAGTTGAGCGTCGGTGCTGACGGGGTCGAACTCCACCTGCAGCGATTGGGGCGGCCCGGCATCGTAGCCATACTGGCTGATGATCTGCTGCGGGTCCTTGCGCACGGCGGCCAGCGCCGGATTGGCGATCGCCTTGGGGTCACCGGTCAGGCGCAGCACCAGGGTTTCCAGGGCGCGCTGAGTCGCGGCGCTGCGCTCGTCCGGGGTCTGGGTGGCCACGGGCTCCAGCACCTGATACAGGTTGTTCACGGTTTCAGCGTGGCCTTGCAGACTCAGGCTCGCAAGGCAACCGGCTAACAGATACGGACTCAAACGCATGGATTATTCCCGACGGCAATATACGGATTGTGGCTGTGACCCTTGTTGGCGGTAAAACATTCAGGGCCGGCGCAAAGTTTTTTATTATTGCATGGCCGCCGCACCATAGGGGATGACGCAACAGCGGTTCATCAAGACGTGATAGCCGCTACCGGGCAAGCCTGATAAAATCGCGCGCCTTCGCAGACCGATGACAATCGGTCGATACCCGAGAATCAAAAAGGCCTGGATCATGAGCAAGCAACCCTCCGTGAGCTACAAGGACGCCGGTGTAGACATCGACGCCGGTGAAGCGCTGGTCGAACGCATCAAAGGCGTCGCCAAACGCACCGCGCGCCCCGAAGTCATGGGCGGCCTGGGTGGCTTCGGCGCCCTGTGCGAGATCCCGGCGGGTTACAAGCAGCCCGTGCTGGTTTCCGGCACCGACGGCGTGGGCACCAAGCTGCGTCTGGCGCTGAACCTGAACCGGCACGACAGCATCGGCATCGACCTGGTGGCCATGTGCGTCAACGACCTGGTGGTGTGCGGCGCGGAGCCGCTGTTCTTCCTGGACTACTACGCCACCGGCAAGCTCAACGTCGACACCGCCGCTGACGTGGTCACCGGCATCGGTGCCGGCTGCGAACTGGCCGGCTGCTCGCTGGTGGGCGGCGAGACCGCTGAAATGCCCGGCATGTACGAAGGCGAAGACTACGACCTGGCCGGGTTCTGCGTCGGTGTGGTGGAGAAGGCCGAAATCATCGACGGCTCGAAAGTCGCTACCGGTGACGCCCTGATCGCGTTGCCCTCCTCCGGCCCGCACTCCAACGGCTATTCGCTGGTGCGCAAGATCATCGAAGTGGCCGGTGCCGATATCGAGACCGTGCAGCTGGACGGCAAACCGCTGACCGACCTGCTGATGGCGCCGACCCGTATCTACGTCAAACCGCTGCTCAAGCTGATCAAGGAAACCGGCGCCGTCAAGGCCATGGCCCACATCACCGGTGGCGGTCTGCTGGACAACATCCCGCGGGTCCTGCCAAAAGGCGCTCAGGCCAAGGTCGATGTCGCGAGCTGGACCCGTCCGGCGGTGTTCGACTGGCTGCAAGAGAAAGGCAACGTCGACGAACACGAAATGCACCGCGTACTCAACTGCGGCGTCGGCATGGTCATCTGCGTGGCCCAGGCCGACGTGCAGAAGACCCTGGCCAACCTGCAGGCCAACGGCGAGCAGCCGTGGGTCATCGGTGAAATCGGCGTCGCAGCCGAAGGCGCGGCACAAGTCGAGTTGCTGAACCTCAAGGCGCACTGATGCCGGCGTTCACCTCCGGGCACTGCAACGTCGTAGTGTTGCTGTCGGGTACCGGCAGCAACCTGCAGGCCCTGATCGACAGCATTGCCCAGGCAGCTCCCGCGTATCCCGCGCGCATCCGCGCGGTGATCTCCAACCGTGCCGACGCCTTGGGCCTGCAAAAAGCCCGGGACGCGGGTATCGCCACAGCCGTCCTCGATCACAAGGCCTACGTCGACCGCGAAGCCTTCGATCAGGCCTTGGCTGAATGCATCGACAACTTTGGCGCGGACCTTGTGGTGCTCGCCGGCTTCATGCGTATCCTCAGTGTCACCTTCGTGCGCCACTATGAAGGTCGCCTGCTGAACATCCACCCTTCCCTGCTGCCCCTGTATAAAGGCCTGCATACCCACCAGCGCGCCTTGGAGGCCGGTGACCGCGAGCATGGCTGCAGCGTGCACTTCGTCACCGAGGAACTCGATGGCGGCCCTCTGGTCGTACAGGCTGCCATCCCGATTCAGGCCGACGATGACGCTCAGCGTCTGGCGGCGCGGGTGCATGCACGGGAACACCAGATCTACCCACTGGCCGTGCGCTGGTTCGCCGAAGGCCGCTTGAGCCTGGGTGCCCAAGGTGCAATATTGGACGGCCAGTACCTCGGGGCCAGCGGCCACTTGATTCGAACCTAGGAGTTTTTATGCGTCGCGCTTTGCTTTTCGCCCTCGCTCTGATTGCCTCGCCGTTGATTGCCTCGACGGCCACGGCCGCCGACCTCAAGCCATTCTCCGCCAGCTACACCGCCGACTGGAAACAGCTGCCCATGAGCGGCACCGCCGAGCGCAGCCTGAGCAAGGAGGGTGACACCTGGACCCTCAATTTCAAGGCCGCGATGATGATCGCCAGCCTCACCGAAAGCAGCACTATCAAGGTCGACAAGGATGTGCTGCAACCTCAGACCTATCACTTCGAACGTGGCGGCCTGGGCAAGACCAAGAAAGTCGATCTGACCTTCGACTGGGCGGCCAAGCAGGTCACCGGCACCGACCGCAACGACACCATCAAGCTGCCGCTCAACCGCGGCGTGGTGGACAAGTCGACCTACCAGCTGGCCCTGCAGCAAGACGTGGCCGCCGGCAAGAAGAGCATGAGCTACCAGGTGGTCGACGGCAACGAGATCGAGACCTATGACTTCCGCGTGCTGGGCACCGAGAAGGTCGACACCAAGGCCGGCCAGATCGATGCCGTCAAGGTCGAACGCGTGCGTGACCCGACGCAGACCAAACGCACCACCGTGCTGTGGTTCGCCAAGGACTGGAACTACCTGCTGGTGCGTTTGCAGCAGGTCGAGACCGATGGCAAGGAATACAACATCATGCTGCAAGACGGCACGGTGGATGGCAAAGCAGTGAAAGGCAGCTGATCGCTGGCCTGACAGATAAAAGCCTCACTTCGGTGGGGCTTTTTTGCGACCGATGATCCGATATCGCCTGACCTGCATCGCGACAAAGGTCATGACGCGATCCAGGTGATGATCAGCCAACCTAAACAAAAATTCATCAACCGCTCTAGCCTGCGACAAAGCGACGCAGCCCAGCTAGCACGCGGGTTTCAGGATTATGTGAATTCCTGCAACAACTACTTGCCGCAAATGTTCATTTACTTAGCCGGCTACGAAAATATATAACAAAGCCATGCACCCGAGGTGCTGCTGAAGATCAATGCAATTGGAGCATTCAGAATGACTGTGAAAGTAAGCGAACGCGACGATTCCCATAAGTCCCACGAAGGCGTAGCCGCCGGTATTCGTATCTGGGATGTCTATCAGCAAGACCTGCTGGTCGGCATGTTCCACAACGAAAGCGATGCCCAGAACTACAAAGCCGAGCTGGAAGTACTGGAAAGTAAACGCCAGCAGCAAGCCAGTTAATGGTTGTCTGCCTTCAAGACGACAAACCCCGCTTCGGCGGGGTTTGTCGTTTCAGGGCGAGGTGATTACCACATCAGATCGTCAGGGATCTTGTAGGCCGCATACGGATCATCACCGGCTTCCACTTCCTCGGTGGCCGTGTTGAGCAACACAATACGGCGTGGGTCGCGCTCCTGGACCTTGAGTGCCGCTTCGCGCGGGATGACTTCATAACCCCCGCCATGCTGCACGATCGCCAGCGCCCCGCTGCTCAGCTTGCTGCGCATCAACGCATTGACGGACAGGCGCTTGACCTTCTTGTCATCGACGAAGTTGTAGTAATCCTCGCCGGTCAATTTGGGCAGGCGCGTCGCTTCGATCAGTTGCTTGACCTGCGCGGCACGGGCCTTCTGCTCGACTTTTTCCTGTTGCTGACGGTTGAGCTCCTGGTCGCGCCTGACCTTTTCGGCCATCGCTTCCTGTGCCAGGCGCTGCTGGGTGTCATCCACCTCGACCTGGCCCTTGTTCTCCATCCGTTTCTGTTTCTGTTTTTCTTTACTGACCTGCTTGACCTGTTTCTGGTTGACCAGACCGGCTTTCAGCAATTGGTCGCGAAGGGAAATACTCATGGTGTACTCACTTAGGCTCAGCCGCAGCTGGGCAGGTTCTTTTCCTGACGTTTGGCTTCGCCCCACAGAGCGTCCAGCTCATCCAGGGCACAATCTTCAATCGGACGACCCCTGTCGCGCAATGCCTGTTCGATAAAACGAAAGCGCCGATCGAACTTGCGATTGGCGCCGCGCAGGGCGTTTTCCGGGTCGACCTTGAGCTGGCGAGCCAGATTGACCACGCTGAACAGCAGGTCGCCCAGCTCGTCCTCTATGGCCAGCGTGTCGCCACCGGCCATGGCTTCCAGCACTTCATCCAGCTCTTCGCGGACCTTGTCCACCACCGGCAGTGCCGCCGGCCAGTCGAAGCCCACGGTAGCCGCGCGCTTCTGCAACTTGGCGGCGCGGCTCAGGGCCGGCAGTGCCGCCGGCACATCGTCGAGCAATGACAGTTGTTCGGGCACCGTGGCTTTCTCCGCACGCTCCTGGGCCTTGATCTCCTCCCAGCGCTGTTTGACTTGAGTGTCATCCAGCCTGGGCAAGTCCAGAGGCCCGTAGAGGTCGCCGGTGGGAAACACATGAGGATGGCGGCGGATCAACTTGCGGGTGATGCCATCGACCACCGCGTCGAATTCGAATCGGCCCTCTTCACGGGCAAGCTGGCTGTAATACACCACCTGGAACAGCAAGTCGCCCAGCTCGCCGCGCAGCTGGTCGAAATCGCCCAGCTCGATGGCGTCGGCCACTTCGTAGGCTTCTTCGAGGGTGTGCGGGACGATGCTCGCGTAGTTCTGCTTGAGGTCCCAGGGGCAGCCATATTGCGGGTCGCGCAGGCGGGCCATAAGGTTGAGAAGGTCTTGCAGGCTGTACATTCGCTAAGTTCTCGATGCTGGCCAATGGCGTCTCGTGGCAGCAGGCCTTGGCAGCGACGCTATCGCGGCCAAGGCCTGCCCCCACAGAGCCCGGCCGAAGACGGGTATCAAGGCGTGCGATTACGCCGCGTCTCGATGATGTTCGGCAACTGCGAAATGCGCCCCAGCAAGCGACCCAGCGCATCCAGGCCGGGAATCTCGATGGTCAGGGACATCAGCGCGGTGTTGTCTTCCTTGTTCGAGCGGGTGTTCACCGCCAGCACGTTGATCCGCTCGTTGAGCAGCACCTGGGATACGTCACGCAGCAGACCGGAACGGTCGTAGGCGCGAATGATGATGTCCACGGGATAGGTGAGCACCGGCACTGGCCCCCAGCTGACCTGAATGATGCGCTCTGGCTCGCGTCCGCCCAGTTGCAGCACCGAGGCACAGTCCTGACGGTGAATGCTCACGCCGCGCCCCTGGGTGATGTAGCCGACGATGGCATCGCCCGGCAAAGGCTGGCAGCAGCCTGCCATCTGCGTCATCAGGTTGCCGACGCCCTGGATCTGGATGTCGCCACGCTTGCCAGGCTTGTAGCCGGTAGCCTTGCGCGGAATCAGCTCCAATTGCTCGTTGCCGCGCTCGGGCTCCACCAGCTGCTGGGCGGCATTGACCAGATGGGCAATGCGCAGATCCCCTGCACCGAGGGCAGCGAACATGTCATCGGCGGTCTTGTAGTTGACCTTCTCGGCCAGGTGATCGAAATCCACCTGCGGCAGCCCCAGGCGGCTCAGCTCGCGCTCGAGCAGGGTGCGCCCGGCGGCGACGTTCTGGTCGCGGGCCTGCAACTTGAACCAGTGGACAATCTTGGCCCGGGCCCGGGACGTGGTCACGTAGCCCAGGTTGGAGTTCAGCCAGTCGCGGCTCGGCGTGCCGTGCTTGCTGGTGATGATCTCCACCTGCTCGCCAGTGTTGAGGCTGTAGTTGAGCGGCACGATCCGCCCGTTGATCTTCGCGCCCCGGCAGTTGTGGCCGATTTCGGTGTGCACCCGGTAGGCGAAGTCCAGCGGCGTCGCGCCCTTGGGCAAGTCGATGGCATGGCCGTCGGGGGTGAACACATAGACCCGGTCGGGCTCGATATCGACCCGCAACTGCTCGGCCAGGCCACCAATGTCGCCCAGTTCCTCGTGCCATTCGAGCACTTGGCGCAGCCACGAGATCTTCTCTTCGTAGTGGTTGGACCCGGATTTGACGTCGGTGCCTTTGTAACGCCAGTGGGCACAGACCCCCAGCTCGGCCTCTTCGTGCATGGCGTGGGTGCGGATCTGCACCTCCAGCACTTTGCCTTCAGGCCCGATCACGGCGGTATGCAGCGAGCGGTAGCCGTTTTCCTTGGGATTGGCGATGTAGTCGTCGAACTCCTTGGGGATGTGCCGCCACAAGGTGTGCACGATGCCCAACGCGGTGTAGCAGTCGCGCATTTCCGGAACCAGCACGCGTACGGCGCGAACGTCGTAGATCTGGCTGAATTCCAGGCCCTTGCGCTGCATTTTGCGCCAGATGGAATAGATGTGCTTGGCCCGGCCACTGATGTCGGCCTTGACCCCGGTATTGAGCAGTTCGTCGTGCAGCTGGCTCATGACTTCGCTGATGAACCGTTCCCGGTCCATGCGCCGCTCGTGCAGCAGCTTGGCGATCTGCTTGTACTGATCGGGCTCCAGGTAGCGGAAAGACAGGTCTTCCAGCTCCCATTTGATATGGCCGATACCCAGCCGGTGGGCCAGCGGAGCGTAGATGTCGAAGACTTCGCGGGCGACCCGATTGCGTTTTTCGTCGTCGGCGCTTTTCACCGCGCGAATGGCGCAGGTGCGCTCGGCCAGCTTGATCAAAGCCACGCGGACATCGTCGACCATGGCCACCAGCATCTTGCGCAGGTTCTCGACCTGGGCCTGGGAGCCCAGCACCAGCGACTGGCGAGGGCTCAGGCTGGCGCTGATGGCGGCCATGCGCAGCACGCCGTCGATCAGCTTGGTGACGGTACCGCCGAAGCGGGCTTCCACTTCCGCCAGGGTGACCCGTCCTTCACGCACGGCGCGGTAGATGACCGCCGCCATCAGCGAGTCCTGGTCGAGCTTGAGATCGGCGAGAATCTCGGCGATCTCCAGACCCGCCTGGAAACACGAGGTGCCATCGGCCCATGAATGCTTGGCCATGTTACCGAGTTGCTCGGCCTGCAGCGCGAACTCGCAGGCCGCCTTGAGGGCCCCGCGGTCGAGCACCAGGTCGACACTGACGATGTGGTCGAGCCATGCATCGAGATTGATACTGCCGTCAGTGTTGACCGGCTGGTGTGCTCTCACCTGTACCATCTTGGTTACCTTCCCTAAGATGCATCGAAATGCATCAACAATCGCTGGCTAAGCCCCTGCTGGGCCGGCAGGGCAGTGTTGCTACACGCCAGTCGGAGTTGACGAGCCTTCCTGGCTCGTTTCGAATAACGCCATCGCCTCGACATGTGCGGTTTGCGGAAACATGTCGAGGATTCCGGCCCGTTTTAACCTGTAGCCCTGCTTGAGCAATTCGACCGCATCGCGCGCCAGAGTTGCAGGATTGCAGGACACATAAACCAATCGCTTCGCACCCAGGGCGGCAACATGTTTCACCACCTCCAGAGCGCCATCGCGGGGCGGGTCGAGGAGCACTGCAGCAAACCCCTCCTTCGCCCATGGAGACCCGGCCAGAGGCTGCGCCAGATCCGCCTGAAAAAATGTCGCATTGCCGACCCCGTTGCTGACCGCGTTGACCGCGGCGCGCTCGACCATTACGCCGACGCCTTCCACGGCCACCACCTCTCGGGCCAGGCCCGCCAATGGCAGGGCAAAATTGCCGAGGCCGCAGAACAGGTCCAGAACTCGCTCATCGCGGCTCGGCGCCAACCAGTTCAGCGCCTGCTCGATCATCGCCGTATTGACCTCGGCGTTGACCTGGACAAAATCACCCGGCTGGTACGCCAACTGCAAACCCCAGGGTCGCAAGGCATAGCCCAACGGCTGCTCGGGCTGGTCAGGCTGCGGCTCGCCATCGCCCTGCAGCCACAGCTGTGCGTCGTGCTCACGGCAAAACTGTTGCAGAGAAGCCAGATCAGCCTCTGCCAGCGGTGCTACATGGCGTAACAGTAGCGCTTGGCCAGTACCACTGAACAACTCGACATGCCCCAGCACCTGTGGCTTGACGAAGCCGTGCAACAGCGCAGGCAGCGTTTTCATCAGTGCCTGCAAAGGCTGTACCAGCACCAGGCAGTCATCGATGGGCACGATGTCCTGGCTGGCGGCGGCACGAAACCCTACGTCCAGACGGCGCGCACGCTGATCCCAGCGCACCGCGATCCGCGCGCGGCGGCGGTAGCCCAGTTCCGGGCCCGCCAACGGCGCTGCCCACTCCTGGGGCTCGATATGGGCGACACGGGATAACTGCTCGGTCAGTTGGCGCTGCTTGAGCTGCAACTGCTCGGCGTGAGGTAAATGCTGCACGCTGCAACCGCCGCAGGTGCCGAAGTGCTTGCAAGGCGCCGTGCGGCGGCTGGGGCTGGCGGTGTAGACCCGCTCGGTGCGCGCTTCCACCACTTTGCCATGGGCGTTGAGCACCCGTGCCTCGACCTCTTCATCGGCCAGGGCACCGGCGACAAACCAGGTACGCCCGTCCAGAAATGCGATGCCGCGGCCGTCACTGCTCAGGCGCTCGATGGTCAGGCGCTGTTTCTTGCCGGCCGGAATCTGGCTGATGCGCGTGCCGCCCGCAGGTTGGAAACGCAGCCCGGGCTTGCCTTTGCCGGCCATCAGTTGGGCGCGTCGAAAATGCCGCTGGACAGGTAGCGATCGCCGCGGTCACAGACGATGGCGACGATGACCGCGTTTTCCAGCTCTTGAGACAAGCGCAACATGGCCGCCACCGCGCCGCCCGAGGACACGCCGCAGAAGATGCCTTCCTCGCGGGCCAGGCGCCGGGTCACGTCTTCGGCTTCGGCCTGAGCCATGTCGACGATGCGATCGACGCGCTCGGCCTGGTAGATCTTCGGCAGATATTCCTGCGGCCAGCGGCGAATACCGGGAATGGCCGAGCCTTCCATGGGCTGCAAGCCGACGATCTGCACCTGGGGGTTGCGCTCCTTGAGGTAGCGCGAGGTGCCCATGATGGTCCCGGTGGTGCCCATGGAGCTGACGAAGTGGGTAATGGTGCCCTCGGTCTGCTGCCAGATTTCCGGACCGGTGCTGCGGTAGTGCGCTTCCGGATTGTCGCCGTTGGCAAACTGATCGAGTACCTTGCCACGGCCTTCGGCCTGCATGCGTTCGGCCAGGTCGCGGGCACCTTCCATGCCCTCTTCACGGGTGACCAGAATGAGTTGCGCACCGTAGGCCGTCATGGCGGCCTTGCGCTCGGCGGTGGAGTTGTCGGGCATGATGAGGATCATCTTGTAGCCCTTGATTGCCGCCGCCATGGCCAAGGCAATGCCGGTATTGCCCGAGGTCGCCTCGATCAACGTGTCGCCAGGCTGGATCTGCCCACGGCTTTCGGCGCGGCTGATCATCGACAGCGCGGGACGGTCCTTGACCGAGCCAGCCGGATTGTTGCCCTCCAGCTTGAGCAGCAGAGTATTGCTGGTCACACCGGCCAGGCGCTGCAAGCGCACCAGTGGGGTATTGCCGACGCAATCGGCGATGGTGAGGTACTGCACGGTCATGATGTATTCGCAATCCGGCCTGCGGGAGGTTGCCTATCATACCGGCAAACGTCGCCAGCCCATATCACGCAAAGTGAGGGCTTTATATCAGCTGGTTATATACAACCGGGGCGGCTCGTTTACAGTCGGGTTCGACACCGCGCCAAGGACCGCTCGGGGCAAGCGCAGGTTTACCCGCAACCCCTTGCGATTGTTCTGCGCCCACAGCTGCCCACCCTGCGCCACCACCGAGCGCCGCGCAATGCTCAGGCCCAATCCGAAACCGCCATCCCCCGGGCGCGAGCCATCGAGGCGGATGAACGGATCGAAGATTCGCTCAAGATCCCCGGGCGCCACGCCACCGCCCTCGTCGTCCAGCCACAGCAGCCAATCCTCCTCCAGCAGGCGGCCGTGCAGGGTGATGCGGCCATGGGCCGGCGAGTGGCGGATGGCATTGCGCAGGATATTCTCCAGGGCCTGGGCAAGGGCATTGAGGTCGCCCATAAGCCAACACTCGGCCGCCACGGCACAGTGCAACTGTGCCGAGGGCCAGCGGGTTTCGTAACAGGCATTTTCGGCAACCATCTCCCATAACGCTTGCAGCTGGATGGGCTCGCGTGCCTGAGGGGTACGCTCGGCATCCAGCCAGGCCAGTTGCAGGGTGTCCTCCACCAGCCGCTGCATGCCGTCGATTTCCCGGTCCAGGCGCTGACGCAGGCGGCCGGGATCCGCCTCGCTCTCGCTGGCGACTTTCAAGCGGCTCAAGGGGGTGCGCAGCTCGTGGGACAGATCGCGTAACAGTTGATGCTGCAAGGCCACCGTGCCCTGCAGACGCTCGGAAAGCTGATCGAACGCCCGCCCCAGCTCGCCCAATTCATCCTTGCGCATCGTGGTTGCAGCAGAAAGGCGTGTGCCCAGCGGGTCAGCCTGCCAGGCGTTGGCCTGCTCGCGCAGATCGTTCAGCGGACGGATCAGCAAGCGATACAGGCCGATACAGAACAATAGCGTCAGCAGCGCCGGTAACAGCCCGTTAGTCACCATTTGCCAGAGTATGGCGTAGCGCCCTGGCATGAGTTCTGCGGGCAACTGGATGACCAGGCTGCCACTGGCCGGGTCTCCGGGAAAGTCCACTTTCAGCCAGGGCGCCCCAAGCGCGCGCTTGCTGACCGGCCAATCGATACCGCGCAGAAAGGTCAGATGGCGACGCATTTCGGCAGTCAAGGGCTCGCTGCCCATGACTTGCAGGTTGCCATCCACCAGGGTGACGGCGCTGTCGCTGTGACGCCGGCGAAAGTGTGCCAGCCAGGCATCGACGCCCACGCGGCCGCCGTTCTTCCAGGCTTGCTCGGCCTGGCGCGCGTAGTGCAGCAGGTCGGCCCGTACCGTCTCGGACAGATAGGCATTGCGCTCCTGCACATAGCGGCCGACCGACCAGCTCAGACTGATCATCAAAAGCGAGAAGCCCACCAGCAAAATGGCCAGACGCCAGAACAGCGAATGCCGCCCCGGCAGGTTCATGACTCCAGCTCGCGGCTGCTCAAGACGTAGCCTTTGCCCCAGACCGTGCGCAACTGACGCTCGGCGTAACCCACGGCCTTGAGCTTGCGGCGGATCTGGCTGACGTGCATGTCCAGACTGCGATCATGCCGGAAATAGCCGCGCTGGAGCACGTGCTGATAAAGGAAGGCCTTGCTTGAAACCTCCTCATGTTGCCGGTGCAAAGTCTCCAGCAAGCGGTATTCGCTGGGCGTCAAGCCCGCCTGAAGGCCGTTGTGCCAGACGTCGCTGAAGGTTTCGTCGAAGCGCAAGGCGTCCACTGCCACGGCCACCGGCCCGGACTCGCGCCGCTGGCGCTCCAGCACGACGCGGCGCAGGATGGCCTCGACCCGCACTTGCAGCTCATCCATGCTGAACGGCTTGGGCAGATAATCGTCGGCACCCCGACGAAAGCCGCTGATGCGGTCATTCTCGGCCCCTAACGCCGACATCAGGATCACCGGCACTGCGGTACTCTCGCGCAGGCGCTGGAGCACATCCAGGCCGTTCATGCCCGGCATCAGAATGTCCATCAGCACCACGTCGTAGCCCTCGGACCGGGCCAGTGCCAGGCCTTCCTGACCGTTGCGGCACCAGGTGACCTGGTAGCCGTAGCGGCCTAACTGGTCATGCACATAGGCGCCCAGCACGGGATCGTCCTCGATGGCGAGCACGCGGGACGATGCGAGGTTTTCAAGATTCATTGTCGGATACTATTGGTTCTCGTTCATCGATTATTCGGCAATGCCGGTGCGCCCGCAACACCTGCGGATGCAATCCACTCTGACTCGGGGTATTTTGCCTGCAGGATATCAAGTGCCCAGGAGACAGGCGTGCTGAGAAAACTGGGAATCAAGAGCCGGGTGCTGCTGCTGGCGTTGCTGCCCACGGCGTTGATGGCCGTGGTGCTGGGCGGCTATTTCATGTGGTTGCAGCAATCGGAGCTGAACACACAGCTGATTCGCCGCGGCCAGATGATCACCGAGCAACTGGCCCCCCTGGCGGCGCCCGCCATGGTGCGCAAGGACACGGCGCTGCTCGAGCGCATCGCCGCCCAGGCGCTGGAGCAGGCCGATGTGCGCGCCGTGTCGTTCCTGGGCGCCGATCGCTCGCCCCTCGCCCATGCCGGGCCGAGCATGCTCAACCCTATGCCCCTGGGCAGCAGCACGCAGTTGCTGGCGACCAGCGGCAACGACGCCACGCGCTATCTGCTGCCGGTGTTCGGCCATCACCGCGACCTGGCCGGCGATTCGGTGCCCGCCGAAAGTGATCGTCTGTTCGGCTGGGTCGAGGTGGAGATCTCACACGACGGCACCTTGCTGCGCGGCTACCGAAGCCTGTTTGCAAGCATGCTGCTGATACTCGCCGGGCTTACCGCGACGGCGTTGCTGGCCGTCCACATGAGCCGCGCCATCAGCGAACCGGTGCGCAAGATCAAACAGGCCGTCACCCAACTCAAGGACGGCAATCTGGAGACACGCCTGCCGGCCCTTGGCAGCCACGAACTGGACGAACTGGCCGCCGGCATCAACCGCATGGCCGAAACCCTGCAGAATGCCCAGGAAGAACTGCAACACAGCGTCGACCAGGCCACCGAAGACGTGCGCCAGAACCTCGAAACCATTGAAATCCAGAACATCGAGCTGGATCTGGCGCGCAAGGAGGCGCTGGAGGCCAGCCGCATCAAGTCCGAGTTTCTGGCCAACATGAGCCACGAGATTCGTACGCCGCTCAACGGCATCCTGGGCTTCACCCACCTGCTGCAGAAAAGCGAGCTGACCCCGCGCCAGCTCGATTACCTGGGCACCATCGAAAAATCTGCCGACAACCTGCTGGGCATCATCAACGAAATCCTCGACTTTTCGAAGATCGAAGCCGGCAAACTGGTGCTCGACAGCATCCCCTTCAACCTGCGCGATCTGCTCCAGGACACCCTGACCATCCTCGCCCCGGCAGCCCATGCCAAACAACTGGAGCTGGTCAGCCTGGTCTATCGGGACACGCCGATGTCGCTGATCGGCGACCCGTTGCGGCTCAAGCAGATCCTTACCAACCTGGTAAGCAACGCCATCAAGTTCACCCGCGAAGGCACCATCGTTGCTCGGGCCGAAATGCAGGAAGCCAGCGAAGACAGCGTGCAGTTGCGTATCAGCGTGCAGGATACTGGCATCGGCCTCTCCACCCAGGATGTCCGCGCCCTGTTCCAGGCGTTCAGCCAGGCCGATAATTCGCTGTCACGCCAACCCGGCGGCACTGGCCTGGGCCTGGTGATCTCCAAACGCCTGATCGAGCAGATGGGCGGCGAAATCGGCGTGGACAGCGAACCGGGCGAAGGCTCGCAGTTCTGGATCAGCCTGACGCTGCCGCGCGCCCGGGACGACGCCGAAGACCTGCCGCGCCCGCCCCTGCAAGGTCGGCGCGTCGCCATTGTCGACGGCCACGACCTGGCGCGCCAGGCGCTCAAGCACCAGTTGGAAGACTGCGGACTGGAGGTGATTGCCTTTACCTCGCTGGACAAACTGAGCGCCGGCATCGAAGCCGCCCGCCTGGCCAGTCAACCTATCGAACTGGCGGTACTGGGCATCACCCGCCACGACATTTCCCCGGAAAAACTGGGCAAGCAACTGCGCGAACTCGACCAGCACGGTTGTCAGGTGCTGGTACTCTGCCCCACCACCGAGCAGGCGCTGTTCCACGTCTCGGTGCCCAATGCCAACAGCCAGTTGCAGGCCAAGCCGGCGTGCACCCGCAAGCTGCGACGCGCCCTCAGCGATCTGGTCAATCCCAAGCGCCTGCGTGGCCCGGCCGAGGCACCTTCCGGGGACCGGCCGCCACGGGTGCTGTGTGTCGACGACAACCCGGCCAACCTGTTGCTGGTGCAGACCCTGCTGGAGGACCTGGGCGCGCGGGTACTGGCCGTGGACACCGGCCTGGCCGCGATCCAGGCCGTGCAGGACGAGACCTTCGACCTGGTACTGATGGATGTGCAGATGCCGGGCATGGACGGACGCGAGACCACGGAAAAGATCCGCCTGTGGGAAAGCGTCCAGCCAGGGCCGGCACTGCCTATCGTCGCCCTGACCGCTCACGCCATGGCCAACGAGAAGCGCGCCTTGCTGCAAAGCGGCATGGACGACTACCTGACCAAACCCATCAGCGAGCGGCAGTTGGCTCAGGTGGTGTTGAAGTGGACCGGATTGGTGCTGGGCAACGTGCCCGTCGAGCGCGCCCCGGAATGGCCGCCGGACAACCCGGGCCTGCTGGTGATGGACGCGGATGAAGGCCTGCGCTTGGCCGCCGGCAAGGCCGACCTGGCCGCCGACATGCTGGCCATGCTGCTGGCCTCGCTGGAGGCCGACCGCGAAGCTATCCGCCAGGCTCGCGAGGCCGATGACCACCACGCAATGATCGAACGGGTGCACCGCCTGCACGGCGCCACCCGTTATTGTGGCGTGCCGCAGCTGCGCGCCGCCTGTCAGCGCAGTGAAACCCTGCTCAAGCAGAATGACCCCGGCGCGGTGGCGTCCCTCGATCAGTTGGCAGAGGCCATGGACCGCTTGGAAGAACAGGCCCGGGTCAACGCGTGATAGCATGTCGCGCAGATTTGGAGGACCCATGGTCGAACACGATTTCCGCTACAGCCTGATGAGCCCGCAACACACCCTGATCGAGTGCCGCGCCCTGGTGCCCGGCCGCTATCAGGTCACCGGCAACGGTGGCTCGATTCACGACGATGACGTCCTGCTGGTCACCCTCAAGGGCAGCAAGGACCTGAGCATGCGCCTGAAGGTCGAGAAGGTTCGTCACTTGATCAACCCGCGCGGGCAGTGGGTGGCGGTGGCCAACGGCCCGGTATTCGGCGAGCTGGCCATCCACCAGTGGTCCGTCAACTGTAACGGCTGCCAGAAGGCCCTGAGCTTCGAGTTTGCGGTCGACGCCAAGCTCGGCGTCAAGGCGCAGAAACCCGCCGCCACGGCGCGCATTGCCGAACTGGGCTGGCGCACCGAGGGCGATCGTCACCTGTGTGCCCAATGCCAGGTGGCCAACGCGTGAAATATCTACTACTGGCAAGCGCCCTGGTGCTCCTGAGCGCCTGTGCCAATCACTCACCCAAGTTGCAGACCAGCCGCACCTATGCGGTGGAGTGGATCGGCGAACGCCCCCTGATCGACAGCAGCCACGTGACCCTGACCCTCGACGACGACGGCCGTGCCTACGGTACGGCGGGTTGC
This sequence comes from Pseudomonas sp. dw_358, assembly GCF_018449655.1. GTDB lineage: Bacteria > Pseudomonadota > Gammaproteobacteria > Pseudomonadales > Pseudomonadaceae > Aquipseudomonas. The sequence continues at coordinate 118,731 of NZ_JAAVUX010000012.1, forward strand.
AACCACTGGTACGCGCCTTACACCCTCGCACCCCATCACCATCTGAGCTTCGGTACGCCAGGCAGCACCCGCCGCCTCTGTGCACCCGCGCTGATGGAGCAGGAACAGCGCTTCCTCAAATCGCTGCAGACTGTGCAGCGCTGGGATATCCAGCCCAATGAGCAACTGCGCCTGTGGCCGGAGAATGGTCAGCCGTTGCGGCTGTGGCCCGAAGAAGGTTAGGCCGCCCTATACGCTGCAGGACCGAGCTTGCTCGGGAACAAGGCGTCACCGTCTTCCCGAGCAAGCTCGGTCCTGCAGGATTGATGCGTCAGTCGGTGGAACACTAGCGTTGCAGCGCCCCCACTGCCTTGAGCGCGGCCTTCAACCCTGCAGCGGTCTGCTGCCCCAGCAACTGCTCGCGCACCTTGCCCTCGGGATCGACCAGGTAGGTGATCGGCAACCCCTCGCTTTCCGGAAAACCGAAATGTTCGGCCGGATTGGCAGCCAGTACGGTGTAGCCAATGCCCATGGCCTGGCTGGACTTGAGCAGCTCATCGCCCTGCAGGTTGTCGAAGTTGACTCCGATAACGCGCACATTGGTTGATCCCAACTGCTTGGCCAAGGTGCTCAACTCGGAAACTTCCTGACGGCAGGGACCGCACCACTCAGCCCAGTAATTGACCACCAGCCAGCGCTTGTCCAAAGCATCGGCCGCGACTTTCTGTCCGTGCTGGTCAACGCCATAGTCGGCGCCGCAACCTGCCAGCAACAGCATCCATACCACGGCCCAGCTTGCACGCTTGAGCATGATGTCCCCTACCCCCTGTTCGAGCCGCGAGAAAAGCGAAACTGCCGTTGTCTCTTCCGGCGCGGTTAGAATAGCCGCCTCTCGAGGCTGGATGCGACTGCACATGACCGATCTGACGCTCTATCACAACCCCCGCTGCTCGAAATCCCGTGGCGCTCTGGAATTGCTGGAGGCCCGCGGCTTGGTACCGCACATCGTGCGCTACCTGGAAACGCCGCCGGATGCTGCGACTCTGCAAGCCCTGCTCGGCAAGCTCGGCCTGACCCCGCGCCAATTGCTGCGCAGCGGTGAAGACGACTACAAGGCCCTTGGTCTGGCCGACGGCAGCCTGAACGACACACAACTGATCGCCGCCATGGTCAGCCATCCCAAGCTGATCGAGCGTCCGATTCTGGTCAACGGCGATAAAGCGATCATCGGCCGCCCGCCGGAAAAAATCCTGGAGATCCTCGAGTGAGCGCTGCCTATATTCTGGTGCTGTTTTACAGCCGGCATGGCGCCACCAGCGAAATGGCCCGGCAGATTGCCCGGGGCGTCGAGATGGGCGGTCTGGAAGCGCGCCTGCGTACGGTGCCCGCCGTCTCCAGCGAGTGCGAAGCGGTCGCGCCGGACATTCCGGACAGCGGCGCGCTGTTCGCCAGCATCGACGACCTCAAGCATTGCGCCGGCCTGGCCCTGGGCAGTCCGACCCGCTTCGGCAACATGGCCGCCGCCCTCAAGTACTTCCTCGATGGCACCAGCACGCTGTGGCTGGGGGGCGCTCTGGTGGGCAAGCCGGCCGGCGTGTTCACCTCCACCGCCAGCCTGCACGGCGGGCAGGAGTCGACCTTGCTGTCAATGATGCTGCCGCTGTTGCACCACGGCATGCTTATCACCGGCCTGCCCTACAGCGAGTCGGCCCTGCTGGAAACCCGTGGTGGCGGCACGCCCTATGGCCCCAGCCACCACGCCGGCGCCGACGGCAAGCGTGCACTGGACGAACACGAAATCGCCTTGTGCCGCGCCCTCGGCCAACGCCTGGCCACTACCGCTCGCCGCCTGGAACCCTGAGGCGGGCACGCTGCCTTATGTCACCTAGGCCCTAGGATGAGAGTGAATGCAAGATTACAAATGGCTCAACGAGTATTGCCTGAATCGTTTCGGCTCGGCCAAAGCCCTGGAAGCCGAACTGCCGAGCGCATTGTCAGCCGCTCAACTGCGCAAGATCAGCGCTGATCGCTACCTGTCGACCATGGCCCTGCGGGTATTCCGTGCTGGCCTCAAGCACAGCCTGGTAGATGCCAAGTGGCCGGCTTTCGAGGAAGTATTTTTCCGCTTCGACCCGGAAAAGGTGGTGCTCATGGGCGCCGAACACCTGGAGCGGCTGATGCAGGACGCCCGCATCATCCGTCACCTGGGCAAACTCAAGAGCGTGCCGCGCAATGCCCAGTTGATCCTCGATGTGGCTCATGAGCACGGCAGCTTTGGCAATTTCATTGCCGAGTGGCCGGTGACCGACATCGTCGGCTTGTGGCAGTACATCGCCAAGCACGGCAACCAGATGGGTGGACTGTCAACGCCGCGCTTCCTGCGCATGGTCGGCAAGGACACCTTTATTCCGACCTGGGATGTGGTCGCAGCGCTGAATGCCCAGGGGATTGTCGACAAGGTGCCGTCCAGCAAACGCGATCAGGCGGCAGTCCAGGACGTTTTCAACCAATGGCATGCCGAGAGTGGCCGGCCGATGTGTCAGTTATCGGCAATGTTGGCATTTACGGTGAATCATTAGAATCGGCGTAATGGCCTAAAGATTGACCACCGAAACAAATCGCGACGCCGCCGTTTCATCGATCTTCAAGCTGGCGAAATCGAACAGATTGCGGTCGGCCAGTTGGGACGGGACCACATTCTGCAAGCCACGGAAGATACTTTCCGTGCGCCCGGGGTGCTTGCGCTCCCAGTCCACCAGCATCTCCTTGACCACCTGGCGCTGCAGGTTTTCCTGGGAGCCACACAGGTTGCAAGGGATGATCGGGAAGCGCTTGAAGTCCGAATACGCCTGGATGTCCTTTTCATTGCAATAGGCCAGCGGACGGATCACCACGTTGCGACCGTCATCGGCGCGCAGCTTGGGCGGCATGGCCTTCATCGAGCCATTGAAGAACATATTGAGGAAGAAGGTCTCGACGATGTCATCACGGTGATGACCGAGGGCCATCTTGGTCGCGCCGATCTCGTCGGCAAAGGTATACAGCGTGCCCCGGCGCAGGCGCGAGCACAAGGAACACGTGGTCTTGCCTTCCGGAATCAGTTCCTTGACCACCGAGTAGGTGTCTTTTTCGACGATATGGTATTCCACGCCCAGCGCTTCGAGGTAGGCCGGCAGCACGTGCTCGGGAAAGCCAGGCTGTTTCTGGTCCATGTTCACTGCGACGATGTCGAACTTCACCGGCGCCACTTTCTGCAGATGCATCAGCACGTCGAGCAGGGTGTAGCTGTCCTTGCCACCGGACAGGCAGACCATGACCTTGTCGCCATCTTCGATCATGCTGTAGTCGGCGACGGCTTCCCCCGCCAGACGGCGAAGACGTTTCTGCAATTTGTTCTGACTGACCGAAAGAGTGCCCATGGCGCCTTGAATCCGCGAGGTGTGACAAAGCCGGGGATTTTACCTGCAATGTCACCTGCAGTGTCACCCCGTTCGGAGCGATCAAGAGGAGATTAGCCGGGTGGTGCAAAGTGCGATTCGCTCTAAAAGCCCTGCTGAACCTGGCCCATACTGGCCACTGGCACTTAGCGGAGGATCATCATGATTCATCATGTCGTGGGCCTGTTCACCCACCCTGATCAAGAATGGCAACACATACGCGGCGAAAAAGAAGAAAGCCTCGGTCATCTGTACCTGACCCACACCTTGATCTTGGCCGCCGTGCCCGCCATCGCCGCCTACATCGGCACCACGCATCTGGGCTGGATGATCGGCGACCGCACAGCACTGGTGCTCACGGCCGATAATGCGTTGTGGATGGCACTCATGTCCTACGCCGCCATGTTGGGCGGGGTCGCGGTCATGGGCATGTTCATTCACTGGATGGCACGCACCTACGACGCCAAACCCAGCATGCCCCGCTGTGTGGCATTCGCGACCTACACCGCGACGCCGCTGTTCATCGGCGGCCTCGCGGCCCTCTATCCGCACCTGTGGTTAGGGATGCTGGTGGGCAGCGCTTCGATCTGCTACACGGTGTACCTGCTCTATGTCGGCCTGCCGACCTTCATGAGCGTTGGCCGCGAAGAAGGCTTTCTATTCGCCAGCTCCGTGCTGGCAGTCGGGCTGGTGGTGCTGGTCGCTATCATCGCCCTGACCGTGATCATCTGGGGCCTGGGTGTCGGGCCTGTGTATGCCGGCTGACCGGCCAGACGTCGCCCAAGGGCGCTCGAGGTCTCGGCACCGTCCAGGCGTTGCGGCATAATTGACCGATCTGGAGATCTGTCACGTATGCCCGACCCACTCGATTCCCGTGTCGAATCCTGCTTCCTGCAGGCGGAGGCCTTTTTCAAACGCCCGTTCAAGCGGCCCCAGGTCAGCCTGAAACTGCGTGGGCAAAAAGCGGGTGTCGCTCATTTGCATGAAAATCTGCTGCGTTTCAACCCGCAGTTGTATCGCGAAAACAGCGAGGATTTCCTGCGCCAGACCGTGCCCCACGAGGTGGCGCACCTGGTGGCCCATCAGCTGTTCGGCGATTCGATTCAACCCCATGGGGAGGAATGGCAGTTGATCATGCGCGGGGTTTATGAGCTGCCGCCCAATCGCTGTCATACCTATGCCATCGAGCGGCGCCGGGTGACGCGGTATATCTATCACTGTCCTTGTACGCCGGAGTTTCCGTTTACAGCGCAGCGACATGGGTTGGTGCGCAAGGGGCGCAGGTATTTGTGCCGTCGTTGTCGGCAGGCGTTGGTGTTCAGTGGCGAGACACGGGTGGAGTAGGACCTGGCGGCCTATGAATTGAGGGTTCACAAGATGAAAAACCGCCCGAAGGCGGCTTTTTGTGGGCTGTGGACTTAGCGTGGCGTGACCACTGGCGCCTCGGCAACACCCAGATCATCTTCCGGCACCAGATGGGTCAGCGGAGGGCTCCCCGCCGCCAGCTCGGCCGTCATCTTGGCTTCGTCCAGCTCGCCGACCCACTTGGCCACCACCAGGGTCGCCACGGCGTTGCCTACCAGATTGGTCAGGGCACGGGCTTCGGACATGAAACGGTCGATCCCGAGGATCAGCGTCAAGCCGGCCACTGGCAAGGTGCCCACAGCCGACAAGGTCGCCGCCAGCACGATGAAACCGCTGCCGGTTACCCCAGCCGCGCCTTTGGAAGACAACAGCAGCACCAGAATCAAGGTGATTTGATGGGTAAGGTCCATGTGCGTGTCGGTCGCCTGAGCGATGAACACGGCAGCCATGGTCAGGTAGATCGAGGTACCGTCCAGGTTGAAGGAGTAGCCGGTTGGAATCACCAGCCCCACCACCGATTTCTTCGCGCCCAGACGCTCCATCTTCACCAGCATGCGCGGCAGCGCCGACTCGGACGAGGAGGTGCCCAGCACGATCAGCAGTTCTTCACGGATATAACGGATCAACTTGATCACGCTGAAGCCATGGCCCCGTGCGATGGCGCCCAGTACCACCAGCACGAACAGCACGCAGGTAATGTAGAAGCAGGCCATCAACTGGCCCAACTGCAACAGCGAACCGACGCCATAAGCCCCGATGGTATAGGCCATTGCACCCAGAGCACCCAGCGGGGCCAGCTTCATGATCATGTTGATGATGTTGAACATGGCGTGGGCGAAGCGATCGATCAGGTCCAGCAACGGTTTGCCATAGGCACCCAGGCGATGCAGGGCAAAGCCGAAGATCACCGAAAACATCAACACCTGCAGGATATCGCCGGTGGCAAACGCGCTGACGATGGTATTGGGGATGATGTTGAGGATGAAGCCGACGATGCTCTGGTCAGCACCGGCCGCCACGTAGGAGGCGACCTTGCTGGCATCCAGCTTGGTCGGATCAATGTGCATGCCAGCACCTGGCTGCACGACGTTGACCACGACCAGGCCGATGATCAGGGAAATGGAGGAGACGATTTCAAAGTAGAGCAGTGCGTAGCCACCGGTCTTGCCTACCGACTTCATGCTCTGCATGCCAGCGATACCGCTGACCACGGTGCAGAAGATGATCGGCGCAATGACCATTTTGATCAGTTTGATGAAGCCATCGCCAAGGGGCTTGAGCGAGACACCGGCCTGGGGATAGTAGTGGCCGATCAGCACACCGACGATGATCGCGAGGATCACCTGGAAATACAGGGATTTATAGAATGGCTGACGAGTCGTCATGGCAAAGTCCTCAAGCGTACCGTCCGACATCCATCCGCTGATGCCGCGATACCTGAACACGAACCCTCCTGCGCCGGAGGGATTTTTGTTTTGTCGAGCTGCGGGTCTGCAGAACTCTGCCCGTTGCATCGCAAAGCCCGTGCCACCTATCGGATTTTTCTGATTGACGAGCAATTACGGGACTGAGCATCTGGTCGAGGGCCAACGCCGACTCCGTTATTGGCGGTTTTTCGCCACATCAGTGGAGATTGCTTCCCGCGATGGCGGTAAACCGCCGCCATCGTTAGCCAAGGCCAGCGTAATTGCCTGCCGAGGTCAATGACAGACTAGCTCAAGACGGCGATCGGAACCGGCCGGCCCGAAGACTCAAAGGGCGTTCAACCGCACCCGAAACGCGGCGCCACCGAGGCTGGACTCACCGAGGGTCAGCTGCGCACCATAGCTCTCGATGATGTCCTTGACCACGGCCAGACCGATGCCCTGTCCGGGGTTCTGTCGATCCAGTCGCTCGCCCCGCTGCAGGATTCGTTCGCGCTGGTCGACCGGTACGCCAGGGCCATCGTCCTCGACCCACAGGTCCAATTCGGTATCAAGCGCGACCAGACGAACCCTGACGTGCCCCACGCAGAGCCGATAGGCGTTTTCCAGCAGATTGCCGAGCATCTCCAGGAGAGCGCCCTGCTCCATGGGTACCAGGTCCGATACGGGAATATCGAAACTGACCTGAACGCACTTGTCGCGGTAGACCTTGCCCAAGGTGCTGCACAGGCTGTCCAGCAAGGGCTGCAAGGGCACCTGGTGGCGAACCAGACCACTCTTGCGCAGGCTTGCCCGTTGCAACTGGTAGCCGATTTGCTGGCTCATGCGCTCGATCTGCGACTGGAGAACACGTGCCTGTTCCAGGTCCTCCGGACGCTGGGCAATGGTTTCGCTGACCCCCTGCAAGACGGCCAGGGGCGTCTTGAGACTGTGGGCCAGGTCGCCGAGAGAATCACGGTAGCGCCCACGCTGCTCGCGCTCGCTGCTCAGCAGACGGTTGAGAGAATCGGTCAGCCGCAGCAGTTCCCGGGGGTGCTCTTCGCTGAGGCTTTCACGAGCGCCGGACTCGATCTGGTCCAGCTCCAGGCTGAGCTGACGCAGGGCCCGCAGCCCCCAGGTCATGCCACCCCACAGCAACAGCAGCAGAAACACCAAGGCGAGGCCAAAGCCCAGTGACAGCCTGGAACGCAGCCCGGACAGGGTCTTCTGATACTCGCTGACCGGCTGAAAGGCCACGATGCTATAGGCGACACTACGACCGCCCAGCAGTTTGATCTCGACGTCGTAGACGAAAAACTCGGTACCGTCAGGCTGATGCGCCCGGGAGAAAACGTTGCCGCCGCCATCGTAGCGAGGCTTGTAATCGATGTTCTGGTTGGCCGTGGCCCGCGACCGCCAGACCAGATTGCCATCACGGTCGTAGATGTAACCCAGCAGGCGGCTTTCCGGCAGGTTGAATTGCTCGTCCGGCAGCAGCGACGGCATTTGCAGGTGGTTGTTCTCGATGCGCGCGGCCGAGATCAGGGTGGTCACGTCCGACGCCAGGCGCTGCTCGATCGACTCGCGCAGTGCCAGGCTGAAGGCTTTCTGCAACGCAGGCAGCAAGGCGATCATGAACAGCACGGCCAGCAGAGCCGCCGCCGCCATCAAGCGCACTCGCAGCGATCGAATCATCGGCAGCGCTCGGTAAACAGATAACCCAGGCCACGCACGGTGTCGATGGGCTTGAACCCCACATCCCCTTCCAGCTTGCGCCGCAGACGCCCCACCAGCACCTCGATGACGTTGGGATCACGCTCTTCGTCATCCGGGTAGAGCTGCTCCATCAGACGATCCTTGGCGACCACCTGCTGATGGTGGCGCATGAGGTACTCGAGAATACGGTATTCGAAGGCGGTCAGCGCCAGCGGCTGCTCATCGAGGCTGGCTTGCTTGCGGTTGATGTCGAGCACCAGCGGGCCCGCCGTGATGGTCGGCTGAGTGAAGCCGCTGGAGCGCCGTAACAGCGCACTGAGTCGCGCCTCGAGTTCTTCGAATTGAAACGGCTTGACCACATAGTCGTCGGCGCCAGTGGCAAGGCCCTGTACCTTGTCTTCCCAACTGCCGCGTGCGGTCAGGATCAGGATGGGAAAGGTCTTGCCTTCGGCCCGCAATTGACGGATCAGCTCCAGGCCACCCATGCCCGGCAGGCCCAGATCCACCACCGCCAGATCATGGTTGTATTGCTGCGCCTGATACAACGCTTCTTCGGCATTGGCCACCGCTTCCACCACGTGCCCGCTTTCGGACAGGCGCGTCTGCAGATGATGGCGCAGCAGGGCCTCGTCTTCTACCACCAACAATTTCATAGTGCTCTCCGAGCGATACCGCCCACAATCGCCGCCACTGGCTGCCTGCACGGCAGCATGAGTACGGACACAAGCCGTAACCACCACGGTGCGTGCAGCCTATTGGAATGCACGGCGAGCTGCCAGACCTGCATGAAAATGGTCGTCAGGTTATGGGTTGACGGCTGAACCCTCCCTGAACTCATAGGTAACACTGCCAGATCAAATACTGCTCCCCAATCGCAGCCGATCCCGGCAAAATGGCCCCATGAATCGTCCCTCCTCTGCCCCTGTCCTGCACTGGCCCCTGCCCTGCCCACTGCCTGGCGCGGTGCTGGCCGGCTGTCACTTCGACCCGGCGCGGCACTCCCCCGATGAATTCCTCCGCCAAGGCATTGCGGCCCCCGCAAACATCCAGCGCTCGGTGGCCAAGCGCCAGGCCGAATTCCTCGCCGGACGCGTGTGCGCGCGCACTGCCCTGCAGGCTTTGGGGATACCCGACTGGGTCGCAGCTGTCGGCGAGGACCGGGCGCCTGTCTGGCCCGCCGGGATCTGTGGCGCCATCACTCACGGCGCCGGCTGGGCCGGCGCTGTGGTTGCCCGCACCAGCGCCTGGCGCGGGTTGGGTCTGGACATGGAACACCTGCTCGAGCCCCAGCGGGCCTGGCGCCTGCATGGCGAGATCCTGACCGCCGACGAACGCCGGCGCATGGCCCGGCACCCTGCCGAGCAGGTCAGCCTGATCGTGACGCTGACCTTCTCCCTCAAGGAAAGCCTGTTCAAGGCCCTGTATCCGCTGGTGCTCAAGCGCTTCTATTTCGAGCATGCCGAAATCGTCGAATGGCATGAGGACGGCCGCGCACGCCTGAGGCTGCTGAGCGACCTGTCGGCGCAATGGACCACCGGGGCCGAGTTCGAGGGTCAGTTCTGCGTCGCGGACGGGCGATTGCTCAGCCTGGTGTGGGTCACCTGAGCCGACGCCATTCACTCCACCGTATCGCGCAGCTCCCGGCGCAGGATCTTGCCCACCGGCGTCATCGGCAACGAGCTGCGCAAGACGATGTTCTTGGGCACTTTGTAACCGGTGAGGTTAGCCTTGCAGTAGGCCTTGAGCTCCTCCAGCCCAAGGCCGGGCTCACGGGGCACGACAAACAGTTTGACCGCCTCGCCGGTGCGCTCGTCGGCCACGCCGATGGCCGCACATTGGGCGACCTTGGGATGGGCCATGACCACATCCTCGATTTCGTTCGGGTACACGTTGAAACCCGAGACAATGATCATGTCCTTCTTGCGGTCAACGATACGCACAAAGCCGTCGGGATCGATGACGGCGATGTCCCCCGTCTTCAGCCATCCCTGCGCGTCCAGCACCTCGCGACTGGCCTCGGGCTGACGCCAGTAGCCCTGCATCACCTGCGGGCCACGCACGCACAGCTCGCCGGACTCGCCCAGCGGTAACTCCACGCCGAGTTCATCAACCACCTTGAGGCCGGTGCCGACCACCGGGATGCCCACGGTGCCCAGCCGTCCGAGGCTGCCATAAGGATTGGTGCAGGCGACCGGCGATGTCTCGGTCAACCCGTAGCCCTCGATGATCCGGCAGCCGGTGACCCGCTGCCAGCGTTCGGCCGTCGACTTGACCAGCGCGGTCCCTCCGGAATTGGTGACTTTCAGGCTGGAAAAATCCAGCAATCGAAATTCTGGATGCTCCATCAGGGCGACAAACAAAGTGTTCAAACCGATCATGGCGGAGAAGCGCCACTTCTTCAGCTCCTTGATGAAGCCGGCGATGTCCCTCGGGTTGGTGATCAGCACGTTGTGGTTGCCGGTGAGCATCATGCACATGCAATTGGCGGTGAAGGCGTACACATGGTAGAGCGGCAACGGCGCTATCATGACCTCCTGCCCCTCGTCGAGCAGTGTCGCGCCACGCGCGTCCTGCTGCTGGAAACACGCATGGACCTGGAGCATGTTGGCTACCAGATTGCCATGGGAAAGCATCGCGCCCTTGGCCAGACCGGTGGTTCCTCCGGTGTACTGCAGCACCGCGATGTCATCCAGGCTCAGCGTCACCGGGCTGACCTGGCCGCGCAGCCCTTCATACAGCACGGTCTTGAAGGATACGACCTGCGGCAAGCGATAGGCCGTCAGCTTTTTCTTGTAACTGACCAGGCTATTGACCAGCCAGCCTTTGACGCTGGGCAGCAGGTCCCCCATCTTCGCCTCGATCAGGTACTGGATGTCGGTATCGGCCAGTACCTCTTCGACGTTGGGGCCGAACAGGTTCAGGTACACCAACGCCCGGGCGCCGCTGTCCTTGAACTGATGACGCATTTCCCGAGGGGTATACAGGGGGTTGGTGTTGACCACCACCAGCCCGGCACGCAAGGCGCCGAACACTGCAATCGGGTACTGCAGCACGTTGGGCAGCTGCACGGCGATGCGGTCGCCGGGGCGCAGGTCGGTGTTTTGCTGCAGCCATGCGGCAAAGGCGGCGCAGTGGCGGTCCAGCTCGGCGTAGGTCAGGGTCACGCCCAGATTGCTGAAGGCGGGCCGCTCGGCGAAGGTGCGACAGGAGCGTTCAAACACCTCGACCACGGAGTGCCAGGCGTGCAGGTCGATATGACCGGGAACGCCGACGGGGCGTTTGTCATTCCAGAATTCAGGTTGCATTATTATTATCCTCTAGCCTGAACGCGACCGTGGAAAAAGGCCGCGCTGAGCGCAACTTAGCAGTAATCGCCAGACAGGCCCACTCAGCCAGAAAAGAAACATGCAGCAACATCAGCCCCGTGAATTCCTGCCCTTTTACAGAACTGGACAAACCCTCGGGGCAAGCGCATAGAACAAGGAACGGCATGAGCTCGGATCGCTTCACTTTGACCGCCAGCGACGGCATTGCACTGCAAGTGCACCACTGGCTTCCGGCACAGACGCCACGTCTGATCATCCAGCTGACCCATGGCATGGCCGATCATGCCGGGCGCTACGGCGCTCTGGGCCAGGCCCTCAACGAGGCGGGTCACGGGCTGTATGCCCATGATCAGCGAGGTCACGGGCTGACCGACCCACAGAGCCCACGGGGGCTGTATGCGCGGGCTGACGGCTGGCGAAAAGTGCTCGCCGACGTCAGCGCGCTGCGCGAGGAAATTGCCCGGCGTCATCCCGGCGTGCCCATTGTCCTGCTCGGCCACAGCATGGGCAGCTACGTCGCCCAGGCCTGGTTGATCGACCACGCCAGTGAAGTCGCCGGCGCCATTCTCAGCGGCTCCAACTTTCAACCTCCCGGCCTGTACCGCGCGGCTCGGCAGGTTGCCCGGCTGGAACGCTGGCGGCTGGGCGCCACGGGGCGCAGTGCGCTGATTGACTGGCTCTCGTTCGGCTCGTTCAACAAGGCCTTCAAACCCAACCGCACGCCGTTCGACTGGCTGAGCCGCGACGAGCAGGCAGTGGACGCCTACATCCGCGACCCCCTGTGCGGTTTTCGCTGCACCAATCAGCTGTGGATCGACCTGCTGGGCGGCCTGATTACCATCAGCCAGCCGGAGCACCTGGCACGGGTCCGCCCGGGGCTCGCGCTGCTGATTATCGGCGGCAAATGTGATCCGGTCAGTGCGGGGGAACGTCTGATCAATCTCGCCAGTGCCTGGCGCGACGCCGCCAAGGCCCGCGTGCAGACGATTATTTACCCACAGGCACGCCACGAGGTGTTCAATGAGCTCAACCGCGCCCAGGTGTTCGCCGATATGATCGCCTGGCTCGACGCGACTGCCAGCGTCCCTGAATGACTAACCCGAAAAGGATCCGACACCGATGACCGAGGTCAGCAACACGCCTTACGAAGAACTGCAAGTGGGCCAGACCGCCCAGTTCAGCAAAACCGTGGAAGAGCGCGACATTCAGTTGTTCGCGGCCATGTCCGGCGACCACAATCCGGTGCACCTGGACGCTGCCTATGCCGCCACCACCCTGTTCAGGGAGCGCATCGCCCACGGCATGTTCAGCGGCGCCTTGATCAGCGCGGCTGTGGCCTGCGAGCTGCCTGGCCCGGGGACCATCTACGTCAATCAGCAGATGAGTTTCGAAAAGCCGGTGAAAATCGGTGACACCTTGACCGTGCGCCTGGAGATTCTCGAAAAGCTGCCGAAATTTCGCGTGCGAATTGCCACACGGGTGTTCAACCAGCGCGACGAGCTGGTGGTCGATGGCGAAGCGCAGATCATCGCGCCACGCAAAGGTCAAACCCTGACCTTGACCGAGCTGCCGCCCATTTCGATTGGTTGAAAGGCCCTCAGCGCTTCTTCGGCTTCTTCGCCTTTTTCTTGCCCTTGCCCAACGGCATCGCCTGCTCGAATTGCTGACGCACTTCGTTCAACCGCTTGTCGTTGAGGTCATGAATGCGCTTGGCGCGTTCGCTGTTGAAATCGATGATGGGGGTCGGGTCTTGGCTCATGGCTCATGGCTGCAAGGTGGGGGGCAGGTGCCAATAATGGCGGCTGCGCGCATTGCTGGCTATATCTGTATGTCGACCCAGAGTCCCTGACGGCCTTCGTTCTCGATCAACGGCGCCACCGGGACGGTGTTGTCGGCGTTCAAGACAGTACCCGGGATCGGCAGATGCTGCTCGGGATCCAGGTGTTCCAGGGTATCGCCACGACGACGCTCGCGTTTCTGCCGACGGCGCTGTTCTTCGCGCAGCTGGCTGGCGGATTCTTCGGAATCCCGTTGACGCAGGTTCACCTGGCTGTCGCCCACCACGGGTTGTGTGGGTGCCACAGGGGGGACGATCGGCGCGGTCTTGGCCGGGTCGAGCTGGGAGGTCACCGCGATTTGATTCATGGGCAATACAGACGACAGCATGAAGGGTCTCTCCTCTCTTCAGTCTGTCTTTCGGCGGCGAATGGCCGGACTTGAGTGACTGCCGAACAAATGTATCGACCATGTCACATATTCACAACAAAACGCTCTATAGAGTCGGCGAGAAGGCTAATTCCGGCCAGCGAACCGGAGTCTTTGGCCTGATGGCCCCGGATCCGTTAGAATCATCGGCTTTTTACAGGCGGGGAGTCGAGCAGAATGGCGCAGCAGTATCAACCGGGGCAACGCTGGATCAGCGACAGCGAAGCCGAGCTGGGCCTGGGGACGGTCCTGGCACAGGACGGCCGCCTCTTGACGGTGCTCTACCCGGCCACGGGCGAGACCCGCCAATACGCCTTGCGCAACGCACCGCTGACGCGCGTGCGCTTTTCTCCAGGTGATCAGATCACGCACTTCGAAGGCTGGAAGCTGACCGTGCGCGAAGTCGAGGACGTCGACGGCCTGCTGGTCTATCACGGCCTCAATGCGCAGAACCAACTGTGCACCCTGCCGGAAACCCAGCTGTCGAACTTCATCCAGTTCCGCCTGGCCAGCGACCGCCTGTTCGCCGGCCAGATCGACCCGCTGGCCTGGTTCTCGCTGCGATACAACACCCTGGAGCACACCAGCAAGCAGTTGCAGTCCTCCTTGTGGGGCCTGGGTGGTGTGCGTGCGCAGCCGATCGCCCACCAATTGCACATCGCCCGTGAAGTGGCTGACCGCATCGCACCCCGCGTGTTGCTGGCGGACGAAGTGGGTCTGGGCAAGACCATCGAAGCCGGTCTGGTGATCCATCGCCAACTGCTGTCCGGCCGCGCCAACCGCGTGCTCATCCTGGTTCCGGAAAACCTTCAACACCAGTGGCTGGTGGAAATGCGCCGGCGCTTCAACCTGCAAGTGGCCTTGTTCGACGCCGAGCGGTTCATCGAGAGCGACGCCAGCAACCCGTTCGAAGACGCCCAACTGGCACTGGTGTCGCTGGAGTGGGTCACCGAGGACGAGAAAGCTCAGGATGCCCTGTTCGCGGCCGGCTGGGACTTGCTGGTGGTGGACGAAGCACACCATCTGGTCTGGCATGAAGACAAGGTCAGCCCGCAGTACTCGTTGGTCGAACAACTGGCCGAAGTCATCCCGGGCGTGTTGTTGCTGACCGCGACCCCGGAGCAACTGGGTCAGGACAGCCACTTTGCCCGTCTGCGCCTGCTGGACCCGAACCGCTTTCATGACCTGGCAGCCTTCCGTGCCGAAAGCGAGAACTACCGCCCGGTGGCCGAAGCGGTGCAGGAGCTGCTTGACCAAGGCCGACTGTCACCCAAGGCCCATGAAACCATTCGCGGCTTTCTCGGCGTCGAAGGCGAAGCCCTGGCAGCCGCCGTCAACGAGGGCGATGCCGAGGCCGGCCCGCGCCTTATCCGCGAATTGCTGGACCGCCATGGCACCGGTCGCGTGCTGTTTCGCAACACCCGCGCCGCCGTGCAAGGGTTCCCCCAGCGCAAGCTGCATCCTTATCCGCTGACCAATCCGGACCCGTACATGGAGTTGCCGCTGGGCGAACACGCCGAGCTGTACCCGGAAGTGGCCTTCCAGGCCCAAGGCACCACCGAGGATGCCGATCGCTGGTGGCGTTTCGACCCGCGGGTCGAGTGGCTTATCGATCAGCTGAAAATGCTCAAGCGCACCAAGGTCCTGGTGATCTGCGCCCACGCCGAAACCGCCATGGACCTGGAAGACGCCCTGCGCGTGCGCTCCGGCATTCCTGCCACGGTATTCCACGAGGGCATGAACATCCTCGAGCGCGACCGTGCCGCCGCCTACTTTGCTGATGAAGAGTTCGGCGCCCAGGTGCTGATCTGCTCGGAAATCGGCAGTGAAGGCCGCAACTTCCAGTTCTCCCATCACCTGGTGCTGTTCGACCTGCCCGCCCACCCTGACCTGCTGGAGCAGCGCATCGGCCGTCTGGACCGGATCGGCCAGAAGCACATCATCGAGCTGCACGTGCCGTACCTGCAGGACAGTCCGCAAGAGCGCCTGTTCCAGTGGTACCACCAAGCCCTCAATGCGTTCCTCAACACTTGCCCGACCGGCAACGCCCTGCAACACAAATTCGGGCCGCGCCTGCTTCCGCTGCTCGAAGGCGGTGAAGACGATGCATGGGATGCCTTGGTAGAAGAAGCACGCACCGAGCGCGAGCGTCTGGAAAGCGAACTGCATACCGGTCGTGACCGCCTGCTGGAGCTCAACTCCGGTGGCGGCGGTGAGGGCAAGGCATTGGTGGAGGCCATCGAAGAACAGGATGACCAGTTCGCCCTGCCGATCTACATGGAAACCCTGTTCGATGCGTTCGGCATCGACAGCGAAGACCATTCCGAGAACGCGCTGATCCTCAAGCCCAGCGAAAAAATGCTTGACGCCAGCTTCCCGCTGGGGGACGACGAAGGCGTGACCATCACCTATGATCGTCACCAGGCCCTGTCGCGCGAAGACATGCAGTTCATCACCTGGGAACACCCCATGGTGCAGGGCGGCATGGACCTGGTGCTGTCTGGCTCCATGGGCAATACGGCAGTGGCGTTGATCAAGAACAAGGCACTCAAGCCCGGCACGGTCTTGCTGGAACTGCTCTACGTCAGCGAGGTAGTCGCCCCCCGTTCCCTGCAACTGGGCCGCTACCTGCCGCCGGCCGCCTTGCGCTGCCTGCTGGACACCAACGGTAACGATCTGGCGGCACGGGTTTCCTTCGAAACCCTGAATGACCAGCTCGAAAGCGTGCCCAAGGCCAGCGCCAACAAGTTCATCCAGGCCCAGCGCGACGTGCTGGCGCCCCGCATCAACGCCGGCGAGAGCAAGGTCGCCGACCGCCACGCCCAGCGCGTGGCCGAGGCTCAGCGTCGGCTGGCGGCGGAAACCGATGAAGAGTTGTCACGCCTGACCGCCTTGCAGGCCATCAACCCGACTGTGCGCGACAGCGAGCTGGTGGCGTTGCGCAAGCAGCGTGAAGAAGGGTTGGCCATGTTGGACAAGGCGGCGTTGCGCCTGGAGGCGATTCGGGTGTTGGTGGCCGGCTGAAGACCGCGTCACGGCCATCGCGGGCAAGCCCTGCTCCCACAAGGTTGAACTTCAAGCTCACCCCGCGGGATCAGGCCTTGGCCGTGATGGTACCAACGCCAACCCAAAAGAATCGCACTGAAAAGGTGCGCACCCCTACGGCTCCGCCCTTTCCTGGATCATCACCCAGGGCGACACCACCACTGCCCACAACACCGGTTCGCGCTCCACCAGGTCCAGCGCCCGTGTCTCAGACAGCTTTTCCAGCTCCCCCGAGGCCAGCCAGGCTGCCACATTCTCTCGATCATCTATCGCCACGGCCTCGGCCACGGCGACCAGGTCCAGGGATGACTCGACCCACAACAGGGCACCCCGGGCAAAAAACGGTTGTAACTCCTTCCAGGTGATGACTGCGGTCTCGCCGAGCAGCTTGGCATAGAGGGTGCTAGGTTGTTCGTTCATGGGTGCGTCTTCAGAAAAAATCGTACGCAATCATAACGTGCTGTTTTTCGTAGACAAACCCTGATTCACAGTGCGCCCTGCCGAGACAGATCAGTGATCCGTCGTGATTCTGTATCTTTGTGTCGACAAGGCGACACGTTACACGTTTGTCCCCCCGCCCCAGCTTTCCAACCGACAAAGCCGCGCCATACACTGTACCGGTACAGTTAGCGCAGGCAGGCGGGGGTGGATTCAACCCGGGGTAACATGCGCGGGGTAGGCGCTACCCAGGGATGTCTCGGTCCTGCGGACGCTGTCACCAGGACTATAAAAAAGAAAACATTAGAGTGGAGCACTATGAATAAGCGGATTTCCAAGCTGTTTGGCGCCATGATCCTGGCCGGCGTAGCCAGTCATTCGTTCGCCGCCGACACCATCAAGATCGGCATTGCCGGCCCCAAGACCGGCGCAGTCGCCCAGTACGGCGACATGCAGTTCAGCGGCGCGAAAATGGCCATCGAACAGATCAACGCCAAGGGCGGCGTGGATGGCAAGATGCTCGAAGCCGTCGAATATGATGACGCCTGTGATCCCAAGCAAGCGGTGGCGGTAGCCAACAAGGTCGTCAACGACGGCGTGAAGTTCGTGGTCGGGCACCTCTGCTCCAGCTCTACTCAGCCGGCTTCGGACATCTACGAAGACGAAGGCATCGTGATGGTCACCCCGGCGGCTACCAGCCCGGACATCACCGCCCGCGGCTACAAGATGATCTTCCGCACCATCGGCCTGGACAGTGCCCAGGGCCCGACCGCCGGCAACTACATCGCCGACTACGTGAAACCGAAGATCGTGGCGGTCATCCACGACAAACAGCAATACGGTGAAGGCATCGCCACTGCCGTGAAGAAGACCCTTGAAGGCAAGAACGTCAAGGTTGCCGTGTTCGAAGGCATCAACGCCGGCGACAAGGACTTCTCTTCGCTGATCGCCAAGCTCAAGCAAGCCAATGTCGACTTCGTCTACTACGGCGGCTATCACCCGGAGCTGGGTCTGATTCTGCGCCAGGCACAGGAAAAAGGCCTGAACGCCAAGTTCATGGGGCCGGAAGGCGTGGGCAACGATTCGATCTCGCAGATTGCCCAGAAAGCCTCCGAGGGCTTGCTGGTCACCCTGCCGAAATCCTTTGACCAGGACCCGGCCAACATTGCGCTGGTCAAGGCGTTCAAGGATGCCAAGCAGGATCCGAGCGGTCCGTTCGTGTTCCCGTCCTATTCGGCCGTTGAAGTTATCGCCGACGGCATCACTGCCGCCAAGAGCGAAGACCCTGCCAAGGTGGCCGCAGCCATCCACGCCGGCACCTTCAAGACCCCGACCGGCGAGCTGAGCTTCGACGCCAAGGGTGACCTGAAAGATTTCAAATTCGTGGTTTACCAGTGGCACTTCGGCGCACCTAAAACCGAAGCCAAACCCCAGTAATACGCAGTCGATCGACACAAAGCCCACTGCATGACAGCAGTGGGCTTTGTTTTAGTCAGACCCCTGTTTTTCATCAACCTGTTTCATACGAACCCGGTGTCGCGATCCGGCACCCGGTTCACCTGAAAATCTCAAAACCGTTATCAGCGGTTCGCTGGCCAAACCGGGCTCTCTGACGCAGCGCAGTGCCTCGGCGGTCCACCAGTGAAATGCGTACAGGTTTCAGGAGCGCTTCAATGCCCGACCTTTATCACTTCTTCCAACAACTGATCAACGGCCTGACCGTCGGCAGCACCTATGCCCTGATCGCCATTGGTTACACCATGGTGTACGGCATCATCGGCATGATCAACTTCGCCCATGGCGAGGTGTACATGATCGGCTCGTACGTGGCGTTCATCGCTCTGGCGGGTTTGGCCATGCTGGGTATCCATAGCCTGCCGCTGCTCATGATCGCGGCGTTCATCGCCAGCATCGTGGTCACCAGTGCCTACGGCTACAGCATCGAACGCATCGCCTATCGTCCCTTGCGTGGCAGTAACCGCCTGATCCCGTTGATCTCGGCGATCGGCATGTCGATATTCCTGCAGAACACCGTTCTGCTGGCGCAGGACTCCAAGGACAAATCCATTCCCAACCTGATCCCCGGCAACTTTACGTTCGGGCCAGGGGGGGCACAGGAAGTGATGATTTCCTACATGCAAGTGGTGGTGTTCGTCATCACCCTGGTGGCCATGCTCGGCCTGACCCTGTTCATCTCCCGCTCTCGCCTGGGCCGCGCCTGCCGCGCCTGCGCCGAAGACATGAAGATGGCCAACCTGCTGGGCATCAACACCAACAACATCATCGCCCTGACCTTCGTCATCGGCGCCGCCCTCGCCGCCGTGGCGGCCGTGCTGCTGAGCATGCAATACGGCGTGATCAACCCCAACGCCGGTTTCCTGGTGGGCCTCAAGGCCTTCACTGCGGCCGTACTCGGCGGTATCGGCAGCATTCCGGGCGCCATGCTCGGTGGACTGGTACTGGGGGTGGCCGAAGCCTTCGGCGCCGACGTGTTCGGCGACCAGTACAAGGATGTGGTGTCGTTCGGCCTTTTGGTGCTGGTTCTGTTGTTCCGTCCGACCGGCATTCTGGGCCGCCCGGAGGTTGAAAAAGTATGACTCGCTCTCTTAAATCGGCGCTGTTCAGCGCCTTGCTGGTCTGGGCCGTCGCCTACCCGGTGCTCGGCCTGAAACTGAGCATCGTCGGCATCAACCTGGAAGTGCATGAAACCAGCACCACCACGCTGGTGATCATTGCCTTGTGTTCGTTGCTGATGTTCCTGCGGGTGCTGTTCAACGAGCGGATCAGCTCGCTGCTGCGCTCGACCCACCGCGGCCCGCTGATCCCGGCCAGCGCCAGCCACTTCCTGACACTGCCTTCGACGCAGAAATGGATCATCCTGGGCTTGATCGCCGCCGCGTTCGCCTGGCCGTTCTTCGGCTCCCGGGGCGCAGTCGACATCGCCACGCTGATCCTGATCTACGTCATGCTGGGCCTGGGGTTGAACATCGTGGTCGGTCTGGCCGGCCTGCTGGACCTGGGCTACGTCGGTTTCTATGCCGTGGGCGCCTATACCTACGCGCTGCTGTCCCACTACTATGGCTGGAGCTTCTGGATCTGCCTGCCGCTGGCCGGCCTTGCCGCCGCTGCCTTCGGCTTCCTGCTGGGCTTTCCGGTGCTGCGTCTGCGCGGCGACTACCTGGCCATCGTGACCCTGGGCTTCGGCGAGATCATCCGTCTGTTCCTGCGTAACCTCACGGACCTGACAGGTGGCCCGAACGGCATCAGCAGCATCCCCAAACCGACGCTGTTCGGCTTGAGCTTCGACCGCACTGCGGCCGAAGGCATGCGCACGTTCCATGAGTATTTCGGTCTGGAGTACAACCCGGTCGACAAGGTGATCTTCCTTTACCTGATCGCGTTGCTGATGTCCCTGGCCGCGCTCTTCGTCATCAACCGCCTGCTGCGCATGCCCATCGGTCGTGCCTGGGAAGCGTTGCGTGAAGACGAGATCGCCTGCCGCGCGCTGGGGCTTAACCCGACCATCATCAAACTCTCGGCCTTCACCCTTGGCGCCTGCTTCGCCGGTTTTGCCGGCAGCTTCTTTGCTGCGCGCCAAGGGCTGGTGACGCCTGAGTCGTTCACCTTCATCGAGTCGGCCATCATCCTGGCCATTGTCGTGCTGGGCGGCATGGGCTCGCAACTGGGGGTGATTCTGGCGGCGATCGTGATGATCCTGTTGCCCGAGCTGATGCGTGAGTTCAACGAGTACCGCATGTTGATGTTCGGCGCCATGATGGTGCTGATGATGATCTGGCGTCCGCAAGGCCTGCTCCCTATGCAGCGTCCGCATATGGAGTTGAAGAAATGACTCGGGAAATTCTCAAGGTAAGCGACCTCAGCATGCGTTTCGGCGGCCTGCTGGCGGTCAACGGCGTAGGCCTGACGGTCAAGGAAAAACAGGTGGTGGCCCTGATCGGCCCCAACGGCGCCGGCAAGACCACGGTGTTCAACTGCCTGACCGGCTTCTACAAGCCCACCGGCGGCAGCATCCTGCTCGATGGACAGCCGATTCAAGGGCTGCCAGGGCATCTGATCGCCCGTAAAGGCGTGGTTCGCACCTTTCAGAACGTGCGCCTGTTCAAGGACATGACGGTGGTGGAAAACCTGCTGATTGCCCAGCATCGCCACCTCAATACCAACTTCCTGGCCGGCCTGTTCAAGACCCCGGCGTTTCGCCGCAGCGAACGCGAAGCCATGGAATACGCCGAGCACTGGCTGGAGCGGGTCAATCTCAAGGAGTTTGCCAACCGCACCGCCGGCACCTTGGCCTATGGCCAGCAACGGCGCCTGGAAATCGCCCGGTGCATGATGACGCGCCCGCGCATCCTCATGCTCGATGAGCCGGCCGCCGGCCTCAACCCTCGGGAAACCGACGACCTCAAGGCCCTGATCAGCACCCTGCGCGAGGAGCATGACGCCACCGTGCTGTTGATCGAACACGACATGAAGCTGGTGATGAGCATTTCCGACCACATCGTGGTGATCAACCAGGGCACGCCTCTGGCCGACGGCACGCCTGAAGAAGTCCGGGACAACCCGGCCGTGATCAAAGCCTATCTGGGGGAAGCGTAATGCTGCAGTTCGACAACGTTTCCACGTTTTACGGCAAGATCCAGGCGCTGCACAGCGTCAACGTCGAAGTGCGTCAGGGCGAGATCGTCACCCTGATCGGCGCCAACGGTGCCGGCAAGTCGACCCTGCTGATGACCTTGTGCGGTGCGCCGCGCGCGCATTCGGGCAGCATCCGCTACATGGGTGAAGAGTTGGTGGGGCAGGACTCCGCGCAGATCATGCGCAAGAGCATTGCCGTGGTCCCGGAAGGACGCCGGGTGTTCGCCCGCCTGACGGTGGAAGAGAACCTGGCCATGGGCGGCTTCTTTACTGCCAAAGGCGATTACCAGGAGCAGATGGACAAGGTGCTGGACCTGTTCCCGCGCCTCAAGGAACGCTTCAACCAGCGCGGTGGCACCATGTCCGGGGGCGAGCAGCAGATGCTCGCCATCGGCCGCGCACTGATGAGCAAACCCAAGCTCCTGCTGCTGGACGAGCCGTCCCTGGGCCTGGCACCGATCATCATTCAGCAGATTTTCGACATCATCGAACAACTGCGCAAGGATGGGGTGACCGTGTTTCTGGTAGAGCAGAACGCCAACCAGGCACTGAAAATCGCTGACCGGGCCTATGTACTGGAAAACGGTCGGGTGGTGATGCAAGGCAGCGGGGAAACGTTGTTGACTGACCCGAAGGTGCGCGAGGCCTACCTCGGCGGGTGATCGACGCCGCTGCAAGAACGAGCTTGCTCGGGAACAACCCTGCATTGCGTTGTATTAATCACATCGCGGTGCCGGGTTCCCGAGCAAGCTCTTTCCTGTGCAAAGTCACCGACATTTTGCCGACAAACGCCATGCTATAAACCGCGCAACCCACCCGGAGACCTGCGATGCGCGCTGTTCGATCCACCTTGCTGCTTGCCCTTCTGCCGCTCTTCGGCGCCTGCCAACTGTTCACACCCGCCCCGCTCCAGAATTCCAATGCCGGCCTGACCCGCATGCAAGGCGTGCTGACTGCCGCCAATGGCCAATTGTTATTCCATCCCTGCGGTGAGCCCCGTCATTACGTGGTCAGCGATACCGGCGGTACCAGCGTGCTGCAGGAAGCGGCTACCTTGGCCAGCCAACCAGGCTCGCTCTATGCCGACATCCGCGGCAGCTTCGATGCCAGCAAGACCGGGGGCACCGATGGTCAGGTCAACCTGCAGCAGGTCTACCGCCTGACGCGCTCGAACAGCGCCTGCACCGATCCGAATTACAAGAACCTGGTCTTGCAAGCCAGCGGCCAGGCGCCGCACTGGACTGTACGGGTCAACGCCAAGGGCATGGAAATCCAGCGCCCGGGCCAACCTGACCTGGCGCTGCCCTTCCTGGAAGAAACGCTTCCCGATGGCCGGCTCGACCTCTCCACCGAAGCCAATGACCAGCGCATCGAACTGTGGATCGCCCCGCAACGCTGCGTGGACAGCGCCACCGGCACGGTGTCGTCGCTGACGGCCGAGTTTCGTTTCAACAATGAGGTACAACGTGGGTGCGCATGGTTCGGCGGCGCCCGCAACGACTGACAGCCAGCGCACAGGCGAATAGTTTATAATTGCCGGTTAATGCAAAGCCGCCGGGCCGTTCTCCCGTGGCCCGGATATTGGACCCTGTCATGTTAAGAATCACCGAACTCAAACTTCCCCTGGATCACGCTGAAGAAGACCTGCGCCCTGCCATCCTGCAGCGGCTGGGCATCGGTGATGAACAACTGGTGGACTTCACCCTGTTCAAGCGCAGCTATGACGCCCGCAAGAAAAACACCGAACTGCAATTCATTTACACCATTGACCTGACGCTGGCGGATGAAGCCTCGGTGCTGTATCGCTTCGAGCACGATCACAACGTCAACACCGCGCCGGACGTCAGTTACAAGCCAGTCGGCCAAGCCCCTGCCGGGCTCGAGGAGCGCCCACTGGTGGTCGGCTTCGGGCCCTGCGGCATTTTCGCTGCGCTGCTGCTGGCGCAGATGGGCTTCAAGCCCATCGTTCTCGAACGCGGACGCGAAGTGCGTCAGCGCACCAAGGACACCTGGGGCCTGTGGCGCAAGAATGTGCTCAACGCCGAGTCCAACGTGCAGTTCGGCGAAGGCGGCGCCGGGACCTTCTCCGACGGCAAGCTCTACAGCCAGATCAAGGACCCGCTGCACCATGGCCGCAAGGTGCTCCACGAGTTCGTCAAGGCCGGGGCGCCCGAGGAGATCCTCTACGTCAGCAAACCGCACATCGGCACCTTTCGCCTGACCGGCATGGTCGAGACCATGCGCCACGAGATCGAGGCACTGGGCGGGGAAATCCGTTTCGAACAGAAGGTCACCGACCTGTTGGTCGAGAAAGGCCAGGTGCAAGGCGTGGAGTTGGCCGGCGGCGAACGCATTGCCTCGCGCAACGTGGTCATGGCGTTGGGCCACAGTGCCCGTGACACCTTTCGCATGCTCCATGCGCGGGACGTATTCATGGAGGCCAAACCCTTCTCCATTGGCTTTCGCATCGAACACCCGCAGTCGATCATCGATCAGGCGCGCCTGGGCAAATACGCCGGGCACCCCAAGCTGGGCGCGGCTGACTACAAATTGGTGCACCACGCGCGCAATGGCCGTTCGGTCTACAGCTTCTGCATGTGCCCGGGCGGCACCGTGGTGGCGGCGACTTCCGAGCCAGGGCGCGTGGTCACCAACGGCATGAGCCAGTACTCGCGCAACGAGCGCAACGCCAACTCGGGTATCGTCGTCGGCATCACCCCCGAGCAGGATTACCCTGGCGGACCGCTGGCCGGCATCGAACTGCAGGAACAGCTGGAATCCAAGGCCTACCTGCTGGGCGGGAGCAACTACGAGGCCCCGGCCCAGCTGGTCGGCGATTTCATCGCCGGGGTGCCCTCGACTGCCCTGGGCAGCGTCGAGCCTTCGTACAAGCCCGGGGTTGCCTTGGGTGACCTGGCGCTGGCCCTGCCCGATTTTGCCATCGAGGCCATCCGCGAGGCATTGCCAGCCTTCGAGAAGCAGATCAAGGGCTTTTCCCGCCATGACGCGGTACTCACCGGCATCGAGACGCGCACCTCCTCGCCGCTGCGCCTGACCCGCGGCGCCGATCTGCAGAGCCTCAACACTCGCGGCCTGTTTCCTGCCGGTGAAGGCGCCGGCTATGCCGGCGGCATCCTCTCGGCCGGTGTGGATGGCATCCGCATTGCCGAAGCCGTCGCGCGCAACATGCTGGGCCTCAAGTTTCCAGTCTGATTGCGCCTCAGCTTCGGAAAAGTCCTACAGACAGCCCAGGCCGGAGCCGCTTAAATAGCCGCTTCGGCAAGCCTGAACCCAGGCCTGTCTGCACCCCGCCCATCCGAACAATTCCTTGCAGAAAAAACCTGTGTACGATGCCGGTAACGGGTTAGGCTGGCTCTTTCCAGAATTTACAGGGAGTATTTCCTTTGGCGCTGCGCAGCACCTTTACTCGTTTTTTCCAGATGGAAGCCGCCAGTGGCCTGCTACTGATTGCTGCAGCCGCGCTGGCGCTGATCATCAACAACTCGCCCCTGTCGTCCATTTACTCGGCGTTTCTCGACACGCCGGTGGTCGCGGGCATCGGCGGTGTGGTCATCGCCAAGCCGGCGCTGCTGTGGATCAACGATGGCCTGATGGCGCTGTTCTTCCTGCTGATCGGCCTGGAGGTCAAGCGCGAAGTGCTGGAGGGCCAACTGGCCAATCCTGCGCAGATCGTGCTGCCCGGTGCCGCCGCCATTGGCGGCATGGTGGTGCCGGCCCTGCTCTACTGGTTCATCAACCGCGACCACCCCGATGCCATGGGCGGCTGGGCTATTCCCATGGCCACCGACATCGCGTTTGCCCTGGGGGTGCTGGCGCTGTTGGGCAAGCGAGTGCCGACCTCCCTGAAACTGTTTCTGATGACCTTGGCGATCATTGACGACCTCGGGGCAATCATCGTGATCGCGGTGTTCTATTCCACCGACCTGTCGAGCCAGGCGCTGCTGCTGGCTGGGGCATGCATCGTGGTGCTGATCGCCATGAACCGTCTGGGGGTGATCAAGCTCGCGCCTTATCTGCTGGTGGGCCTGGTGCTCTGGGTGTGCGTGCTCAAGAGCGGCGTGCATGCCACCCTGGCAGGGGTGACGCTGGCATTCTGCATTCCGCTGCGTACCCGCAACGCCGAACCGTCACCCCTGCGTAGCCTGGAACACACCCTGCATCCCTGGGTCGGCTACGCCATCCTCCCGCTGTTTGCCTTCGCCAACGCCGGGGTCCCGCTGGCCGGGGTGACGCTGGAGAGTTTCACTCATCACGTGCCGCTGGGCATTGCCGTTGGACTGCTGGTGGGCAAGACACTCGGGGTGTTCGGTCTGGCTTGGCTGACCATCAAGCTGGGCTTGGCCCGGCTACCGGGAGGCGCCAATTGGGGCCAGGTGTTTGGCGTCGCGATTCTCTGCGGAATCGGCTTCACCATGAGCCTGTTCGTCGGCTCGCTGGCATTCGTGTCGGGGGTGAGCGAGTACGCTGGTGAAGACCGCATGGGGATCCTGACAGGGTCTATCCTGGCAGCATTGATCGGCTATGGCTGGACGCGGATGGCGTCAAAGCCGACCAGCCCTGACTGAGACAAACGCCAGCGCACAAAAAAGCCCCGACTCCGGGACTTTTTTGTGCGCCACTGACAACGCTTAGTGCGCGACGCGGCTGGTACCGTTGACCGTCATGATACGAACACGCTCGCCCACGCGGAAAATCTCGTTTTCCTGCACTTGCTGCACGTAGGCGCGCATGCTGCCGTCGTCTTCACGTACGGTGATTTCCACGCCCTGAGTGCGGGTCAGACCGTCTTCGGCGGCCGAGCCCAGAAGGCCACCCGCTACTGCGCCGATAACGGCGGTGATGATACTGCCACGCCCGCCACCGATCGCACTGCCGGCGACGCCGCCGACCACGGCACCGGCGCCGGCGCCGATAGGCGACTTGGTGCCTTCGATCTTGACCGGACGCAAGGCTTCGATGGTGCCTAGGCGAACGGTCTGGACTTGCCGCGCCTCATCGCGCGAATAGCTGTCGCCACTGAGGTTGGACATGCAACCGCCCAGCATCAGAGAAAGACTGGTAATGCTGGCAGCCAGCAATAATGATTTACGCATTGAGGGACTCTCCAAAAGGCAGGCACACATTAAACGCCGTGTGCTAATACGTGTCACGACGGAGGCTGTATAAAATTGTATCTATTCAGTCTTCATACAGCGTGCCGCGCAAACCGAGGCTCAATATAACGCACCTCGGGGCGTCTCTGACACCCGTGCCCGAGCTCGGGACGGATCAGGGTGCCAGACGCTCGCGCGTCCAGCTGTCGCCCTCGCGACGGTAGTTGAGGCGATCGTGCAGGCGACTCGGACGCCCCTGCCAGAATTCGATACGGTCGGGCACCAGACGATACCCTCCCCAATGTTCCGGGCAGTGTGGGAGGTCATGGGCGAAGCGCTCTTGAGTGGCCTTCAGCAGCCCCTCCAATTCACCGCGATCGGCAATCACTCGGCTCTGGGGCGACGCCCAGGCCCCCAGGCGGCTGCCCAGCGGCCGCACCTGGTAATAGGCATCAGACTCTTCATGGCTGACCTTGGCCACCCGCCCTTCGATCCGCACCTGGCGCTCCAGGGTCGGCCAGAAAAAGGTCATGGCAGCAAAACCATGGGCCGCCATCTGCTGAGCCTTGGCGCTTTCATAGTTGGTGAAGAAGGTGAACCCTTGGTCATCCAGGCCCTTGAGCAGCAACACACGGCAGTGCGGCCGCCCGTCAGCGTCGACGGTGGCCAGCAGCATGGAGTTGGCCTCCACCGGCGCCTGCTCGGTCTTCACCGCGTCACTGAACCACTGGCGGAACAGCGCGAACGGCTCGTCCGGCGCCTGCACTTCAGTCAAACCATCGCGGGCGTAGTCACGGCGCATGTCAGCCAGGGACTGGGTCATTCACTTGCCTCGGCAATCAGTTGGACGTGAGGTCGGTATCCGTTTTCTTCTTCGCCACCGGCGTCACGGGCTTCTTGGCGGTCGCCGGCTTTTTCTTGGCGGCGACGGTCTTGGCTGGAGCCTTCTTGCCAGCAACGGCTTTCTTCTTTACCCCTGCCTTCTCTTTGACCGGCGGCACGGCCTGGACGTCCTGAATGGCAACCATCTCGGCGACAGGCGGCGTCGGCTGGCTGTACTTGCTGACCAGCGCCAGCATGGTTTCCTGCTGGGTCAGGATGATCTCCACACGGCGGTTCAAGGCGCGACCCTGCGGGCTGTCATTGGCGGCTCGCGGCATGACCGAGCCCATGCCCAGCAGGTTCAGACGATTACGCTGGAGCCCGCTGAGACGGAAAATCGCTGCCACGGACTGAGCGCGTTCCTGGCTGACCTTCTGGTTGACGTCGGCCGCCCCGGTGGTATCGGCATGGCCCAGCACCAGTACGGCCGTGTGCGGGTCGGTCTCAAGCACTTTGGCAACATTGGTGATCGGGCCGAGGGTCACCGGCAAGAGCATGGCAGGACGATTGGGGTTGAAGCTGGAGTCCACCGGTGCAACCACCACCAGGACGTTGTCGCGGCGCTCCAGCTTGAAGGTGCTGCCCTTGATCGCTTCGCGCACGCGTGGCTCGTAACTGTCCAGCCAGGCCTGCGTCACTTTCGGGTCAGGCATCGGAATAACGGCGGCGGCAACGGGGCCCGCAGGGACGGCGGCCTTTTTCTCGTCAGCAAACGGCCACCACCAATGGTTCTGCTCGGCCGACTGGGCATCAGACTTGGCAACCTTGTCGTTGACCGCTTTCTCCACGTCCTTGTCCGCGACCTTGTCTGCCGCTTTCTGCGCACCGAACGGCCACCAGGCTGGCCCGCTCTGGGCACTTTGATTCTGTGGAGTCTGGGCACACCCGGCAGCGGCCAGGCAAACAGCGAGGGCAAGGGTCTTGTAAGCGGACATGGGCGTTCCAATGAGCAGTTAAATATAAAACGGGTTAAGAAACCCGCTTAAACAATTGATTCGAGGGTAGAACAGTCGAGCACAATAAAGAAGACCGTCGGTCGATTGATAGCGCTAAATCGATTTTTATAAACAATCGCCCAACGCACGGGCCAAACGCTGTGCTCGAGGATCCATCAATATATAAGGGCCTAACGTATTGGTCACAAAGCCAAAGGCAACATTGCGCTCCGGGTCGGCAAAACCCACCGAGCCGCCTGCACCAGGGTGGCCAAAGGCGCGAGGCCCGAGGCCGAAGGTGGCGTTGGCCAACTGCGGCTGATCGAGCATGCAGCCCAGTCCGAAGCGAGTCGGCGTCAACAGGGTCAGATCCTGCCCTTGGCTGTGCTCGCGGGTCAATTCGGCGAGCAGTTCGGATTCCAGCAGGCTGCCGTCCAGCAAACCGCTGTAAAACCCGGCCAGGCTGCGGGCATTGCCGTGACCGTTGGCTGCCGGTTGCTGCATGCGCCGCCATTCCGGCTTGTTGGTGCTGGTCAGGATCGAAGGCGGGTTGGTGAACGCGCGAGTCGACATCGCCAGCGGCTCGCGCATGGTCACCGTCAGCAGACGCTTGGCCGCCTCGTCGCCGGTGTTGCCTTTGCCCCGGGCAATATGCGCCACCCGATGAAACTCCTCGTCGGCCAGGCCCACGTGGAAATCCAGACCCAAAGGCCTGGCGACTCGCGCGACAATAGCGTCACCCGGCCCTCGACCGTCGGCGCGGCGCAACAACTCGCCCACCAACCAGCCATAGGTGATGGCGGCGTAGCCATGGGCCGTGCCTGGCTCCCACCAGGGCGCTTCGGCGGCCAGGGCGTCGGTCATGGTCTGCCACTGGTAAAGGGCTTCGGGCGGCAACGACTCGCGCAGGGCCGGCAGCCCGGCACGATGGCAGAGCAACTGGCGCACGGTGATCTGCGCTTTGTCAGCCGCTGCGAATTGCGGCCAGTAGCGCGCGACGGGCGCATCCAAGGCCAGCTTGCCCTCCGCCACCAACTGCAGGACGGCGACAGCGGTGAAGGTCTTGGTGCAGGAAAACAGATTGAGAATGGTATCGGTATGCCAGGCCTCGGTACCCTCCTTGTCGCAGGTACCGGCCCACAGATCGAGGACGGTTTCACCGCCAATCTGCACGCACAACCCCGCTCCGCGCTCTTGAGGATCATCGAAGAGCGCAGCGAAGGCATCGCGAACGGCTTCGAACTGGAGCTCGAAATGACCTTGAATCTGCATCCTTCAATTCCCTGCGCCGGTGTTACAACAAATGTTGTGCATTGTTCCAGCAACAGGGCCGCTTGTGAACCTCGGCGAGCGTCAGGGTTTGCTCTTCGCCGGTTGCAGCTGCCGGGTCAGGTTGGTCTGCATATCAAGGTTGGCCTTGCGCACTGCGCCGATGAAACCGGCCCATGGCACATCGGTGATGCCCACCAGGCCGAAGTGACCGTTCTCGCCATCCAGCAGGCGTCCACTGGCCGGCTCGTCGAGGTACTGGAACCAGTGCGCACCCACGATAACGGGATCGTCCACCGCCGCTTTGATGAACCCGGCATAGGCTCCGCCGCGATCCTCGTCGCGCGGCACCTGCATCAGGCCGCCCCAGAACGGGCCGCGGTCAGTGGACCCGAAATGGAACTCGGTGATCATCACTGGCTTGTCCAGCGCTTTCAGAGCCGCGAAGTCATAGCCGTCCTGAGGTTTGGGGGTGTAGAAATTGAAACTCAGTACATCGCAATACTGTGCGCAGGACGCGACCGCTTCCGGGGTACTGGCCGCAAAACGACCGCCCAGCAACAGGTGGTTAGGATCGTGCCACTTGAGCGAGTCGGCGATGATCTTGAAGTAAGCATCGGCAAAGGTGCGCTGGAAGTGCTTGAAGTCCTCTTCGATCTGCGGATGCTCGGGATTGGGCAATGGCGGCTCGAACCCCGGGTCTTCCATCAATTCCCAGGCTGGCAGATCAATGCCCCAGGCCTGGGACAGCCCCTGCTGATTGCGGTACTTGTCGCGCAACTGCTTGAGGAAGGCCCGCTTGGCGGGCACGTCGGTGGTCAGGCGCAGCGTCCCGTAGGCCAGCGCATAGCGCGCCTTGGGGTCATTGCCGGCACCGGTCCAGGCCAACTCGTTGTCGGCAAAATAGCCGATCAGCCAAGGGTCATCGCGGTGATCGCGGGTAGCGATGGCGACGGCGCGCTCGGCGGCCATGGCGAAGCGCGGGTCGAACGGATCAGGCAGGCGGCCCCACCAGTCCATGCCGGTGCTGATGCTGGCGTAGTCGCCGACGATCGACAGCGGCAAGGTGTAGGGCACCCGTGCGTGGTTTTCCAGACCCGGGTCACTCCAGTTGCCCACGGTGTTGAAACCCCAGCCCTGCAAGCGATCAAGGCTGTGTCTTTCCCAGCGTTTGCTGTCCAGACCTTCCGGGGTTCGCCCGTAGGTGCGCTCCAGATTGGCCGCATAAAAGTCGAACCAGCGGCCGCTGTTGTAGCCGACCCCCTGGCTGGCGCCGGTGCCGGTACGGCTGTCACCGCTGCCGTAATAACGGGCCAGTGGCGCAGCGCTGGTGGGCAGGTCGGTAAACATCCATTCGCGATCCTGGACGTAGGTTTTGCCGCCATCAGGCGCAACGGTGTTGACGCCCAGAGAGAAAAACGGATGCCCGTCAGGCGTGACCAGCAGCCAGCGCCCATCTTGTTTGCGCGTATGGAAGAAGCCCGTGGCGTTGAACGAGCCCGCCTTGGTCAAGCCACCATAGCGGTCCATTGGCCATTTGTTTCGCTCCATCAACCAGCCTTTGAGCTGCTGCTGTTCCTTGGTGGCGGCGGACTTGAGTTGCGCGTCGCTGGCTATCTTCTCTGGCCAGTGCCCACGCGTGTATTGGCCGTAGCCATCGAACAGCTCGGCGTACGCAGCTTTTTGCAGTGCATCGCCCTCGACCGTGCCAAAACGCTCGATCAAGACATTTTGCGCGGCGGCTGGTTTGTCCATGGCCACGCTGACCGAGGCAACCTGGCCAAGGGTAACGGCCCCGGCGCTGCTGGCCAGCAAGGTGCGCTGACCCTGATAGCTCCACGGCATCGGGGGCCCGACCCGCATGCCCTGGCTCGACGCGCTGTTGGCCACCAGCGGAACTACCACGGTCTGGGCCGGCCCGGCCGGCATGTCGACGCGGCTGGTGAGGGTCTTGCCATCGCTACTCTGCACCGTCACATAAAGTGTCTGCGCCCAGTCCTGGGCGCTCTGCACCCGCATGGTCAAGGCGCTCTCGGCAGACCAGTCCCAGTTGCCGCTTTTGGGCTTGAGGGTCAACCTGGGCGCGGGCACGGCATTGAACACGACCCGGCGCAACACCTCGCCGTCGGCGGTCTGCTCGCCATTGACCTGGGGCAGGCTGGTGTCGTCGGTGACCACCTGGACGGTGTCGGTAGGCCGGACAAAATTGAACAGCGTTTGCTGGTCAGCCGTGGCAGCCAAGAGCGGCATGGCACAGGTCATGGCAAGAACAGCGGGCAGTAAGCGGCAGATCATAAAGGTCGGGAGCTCCTTGGTGGCCAATGGCTGGCCGCGCGATGTCTCATAGACATCGCTTTCGAAGGTTTTGTATGACGTCTGTAAAAATAGCGGCTCAGACGGGCAAGTTGTTTGTTTCAGGAGATGTCAGGAGATTTCCCGACGAAACGGCGGCAAGGCATTGAGGATGGCTTTGCCGTAACGCTGGGTGACCACACGGCGGTCCAGCAGGGTGATGGTGCCGCGGTCGGCTTCGGTGCGCAGCAAGCGCCCGCAGGCCTGGATCAGGCGCAACGAAGCATCGGGCACGGCAATTTCCATGAAAGGATTTCCGCCCCGCGCCTCGATCCATTCGGCCAGCGCGGCTTCCACCGGGTCATCCGGCACTGCGAAAGGAATCTTGGCAATCACCACGTGCTCGCAATAGGCACCGGGCAAGTCGACCCCCTCGGCGAAACTGGCCAGGCCGAACAGCACGCTGGAATCGCCACCGTCCACCCGGGCTTTGTGCTTGTTGAGGGTTTCCTGCTTGGACAGGTTGCCCTGGATGAACACCTGCTTGCGCCAGTCTCGGTCAAGGCCATCGAAGACATCCTGCATCTGCCGACGGGACGAGAACAGCACCAAGGTACCCCGCGAGCCCTCCACCAGCCCAGGCAAGTCGCGAATGATCGCGGCCGTGTGGGCAGGCGCATCCCGAGGGTCGGCGCGCAGGTCAGGAACCCGCAGCACACCGGCATCGGCGTGATGAAACGGACTGGGCACCACAGCCGTGACCGCGGCCTTGGGCAGACCGGCGCGCATGCGAAAACGATCGAACTTGCCCAGAGCGGTCAGGGTAGCGGACGTCACCAAGGCACCGTAAGCGACGTTCCACAGGTTGCGGCGCAGCATTTCCGCAGCGAGGATCGGGCTGGCGTTGACTTCGATATCGAACAGGGCCCCGCTTTCCGCCAAGGTCAGCCAACGCGCCATGGGCGGGCTGTCTTCGGGGTCCTCGGCGGTAAATGCGGTCCACAGTTCCCAGTTGCCCTGGGCCCGGGACAGCAGGCTGCCAAACAGCGGGTACCATTCCTCGGCCTGATGGCTGGCGATGCCGATGTTCTTTTCGCCGTCCATGCCTTCCTTGAGCAGATCGGCCAGGCGAGTAAAAAGGTCCGTGAGCTTGGAGAAGCCTTTCTTCAGTTCGATGCCCATCTCGCGCATGTGCTCGGGCACCACGCCACCGACGAAACGGTGACGCGGCCGCTCGCGGCCTTCCATGTCCTCCCCGGCGCGGAAATCCGCCAGTTGCTCGCAGGCGGTGAACATGAACTGCTGCTGTGTCTTGATCTCGCGGGCCAGTT
The DNA here is from genome assembly GCF_018449655.1 of Pseudomonas sp. dw_358. GTDB lineage: Bacteria > Pseudomonadota > Gammaproteobacteria > Pseudomonadales > Pseudomonadaceae > Aquipseudomonas. The sequence continues at coordinate 152,121 of NZ_JAAVUX010000012.1, forward strand.
CCGGAACCTGTTCGATCAGGCGTCCAAGGTCGCCAGGCAATGGGTGCTGGGCCAGCAGCTTGGCCAGGTTCTTGGCCGTCTGCTCCAGCCAGTCGGCCGTGGAACGCAGCCGGGAATAGTGGGCGAAATGGCCAATGGCTTTGTCCGGCAGGTGGTGGCCTTCGTCGAACACGTACATGGTGTCGCGGGGATCGGGCAGCACTGCGCCGCCACCCAGGGCCAGGTCGGCCAGCACCATGTCGTGGTTGGTGACGATCACGTCGACCTTGCCCATGCCCTCGCGGGCCTTGTAGAAGGCACACTGCCCGAAGTTCGGGCAGTGCCGCGTAGTGCACTGGCTGTGATCAGTGGTGACGCGCATCCAGTCCTTGTCTTCCAGCGCCTGGGGCCAGCTGTCGCGGTCGCCGTCCCACTTATTGCCGGCGAGTTTTTCGATCATGCTGGTGAACAGCTTCTGGCTGGCTTCGTCCACCTCGATGCGGAAGCCTTCTTCTTCGAACAGCTGGGCGGTGGCCGTCTGCGCATGGCCTTCCTGCAACAGCACGTCGAGCTTGGACAGGCACAGGTAGCGTCCGCGCCCCTTGGCCAGCGCGAAGGTGAAGTTCAGCCCACTGTTTTTCATCAGGTCGGGCAGATCCTTGTAGACGATCTGCTCCTGCAAGGCCACGGTGGCCGTGGCAATGACCAACCGCTTGCCGGCCGCCTTGGCCGCAGGGATAGCTGCCATGCTGTAAGCCACGGTCTTGCCGGTACCGGTACCTGCCTCCACCGCCACCACGGCGGGATCGCCACTGCGACGGCCTTCGTCGTCGCATTCGATATCGCCCAATACCTTGGCGATTTCGGCGATCATCAGGCGTTGGCCATAGCGCGGCTTGAGGCTCTTGGCCTCGAGAAATCGCGTGTAGGCCCCCTGAATCTGGGTTTTGAGCTGGTTACTGATCATGATCGGAAAATGTACAAGGGCTGGATAAATTTTCAGTGGTTTGGGTCGGCGGCTATCATACCTCGCTAAACCATCCTGTGCTGAATCCAGTTGCTCTGATCGTCCGAAGGTTTGTGCTTGGATGTGTTTTGGGCATCGCCGCCTCAGTAGCGCTGCACCACCACCTGCCCAGCCGGCCCCTGACGCCCCGGCTGCCCGGCAACCCCGGCCCGTCCGGCCTTGCCACTGTCGGCGTGATAGACCAGGCACCCCTTGCCTGCCCCTCCCGCACCGGCCTTGCCGCCCGCGCCGCCCAGACCACCGGCGCCGCCGTCGACGCGAACCTTGATCTGCTCGGCCGGATAGCTGGCCGGCAATTGCAGGCGCACCAGCGCGCCGGCCGAACCGTCGTGGCCGTCGGCACCGTTATCGCCGTTGTAGCCGCGGGTCGCCGAACCCCAGGTGCAGCCCGCAGGATCGCCTTCGGCGCCATCCAGCCCGGCATAGCCAGGCGTGCCGCTGCCGCCGCGGGCGTCCACGGAGAGTTCGGCGCCTTGCAGGGCCTGGATCTGGAGGGTCAGGTTACGGGCCGGCAACGGTGGTTTTTCGAATGTGCCTGGGGCCCCGCGGGCAAGAATCTGGCTACCCGGCTCCAGATCCGCCTGCTGGATAGTCAGACGCAGCTCTTCGGAATGAGGCACCACGGCAATGCGCGCCTCATGGCCCAGGTGCAGATGACCGATCTTGAGTTCGACGAGATTGGCGGGGATCAGCAGCGTGCCGTACTCGGCCACGTTCAGTTCCTGCAACTCGACCACGGTGGAGTTGCCGGGCAATCGCATCAGCGAGTTGGCCGCGACATCGAGGTTCTGCGCCATTGCCAACGGACTGAACATGACCGCCATGAAACCCAGCCCGCACAGTTTTCTGACGGCTGCACCTTGCACAACATAACCTTTCATCCCCGCCTCCCCCAGAATTTTACTGGGCGCACAGTAACGGCTCCGGAGCGGCCTGCACCAGTGGTTGAGGCTATTATTTATGAAAGAGGGCACGAAGCTACGCTGATCTGGCAGCGCAGCCCTCTGCATGTCAGTGCAGAGGGCCTGTGACCCGGGTCTGATTCAATGACTCAAGTGCAACTCGACGCGACGATTCTGCGCGCGTCCTTCGTCTGTGCCATTGTCGGCGACGGGTTCGCTTTCCCCTTTGCCTTCACTGGACAACTTGGCCGCTGGCACCTGCTGTTGCTCCAGATAGTTCACCACGCTGGCCGCGCGACGCTCGGAGAGTTTCTGGTTGTAGGCATCGCTGCCGACGCTGTCGGTATGGCCGACGACCTTGACTGCCGTGACGTCATCGCCCTTGAGCTTGGGCAACAGGGCTTGCAACTCGCTTTGCGCCTCCGGGGTCAGGTCGGACTTGTTGAAGCCGAACAGCACCTTGCCAGTGGTATCGCGCAAGGTAATGACTTCTTCAGGGGCCGGTGCGGGTGCGGGAGGCGCCGGCTTGGCAGCGACGGGGTATTGCGGCAACGGGCAGCCGTTGTGGCTGACTGGCGTATTGGCCGGGGTATCAGGGCAACGGTCACGACGGTCGGGCACCCCGTCACCGTCCGAGTCTCTGTCCTGGGCAAAGCAGATCAAGCCACCGGCGGTTGCCCCCAGCACCGCGCCGAAGCCTGCCACCACACCGCTTTTGATGGCGCCCAGACCGCCCCCGGCCAGGCCACCTATCACGCTGCATATCGGCCAAGTCTTCTGATTCAGGGGGGGATAACCGTCTCCGTGAGACGCACACCCTGACAGGACACTGCTGACCAGAAGAACGGGTATCACTGCCCGTGTAAACACTCTCATTATGTATTACTCCTGTGTCACCGGCCGATGCCGGTACCTCAGGAGTAAAGACCGCCTGTCTTGACTTAACAAGGACGAACGGTCGACAAGTATCAAGAATGGTTACATACCGGGCAGTGAACCGTTCCTTTCCCCCTTAACGCTGGATCAGTATTTCAGTACGGCGGTTCTGAGCCCGGCCCGCAGCGGTCTTGTTGTCCGCGACCGGCTGGCTTTCGCCCATGCCCTTGACCGAGATGAATTCGCTGCGCGAAACGCCGCTGGCGACAAGGTATTCAGTCACCGAATGTGCGCGCTTGTCCGAGAGTTTCTTGTTATAGGCGTCGCTGCCGACGCTGTCAGTGTGGCCGGTGACACTCAGGCGCGCCGTGCTGGCTTCAGCCTTGAGACGCGTGGCTACCTTGTCCAGCTGGCTTTTATCCGACGGAGTCAGCTTGGCCGAGTCGAACTCGAAGTGCACATCGCGAATGACCAGGGTCTCTTCCTTGGCGGGCGCCATGACCGGAGCCGGGGCTTCTACCACAGGTGCTGGCGCGGGTGGCGGGCAACCGTCCGCATCGACTTTCACACCCTTGGGCGTGTGCGGGCACTTGTCACGGCTGTCCGGCACGCCATCACCGTCCTCGTCGCCATCGCCGTGGGCGTAGCACCAACCCGCCGCCACCGCTCCGCCGACCAGAGCCCCAGGGCCGATCCACGCGCCGGTCTTGATGGCTCCCAATGCCGCACCCGTGACCCCGCCCACCGCTGCACACATCGGCCAATCGGTTTTCTGCAATCCTGCACAACCTGTCAACACGGTGGTCAATACAACCAATGGAAGCACCTTGCGAACTCTTTTCATCGAGATTTCTCCTTATTATCAGAATCGGCGAGCTCGCCGATGCTCTGAGAGTAAAGCCCGTCTATCGGATGCGCGCCACCATTGAGCCATAACGCCCTTCCCGGCTAGTCTTGTCGGTTCTGACGAGGACATGCAATGACCCAGGCTTTATCCACCCGCACCCCGCAACAGGCTTTGGCCGCCCTGCTCGACCAACAGGCACCCGCTCGTTTGCTGGTCTTGGGGGCTTGTGCATTCCCGGCACTGCAAGCCTTTGCCCAGGCCCATCCCGGGTGCGAGGTGACCTGCGTAGCGCCCGGGCCATTGCCCGCCGAGGTAGCTGCCCGGCGTTTCGACCTGGCGTTAGCTATCGACTGCCTCGAACACCTGCCCAAACGCGATGGCCTGCAATTGCTGGGTGGCATCCGCAACCTCAATGCCAGCCGGATTGCCGTGCTGGCTGATCTGGCGGTCTGTGGCTGGGGGGACACCGACTTTTATTCGCTGGCGTTGCAGGCCAGTGAGCGGTTTCAGCGTGATGATCAGGTGGTGACGCTCTATACCTATGATGTGCGGGAGTACAAACAGGTGCCGGATTGGCTCAATGCGCGGTTCTGGGCGAATCCGGAGAATTTCGGCAAGTATTGGTGGTAGATCCGATGAGTGTTTCGATTTGTCCCTGTGGCAGCGGCAACCTGCTGGACGCCTGCTGCGGGCATTACCACGCCGGGCAGGCGGCACCCGACGCGCGCACCTTGATGCGCTCGCGCTATAGCGCCTACGTGCTGGGCCAGCTGGATTACCTGGTGGCCACAACCTTGCCGGTGCAACAGCCCGGGCTGGACCTGGAGGCGATTGCCCAGTGGAGTGCCCAGAGCACCTGGCTGGGCCTGGAGGTAGAAGGGGCGGAGGTGTTCGGCGGCCAGCCCGAGCATGCGTTCGTCAGTTTCAGCGCGCGCTGGCACGATCAGGCGGGGGAGCATTGCCACCGCGAGCGTTCATCGTTCGTGCAGCATCAGGGGCGCTGGTATTTCATCGACCCGACGGTGCCGCTCAAGGCCGGGCGCAATGACAACTGCCCTTGCGCCAGCGGTCAGAAATTCAAGAAGTGCTGTTCCAGCTACCTGACCCGCTGAACCTCAGGCTGAACCTCAGGACAGCTTGATGTGCGAGGTGTCAGGTGCAGGCGGAGCAGCCGCTGGCTTGGCCTGGCCCATGTCGGCGCCGGCGGGGGCCACGCTGAACTGGCTCAGGTCCAGTTGCGGCGCACGGGCAGCGGGCTTGGCGTCCTGCAGGTTGGCATCGGCGGTCGCTATGGCGTAGTCAGGGGCATCGACCTGGGTGAAGGCCGCCATGTAGGCATCCCGGGGTGCCACTTGCAGGCGACGGACGGGGGCGGCAGGCGGCGCGGTCATCTCGATTTCTTCAGGCTCGACAAGCATCGGGCTGACCTCGGCCAGTGCGCCTGCACGCTCGAGGGTCGCGCGGTATTTTTCTGCCGCCGCGGCATCCAGATTGTTCTTGAGCACCAGGCGGCGCCCGGAGAACAGCGTGGCCACCCGGCTCTCGTCGGCCTGGAACAGCCGGGCGAGGTTGCTTCTGACCTGTTCGCCGGCAAAACCTGGCAGCACCTCGCCGCTGAATACGATTTCGAAAAGACTCATCACCTGCTCCTGCTCGTCGGCACCTGCTGGCCGCGCTATCGTGGCAGTATGGCGCAGGATGAAAGTTTGCCCAACACGCGGGCCCCGGGAGTCGTCGAATGATGCCACGTCTGCATTGGGTTGCGCTCTACCTCTACACCTTGCTGCAACTCTCCGGCTGCTCCAGCTGGCTGCCCGGCAACGCCCGCGAGCCCGAGCTGACGCTGGTCAAGGTGCAGGTGGTGAAGGCGCACCTGCTGGAGCAGCGTTTCATCCTGCACTTTCGCATCGACAACCCGGATGACGACAACGTCGCGGTCCGCAGCCTGACCTACCGGGTTTACCTGGGTGACCTGCTGCTGGCCGACGGCACCAGCGACCAATGGTTTACCCTGGACGCCCACCACACCGGTGACTTCGAGGTGCCGGTGCGCACCAACCTCTGGGAACACCTGCGCGGGCTGGTGAAACTGATGCGCCACCCCGACCGGCCAGTGCCTTATCGGCTGGAAGGCGAGCTGCAAACTGGGTTCCTCTACGCACACACACTGCAATTGGCGCGCAGCGGTGAGATAATCCCCGCCAATTTCATTGCGGAGAAACATCGATGACCCAGCAACCCCATGTCCACGGCCCTGATTGCAACCATGATCACGACCATGCCCACCACGCCCATGATCATGACCACGGCCACGTGCATGGCCCGCACTGCAACCACGCGCCCCTGGAACCGGTGCGCAACACCTTGAAGGATGTGGGTCGCAACGACCCTTGCCCTTGCGGGAGCGAGAAGAAATTCAAGAAATGCCACGGGGCTTGAGCCGGGCTTGATGCATCTCCCTGGCTGCCAACGGCAGCCAGGACAGACATCCAGGCAATTCGACAAGACCAACAACCCACCGCCAGGAGCCCCGCCATGATCGACCTGCACTATTGGACCACCCCCAACGGCCACAAGATCACTCTGTTCCTCGAGGAGGCCGGGCTGCCCTACACCGTGTTCCCGGTGAACATCGGCAAGAACGAGCAGTTCGAACCGGCGTTCCTGAAAATTTCCCCCAACAACCGCATCCCGGCGATTGTCGATCAGGCCCCGAGTGACGGCGGCGAGCCGATTTCGCTGTTCGAGTCAGGCGCCATCCTGTTGTACCTGGCCGAAAAGACCGGCCAGTTCATCGCCCAGGACCTGCGCGGCCGTGAAGAGGTCTTGCAGTGGTTGTTCTGGCAGATGGGCGGCCTGGGCCCGATGGCCGGGCAGAACCACCACTTCACTCGGGCGGCACCGGAAAAGCTGCCCTATGCCATCAAGCGCTACATCGACGAGACCGCGCGGCTGTATGGCGTGCTGGACCGGCGCCTGGCCGATCGCGACTTTGTCGCGGGGGCCGAGTACAGCATCGCCGACATGTCCATTTACCCCTGGATCGCCCGCCACCCGTGGCAGAGCCAGGATCTGGCCGACTTCCCCAATGTCCAGCGCTGGTACGAAGCGATCAAGGCGCGGCCGGCGACAGTGCGGGCTTATGCCGTGGCCCAGAGGATCAACCCCGGCGCGCCCTGAGGCGGGTACGCGGCGAGTGAAAATAAACCCGCGCCCCCTCCTTGCGCCTGCCCTGCGGCCTCACTAACGTAGCGCCTTTCCGACGCCACACCCCGCAGGAGCTTCGCCATGGCCTCGCCAGCCCTCAATCCCCTTGTTCCCCGCCTCGGCAAAGCCGCCGCCATGGTTGCCCTGTTGGGCTTGACCGGTTGCCAGGCCTGGCTGGACGGCAATGACGCCAGCAGCCTGCCGCCGACCGTCGGCGTACAGCCACTCAAGGGCCTGGCGCAGAATGTTTCGGTGCGGCGCAACAGCCTCGGCATGCCGCTGATCGAGAGCAACACCTTCCATGACGCGTTGTTCGCCCAGGGCTACATCAACGCCACCGACCGCATCGAGCAGATGGTGCGCATGCGCCTGCTGGCCCAGGGCCGCCTGGCCGAACTGGATGGCCCCGAAGCCCTCGACGTCGACCGGCTGATGCGCAGCATCAACCTCAAGCGCAGCGCCGAGCAGCTCTACACCGCCTCATCGCCCCGGCTCAAGCGCTTTTTCGAGGTCTATGCTCGCGGGGTCAACGCCTACCTGTTCCGCTATCGCGACAACCTGCCCAAGGCCTTGGCCGACAGCGGCTACCGCCCGGAATACTGGCAGCCGGAGGACTCGGCGCTGGTGTTCAGCCTGATGAGCTTCAACCTCTCGGTGAACCTGCAGGAGGAGATCTCCTCGCTGGTACTGGCGCAGAAAGTCGGGGCCGACAAGCTTGCCTGGCTGCTGCCCACCTACCCCGACGAGCCGCTGCCGCTGGCCGAAGCCGACAAGCTCAAGGGCATCAGCCTGACCGGCGTGTTGCCGGGGCTGGCCACGCTTGAGGCCGCCAGTGCACAACTCGCCGCGTTGAGCATGACCGGGGCCAACGACTCCACCAACTGGGCCGTCGCGCCGCAACAGGCGCGCTTGGGCAAGAGCCTGCTGGCCAGCGACCTGCAGTTGCCGACACGCCTCCCCGGGCTCTTGAACGCGGTACAGATCAGCGCGCCGAAATACCACACGGCGGGCTGGTCCCTGGCGGGCATGCCCGGTGTGCTGAGCGGTTTCAACGGCAAGGTGGCCTGGGCCCTGAGCGCGGTCAAGGGCGACAACCAGGACCTGTTCCTGGAAAAAATCCGCAGCGAAGGCAACCGTTTGGTGTACCAGGTGGACGGCAAATGGCAGCCGTTGAGCGCCCACAACGAAACCTATTTCATCAAGGGTCAGAGCCCGTTGCGCGAGGTGGTGTACGAAACCCGCCACGGGCCACTGCTGGACCTCTCGATCAACCACGGGTCGCCGGCCCTGGGGGGTGATGGCCTGGCGCTGCAACTACCCGATTTCAAGGACGACAAGAGCCTCGACGCGCTGTTCGACCTGTCGCGGGCCGAATCGGTGGAGAACGCTTCGGACGCCAGCCGCGAGATTCACGCCCTTGCTGCCAATATGGTGTTCGCCGACGCCGCCAACATCGGCTGGCAGGTCACCGGTCGCTACCCGAACCGTCGCGACGGGCTGGGCATGATCCCGTCACCAGGCTGGGAGACACAATACGATTGGGACGGTTACGCCGACCCGATGCTGTTCCCCTATGACCAGAATCCCACTCAGGGCTGGGTCGGCACGGCCAACCAGCGCACGGTGCCCCATGGCTATGGCATGCAACTGTCCAATGCCTGGGCCGACCCGTCGCGCAGCGAGCGCCTCGCCCAGCTTGTTACAGCGACCAAGCAGGACAGCCGCAGCACCATCGCCATGCAATACGACCAGACCACGCTGTTCGCGGCCAAGCTCAAGAAGATGTTCGAGGCCCCCGGCATGGTGCAGCCGCTCAAGCAAGCCATCGAGCGTTTGCCTGACGCCGACCGTGCCAAGGCTCGCGAAGCCTATAGCCGGCTGATGGCCTTCGATGGCCGGCTCTCGCCAACGTCGGCAGATGCGGCGGTGTACGAACTGTTCTTGCAAGAGAGCGCCCGGCAGATCTTCCTCGACGAGCTGGGCCCGGAAGACAGCCCGAGCTGGAAAGCCTTCGTTGCCAACGGCCAGCGCTCCTGGTCGGCTCAGGCCGACCATCTGCTGGGCCGGGAGGACAGCCCATTCTGGGATGACGTGCGCACGCCGCAGAAAGAAGACAAACCCGAGATTCTGGCTCGCAGCCTGGCCGCTGCCATCACCGCCGGCGACAGCCAACTGGGCGTCGACCGCAAGGCCTGGCAATGGGGCCGACTGCACAGCTACAGCTGGCTCTCGACCCAAGGGCAGCCGGTGCGCGAGGCCGTGGCTGCCGGCGGCGACCACAGCACGCTCAATGGCGCAGGCTATGCATGGGGCGCGGGTTTCGGGGTGAGCAACGCCTCATCCTTGCGCATGATCGTCGACTTCGCCCAGGTGGAGCCGATGATGGTGCAGAACGCCAGCGGCCAGTCCGGCAACCCGGCCAGCCCTGACTACGCCAATGGCATCGAGTCCTGGCTCAAGGCGCAATACGTGCCGATCCCGCTGCAGTCGCAGAATTATGACCGGGCCTATGGGGTGAAGCGGTTGATGCTGGTGCCGCAGAAGTAGTGCTGATTCAGTTTGGATTGGCACGCAACC
>NZ_JAAVUX010000013.1 GCF_018449655.1 Pseudomonas sp. dw_358
ACAAGAGGTTTTCCGTTTCGTCTGCGCCGGAAGTGGGGCGAATTATAAAGAGATCTGGAGGGGCGTCAAGCCCTGATTGCACGTCCAGGGTGAACTAAATCATCTGCGCATTATATTGCTCATTTTTGCGTTTTTGCGCATCATGCCTGGCCAGAAGCGCTGCCTGCGTTTTTCTTACCTTCTATATTGACGGATCGCCGCATGAACACCGCCAAGCCAAGCCTCGCCAGCAGCCTGTTTCCCGTAGGGCTGCTGGTCATTGCCATGGTCTCGATCCAGTCCGGCGCCTCGCTGGCCAAACAAATGTTTCCCCTCGTCGGGGCTCAGGGCACTACCGCGCTGCGTCTATTGTTCGCCAGCGTCATCATGTTGCTGCTTCTGCGCCCATGGCGCGCCAAGCTGGATGCCGGTTCGCTGCGCACCGTAATGGTGTACGGCCTATCGCTGGGCTGCATGAACCTGATGTTCTATCTGGCCGTACGTACGGTCCCCCTGGGCATTGCCGTGGCCCTGGAATTCACCGGTCCCCTGGCGGTTGCCATCTACGCATCGCGGCGCGCCATCGACTTTCTCTGGATCGGGCTGGCGGTATTCGGGTTGGTCCTGCTGGTCCCGATCGGCCATACCCATGACGCGGTCGATCTCGTGGGAGCCGGTTATGCTCTGGCGGCTGGCGCGTTCTGGGCGATGTATATCATTTACGGACAAAAGGCCGGCCACGACAACGGCGTACAGACCGCCGCCCTCGGGGTGATAATTGCAGCACTGTTTGTGGCGCCCGTGGGCATCATCCATGCTGGGGCCGCCCTCCTGAACCCGGCGGTCATCCCGCTGGCCATCGGTGTCGCCGTCCTGTCAACGGCCCTGCCCTATAGCCTGGAAATGGTCGCCTTGACCCGGATGCCGGCGCGCACCTTTGGCACCCTGATGAGTATCGAGCCTGCGATCGGCGCAGTCTGTGGCCTGCTCTTTCTTCACGAAACCCTTAGCGTTACCCAATGGCTGGCCATCGCTTCGATCATCGCTGCCTCCATCGGCGCGACGCTGACCCTGCGCAAGCAAAGCATTCCGGCGGTGGCTATGGACTAGTGGGACCACCCTGTTTAGGCTGTATCCGCGCTTGAACTCATGCGCCCCCCAGTAAGGACAGCAATGAAGTACCTCACACTCCTGGTCATCGCCCTTGCCCTGGCCAGTTGCGCGGCAACCCAGACCGCGCATGTCACCAAAGGCAGAAAGGGCCTGCATATCAACTGTTCAGGCCTTACTTCGAACTGGGACCAGTGCTACCAGAGCGCCACCGAGTCCTGTGCACCCAAGGGCTACAAGGTCATCGCCAAATCCGGTGATGCGGTCGAGGATCCGGGTGACTATCCGTTCGGCCTGAACCCGGCGGGGTACACCAGCCGCAGCATGATCGTCATCTGCCGATAACCGCGGGCGGTTGTCGGCATTCAAACGGCGCTGATCAAACCGCCTCGGTGCGTACCTGCAACCATTCCAATGATGCACCGCTCAAGAGCGGCGTGAGTCGTTGACGGACCTCGACGTGATAGGCGTTGAGCCAGGTACGCTCCTCCAGCGTGAGCAGCTCAAGCTCCAGGCAACGGGTGTCGATCGGGCACAAGGTCAGGGTTTCGAACTCCAGATACTCGCCGAACACACTTCCCGGCGCAACGCGGTTGAGCACCAGGTTTTCGATCCGCACGCCCCACTGCCCCGGCCGGTAGGTACCCGGCTCGATCGAAGTGATCATGCCCGGATGCATGGCAGTCTGTGGCGTGGACGCAGCCTGGTAGGCAATCACCTGAGGCCCCTCGTGCACGTTCATGAAATAGCCTACCCCGTGACCGGTTCCGTGACCGTAGTCGACGCTGTCTGCCCAGAGCGGCGCTCGGGCGATGGCGTCCAGCAGTGGCGAGAGGATGCCCTTGGGGAAACGTGCTCGGGACAAGGCTGACATGCCCTTGAAAACCCGCGTGCAATCATGCCGCTGTGCCAGGCTCGGCGTCCCGACGGGGACCATCCGCGTAATGTCGGTGGTGCCGCCCAGATACTGCCCGCCCGAATCAATCAGCAACAAGCCGTCGCCTTCGACCACGGCATGGGATGCTTCAGTGGCGCGGTAATGTGGCATCGCACCATTGGCATTGAATGCGGCGATGGTGGCAAAGCTCGGCGAGACAAAATCCGGGCGGCGAGCACGGGCGGCTGTCAGTTGGACATCGACATCCACCTCTGTGACCTGCTGATTGCCCAGCGCGGTCTCCAACCAGGCGAAGAATTCGCACAACGCAGCACCGTCCTGCTCCATGGCCTGGCGAATGAAGCCGGCATCGGTGTCGCTTTTGCGGGATTTGGCCAAGGTTGTCGGGTTCAGTCCCTCAACCAGGTTCACGCTGTCAGGGACATGCTCCAGCAGACCGCAGGTGGTCCTTGCCGGATCAACCAGAAGCCGGGCGCCCTCCGGCATGGCAGCCAGGGCCGAAGTCACTTCGTGGTAGTCATACAGGCTGATCCCATCCTCGGCCAGCTGTTCGCGCAAGGCCGGGTCCAGCTTGGCCAGATCAACGAACAGGCCAGCGCTGTGCCCGCTCACCAAGGCGAATGCAATGAACACCGGGTTGTACGAAACGTCGGAGCCGCGCAGATTGAACAGCCAGGCGATGTCATCCAGCGTGGCGAGAAAATGCCAGTCCGCACCCCGCTCGCGCAGCGCTTGGCGCAGTGCAGCCATTTTCTCGCTGCGGCCCAGGCTGGCATAGGGAGGCAAATGGGCGAAGACCGGATTGGATGGCAGCGGGGGGCGGTCAGTCCAGACGCTGGCCAGCAGATCCCGGTCCACCCTCAGCGTGGCCCCTCGGGCGTGCAGCTTCTCACGCAAGGTTCGGGCCGACGCCAATGCCATGACCGCACCGTCCACCGCCACCACCTGCCCGGGTGCAGCCTGTTCCGCGAGCCAGTCCAACGGACCCGGCTGACCGGGTTGCAGCTTCATCAGGACAATCCCGCTGCCGGCAAGCTCCTTGTCGGCCTGCTCCCAATAGCGGCTGTCGGCCCACAAGCCGGCGAAATCCGCCGTGACAATGAGCGTACCGACCGACCCGTGAAAACCGGACAGCCACTGACGGGCCTGCCAGTATCCGGGCAGGTATTCGGAAAGATGAGGGTCGGCAGACGGCACCAGCAACGCATCGACGCGCTCGTCGCGCATCACCGCGCGAACCTGCTGCAAGCGGGATATGACCTGTGCTACGGATGAAGTGGGGCTGCTCATGATGCCGATGACTCCCTTGCCATGGAACGCGTTTCCAGGAGCAAGATAATGGAGCACGTCACCCGGAGGGGCAACCACCTGCACTATTTTCAGACACTGCCAGCGCCGATCAACCCTTGATGCGCGGCGCCTGGCTGGCTACTGGAGCCGCATCCGCCAGACCTTGGGGCTGCTGCGAAGCGCTCAACAGCGCGGCCTTGCGTTGCTGAAACTCTTGATAAGGCAGGCCTTGGCGAGCCAGCGACTCAAGGGCCAGTTCACGGGTCTCGGCGGCGGTGTAAGGGCGCAACTCCGGATGATTGGCACAGCCTGCCAGGGTGGCAATGCCGGTAGCGATCAGGGCAACGAGCAGCAGGCGGGAAGTGGCTTTCATCGGGTGTTCTCCTTGTATCCAGGGGTTTGGACGGCGTCCAATCAGTGGGTTCAAGTTACCGCTCAGGGCCCCGATGGAGAAATCACGGGGATCGATAGTGGCTATCGGTCATTTGATGAAATTTTCACATCTTGCCCAGCCCCCTCTTCTGCCCTGTACAAAAAAGTATCAGCAAAAGTGCGCTCTAGGATTTGTGCTATCGGGCCTGCGGGTCTGTAATCAGTATCAGCTACTTCCTCACTTCGGAAGGCACAACAACAATAACCAAGCTTCGGTGGCCACGGCCCCGAGCAGGAGTGCACGATGCGCAAGACTGTCCCGCTTCCTTTTCGCACGACCATTCTCGCGGCCTGCCTGGCCCTCTCTGGCACGGCGCTTGCCGCCGAAACGCTGACCATCGCCACGGTCAATAACAGCGACATGATCCGCATGCAGCGGCTGTCCAAGACCTTCGAACAGCAACACCCCGACATCAAGCTCAACTGGGTGGTGCTGGAAGAGAACGTGCTGCGCCAGCGCTTGACCACCGACATCGCCACACAGGGCGGTCAATTCGACGTCTTGACCATCGGCATGTACGAAGCCGCACTGTGGGGCGCCAAGGGCTGGCTCGAACCCATCAAGGACCTCCCCGCCAGTTACGACCTGGACGACGTGTTTCCGTCCGTTCGTGAAGGTCTTTCGGCCAAGGGCCAGTTGTACGCCCTGCCCTTCTACGCCGAAAGCTCGATGACCTACTACCGTACCGATCTGTTCAAGGCGGCAGGGCTGACCATGCCGGAACGGCCCACCTGGACCCAGATCGGCGAGTTCGCCGCCAAACTCAACCAGCCTGACAAGGAACAGTACGGTATCTGCCTGCGCGGCAAAGCCGGCTGGGGCGAGAACATGGCCCTGATCACCACGGTGGCCAACTCCTTCGGCGGGCGCTGGTTCAACGAGCAGTGGCAACCAGAGTTCACCGGGCCGGAATGGAAGGACGCGCTGACCTTCTATGTCGACACCATGAAGAAAAGCGGGCCGCCCGGCGCCTCCAGCAACGGTTTCAATGAAAACCTTGCGCTGTTCAACAGCGGCAAATGCGCCATCTGGGTCGACGCCAGCGTGGCGGGTTCTTTTGTCACCGACAAGAGCCAAAGCAAGGTTGCCGACAGCGTGGGCTTTGCCTATGCGCCCCACGAGAAGACCGACAAGGGTTCGGCCTGGCTTTACTCCTGGGCCTTGGCCATTCCCACCAGTTCGAAAACCAAGCCGGCCGCCAAGGAGTTTGCGGCCTGGGCCACCTCCAAGGATTACGCCAAGCTGGTAGCTGATACCGACGGTGTCGCCAACGTACCGCCCGGCACCCGCAAGTCGACCTACAGCGATGCGTATATGCAGGCGGCCCCGTTCGCCAAGATCACCTTGGAATCGCTGAAAGTCGCCGATCCGAAGAACCCGGGCATACGTCCGGTGCCTTATGTCGGCATCCAGTTGGTGACCATCCCCGAGTTCCAGGCCATCGGCACGTCGGTCGGCAAGCTGTTCTCCCTGGCATTGACCGGCGGCAGCACGGTGGACAAGGCCTTGTCCGATGCGCAGACCTCCACCGAGCGGGACATGAAGCGCGCCGGTTATCCCAAGTAGATTCCCCCGCCGTGTGAGACTTCTCGCAGGAGCGAACCCGCCGCCGTAGCGGCCGCTCGCTCCTGCAGGAAAGCGCCAAGCTCAGAGCTACCCGAGGCCCCTTATGAACACCCACACCGTCAAGGCGCACCTGGAGACCTCCGAGGTCCCCCGCAAACGCCACTTTCTCAATCCAGGCTGGTTTCTGGTCAGCCCATCGGTAGCGCTGCTGCTGCTCTGGATGATCGTGCCACTGGGCATGACCCTGTACTTTTCGCTGATCCGCTACAACCTGCTCAACCCCGGTGAAAACGAATTCGTCGGCCTGGACAACTTCACCTTCTTCGTCACCGACTCGGGCTTTTTGCCCGGCGCCATGAACACTTTGTTGCTGGTGGGCAGCGTCTTGCTGATCAGCGTGGTCTTCGGCGTGCTCATCTCGGCACTGCTGGAGGCCAGCGAGTTCTTCGGCCGCGGCATCGTTCGAGTGTTGCTGATCTCGCCGTTCTTCATCATGCCGACGGTCGGGGCGCTGATCTTCAAGAACTTGATCTTCCACCCGGTCTCGGGGATCCTCGCCGCCCTGTGGAAGGTGTTCGGCGCCCAGCCCATCGACTGGCTGGCGCACTACCCGCTGCTGTCCATCATCATCATCGTCTCGTGGCAATGGCTGCCCTTCGCCATTCTGATCCTGATGACCGCCATGCAGTCGCTGGATCAGGAACAGAAAGAAGCGGCACGCCTGGACGGTGCCGGCCCCATCGCGATCTTCTGGCACCTGACCCTGCCGCACCTGGCGCGCCCCATCGCCGTGGTAATCATGATCGAGACGATCTTCCTGCTCTCGGTGTTCGCCGAAATCTTCACCACCACCAACGGCGGCCCGGGCTTCGAATCGACCAACCTGGCCTACCTGATCTACAACCAGGCGCTGGTGCAGTTCGACGTCGGCATGGCGTCGGCCGGTGGCTTGATCGCCGTGGTCATCGCCAACATCGCCGCCATCATCCTGGTGCGGATGATCGGCAAAAACCTCACCGACAAACAATGAGGCCCGCACCATGATGACCCTCAAACAATCCCGTCGCCTGCAAAGCGTGTTTCTCGGCTGCCTGGCCTGGGCGATTGCACTGGTGCTGTTCTTCCCGATCTTCTGGATGATCCTCACCAGCTTCAAGACTGAACTGAACGCCTTCGCCACGCCGCCGCAGTTCATCTTCACCCCGACGCTGGAGAACTACCTGCACATCCAGGAACGCAGTGACTACTTCCACTTCGCCTGGAACTCCGTGGTGATTTCCTTCAGCGCCACCCTGCTGTGCATGTTGATCGCGGTCCCGGCCGCCTATTCCATGGCCTTCTACGAAACCAAGCGGACCAAGGGCACCCTGCTGTGGATGCTCTCCACCAAGATGCTGCCGCCGGTGGGGGTGTTGATGCCCATCTACCTGCTCGCCAAGAGTTTCGGCCTGCTGGACTCGCGCATTGCCTTGATCGTGATCTACACCCTGATCAACCTGCCCATCGTGGTCTGGATGATTTACACCTACTTCAAGGACATCCCTCGCGACATCCTTGAAGCCGCACGGCTGGACGGCGCCACCCTGGCCCAGGAAATGATCCGCGTGCTGCTACCTATCAGCAAAGGGGGCCTGGCCTCGACCGTGTTGCTGTCACTGATTCTGTGCTGGAACGAGGCGTTCTGGTCGTTAAACCTGACCAGTTCCCAGGCGGCGCCGCTGACGGCGTTGATCGCTTCCTATTCGAGCCCCGAGGGGCTGTTCTGGGCCAAATTGTCAGCAGTCTCGACCCTGGCATGCGCGCCGATTCTGATCTTCGGCTGGATCAGTCAGAAACAATTGGTAAGGGGTTTGTCGTTTGGCGCCGTGAAGTAACGCGGCCCTCCCTTAGTGGGCTTCGCACGCTCCCACAGACAAAGCATTCACAACTATAAGAGGAGCCTGACCATGGCCACCCTGAAAATCCGCAACCTGAAAAAAGGCTTTGAAGGCCTGGAAATCATAAAAGGCATCGACCTCGAAGTCCGCGACAAGGAATTCGTGGTCTTCGTCGGCCCCAGCGGCTGCGGCAAATCCACCCTGCTGCGGCTGATTGCCGGGCTTGAAGACGTCACCTCAGGCACCATCGAACTGGATGGGCGCGACATTACCGAAGTCACCCCGGCCAAGCGCGATCTGGCCATGGTCTTCCAGACTTACGCCCTGTACCCGCACATGACCGTGCGCAAGAACCTGTCCTTCGCCCTCGATCTTGCCGGCAAAGACAAGGCCCAGGTCGAAGCCAAGGTTGCCGAGGCCGCGCGGATTCTCGAACTGGGCGCATTGCTGGAGCGCAAACCCAAGCAACTTTCCGGCGGCCAGCGCCAGCGCGTGGCCATTGGCCGGGCCATCGTGCGCAACCCGAAGATCTTCCTGTTCGACGAACCCCTGTCAAACCTCGACGCCGCGCTGCGGGTGCAGACCCGCCTGGAGTTGTCACGCCTGCACAAAGAGCTGCAGGCCACCATGATCTACGTGACCCACGATCAGGTCGAAGCCATGACCCTGGCCGACAAGGTGGTGGTGCTCAATGGCGGTCGGGTGGAACAGGTCGGCTCGCCTCTGGAACTCTATCACCACCCCGCCAACCTGTTTGTCGCCGGCTTTCTCGGGACACCGAAGATGGGCTTTCTCAAAGGCAAGGTCAGCCGCGTGGACAGCCAGGGTTGCGAAGTGCAACTGGAGGCGGGTGCAAGCGTGCTCCTGCCCCGCACCAGCGCGACCCTGAGCATCGGCAGCAGCGTGACCCTCGGCATTCGCCCAGAGCATCTGGAACTGGCAGCCCCCGGCCAGGCCGGCTTCAGTGTGACTGCGGATGTCAGCGAACGGCTGGGCAGCGACACCTTCTGCCATGTCATCACCGACTCCGCCGAACCCCTGACCCTGCGCATCCGCGGGGACCTCGCCAGCCAATACGGCGAACGCCTGCAACTGCACCTGGCCGCTGAACATTGCCATCTGTTCGACGAAGGCGGCGCCGCCGTGGCCAACCCCCTGCAAGCCGCAGCCTGAACATCGACAAGATCACGGACACGACCATGAAGCTCAATCGACTCAATCTCAGCCAGTTCGACCCACGCATTCAGCGCCCTGCCTACTCCTTGGCCGACACCCGCCAAGGGATCGTCCACATCGGCGTCGGCGGCTTCCACCGCGCTCACCAGGCGTATTACACCGACAAGTTGATGAACACCGGCGAGGGTCGCGAATGGGCCATCTGCGGCGCCGGCCTGCGCGCCGAAGACCGCGGCGTGCATGATGCCCTGGCCGAGCAGGACTACCTTTACACCCTCTATGAACTGGGCGACACCGACGACACCGAAGTGCGGGTCATCGCCTCCATCAGCGGCATGCTGCTGGCCGAAGACAGCCCCCAGGCGCTGATCGACAAACTGGCCGACCCGGCCATCCGCATCGTCTCCCTGACCATCACCGAAGGCGGTTACTGCATCGACGACAGCACGGGCGAATTCATGAGTCATCTGCCGTTGATCCAGCATGATCTGGCCCACCCCGAGCAGCCAAAGACCGTGTTCGGTTTTCTCTGCGCCGCCCTGGCCAAACGCCGCGCCCACGGCACCTCGCCGTTCACCTTGATGTCCTGCGATAACCTGCCCCACAACGGCGCGGTGGCGCGCAAGGCATTGATGGCCTTTGCCGTGCAGCGCGACCCGGCGCTGGCCGAATGGATTGGCAGCCACGTGAGTTTCCCCAATGCCATGGTCGACCGCATCACACCCATGACCAGCAACGCCCACCGCCTGCAACTGCACGACAAGCAAGGCATCGACGACGCCTGGCCAGTCGTATGCGAGCCCTTCGTGCAGTGGGTATTGGAGGACAAGTTCGTCGCCGGGCGTCCGGCATGGGAGAAGGTCGGGGTGCAATTCACCGACGACGTCACGCCCTACGAGGAAATGAAGATCAAACTGCTCAACGGCAGCCATCTGGCCCTGACCTACCTGGGTTTTCTCAAGGGCTACCGCTTCGTCCATGAGACCATGAACGATCCGCTGTTCGTGCGTTACATCCGCACGTACATGGACCTGGATGTGACCCCACAATTGGCACCGGTGCCGGGTATCGACCTGGAAAACTACAAACAGACCCTGATCGAGCGCTTTTCCAACCAGGCCATTGCCGATCAACTGGAAAGGGTCTGCTCCGATGGGTCGTCGAAGTTTCCCAAGTTCACCGTGCCGACCATCAACCGCCTGATCCAGGACCACGCCACGCTCGATCGCGCGGCGCTGGTGGTTGCAGCCTGGGCGCTGTACCTCAAAGGGGTGGACGAGACCGGCACGGCCTACCGCATTCCCGATCCGCGCGCCGAGTTCTGCCAGGCACTGGTGGCCGACGATGCCACGCTGACCGAAAAAGTGCTGGGCGTGGAGGAGATTTTCGGCAAGGCTGTGCCTCAGTCCACGGCGTTCGTCGAAGCCTTCGAGCGCCAAGTGTCCAACCTCAAGACATTGGGTGTGACCGGCACCCTGGAACGACTGCTGCAAGGCACCAAGGAGTGAGGTATGAGCCTGTTCTTAGGCATTGATTGCGGGACCCAGGGCACCAAGGCACTGATCCTCGAGACCGACAGCGGCCGGGTACTGGGCCTGGGCTCGGCGTCCTACAGCATGCAAAGCGGCGCCAATGGTCGTCGTGAGCAAGACCCTGCTGTCTGGGTCCAGGCCCTGCAAAAGGCCACGGCCCAGGCGCTGGAAGCCGCCGGCGCGGACGGCCAGCAGATCCTCGGCGTCGGCGTCTCCGGCCAGCAACATGGATTGGTGCTGCTGGATGCCGACGGCCAGGTGCTGCGCCCGGCCAAGCTGTGGTGCGACACCGAGACCAGCCCGGAAAACGAACGCTTGCTGCACTACCTGGGAGGGGCCGAGGGCTCCATGGCGCGACTGGGGCTGGCCATCGCGCCGGGCTATACGGTGTCCAAGCTGCTGTGGACGCTGGAACAGTTCCCCGAGCTGTTCCAGCGTATCCAGCACATTCTGTTGCCCCACGACTACCTCAACTATTGGCTGACCGGACAACTGTGCAGCGACTACGGCGATGCGTCCGGCACCGGGTATTTCGATATCCGCAGCCGCCAGTGGGACAGCGAGCTGCTGCATCACATCGACCCCAGCCGGCGCCTGGAAGCTGCCCTGCCGCGCCTGATCGAGTCCCACGAAGCCGTGGGCACACTGCTGCCTGAAGTTGCCCGACTGCTCGGCCTCAACCCGGCCGCCGTGGTGTCCAGCGGTGGCGGTGACAACATGATGGGGGCCATCGGCACGGACAACATCACCCCTGGCAACATCACCATGAGCCTGGGCTCCTCAGGCACGGTGTATGCCTTCAGCGCCGAGCCTCTGGTGTCGCCGGAACCGGCCGTGGCTGCGTTTTGTTCGTCCAGTGGCGGCTGGCTGCCGTTGATCTGCACGATGAACCTGACCAACGTTACCGGCGCTGTGCGCGAGCTGTTCAAGCTCGACCTGGCGGGGTTCAACCAGCACGTCATCGACGCGCCCATCGGCGCTGGCAATGTGCTGATGCTGCCGTTTCTCAACGGTGAGCGGGTCCCTGCCTTGCCCAATGCCACCGGCCGCTTCGTGGGCCTGGACAGCAACAACCTGACCCAGGCCAATCTCTGCCGCGCGGCGGTGGAAGGCACCACCTACGGCTTGCGCTACGGACTGGACCTGCTGCGCGACGCCGGCTTGCCCAGCCACTCCATCCGCCTGATCGGCGGCGGCGCCAACAGTCCGGTCTGGCGGCAGATCGTTGCCGACATCATGAATGTCCCGGTGGTCTGCACCGAACAGACCGAGGCGGCAGCACTGGGCGCTGCCATTCAAGCCGCTTGGTGCGCGGGGAAAGGTGGCGAGACCCTGGCACAACTGTGTAACAAGTGCGTGCGCCTGAACAGTGAAACACAGACCTCGCCTGTGGCGGCCAACGCCAGTGCCTATGAAGCGCTGTATCAACGCTACCGCGCCGAACTAGCGACGCTGTAAGCGACTTTAGTTGCCGCGCGACACCGATAAACACCCGGTGCAGCGCCGGCGGCCATTGTGCCGCCGGCGCGTCGGTACAGTGAATCTTGCCAAGTTACTTTGCAGGCCGAACAACTCCCACTATAGTGCTGATGAACGATGAGACGCCGCGCGCGCGCTCAGTGGGGCCTAGCGAACTATAGAGTGGGGAAAACCATGTCCAGATTAGCCGAATTCCGAGCTGCCGAAAAAGCCTTGCAAGAGCAACTTGCTCAGTTGGAAACGTTGAAAAACGACGCCGGCCTGAAAAAAGAGATCGAGTTCGAAGAGAAACTCCTCGGGCTGATGAAACATTACGACAAAGGTCTGCGCGAAATCATCGCCATCCTCGAGCCCGGCAGGGCCTCGAGCAAGGCCGCTGGCAAATCCGCCGGCGCCGCGCCCAAACAGCGCCGCGCCCGGGTGGTCAAGGTTTACGAGAACCCCCACACCGGCGAGCTGATCGAAACCAAGGGCGGCAATCACCGTGGTCTCAAGGCCTGGAAACAGGAGCACGGGGCCAGCACTGTGGACGCCTGGTTGCGCACTTGACCGACGGCTGAAGAGTTTCACGATATTTTCACAGCCACTGTTTCACGATAGGGCCTGCTAATGGAATAGCGCCCCAATGCCCGCTTCGGCGGGCTTCTTATTGCCCGCAGAAAAGTATTCGGTTTGCCCGCGGCGCGCATTTTCGTATCATGCCCCCTTGTAAAAAGAACTCTGACGCTGTGCCGGACTCCTACAAGGCGCACCGCCTGACGTTTCCATCCCTACTCTGGAGTTTCCATGAGCCTGCAAGAACTCGACAACCTGCCCGGCGTCACCGCACAACCGGACAGCGCCACCGCCAAGTTCGTGTTCAATCACACGATGCTGCGGGTGAAGAACATCGAGAAGTCGCTGGATTTCTACACCCGGGTACTGGGTTTCAGTCTGGTGGAAAAACGTGATTTCCCCGACGCGCAGTTCAGCCTGTACTTCCTGGCCCTGGTGCAGCGAAATGAAATCCCCTCCGACGATGCCAAGCGCAATGAGTGGATGAAGTCCATTCCCGGCATTCTCGAACTGACGCACAACCATGGTACCGAAAACGACGCGGACTTCGCCTATCACAACGGTAATGGAGAACCTCGCGGCTTTGGCCATATCTGCGTTTCGGTGCCGGATATCGTCGCCGCCTGCGCGCGCTTCGAAGCACTGGGTGTCGACTTTCAAAAGCGCCTGAGCGATGGCCGCATGAAGAGCCTGGCGTTCATCAAGGACCCGGACGAGTACTGGGTCGAAATAATCCAACCCACGCCGCTGTAAAGCAGGCGTAAAAAAACCCTTGAACGTCAAACGCGCTCAAGGGTTTTTTTATGGACTGGAGCCATCAGGCCGGTGCGGAGGTCCGGATCAAGTGATCAAACGCTGACAGTGACGCCTTGGCCCCCTCGCCGATCGCAATCACGATCTGCTTGTAAGGCACGGTGGTCACGTCACCCGCCGCGAAGATCCCCGGCAGATCGGTCTCGCCCCGCGCATCGGTCATGATCTCGCCACGGGGCGACAGCTCGATGGTGCCCTTGAGCCAGTCGGTGTTGGGCAACAGGCCGATCTGCACGAAGATGCCTTCCAGTTCCACGGTGTGTACTTCGCTGCTCTGACGATCCTTGTACCGCAGCGCGGTGACCTTCTGGCCATCGCCCAGCACTTCGGTAGTCAGCGCACTTTTGATCACTTTGACGTTGGGCAGGCTGTTGAGCTTGCGCTGCAACACCGCGTCAGCACGCAGCTGGCTGTCGAATTCGATCAGGGTCACGTGGGACACGATCCCCGCCAGGTCGATGGCCGCTTCCACACCCGAGTTGCCGCCGCCAATGACTGCCACACGCTTGCCCTTGAACAGCGGGCCGTCACAGTGCGGGCAGTACGCCACGCCGCGATTGCGGTATTCCTGCTCGCCGGGGACGTTCATTTCGCGCCAGCGCGCGCCAGTGGCCAGAATCACCGTCTTGGCCTTCAGCGACGCACCGCTGGCGAAGCGCACTTCGTGCAAACCGCCATCCTTGCCTGGAATCAGCGCTTCGGCGCGCTGCAGATTCATGATGTCGACTTCGTATTGCTTGACGTGTTCTTCCAGCGCCACGGCCAGCTTCGGCCCTTCGGTCTCCTGCACGGAAATGAAGTTCTCGATGGCCATCGTGTCCAGCACCTGACCGCCGAAGCGCTCGGCCGCCACACCGGTGCGAATGCCTTTGCGCGCGGCATAGATGGCTGCTGCGGAGCCGGCAGGGCCACCTCCGACCACCAGCACGTCGAAGGCTTCCTTGGCGTTGAGCTTCTCGGCCTGACGGTCAACCGCGCTGGTGTCGATCTTGGCCAGAATCTCTTCCAGGCCCATGCGGCCCTGACCGAAGTTGACCCCGTTGAGGTAAACGCTGGGCACTGCCATGATCTGGCGTGCTTCGACTTCCGGCTGGAACAGCGCGCCGTCGATGGCCACATGGTGGATATTGGGGTTGAGCACCGCCATCAGGTTCAATGCCTGGACCACGTCCGGGCAGTTCTGGCACGACAGCGAGAAATAGGTTTCGAAACGGAATTCGCCTTTGAGCGAGCGAATCTGCTCGATGACATCTGCGCTGGCCTTGGACGGGTGGCCGCCCACTTGCAGCAACGCCAACACCAGCGAGGTGAATTCATGCCCCATGGGCAGGCCGGCAAAACGCAGGTCCACCGAGCCATCGGGACGATTGATACTGAAAGACGGCTTGCGAACATCGTTGCCATCTTCTTGCAGCGTGATCAGGGTCGACAGCCCATCGATGTCACGCAGCAGGCCGAGCATTTCCTGGGATTTGGCACTGTCGTCGAGGGATGCAACGATCTCGATCGGCTGCGTGACCCGTTCCAGGTACGATTTCAACTGAGTTTTAAGGTTGGCATCCAACATACGGGCGGTATCCTGCAGAAAATTGATTCAAATGAAAACGCCCGAGCGATATCGCCCGGGCGTTTTCGGGGCGGGGGGTGCAACTACTTGCGGGAAACACCCGCCAAGGTCGGCTTCAAGATTCAGATCTTGCCAACCAGGTCCAGCGAAGGAGCCAGAGTGGCTTCGCCTTCTTTCCACTTGGCTGGGCAGACTTCGCCCGGGTGCGCAGCAACATACTGGGCAGCCTTGATCTTGCGCAGCAGTTCCAGTGCATCACGGCCCACACCACCGTCATTCAGTTCAACGATTTTGACCTGGCCTTCCGGGTTGATCACGAAAGTACCGCGGTCAGCCATGCCATCAGCTTCGATCAACACGTCGAAGTTTTTCGACAGGATATGAGTCGGGTCACCGATCAGCGGGTAGGTCACTTTGCTGATCACGTCCGAAGTGTCATGCCAGGCTTTGTGGGAGAAATGGGTGTCAGTGGAAACACCATAGATTTCAACGCCCAGTTTCTGGAACTCAGCGTAGTTGTCAGCCAGGTCGCCCAGTTCGGTAGGGCAAACGAAGGTGAAGTCCGCTGGGTAGAAGAACACGACAGACCATTTGCCTTTGAAATCGGCATCCGAAACCTCGACGAATGCCCCATTGTGGAAGGCGGTAGCGTTGAATGGTTTGACGGTGCTGTTGATGATAGGCATCGGGATGACTCTCCTTCAGGTGTATGAATCGTTCAATGGGGCTAATCCTAGCCCCTCTTGGCGTGCATTGCTCATTGGCAAAGTCGATGCTGACGATTGGCTTTGCCTATGGGGCGACTCTATAAAGAGAAGGCCCTAGCGCTGCACGGGCGTACGCATGGTAACGAATTCCTCGGCGCCAGTCGGGTGCACGCCAATGGTTTCATCAAACAATTGCTTGGTCGCGCCGGCTTTCAGCGCGATGGCCATCCCCTGGATGATTTCACCGGCGTCCGGGCCGACCATGTGGCAACCCAGCACCTTGTCGGTGTTGGCATCCACCACCAACTTCATCAGGGTCTTTTCCTGAACGTCGGTGAGGGTCAGCTTCATCGGACGGAAGCGGCTTTCGAAGATCGTCACCTCATGACCGGCCTCCAGCGCCTGCTGCTCGGTCAGGCCGACCGTGCCGATGGGTGGCTGGCTGAATACCGCCGTGGGAATGTGCTGATAGTCCACCGGGCGGTATTGCTCGGGTTTGTACAGGCGCCGAGCAACGGCCATGCCCTCGGCCAAGGCCACCGGGGTCAGCTGCACGCGGCCGATCACATCGCCCAGGGCCAGAATCGAGGGCTCGGCGGTCTGGTATTGCTCGTCCACTTCGATGAACCCGTCTTTGCGCAGCTTGACCGCCGTGTTCTCCAGCCCCAGGTTGTCCAGCATCGGACGGCGTCCCGTGGCGTAGAAAATACAGTCGGCATTCAGCTCGCGACCATCCTTCAAAGTGGCCTTGAGACTGCCATCTGCCTGCTTGTCGATGCGCGCAATATCGGCATTGAACTGCAGATCGACGCCCTTCTTGCGCAGCTCATCGCTCAAATGTTCTCGTACCGCGTCATCAAAGCCGCGCATGAACAAAGGGCCGCGATAGAGCTGCGTGGTCTGGCTGCCCAGGCCATTGAAAATTCCCGCAAACTCGACGGCGATGTACCCACCTCCGACGATGATTACCCGTTTTGGCAGCTGCTCCAGGAAGAAGGCCTCATTGGAGCCGATGGCATGTTCACGGCCCGGAATTTCCGGAATCACCGGCCAGCCACCGGTAGCGATCAGGATGTGGCCGGCGGAAAAACGCTGGCCGTCCACCTCCACTTCATGAGGCCCGGTAATGCGCGCGTGGCCTTCGAGCAGTTTGACCCCGCTGTTGACCAGCAGGTTGCGATAGATACCGTTGAGACGGCTGATCTCGCGGTTCTTGTTGGCGATCAGTGTGGCCCAGTCAAACTGGCTTTCGCCCACCGCCCAGCCAAAGCCTTGCGCCTGCTCGAAATCTTCAGAAAAGTGCGCGCCATAGACCAGCAGTTTTTTCGGCACGCAGCCGACGTTGACACACGTGCCTCCCAGGTAGCGGCTCTCGGCGACCGCCACCTTGGCACCGAAACCGGCCGCAAAGCGCGCCGCGCGAACGCCGCCCGAGCCGGCGCCGATAACGAAGAGATCGAAGTCATGAGCCATGCTGGAACCCTACCCTTGAAAAAAATGGAATCGCAGAAATAAAAACGCCGCTCATTCCAGAATGAGCGGCGGATTGCAAAACAGCAACCGGTGCCTGGCTTAGTAAGCCTTGCCGGTCTTGTAGAAGTTTTCGAAGCAGAAGTTGGTGGCGTCGATATAACCTTCGGCGCCGCCGCAGTCGAAACGCTCGCCTTTGAACTTGTAGGCCAGTACGCAACCGTCTTGAGCCTGTTTCATCAGCGCGTCGGTGATCTGGATTTCACCGCCTTTACCCGGAGGCGTGTTACGAATGATGTCGAAGATATCCGGGGTCAGAATGTAACGACCGATGATCGCCAGGTTCGACGGCGCATCTTCCGGCGCGGGCTTCTCGACCATGCTGTGCACCCGATAGATGTCATCACGGATCATTTCGCCGGCAATCACACCGTACTTGTTGGTTTCCTGTGGATCGACTTCCTGGATCGCGACGATCGAGCAGCGAAACTGGTTGTAGAGCTTGACCATCTGCGCCAGCACGCCGTCACCGTCGAGGTTGACGCACAGGTCATCGGCCAGCACCACGGCGAACGGCTCGTCGCCGATCAGCGGCTGGCCGCTGAGGATAGCGTGCCCCAGACCCTTCATTTCCACCTGACGGGTGTAGGAGAAGGTGCAGTTGTCCAGCAGACGACGGATGCCGACCAGGTATTTTTCCTTGTCGGTGTTGCGAATCTGGTTTTCCAGCTCGTAGCTGATGTCGAAGTGGTCTTCCAGCGCCCGCTTGCCGCGGCCGGTGACGATGGAGATCTGGTTCAACCCGGCTTCAAGTGCTTCCTCGACGCCGTATTGGATCAGTGGCTTGTTGACCACCGGCAGCATCTCTTTAGGCATTGCCTTGGTCGCTGGCAAGAAGCGAGTACCGTAGCCGGCTGCTGGGAACAAGCATTTCTTGATCATAAAAGTCCTTAATAACGGGCTGTGTCACGAGGTTCGCCGCAGTCTAATCAGGCGACGAGCAGGTGACAATGGCTCGTCCCACCGCGAATGATTGGATGATAGAGAAATCTTGTTACAGATAGTTCAACCGAGTGGTGAATATTGCCGCGGCGCCTGAATGCCACATGACAATCCCGATGCCATCTATGCGCTTGCCCGGACAACCTATAGCATTGCGCCACTTAATCTCAAGACTCCAGCCAAAATGCGTCGACTTCCCGTTCTGCTTGCCGCGATCGCTACCCTCGCCGGGTGCGCTTCAGCCACCCCTACCTACCTCAAGAGCGGCCAGCAAGGCCTGACCATCGACTGCTCGGGCCAGGCGCTGAACTGGGACAAATGCTACGAAAAGGCCCGGCAGTCCTGCCCGAGCAGCAACTACAACATCATCGGTGCCGATGGCAAACCCGCCCCCCGCCCCGATGCCAGTCTACTGGATCAGGACCTGGGCAAGTTTCAAGTGCGCACCTTGACCATCGAGTGCAAATAACCCACTGAGGGTCAACCCGAAATACAGGCCGTGGCGGCCTTGCGCACGTCACCTGGGCGCAACGGGAAGTTCTGCAGGTGCTCTTGCACCTTGATGCTGCTGCCGCTGGAGCGCTCGTCGATGGTAATCACCGCCGCCGGGCCAGACGACATTTTCTGCGGCACGATCACGCGAAAACCTTCCTTGTGTGGCTCCACCGTCGATGGCTTGCGCGTATCAGCCAGCTTGGCCACCAGGCAGTCGGTGTATTGCTTCGGGGTCTTGCCAGAAATCACACTGAGGGTTTCGGGGCTGTGTTCAATTTCTGCCACCGACGTACATCCACTCAACACCACACCCATACCCACCACCAGCCAGGCCCACTTCATAATGATCTCCACAGGAAAAAAACACTAAGACCACGGTCACTGCGCTTTTACTCCCGAGCCTGCTCGAGAAGTAGCCGATCGTCGTCAGCTTGCGCATATCGGCGGCCAGTGTACACCCACGCCGTGGTATCGTTGCCGTTTGCCTGCACCTGCGTCCCGGAGACCGACATGAAATTCGTACACCAGCGCGAGCACCTCAACGAAGATGATCTGGTGGTCATCGAGTGCTCCCAGCGCTGCAACATTCGCCTGATGAGCGACGCCAACTTCCGCAGCTTCAAGAACGGCGGGCGCCACACCTATCATGGCGGCGCGTTCGACACTTTTCCGGCGAAGATCGCTGCGCCCAGCACCGGCTTCTGGAACATCACCATCGACACCGCCGGTTCAAAACCTACCACCGCGACGCGCAAGGCCGCCTTCACGCACACCATCAAGATCGTGCGTCGCTCGACCTCCAAGTTCAGCTGAGCCCGGCTTTACCTCACCGAGTACCTGCCATGACCAAATATGTCATCCGCTACAAGCTCGACGGCGAGCGCCGTTGGGATTTCGCCCAGTTGGCCTCGGGTTCCGTCGAAGAAGCCACCGCCGCGCTGGCGCAGATCCATGGTGACGATGCCGTCAAGATCAGCGACATTCACGTCAGCAAGGCGCTGTAACCACCCACGATGAAACAGGACCTGCTTGCCGAGGCCGACGCCGCCCAGCCCCCGCGCACCGAACAACTGGGCGCGCAGACCTTCGTGCTGCGCGGTTTCGCCCTGCCGCAGGTCGATGCACTGCTGCCCGAACTGCGCGCCGTGCTGGCCGCCTCGCCCTTTCGGCGCATGGTTACCCCCGGCGGCTTCACCATGTCGGTGGCCTTGAGCAACTGTGGCGCGCTGGGCTGGACCACCGACCTGGCGGGCTACCGCTACAGCGATCGCGATCCCCACAGCGGCGCGCCTTGGCCAATGCTGCCCGAGGCCATGCGGACCCTGGCCATTGCGGCGGCGGCCGAGGCCGGCTTTGCCGATTTCGACCCGGATGCCTGTCTGGTCAACCGTTATGTACCCGGGGCAAAAATGTCCCTGCACCAGGACCGCAACGAACGTGATTACAGCCAGCCAGTGGTGTCCGTCTCCCTCGGGTTACCGGCCATGTTCCTGTGGGGTGGTCAGCAGCGCAGCGACCGGCCGCAACGGGTGCCCCTGCTCCATGGCGATGTGATGGTGTGGGGTGGCGTCGACCGTCTGCGCTTTCATGGCGTGCTGGCGCTCAAGGAAGGACGCCACCCGGTGATGGGGCCGCAGCGCATCAACTTCACCTTGCGCAGGGCCGGCTAGCCACTCGATCAAACAGCGCAAGACTCGGAGTGTCCGGCGCCGAACAGCGCGTTATGCTCGCCGCTGAAACAACCTCGGAGCCCCCGTCATGCCTCGCGTCGAACAGCACGCCGCCACCGTCACCGCCGCCTGTCGCAGCATCGAGAACAGCCTCGAGAGCAGCGCCGGCCTGCCTGAACTTCATACCCTGGCTGAACAGGCCGGCTTGAGCCCGGCGTACTTCCATCGCCTGTTCAAACGCCTGACCGGCTTGACCCCCCGCGACTATGCCGCCGCGCACCGCGCGCAACGGGTGCGCGAACACTTGCGCAGTGCCGACTCGGTCACCGAGGCGATCTATCAGGCGGGTTTCAACTCCAACGGGCGTTTCTATGAAGCCGCCGACCGCATGCTCGGGATGAAGCCAGCGGATTTTCGCAACGGCGGCAGCAACGCCGTGATTCACTTTGCCGTGGGCCAGTGTTCACTGGGCGCCATTCTGGTGGCCGGCAGCGAGCGCGGCGTCTGCGCCATCCTGCTGGACGACGACCCAGAGGCGCTGGTCCACGACCTGCAACAGCGCTTCCCCCGCGCCACCCTGGTGGGGGCCGACAGCGGGTTCGAACAGTGGATGGCGCAGGTCGTCGGCTTCGTCGAGGCCCCCGCGCTGGGCCTGGATCTGCCGCTGGACGTGCAAGGCAGCGCCTTCCAGCAACGGGTCTGGAACGCGCTGGCCGATATCGCCCCCGGCAGCACCGCCAGCTATGCCCAGATCGCCCGCTGCATCGGGTCACCCAACGCGGTGCGCGCGGTGGCCGGAGCTTGCGCGGCCAACCCGCTGGCGGTGGCGATCCCCTGCCATCGGGTGGTGCGCAGCGATGGCGGGCTGTCGGGCTACCGCTGGGGTATCGAGCGCAAACAGGCCCTGCTGGACCGGGAACGGCAACAGGCGCCTGATCAGAACCTGGCGTAATTGAGCGCATCCACCAGTGCCGAGCCACCGACACCCGTCAGCGACAGCAACACGGGACAGGCGAGCGCGTCGCGCCAGCGATCAAGCGCCACCAGCGGTGACCATCAGCCGAACCGCGATATCAGGCCGTTGGCAGTGAAAACTGAGGGCAGGTATAGCCCCGCTGGCAGAAGCCGCCAGACAAGCGAAGGTTATTTTTCACCCAGACCGGAACGACCCGGCTCGCGCCAATGTCTGGAACTTAATGCCCCGCTGCACGGGGCACCTGACAAGAATGGAATCGGATGCCTCGACCAACCCAGCACTCGACCTTGAGTTTTCTTTCCGGCGGCGGTCATGCCGGAGCCCTGATACGCCAGCAAGACTGGGCGCGGACGCCGCTTGGCCCGGCCTCTGACTGGCCCGCTTCGTTGCAGACGCTGCTGGTAGTACTGCTGGGCTCGCGCCAGCCAATGTTCGTTGCCTGGGGCCCCGCGCGCACCCTGCTCTACAACGATGCCTACAGCCAGATCCTCGAGGACCGCCACCCGGCCGCCATGGGCCGTGATTTTCTCGACGTATGGCACGACGTCCGCGAGCAAGTGCTGCCGATGGTCGAGCGCACCTACCAGGGCGAAGCCGTGCAGATGAACGACATCAGCCTGCAACTGCAGCGCCATGGCCAGTTGGAGGAAGCGCACTTCTCGTTTTCCCATACCCCGGTACGCGATGCCGATCATCAGGTGCTGGGGTTTTTCTGTGCCTGTCAGGAGACCACCGCCCAGATCATCAGCGAGCGCCGCACCATTGCCGACAGCGCACGGCAACGGCGCCTGTTCGAGCGCGCGCCCGGTTTTGTGGCGATCCTGCAAGGCCCGGAACACGTGTTCGAGTTCGCCAACGTGGCGTACTCGTTGCTGTTCGGCAACCGGGACTTCCTGGGCCGCAGCGTGCGCGAAGCCTTTCCGGAGCTCGGCGGCCAGCGTTATATCGACTGGCTCGATCAGGTTTACCGCAGCGGCGAGCGCTTGGTCTCCTCCCACGTGCCGATTTACCTGGTGCCCGACAGCGGCGGTCCGGCCCTGCAGCACTTCCTGGATTTCATCTACGAACCGGTGATCAACGATCAGGGCGAGGTCACCGGGATCTTCGTCCAGGGCTATGATGTCAGCCAGGCCCACCGTGCCCAGCAGGACCTGCGCGTGGCCACTGACGAGTTGCGTGCGCTCAACGAGACCCTCGAAGCGCGCGTGGCCCAGCGCACCGCCGAGCGCGACCGTGTCTGGCGCAACTCCCGGGACATGCTGGCGCTCATCGACAGAAACGAGATGCTGGCTGCCGTCAACCCGGCCTGGCGCGAGGTGCTGGGGTATGAGGCGCACGAGCTGGAAGGCAGGCGCTTCCTGGAGTTCATCTGGCCCGAGGATGTGGCCGCCACCTCGCACCATTTCCATGAAGTGGCCGGGGTTTGCTCCGACGTCTTCGAGAACCGCTATCGACACAAGGACGGTACGCCCCGCTGGATCTCCTGGCAGACCGTCAAGGAAGGCGATCTGTACTACGCCTACGGCCGCCACGTCACCATGGAAAAGGCCCAGGCTGCCGCGCTGCGCCATGCCGAAGAGCACCTGCGCCAGGCGCAGAAGATGGAAACTGTCGGACAACTCACCGGCGGCATTGCTCACGACTTCAACAACCTGCTGCTGGGCATCACCGGCTCCCTGGAGCTGATTCAGAAACGCATCAACAAGGGCAGCACGACCAACCTGGAGCGGCTCATAGACGGTGCCATGCATTCGGCCACCCGTGCGGCAGGTCTGACCCATCGTTTGCTGGCGTTCGCCCGGCGTCAGCCACTGGTGCCCAAGCCTACCGACGTCACGGCGCTGCTGCTGGGCATGGAGGACCTGCTGCAACGCACCCTGGGTCCCCAGTATCAGTTGGACCTGGCGGGCGCCGCCGACCTGTGGCCGACCCTGTGCGACCCCCATCAACTGGAAAGTGCCATCCTCAATGTGGTGATCAATGCCCGGGACGCCATGCCTCAGGGCGGCCAGATTCAGGTGGTGGTCAGCAACCAGCGCATCGAGGCCGACATGCTGGTGGTGGGCTCGGACATCAGCTCGGGCGATTACGTCAGTGTCTGCATCCAGGACCACGGCACCGGCATGCCGGCTGACGTGCGCCTGCGCGCCATCGAGCCGTTCTTCACCACCAAGCCGCTGGGCCAGGGCACCGGGCTGGGGCTGTCGATGGTGTATGGCTTCGCCAAGCAGAGCGAGGGCCATCTGGACATTCAGTCCAGGCCAGGCCAAGGCACCTCGGTGGCCATCCTGCTGCCCCGCTACGGCGGCGAACTGGAAATGCCGGTTGCACCGCTGGAGCACCGCGAGCCGGGACACCATAGCGAGGCCGTAGTCTTGCTGGTGGAAGACGAGCCGGCCATCCGCCAGTTGATCACCGGCTCACTGGAGGAACTGGGCTGCACGGTGTTTACCGCCGCCGACGGCCTGACTGGCCTGCAGCTGGTGGAGTCCCATGATCATTTCGACTTGTTGATCACCGACCTGGGCCTGCCCGGCCTCAACGGCCGTCAGTTGGCCGAACGGGCGGTGCAGCTGCGCCCGACCCTGCCGGTAATGATCATCACCGGCTACGCCCAGGACGCGACCCTGGCCAAGGGTTTTCTCACCGATGGCATGGAAATGATGACCAAGCCGTTTGCCCTGACCACCTTTACCCGCAATGTCTGTCGCCTGCTGCGCCGCACGGGCGAGGCGTGACCCTCAACAGAAAAATCGAATAGCCTGAAAAGCTTCGGGCAGGAGCATCACCATGCAAGGCATGAAACTGATCATCGAAGACTGGGACGGCGACGGCGCACTGCGCTTGCCGGACGAAGTGTTGCAGGAGCTGGGGGTGGACGTCGGCGACAGCCTGTACATCGTCGAAGCCGATGCGGCGGCGCAGACGCTGGTGCTGTCGACACGGGCCAAGGTGCGTGACCGGCTGGATGATCTGCTGGAAGGCTGATCCGGGCCGCCGTCGGTGCAGGATCCCCAGCCCGCGATGACTATCACGCTTTTTTTCCAGGTGACGCCATCGCGGGCTTCGCGTGCTCCTACGCGGTGACCAACCCCACCACCTTCTGCCCGGCAAACGCCGCCGCCAGGCTGGCCAGCACCATCTCGCCCATGCGTGTGCGGGTCTGCTCGGTGGCGCTGGCCCGGTGGGGCTGCAACACCACGTTGTCCAGGGCGTACAGCGCCGGCGGCACGTTGGGCTCGTCGACGAACACATCCAGGCCTGCCCCGGCGATAAGGCCCTGCCGCAAGGCCGCCACCAGGTCCGCTTCGTTGACCAGCCGCCCGCGGGCCACGTTGATGAGATAGCCCTCGGCGCCCAAAGCGTCCAGTACCTTGGCATCGATCAAACCTTCGGCCTTGTCGGCCGCTGCTGCCAGCACCAGCGCATCGCTTTGCCGGGCCAGCTCTACCAGATCACTGATAAAGGTGTAAGGCACATCCCCCATGGCATGCAGGTCGGTGTAGCTGATCGGGCAACCGAAAGCGGCCGCGCGCACCGCCACCGCTCGCCCGACCCTGCCCATACCGACGATGCCCACGCGCATGCCACTGAACTGCCGCGCCAAAGGGATCGGCGCCAACGGCGTCCTGCTTTGCGGCCACAGACCGGCGCGCACGAAGCGATCGGCTGTGCACAGGCCGCGACAAGTCGCCAGCAACAAACCGAGCGCCAGGTCCGCAACGTCCTCGGTCAGCGCCCCGATCGTCGCGCTGACCTGAATGCCCCGGTCCCGGGTATAGGCCAAGTCCACCGCATCAGTGCCTACGCCATTGACGGCCACCACCTCAAGGCGCGGCAGTTGCTCCATGACTTCGCGGGTGATCCCGGTGTGGCCACCGGTGACCACACCGCGAATGGCGGCGCCGTGCTCACGCAGGTAGGCGGCCTTGTCCGTCTGTTCGTAATAGCGCCGCACCGTGTAGATCTCGGCCAGCTGGTCGCGTACCGAAGCAATCAGGATAGGGCTCAGTTGCAGGATTTCAGGCTTCATTGAAGACCTCCTCAAAGGGATGAAACGTCAGCCGCGGCCGACAAAAGGCATGTGGGTGGCCATGACCGTCATGTTCAGCACGTTGGCCGACAGCGGCAGCCCGGCGATGTAACGCACCGCATCGGCGACATGCTTGACGTCCACCATGGGCTCCACGGCGATGCTGCCG
Organism: Pseudomonas sp. dw_358; assembly: GCF_018449655.1. GTDB lineage: Bacteria > Pseudomonadota > Gammaproteobacteria > Pseudomonadales > Pseudomonadaceae > Aquipseudomonas. Next base: position 24,798 of record NZ_JAAVUX010000013.1, read on the forward strand.
TTGGCCTGGCGCACGCCCTTGGTCATGCGCACCGACAGGTCGGTCAAGGCGTTGCCGATGTCGATCTGGCTGCAGGCGATGTTGAACTCGCGCCCGTCCAGCGCCAGGCTCTTGGTGATCCCCAGCACCGCGTGCTTGCTCGCGGTGTACGGCGCGGTGAACGGCCGTGGCACGTGGGCGGAGATCGAACCATTGTTGATGATCCTGCCGCCTTGCGGCACTTGCCGACGCATCAGGCCAAAGGCCTCGCGGCAGCACAGGAATACCCCGGTGACGTTGGTGTTGAGCACGTTCAACCAGTTGTCCACGTCCAGCTCGTCCACCGGCACGGCAGGGGCATTGATGCCGGCGTTGTTGAAAATCACGTCCAGACGGCCATAGACCTCCTCCACGGTTGCCATCAAGGCTTTGACGCTGGCCGGGTCGCGCACGTCGGTGACCACGGCCAGCGCCTCGCCGCCTTCAGCCCGGGCCTGCTCGACCAGGGCCTGCAAGGGCTCGATGCGGCGCCCGGCCAGCACCACTTTGAAACCGTCGGCCAACAGCCCGAGGGCCACGGAACGGCCAATGCCGCTACCGGCGCCGGTGACCAAGGCAATCTTGTGCAGTTGTTGCGAATCCTGGCTCATGTCGTTCACTCCTGGGCAGAAAATCAGCGGATCAAAATGAAAAATATTCAGGCCTGGCCGCGTTCGCCGACCTGGACCTGCAAGCGGGCAATGCCCTCGATTTCAGCGGTGATCACGTCGCCAGGGAGCAAGGCATCTACCCCAGGCGGTGTGCCCGTCATGATCAAGTCGCCGGCCCGCAGGCGCACCGATTGCGACAGCTGGCTGACCACTTCGGCCACCGACCAGATCTGCGCATCAAGGTCCGAGCGCTGGCGTTCGACGCCATTGACGCTGAGCCAGACCGCACCCTTGTCCGGATGGCCAATGCGGCTCACCGGCACCAGCGGGGTGATCGGCGCCGAGCCGTCGAAGGCCTTGGCCGCTTCCCAGGGCTGACCAATGGCCTTGGCGGCCATCTGCAGGTCGCGTCGGGTCAGGTCCAGGCCGGCGCCATAGCCCCAGACATATTCCAGCGCCTGATGGGCCGGGATCTGGAAGCCGTCGGCACCGATCGCTACTACCAGCTCGATTTCGTGGCAAAACTCGTTGGTCTGGGTCGGGTACTCCAACTCCCCCACCGCCTCGATCACCGAGCTGGCCGGTTTCATGAAGAACAGCGGCACGCTGCGCGGCTGGCCGGCCGAGTCGCCCCAGTGGTAGTTGCGGCCCAGGCAGAACACCCGGGCAACGGGAAAACGCTGGTCGCTGCCTGAAATCGGCAGGCTGGCCACGGCGGGTGCAAAGAGTAAGTCGCTCACATCGAATCCTCGTCAAGGTGCTCTGCGCCGGGGCGTGGCGCGTGTTGGCCGATGCTTGCGCAGCGCAGCCGCCCCGTCATTGGATAAAGCCGTGGTGGCGTTGGACGTATCCCGCCAGCTTCAGCGGGCCTGCAACTGAATGCGGTAGAGCTTGCCCAACAACAGCGAGTACGCCAGGGTGCCGATCAAAGCCACGCCGCCGATGAACCAGAAAGCGTAGGCGAACGAGCCGGTCTCATGGACGATGGCGCCGATCACGATGGGCGTGACGATGCCGCCGATGTTCGCCGCCAGGCTGGTGATGCCGCCCGTGAGGCCGATCAACTCCTTGGGCGCCACTTCCGATACCGCCGCCCAGGACGCCGAGGCAATGCCCTGAGCGAAGAAGGCCATGGTCAGCACCGCGATGCACACCGCGTTGGAGTCGGTGAAGTTGACCAACACGATGGACATGCCGAGCATCGAGCCCACCACCAGCGGCAGCTTGCGGGCAAACGACAGCGACACGCCCCGACGAATCAACAGGTCGGAAATGATCCCCGCCAGCAGAATGCCCACTGTCGCGCCAATGAACGGCAGGACCGCGAAAATGCCCACCTTGATGGTGGTCAGGTGACGCTCTTCGATGAGGTACGTCGGGAACCAGGTCAAAAAGAAATACAGTGCCGAGGTGCTGGCGAACTTGCCGATGCAGATGGCCCAGATCTGCCGATAGCGAAACAGCTCGGTGATCTGCCGCCAGTTGAATCGGGTGCGCTCCTGGCTGCTCTTGACCAGGCCGCCTCCCTCTTCGATGTACTTGAGTTCTTCCTTGCTGACTTTTTTGCAGGACAGCGGGTCACGGTACACAAATAGCCAGACCACGCCAAAGACAATGCCCACAAGGCCCGTGCTGTAGAACACATGACGCCAGTCATAGGTGGTGGCCAGCCACAACAGTGCGCCGGTGAACAGCGCGGTGCCCAGGTACTGACCGCAGACGTAGATGCTGCTGGCCATGCCCCGCTCCCGGGCGGGGAACCACACCGCGACCGCGCGGGTGTTGGCCGGAAACGCCGGGGCTTCCATGACGCCCACCGCCAGGCGCAGGCCGAACAGCGAAGCGAATCCGCCGGCCAGGCCTTGGGACACGGTCACGGCCGACCAGCTCAGCAGCGAGATGCCATAGGTAAAACGCGAGCCGAAGCGGTCGGCGATGAAACCGGCGGGTACCAGGGCGAAGGCGTAGGTCCAGGCGAAGGCGGAGAAGATCAGGCCCATCTGGATCTTGTCCAGGCCCAGGTCCTTGGCCATGAACGGTGCGGCAATGGAGATATTGACCCGGTCTACGTAGTTGATGATGGTCGCGACCAGCAGCAGCGACAGCATGAACCACCGCCGCCGGGTGGGCAGGCGACCACTGGTGGCCGCATCCTTGGGCGCCGCGGCATCGACGGCGGGCGCCGGCCGGGTATCGGAAATGCTCGACATGTGAGACCTCATTATTGTTAGAGATGGTCCTGAAGCGAGGCTCTAAGTTATCGTACAACTGTCGCAGTGCAATGGGCTGGTTATATCGTTTTGCATCAGTAACCCAGGCTATTTTGACTTGTCCAAAAAAATGTTCGCCGCCCTCAGCCCGTGCTACCCGCCTCGCAAAACGCTGTAATGGCCGTGGCAGAGCCATGGCGACCCCACGTCGGGACGACTGAAACTTGGACACGGATTTTTCCAGGTCATTTTGCAAAATGTGGCCTGGCAGCCGCAGTCGTCGTATGATCGCCCTAACAAAAAAAAGGCAGGAACACCTCTATGCCCGTCGCCACTGCCGTCCCGACCTTCGCCATGCAGCAGCGCAGCGAACGCCCGGACTTCTACATCCGCGACAAGCTCGGTGGCAGCACCGCCACCACCCCGCACCGCCACGAATATTTCCAGATCCAGGTCAACCTCGGCGGTGACACGGTGCAGCACATCGGCAACGTGCAACGGCCTTTCCCACGCCGTGCGTTGGCCTTCATCCTGCCCCATCGCGTGCACCTGATCCCCCATCCGCCGGTTGGCGAATTCATCGTCATCAACTTCGATCAGAGCTTTCTGCTGCCGCACGTGCAATGCTCGCCGCTGGACCTCGAAGACCTGTCCATCACCCAGGCACCGGAGTTGTCGCCGTTTCGCTTCCAGGAGCATCTGGACTTCATCCTCGACCCCGAGCCCTTCGACGACATTCGTGAATTGATCGAACGCATGCGCCGGGTGGACAGCAGCCGCGCCTTCGGCTCGCGGGAATACCTCAAAGGCTGCCTGCTGCAACTGATCGGTTCGGTCTGCCAGCGCTACGCCGAGGGCCTGCAAGCGTTGGCGGCCACCAACGCCGCCCAGGCCAGCCGCCGGAATGCGATGGCGCGGATGAACGACTACGTGCGCAAGCACTTGGCCGACCCCGAGTTGAACCTGAAAAAAGCCGCGGCAGCCACCTACCTGTCACCCCACTACTTGACCCACTGGCTGCGCAAGGAAACCGGCAAGAGCTTCAGCGAGATGGTGCTGGAGCGGCGCATGCATCAGGCCCGCAGTCTGTTGCTCAACGGCAGCAAGGCCGTGGGGGAGATTGCGCGGTTATGCGGGTTTGCCGACGAGGCGTATTTTTCCCGCAGGTTTCGCCAGGCTCATGGGCTGCCGCCAGGGCAGTTTCGCCGGCGCGAGGGCCTGGTCGGCGCGGCGGGGTAATGGATGGATCCAGGGAACCGCAGGACCAGGGGACGTGAGCCCGTTCAGCGCAACCCCGACATCGCCCCGCGCAATGCCTCCAGCAACATCAAGAACGCCGGGTTGTCATTGTCCTCCCCCCACAGCAGGTGCAACTCGCTCTCCACCCCCGGCCCCAGGTCGATTTCACGAAACACCACGTTGCGAAACACCACACTGGACGCACAACGGGGCACCAGCGCCAGGCCCATGCCGGCGTTGACCAGCGCCAGAATGGTCAAGGACGATCCCAGCCACTGCACGTAATCCGGCGCCACCCGGGCCGAGCGAAACATGCCGGTGAGCAGTTCATTCCAAGGCTGGTAGGCCGAGTGCGAATACATCAGAAATGGCTCGCCCTGCAGGTCCCCCACCGCCACCGGCCCGGTTGCCAACCGGTGCGCCGCCGGCACCGCCAGCACAAAGGGCTCGCGCACCAGGCATTCACTGGCAAACCCGGCCTGGCGAATGGGCGAGCGGGCAATGCCCAAGTCGATGCGGCGCGAACGCAGGGCCTCGTGCTGCTGGTAGGTGTTCATCTCGCTCAAGGAAATCTTGATGTGCGGCTGTTTGAGCCGCGCCTCGGCAATCACCTGGGGCAAGAACTCATAGACCGCGCTGGCGACGAAGCTGACGGTGACCGAACCAATGTCGCCGGCAGCAAAGCGCTTGGCCGACAGCGCGGCCGCCTGCGCTTGCTCCAACAAGCTTTGCGCCTCGACGAAAAACGCCCGGCCGGCCGCCGTCAACGCCACGCTGCGGGTGCTACGGGTAAACAGCGCCACGCCCAGGTGATGCTCCAGCAGCTGGATCTGCCGACTCAAGGGCGGCTGCGTCATGTTCAGGCGTTCGGCGGCGCGGCGAAAATTCAGCTCGGAGGCGACGGTGGTGAAGCAGCGCAACTGGGCAAGTTCGAACATTGATCTATTCCGGGTATCAATCGAGAGCCAACTTGGATTAGACGGGAACAATCAGCAAGGCGATGATCCTCTCACACCGCTCTACCCCAAAAAAGAATAATCATCGGGAGCTGCCTGTGACTGAAGTCCAACCCGCCTTGCCCATCGACCCCGGGACGCTGGCCCGCGCCGCTGCCAAGGTCAAACGCCATGTGCTGCCGTTGTTCGTGGTGATGTTCATCGTCAACTACATCGACCGGGTCAACATCGGCTTCGTGCGCAGTCACATGGAGACAGACCTGGGTATCGGTGCGGCCGCCTATGGCCTAGGCGCCGGGCTGTTCTTCATCGGCTACGCGCTGTTCGAAGTGCCGTCCAACATCCTGCTGCAGCGCTTCGGCGCCCGAGCGTGGCTCGCGCGGATCATGTTGACCTGGGGCGCCGCCGCCATGGCCATGGCCTTCGTCAAAGGCGAAACCAGCTTCTACATCCTGCGCTTCATCCTCGGCGCGGCCGAGGCCGGTTTCTTCCCCGGCATCATCTATTACTTTACCCAATGGCTGCCGGCGTCCGAGCGCGGCAAGGCGATGGCGGTGTTCTTGAGCGGTTCGGCCATTGCCTCGGTGATTTCCGGCCCGGTGTCTGGCGCGCTGCTCACTGTCAGCGGCCTGAACCTGCATGGCTGGCAGTGGATGTTTCTGATCGAGGGTTTCGCCTCCATCGTCCTGTGTGGCTTCGTCTGGTTTTGGCTGCAATCGTACCCCCATCAGGCCCAATGGCTGAGCACTGATGAACAGCAAGCCCTGGTGCAGACCATCGCCCAGGAACAGCAAGACCGTGAAGCCGAGCAGGGTAAACGGCCGTCGATGTTCACGCTGCTGGCCGACGGGCAGATCGCACTGTTCTGCTTCATCTACTTCTCCATCGCCCTGACCATCTATGGCGCCACTTTCTGGCTGCCGAGCATGATCAAGAAGATGGGCAATCTGGGCGACTTCGAAGTGGGCCTGTTCAACTCGGTGCCGTGGATTATCTCCATCCTCGCCATGTACGGCTTCGCAGCGGCCGCCAGCAAATGGAAACACCCGCAGGCCTGGGTGGCCCTGACCCTGGTGATCGCCGCCGTGGGCATGTTCATGTCCACCACCGGCGGGCCGATCTTCGCCTTCATTGCCATCTGCTTTGCCGCGATCGGTTTCAAGGCCGCCTCGGCGCTTTTCTGGCCCCTGCCACAAAGTTATCTGGATGCTCGCATCGCGGCGGCCGTGATCGCACTGATCAACTCGGTGGGTAACCTGGGCGGGTTCGTAGCCCCTACCACCTTCGGCTTTCTGGAACAGACCACCGGTTCCATCGAAGGCGGCCTGTATGGGCTGGCCGCCACCTCGCTGGTGGCCGCCATCGCCGTGTTCTTCGCCCGCAGCAAACCCCGTCGCGACGCGCCACGCAAACACCTGAACAAGACGGCGGTGAGTGCCGCGCCCAACAGCGCCGCCCACTGCCAGACCTTCGACCCAGACCTCTCGGGAGCCGCCTCTTGAAAATCGTCCGCGTAACCGTCACCCCCATCGCCTTCCGTGACCCGCCGCTGCTCAATGCCAGTGGCATCCATGAACCCTATGCCCTGCGCTCGATCATCGAAATTGAAAGCGACAACGGCTACATCGGTCTGGGCGAGAGCTACGGCGATGCACCGGCACTGTTGATCCAGCAGCAGGTCAAGGAGCAGTTGATCGGACTCGACCCGTTCAACCTCAACCATCTGCGGGCCGTGGTCCAGGCCACTGTGGCGGCGCACAAGCCGGTCAGCCTGGCTGGCGCCGAACTGGCCCCCGGCTCCCACGCCAGCAAGGCGGTGAGCAATGCCTATTCGGCATTCGAAGTGGCCTTCCTCGACCTGCAGGCCCACTCGCTGAATGTGCCACTGGTGGACCTGCTGGGCGGGGCGATTCGTGATCAGGTGCCGTTCAGTGCCTACCTGTTCTTCAAATACGCCGAACACGCCGGCTCGCCCTACGCGCCTGACAGCTGGGGAGAAGCCTTGAGCGAAGCGCAGATCGTCGCCCAGGCCGGGCGCATGATCGAGGCCTACGGCTTCAAGAGCATCAAGCTCAAGGCCGGGACGCTGCCGCCCGAGCATGAAGTAGCGTGCATCAAGGCGCTGAAAAAGGCCTACCCCGACCATCCACTGCGCATCGACCCCAACGGCAACTGGTCACTGGAGACCTCGGTGCGCATGGCCGAGTTGCTGGGCGATGACCTGCAATATTACGAGGACCCCTGCCCCGGCCTCGACGGCATGTCCGCGCTGCACAAGCGCACAGGCCTGCCCTTGGCGACCAACATGGTGGTCACCGATTTCGACGAGTTCCGCCGCAGCATTGCCCTGAACAGCGTGCAGATCGTGCTGGCCGACCACCATTACTGGGGCGGGCTGCGCGACACCCAGGCACTGGCAAAAATGTGCGAAACCTTCGGGCTGGGTGTGTCGATGCACTCCAACTCGCACCTGGGTATCAGCCTGATGGCCATGGCCCATGTGGCGGCGTCGGTGCCCAACCTCGATTACGCCTGCGACACCCATTACCCTTGGCAGGAGCCGGACGAAGAAGTCATCAAGGGTGGCAAGCTGCCCATTGTCGACGGCTGCGTGAAGATCACTCGCGCACCGGGGCTGGGGCTAGAGCTGGACCATGAGCAGTTGGCCAAACTGCACGACCAGTTCCTGACGTGCGGTATTCGCCAACGCGACGACGTCAAGCAGATGCAGAAATACAAGCCGGACTGGAAAGCGGTCAAACCGCGCTTCTGAGCAAGCGGCCCGCCATTTGCTAGCCAATGCAATCACTCGCCGTTTTCTCTTGAGGTCCCATGATTGCATTGCGCCGCTGCCTGTCCACTCTCACCCTTCTTGCTGCGGCCTGTGCCGTCACCTCCTGGGCCCACGCCGATGCCTTGGCGGACATCAGCCAGCGCGGCGTACTGAACGTCGCCGTGCCCCAGGACTTCCCCCCCTTCGGCTCGGTGGGGCCCGACCTCAAGCCGCGCGGGCTGGACATCGACATGGCGCAGCTGATCGCCGACAAGCTGGGGGTCAAACTGCATCTGGTCCCGGTCAGCTCGGCCAACCGTATTCCCTACCTGACCACCGGCAAGGTCGACCTGGCCATCTCCAGCCTCGGCAAGACTCCGGAGCGCGAGCAGGTCATCGCCTTCAGCAGCAAGTACGCGCCGTTCTACATGGCCGTGTATGGGCCCGAGGATGTGGTGGTCAAGGGTCCGGCGGACCTGGCCGGCAAGAGCATCGGCGTGGCCCGCGGCGCCCTGGAAGACCTCGAAGTCAGCAAGGTGGCACCCGAAGGCACCAATTTGAAGCGTTTCGAAGATAACAACACCTCCATTGCCGCGTTTCTGGCCGGGCAGGTGCAATTGATCGCCAGTGGCAACGCGCCCATGGCCGTGATCGCCGAGAAAAACCCCAAACGCCCGCCGCTGTTGAAGTTCAAGCTGAAGGATTCGGGGTGTTACGTGGGCATCGGCAAGGATGAAACGGCGTTGACAGGCAAGGTCAACGAGGTGATTGCCGGGGCGAAGGCGGACGGGTCGTTGAATCAATTGGCCGAGAAGTGGTTGAAGGAGCCGTTGCCGGCCGATTTTTGAGGCCGGCCCAGCCACTGCGCCGGCTGTATCGCGGTGTCAAAGGTTCTCATACCGGTTCATGTCCAATACCCCCGCCTCCTGCGGGTCAGTCTCCTGCAGGTACGTAGTCATGTCGTGGAAAAAGAACCAGAACTGCGGATGACTGCGGCGGATGCCCCAGCGCTCGACGATCTTGTCGAAGGCCGGCGCGTCCTTGGCCGCCGTCATGGCGTCGACGAAGGCCGGCACCTGGTCGGCCGGAATATTGAACATGAAGTTCGGGTAGCTGCTCAGCACCCCGGGGTAAATGGTCAGTGTGTCCAGCCCCGGACGGTAGCGATAGGCCTCGCCCAGCAGGAACGCGACGTTGGTGTGCGAGCGGTTACGCAGCATGCTGTACACCACGCGGTGGCCGTGACCATCGTCGATGCGCAGCAAGGAAGCCTCTGGCAACTGGTCGATGACCTTGAGCCCCGCCGCCGGCCGCGACACCAGCCGGCTGAGTGACTGCTCGACGTCCCGGAAGGTTTCGCTGATGCCCTCGCGTGAGCAATAAGCCCCCATGCAGCGGTTGATCGGGTCCGGGCTGGCGTTGAGCGAGCCGACTCGCTCGATCAGCTGGTAGGCGAAGTCGCGCTTGGGGTCATGCTCGTCCAGTTGCAGCGCCGACGGGGTGCTGGTGTCGATCTTCTGGTAATCCAGCCACATCTTGAATTTGCCGCCATCGGCGTACCAGCTGTCGAGGATCTTGCCCCGACGCTTGGCCGGCATCAAGCGCAGGAAGTTGACCTCGGCACCGTTGCGGATCAGGTCGAAGTACAACCGTGTCTGCACCTGATGAGACACATTGCCATAGACGTCGAAGTTGACCGCCAACTGGTAATAGGTGCGCTCCAGCAACGGGTAGTCGAACAGCCACATCGTGGTGGGCACGTCACCGATCAGGCCCTTGTTCACCGAGGCGCTGTCAAAGTGCCGGAAGATGGTCAGCAAGGCGTTGTCATTGCCGGTCCACACACTCGACCAGTTGGCCGGCGGCGCCTTGGCGTAGGCATCGCGGCGCAGGTTTTCGTAGTCGTTGCGCTTGTCCCGGTAGTCGAGCCACAGGCTCAGCACACTGCCGACATCATCGTTCTGCCCTGGCATGGCCAGCAGGGGTGTGGCCTTGGCGCGGTACACCGGGTCGGTGATGTAGCGGTCGTGGCTGGGGTCCTGGAACAGTGCCCAGAAATGATCGCGGATCACGTCAGTGGCGATCTGCCCACGGCAGACCGGCCCGCGAATGAAGGTGCGCACGAAGTATTCGGCGTTGTCGAGCATGAACTGATAACGGGCCGCCGCCGGAATGGCCTCGAAGGTCTCGAACGGATTGGCCCGATGCCCAGGCCCGTAGCCCGGCAGGCTGTCGGTGTGCCAGTTGCCGCTGTAGAACAGTTGCTTGATCCGCGCCAGCTTCTGCGGGCTGGCCGGGTAGGTGATGTGGGTCTTGTGCACGATGACCCCTTGCACCGGGATCAGGCGGTAGTACAGCTGGGTGCCAGGATCGTCGTCCGGCCGGCGGGTGGCGATGATGTCCACCGGCTGACCACTGGGCGTGCGCGAGCGCACCCACTGGAAGAAATGCCCCGGTTCGCCGCCGGTGAAATAAATGTGGGCCAGAAACAGGTGCTCGAACAGCCAGCGCGCGGCGAGCGCTTCGCTGGCACCGGGACGGTTGAACAGCGCCTCCCAGCCGGCGATCTGCGCGGCCTCCACGGCGCTGGGCTGCAAATTCTGCGAGTCCACCGGTGAGTCGGCCTTGAACCAGCGTTGCAGGATGGCGTACTCGTTGTCGGTCAGGCCGGTGACTGCCAGCGGCATGCCCTGGGTGGGGTGAGCGCCGGCGTAGGCGTCGAATTCGGCGGGTTTGGGGCACATGTTCTGCCGGGCCAGCCCGAGGATGATGTCCGAAGGCACTTTGGCATTGGGGGTCATCGGCGCCGAGTGACCCAGTTCCAGCATGCGCTGCATCAAGGCCGCCTGAGGCCCTTGAGACTCGAGGACCGAGTAAAAGCCCTTGGCGCGCCAGCCTTCGGTGGTCTGGGCATCGAAGAAGATTCGCGTCGGCGTGACCGCAACGCTGCGGTCGCCCTGGTACACCGGGACCTTGGAAGCACCACGGCTGGCGCCTTCGGCGCTGCCCAGGTTGAGCTGGCAGGCCGCATCGTTGCAGGCGTGGCAGGCCACGCACTTTTCGGCAAAGATCGGCTGCACGTCGCGCAGATAGGAGATCGGGGGCAAGGAGTCCGTGGGACCCTGGGCGAGAACGGCGCCGCAAGAGAGCATTGCCAGCAGGCCGGCAAATATACGATGGATCATGCGACGGTCGTCCCAACGAGAAATTTCAGGTGGCCATTGTACCTGCCTAAGCAGCGATCTAACATGAATGCGATTCATGTTGGATCGCGGGCAGTTTAACGCCCTGCAGGTTTGCTATCATTTCGCCGTTTCGTGCACCGATTTCATCTCGACCAGGTAGCCCTTATGTCCGACCGCAGCGCTCGTCTTCACGCCTTCAAGCAAGCCCTGAAGGAACGTATCCTGATCCTCGACGGCGGCATGGGCACTATGATCCAGAGCTACAAGCTGGAGGAGGAGGACTACCGCGGCACGCGCTTCGCCGACTGGCCGAGCGACGTCAAAGGCAACAACGACCTGCTGCTGCTCAGCCGCCCGGACGTCATCGCCGCCATCGAGAAGGCCTACCTGGATGCCGGTGCCGACATCCTCGAGACCAACACCTTCAACGCCACCCAAGTGTCCCAGGCCGACTACGGCATGGAATCGCTGGTGTATGAGCTGAACGTCGAAGGTGCCCGTGTGGCGCGGCGGGTGGCCGATGCCAAGACCCTCGAGACGCCGGACAAGCCGCGCTTCGTCGCCGGCGTGCTGGGTCCCACCAGCCGCACCTGCTCGCTGTCTCCGGACGTCAACAACCCTGGCTATCGCAACGTCACTTTCGACGAACTGGTGGAAAACTACACCGAGGCGACCAAAGGCCTGATCGAAGGCGGCGCCGACCTGATTCTGATCGAGACCATCTTCGACACCCTCAACGCCAAGGCGGCGATCTTCGCCGTGCAAGGCGTGTTCGAGGCGATCGGTTTCGAGCTGCCGATCATGATCTCCGGGACCATCACCGACGCCTCCGGCCGCACGCTGTCCGGGCAGACCACCGAAGCCTTCTGGAACTCCGTGGCCCACGCCAAGCCGATTTCCGTCGGTCTGAATTGCGCCCTCGGGGCACGGGAACTGCGTCCATACCTGGAAGAGCTGGCCAACAAGGCCGCCACCCATGTATCAGCCCACCCCAACGCCGGCCTGCCCAACGCCTTCGGCGAGTACGACGAACTGCCCCGGGAAACCGCAGCGGTCATCGAAGAATTTGCCCAGAGCGGTTTCCTCAACATTGTCGGCGGCTGCTGCGGTACCACGCCCGGACACATCCAGGCCATCGCCCAGGCCGTGGCCGGCTACGCCCCGCGGGTCATCCCGGACATTCCCAAGGCCTGCCGCCTGTCGGGTCTGGAGCCGTTCACCATCGATCGCAGCTCGCTGTTCGTCAACGTCGGCGAGCGCACCAACATTACCGGTTCCGCCAAGTTCGCTCGGCTGATCCGTGAAGAGAACTACACCGAAGCCCTGGAAGTGGCCCTGCAGCAGGTCGAGGCCGGCGCCCAGGTGATCGACATCAACATGGACGAGGGCATGCTCGACTCGAAGAAGGCGATGGTCACCTTCCTCAATCTGATCGCCGGCGAGCCGGACATCTCGCGGGTGCCGATCATGATCGACTCCTCCAAGTGGGAAGTGATCGAGGCCGGCCTCAAGTGCATCCAGGGCAAGGGCATCGTCAACTCCATCAGCATGAAGGAAGGCGTCGAGCAGTTCATTCACCACGCCAAGCTGTGCAAACGTTACGGCGCCGCCGTGGTGGTGATGGCCTTCGACGAAGCCGGCCAGGCCGACACCGAAGCGCGCAAGAAGGAAATCTGCAAGCGCTCCTACGACATTCTGGTGGATGAGGTCGGCTTCCCGCCCGAAGACATCATCTTCGACCCGAACATCTTCGCCGTCGCCACCGGTATCGAGGAGCACAATAACTACGCGGTCGACTTCATCAACGCCTGCGCCTATATCCGCGACCACCTGCCCCATGCCCTGACCAGCGGCGGGGTGTCCAACGTGTCGTTCTCGTTCCGGGGCAACAATCCGGTGCGCGAGGCGATCCACTCGGTGTTCCTGCTGTATGCGATCCGCAACGGCCTGACCATGGGCATCGTCAACGCCGGCCAGCTGGAGATCTATGACCAGATCCCGGCGCAACTGCGCGACGCCGTGGAAGACGTGGTGCTCAACCGCACCCCGGAAGGTACCGACGCGCTGCTGGCCATTGCCGACCAATACAAGGGCGATGGCAGCGTCAAGGAAGCGGAAACCGAAGAGTGGCGCACCTGGCCGGTCAACCAGCGCCTGGAACATACGCTGGTCAAGGGCATCACCACCCACATCGTCGAAGACACCGAAGAGTCGCGCCAATCGTTCAAACGGCCCATCGAGGTCATTGAAGGCCCGCTGATGTCAGGGATGAACATCGTTGGCGACCTGTTCGGCTCGGGCAAGATGTTCCTGCCCCAGGTCGTCAAGTCGGCGCGGGTGATGAAGCAGGCGGTGGCCCACCTGATTCCATTCATCGAGCTGGAAAAAGGCGACAAGCCGGAGGCCAAGGGCAAGATCCTCATGGCCACGGTCAAGGGCGACGTGCATGACATCGGCAAGAACATCGTCGGCGTGGTGCTGGGCTGCAACGGCTACGACATTGTCGACCTGGGTGTGATGGTGCCGGCGGAAAAAATCTTGCAGGTGGCGCGCGAGCAAAAGTGCGACATCATTGGCCTGTCCGGGCTGATCACGCCGTCGCTGGACGAAATGGTCCACGTTGCCCGGGAAATGCAGCGCCAGAATTTCCACCTGCCGTTGATGATCGGCGGCGCGACCACCTCCAAGGCTCACACGGCAGTGAAGATCGAACCCAAGTACAGCAATGATGCCGTGGTCTACGTCACCGACGCGTCCCGTGCGGTCGGCGTGGCCACCCAGCTGCTGTCCAAGGAATTGAAAGCCGGCTTCGTCGAACGCACGCGCCTGGAGTACATCGAAGTGCGCGAACGCACCGCCAACCGCAGCGCGCGCACCGAGCGCCTGAGCTACGAGCAGGCCATCGCGGCAAAGGCCAGCTTCGACTGGAGCACCTACATCCCGGTCAAACCGAGCTTCACCGGCGCCAAGGTGCTGGACAACATCGACCTGAATGTTCTGGCCGAATACATCGACTGGACGCCGTTCTTCATCTCCTGGGACCTGGCGGGCAAATTCCCGCGCATCCTTCAGGACGAGGTGGTGGGTGAAGCGGCGACAGCGCTGTACGCCGACGCGAAAGAGATGCTGCGCAAGCTGATCGACGAAAAGCTCATCAGTGCCCGCGCGGTGTTCGGCTTCTGGCCGGCCAACTCGGTGGACCACGACGACATCCAGTTGCTGGACGAACAGGGTCAGCCGCTGGAGCGCCTGCACCATCTGCGCCAGCAGATCATCAAGACCGATGGCAAGCCGAACTTCTGCCTGGCCGACTTTGTCGCGCCCAAGGACAGCGGCATCACCGACTACGTGGGCGGCTTCATCACCACCGCCGGCATCGGTGCCGAAGAAGTGGCCAAGGCCTATCAGGACAAGGGCGACGATTACAATTCGATCATGGTCAAAGCCCTCGCCGACCGCCTGGCCGAAGCCTGTGCCGAGTGGCTGCACCGGCAGGTGCGCAAGCAACACTGGGGCTACGACAAGGACGAACAGCTGGACAACGACGCCTTGATCCGCGAGCAGTACAAAGGCATCCGCCCGGCCCCGGGCTACCCGGCGTGCCCGGACCATACCGAAAAAGGCCAGTTGTTCGACCTGCTGGATCAGGGCGGCCAGAGCGGCGTGACCTTGACCGAGCACTACGCCATGTTCCCGGCGGCGGCGGTCAGCGGTTGGTATTTTGCCCACCCCCAGGCGCAGTACTTTGCCGTGGGCAAGGTGGATCGTGATCAAGTGCAGAGCTATTCGAAACGCAAGGGCCAGGAGCTGGCCGTGAGCGAACGCTGGCTGGCGCCTAATCTGGGCTATGACAATTAATTTGCTTTAGCCCGTGCGGGCCTCATCGCGAGCAAGCCCTGCTCCCACAAAGTGAACCCCGATATCGCGGTCGACTTTGGGGGATCAGGGCTAGCCCGCGCGGGGGTCTGCACGGACAAACAGACTCAATGATGGGTGACCCAGAACAACCCGGCCCCCACCACCACGACGATCATGAACAATATGGCCCAGGCATCGGTATGACTGGCAGGCTTGCGAACTTTGGCAGGCTGACTCATCGGTTTGTCTCTCTTGTTGTTATAAAGATGTAACCTGTACGCCAGTACCAGTTAAGCGCAGCAAAGCCCTTTCAACAAGCAAGGTCATGAACCGTCGAGCCTTATCGATTTCAGCTATGAGCTTATCGTTAAAGTTCACTTTTACGGATATGAACAAACTTGTATATTTCGGCGGCTCCGTCGGGAGTGCGCGGCCGTGCGCGCTGATGCGTGGCGCCTATGTTCCTCATAGGGCCCAGATAACAGCCTGAGAACCACAGGATAATCATGTACGTTTACGACGAGTACGATCAACGGATCATCGAGGACCGCGTCAAGCAGTTCCGCGATCAGACCCGCCGATATCTGGCTGGCGAGTTGAGCGAAGAAGAATTCCGCCCACTGCGCCTGCAGAACGGCCTGTACATCCAACGCTTCGCGCCGATGCTGCGCGTGGCCGTACCTTATGGGCAGCTGACCTCCCGCCAGACGCGGATGATGGCCAAGATCGCCCGTGACTTCGACAAGGGCTATGCCCACATCAGCACCCGGCAGAACGTGCAATTCAACTGGCCGGCGGTGGAAGATATCCCCGACATCCTCGCGCAACTGGCCACCGTGCAGATGCACGCCATTCAGACCAGCGGCAACTGCCTGCGCAACGTCACCACCGACCAGTTTGCCGGTGTCGCTGCCGATGAGCTGATCGACCCGCGACCGTGGTGTGAAATCGTTCGTCAATGGACCACCTTCCATCCGGAGTTCGCTTATCTGCCGCGCAAGTTCAAGATTGCCGTGAACGGTGCCAGCAGCGACCGCGCCGCCATCGAAGTGCACGACATCGGCCTGGAGCCGGTGCACAACGCCGCCGGCGAGTTGGGTTTCCGCGTACTGGTGGGTGGCGGCCTGGGCCGTACCCCGGTGGTCGGCTCGTTCATCAACGAGTTCCTGCCGTGGCAGGACCTGTTGAGCTACCTGGACGCCATCCTGCGGGTGTACAACCGCTATGGTCGTCGCGACAACAAATACAAGGCGCGGATCAAGATCCTCGTCAAGGCGCTGACCCCCGAGGTCTTTGCCGCCAAGGTCGATGCCGAGATGGAGCATTTGCGCGGTGGCAGCACCACGCTGACCGAAGCCGAATTGCAACGCGTGGCCAAGCACTTCGTCGACCCGGACTACAAGGCCCTGGAAAACGTGGATTACAGTGCTCTGGAAGCCGAGCACCCCGGCTTCGCCCGCTGGCGTTCGCGCAACACCCTGGCGCACAAGAAGCCGGGCTACGTGGCCGTGACCCTGTCGCTCAAGCCCACCGGCGTAGCGCCGGGCGACCTGACCGACAAGCAACTGGATGCAGTGGCCGACCTGGCCGAGCGTTACAGTTTCGCCCAGCTGCGCACCTCCCACGAGCAGAACATCATCCTCGCCGACGTCGAGCAGAGCCGTCTGCACGCCCTCTGGCTGGAGCTGCGCGAAGGCGGTTTCGCCACGCCGAACGTGGGCCTGCTGACCGACATCATCTGCTGTCCCGGTGGCGATTTCTGCTCCCTGGCCAACGCCAAGTCGATCCCGATTGCCGAATCCATCCAGCGCCGTTTCGATGACCTGGACTACCTGTTCGACATTGGCGAGCTGGATCTGAACATTTCCGGCTGCATGAACGCCTGCGGTCACCACCACGTCGGCCACATCGGCATTCTGGGTGTGGACAAGAAAGGCGAAGAGTTCTACCAGGTCTCCCTGGGTGGCAGCGCCAGCCGCGACGCCAGCCTGGGCAAGATCCTCGGGCCGTCCTTCGCTCAGGAAGCGATGCCCGACGTGATCGAAAAGCTCATCGACGTGTACGTGGAAAAACGCACCGAAGACGAACGCTTCATCGACACCTACCAGCGAATCGGCATCGATCCCTTCAAGGAGCGCGTCTATGCAGCGAATCATTAAGAACAACGCCGTCGTCGACGAAACCTGGCACCTGCTGCCCAAGGACGCGACGCTGGACGGTATCAGCAATTGCGACGACCTGATCGTGCCGCTGGCCCTGTGGCGCGAGCACGCGCACGCCCTCAAGGCCCGCGATGGCGGCCTGGGTGTGTGGCTGGACGCTGACGAAGAAGCCGAAGAGCTGGGCGAGGATGCCCAGCAGTTTCAGGTCATTGCCCTGAACTTCCCGGCCTTCACCGACGGGCGCAACTATTCCAATGCGCGCCTGCTGCGTGATCGATATGGCTTCAAGGGTGAACTGCGCGCCATCGGCGATGTGCTGCGTGATCAGCTGTTCTACCTGCACCGCTGCGGCTTCGATGCCTTTGCGCTGCGGGCGGACAAGGACCCGTATGAAGCGCTGGAGAGCCTGAAGGACTTTTCGGTGACCTATCAGGCGGCCACCGACGAGCCGTTGCCGTTGTTCCGGCGCCGTTAGGGTTCACCTGCAGAGCCGACCGGGCTCGCGTACGAGCTCCGGTCGGCCCTGCCATCGGTCCAGCGCTAGACGAGCGCCTGCGTCAACCGCGTCAATGCCTCCCCCTCCGCCTGCCGCTGCCCTGCCAGCAAGGCCTGACGCACCACTTCCTGCTCATCCACACTCAGTGCCACCGACTGGCTTCCCCATTCCCGATCCGGGAACAGCTCGCCCAGGCGCACCCGCACGTGCGGTGCCAGCGGCGTCACGGGCGCCCCCCCATTTGTCACCTCATACAGATACTGCTGAGCCTGCAACCAGGGCCGGCGAGCCTCGGCCAATGCTTCTGGCGAGCGCCGCTCCAACATTCCTTGCCACCAGGGCTGCTCCACCAGCCAATCAATCAACCGCGCGTCGGTCAGTTGCGCCAGAACATAGGCCTGGACTCGGTCCAACTGAGCCGGCGAAGACTGCAGTGCATAGAGCATGCGCTCCGCCTGGGGCGGCAGCGCCAGCCGTTGCGCCAGATCAAGACGCAGGCGCAGGCGTACTTCAGCCTCATCCAGGGCCAGCGGCTGAATGGCCAGGGCCGGCTCGTCCATTGAACTCAGGGCGCTGTCGGGAGCCTGGTCACCACGGGCCAATGCACCCTGCCGCGCCTCCCGACCCTGCACGATCCGCAGGGCCGCTTCGTCCACCAGTTCGGCGCGCAGCACCCCGCGCGCGGTGTTCAGCAGCGCCGGCATGTCGGCACCCGGCCGAGCCGCGGCCCGATAGATCAGCAACAGCGTTTCACAGCGGGTCAACAGTAACTGGATGCCGTCACCACAGGTGGTGATGGCTTCCTCGCCAATATCGAAAAAATCTTCACGCAGACGGGTCAGGCCCTGGCTGTCCTCGCCTGGTGCTAGCTCGCTGATGGCGCTGACCAGTGCCTGAACCCGGACACGACCTGCCGGCGGATCGCGACGATAGCTGGCCATGTCCTCGGCACGCTCCAGCGCCTCAAGAAAGTACCCGGCGCGTGGTTCGCTGCGCAGCGCCTCGACACTGGCCAGCAGCCCAGGTGTCGCGCCGACCAGCCAGCTCGGTCGCTGCGGCGCGGGTAGGTCACCCAGGCCCAAGTCCGGTTGCCAGGCATGCACGCGCTGGGCGCGGTGCAAACGTTGCAGCCCGAGCGCGTCGAGGTGCTGGGTGGACAGGTTGAAGGAGCGTAACGGTCGACGAAAATAGGCCAGATTGGCCAACACCGGGATTTCGACAATGGGGTTGTTTTGCAGCCACACTGAGCGTAACGGGCCGTCCACAATGGCCATCAGCCCGTCCAGGCCGGAGGGCCATTGCGTCAGCCCGCAGTCGCGCACATCAAGCATCTGCAA
Organism: Pseudomonas sp. dw_358; assembly: GCF_018449655.1. GTDB lineage: Bacteria > Pseudomonadota > Gammaproteobacteria > Pseudomonadales > Pseudomonadaceae > Aquipseudomonas. The sequence continues at coordinate 43,643 of NZ_JAAVUX010000013.1, forward strand.
ATCATGCAGTTCGCCCACGACGGGCGCCAGTACCAGGGGATTGCCGTGCAGGTCCAGCAGCGTCAAGCCCCGCATGCCGGCAATGACCTCGACCATCGGCGGGGTCAGTGCCAGGCGATTATTGCCTAGCCACAAGCGCTCAAGGTTCGGTATCTCACGCAGCGCCTGCCAATGGGCCAGGGTAAAGAGGGCACCGACATTGGGCATCGCGAATTCGTACAGCCGTGTCAGCCCGGCCAGACGTTGCAGGGCCTGCAAGGGGGGCGCCTCGGGTTGATTGCCGAGCACCAGGTATTCCAGATGTGCCAATCCAGCCAAGGGATCGAACATCGTGTCCGAGGCCGACAACGGGTTTTCGTCCAGCGTCAGGCCGCGCAACTCGGTCATGTGCTCCACAGCAGGCGGTATTCGGGTCAACGCATTGCTTTGCAGTTCCAACGCCTGCACTCGGGGGAATCGAGCGAGAAAGGCCGAGGGGTCGCCATGCAGCCCCATGTCGCTCAGGCCGAGGGAATAGACATGGGAAAAATCCGCCGTCAGCGCCGGCAACTCCCCGATGTGGCGCTCGCCCAAGTACAGGTCGGATGCCGTGGCCCAATCCATGCCGGCAAAGATCAGCCCGGTCTCGCGGCGCCACGCCGCACGAATCTCGTCGGCCACCGCCTCGCGATCCGCGACCTCCACAGGAAGCCGCACGCCCAGCCCATCCACCCACTCGGCGGCCTCCCCCTGCCACTGCTCCAACTGCTGAACGAGTGCTTCAAACTCCTGCTCCCGGACGCTCACGGCCAGCGCGCGATCCTCTCCCAGCTCCGCCAGCAACTGATTGAAATGGGCATCGGTGACCGCAGGGTACAAGGCCCGCAGGCGCTGCGCGATCGGATCGATGAGCGCCGGTCCGCGACCACTGAGGGCATAGCCCACCCGACCATTGGCCGAGCGGACCGGCGGGCGCCACCAGCTTGGCGCCCGGCGCTGGCCGAGCAGCGCAGCAGCCGCGTCGCGATGCGCGACGGCGTACTCGTAGACCCACAAACGCCCGGCTTGGGGGGCCAGGCCCTCGGGCACCCGGGCCAAGGTGCCCTGCCACAGCGTCTGGCTGTCCACACTTGCCCATGCCGGCAGCCACAGACCATTGATCGCCCGATCGAGTTGCCAATCCTGCAATGCACGCCGCGCCTGCTCGGCCTGACGCATCGGCACCCTTCCCGCGCTTAACAGCCGGCGTTCCGGGGCGCTGGCACCCGCGGCGATTTCTTCGACCAGCGACGGCGGCAACCCGGGAAAATCGCGGCCCAGCGTGGCGCCTGCCGGGGTGGACAGGGCGTGCGGTGGCAGGCGCAGTTCGACAGCGTTGCGCCACTCTCCAGGTCGATCAACAAGGCGCTGGGCCTGCGCATCGGCCATGGCTTCGCGCAGGGCTGCGGGGATCCTGTGGTTGTGCCGATGCAGCTCGCGCAGGCCGGTCTCGGACAACCGCGCCGTACGCCGCAAACGATCCAGTACGGGGCCGTCCAGGCCATGGGCTTCGGCCCCCAGCCGAGCCATGGACTGTTCAAGGCTCCAGCGCTCCACGCGCTCGTGGACCGCCCGCCATGTGCCTTGGCCGTTGTGCCGCAGTTCCACCCCTGCCGACTGCGCAGGATCAGGGTGGACCACCCGCCAGCGTTGGGCAGCCGGGTCGTGCGCAAGCCGATAGACCCGACCGTCCAGCACGATGTGCTCGGCATCGTCGAATCGGTATTGACCGAGCCGGTTGGGCATCAGGTCGGCCGGCAGGGGTTGGCTCAGGGCAAAGTCGTGCAGCGTCGCTTTCATCAAGCGCGTACGGCCCTGGCCATCGAGCACGGGCAACAGGTTCTCCATCAACGGTGACGGCCTGAGCGTCAGCGCCGCCCCGGCCGCCAGGGCGGTGACCGCCAGGGTCTGGGCAATATCGGCAAAGTGCGCGAGGGCCTCGACCCGTTCGCTGTGCTGCCATTGCTCTATGCCGATCACCAGGTCACCCAGCAACTGCACCGCCGTCGCCCCCAGCAGCAAGGTGCCCACCCCGGGGACGAAGAATCCGGCAACGTTGGCCAGGTTCAGGCCAATGGCTTCCCACAGCGCCAGGCGCGCCTCACGCTCGTGGCGATCCTCATCGTCGTTGGGCACCACTACCCGGCGCGCATCGGCAAGGATCCCGGTGACCTGACGCTGTTGCAGCCAGACATGAGGAGCACCGGACACCGCTGCCGCGCGCAGGACCAAGTCAGCATCGGGGTCGTCCACGCGCTGCGCTTCGCCAGCCCCCAGCGACCAGAATGGCAGGGGCCTGAGAGCATTATGCAGGCGCCGGGCAAACTCGGCGCGATCGGCCAGGGCGATCTGTCCAAGGAAGCCGAGCCCATAGTCTTGTTGGCGCAACTGCCCGCGCAGGTAGTCGGCCACCTCGGCCAGCGAAGCATATTCGCGCACGGGATGATGGGGATCACCGGCCAGGTAGAGCACACAGCGCGCCTGCCCGCTGAGCCGAGGTTGCAGCACCAGCGCCCGTTGCAAGGCAATGCCGACCTGATCCAGCGCGCCGAGCATGCGCAGCCCGCACACCTGGACCGGGTGGCCATGCCACTGTGCACGACCCTCCTCAAGCATGCCCTGCACCACCTGCAGGCCTTCATCGCTGAGCCATTGGCGCGCGTGCGCGCCGTTAGCGTGCAGGCGGATATCGGCCGCCACATCCGCCTGCAGGAGGGCGGTGACCCGAGGCGTCTCCAGTACCCCGCGCAAGTGATCCTGGTAGCGGCGCCCCAGATCCAGCTCGCGGCAGACCTGGGCAAACTCATGAGGCGCGATGTCGATGACCTGAGCGGCGTCGTACCAAGGGCCTTTGCCATAGGCATCGAAGTCAATGGGGACCCCCGGGGCCAGCACGGTGGAACCCGCTTCAAAGGCCGAGGCCGTCGTTTCAAGGCTGGAAAAGTTGGCCATGGCGGCCTCGATCAGCGTCTGGCGGGTAATGGCCACCCGTGTGCGTGCCACCTGAGCCTCGCCCACGTAGCGCAGCGGGATGTCGGGATACAGCTCCTTGTGATGGCGCAATCGCCAGAGCTCGATACACGTCACATCCACTGCGCGGTTGAAACGCTGGTGCAACGCCGCCGTCAGCAGCGGCTCGACGAAGGCGGTGGGTGTCGGCAGTGAATCAATTACGCCCTGCACGGCATGGCTGGCGGCGATGTGCTCGCTCAGGGCGGCTTGCCAGAGGCGGTGGACGCTCGGGGGCGCCTGGGTCAGCCAGTCGGGAATGCTGGCCTTGATGAGGTCAAAGTGTGCGGGCTTGCCACCGCGAACAACGGCTGGCGAAAGATTGGCCATGGTCATGGCTCCACTGCTTGAGGGGGCGGCAGTGGAGCAAAAATACCGTGGCGGACAGCGTTACATAGCTATTGTCCGCCGACGTCGGCGATTACCAGAAGCGCTGCTGGCTGAGCGTGTCGAAGGCGCGGCTGGCCAACTGTTCCACGGAGCTGCTGGCCGCCAGCCCGATCCGTTCCTGCAGGCTTTTGCGCTCGGCAAAATGCAGGTGATACAAATCGGCGGTCTTGGCGCGCTCGGCCAGGTATTCGTCGCTGGTCTTGAGTTCGTCCACCAGTTGCTTGTCGATGGCCGCGACCCCCAGCCACACTTCACCGGTGGCCACGTCGTCGATCACCAGCTGTGGGCGGTAATGGGCAACGAAGCTCTTGAACAGACGATGGGTGATGTCCAGGTCCTGTTGAAACTTTTCACGGCCCTTCTCGGTATTTTCACCGAACACAGTCAAGGTGCGCTTGTACTCGCCGGCGGTGAGCACTTCGAAATCGATGTCGTGTTTCTTCAACAGTTTGTTGAGGTTGGGCAACTGCGCGACCACCCCGATCGAGCCGAGGATGGCGAAGGGCGCGCTGATGATTTTCTCGCCGATACACGCCATCATGTAGCCACCGCTGGCGGCCACCTTGTCGATACACACGGTCAATGGCACGCCCGCCTGGCGGATACGCGCCAGCTGCGACGAAGCCAGGCCGTAGCTGTGGACCATCCCGCCGCCGCTTTCCAGGCGCAGCACCACTTCATCCTTGGGCGTGGCCAGGGTCAGCAGTGCGGTGATTTCCTGGCGCAGGCTTTCGGTGGCGGAGGCCTTGATGTCGCCATTGAAGTCCAGCACGAACACCCGGCCCTTGCTGTCGGCGGACTTCTTGAGCTTCTTCTCGGTCTTGCCTTGCTGCTTGCGCAAGGCTTTCAACTGGTCCTTGTCCAGCAGCGCGCTTTCCAGACGTTCACGCAATGCCTTGTAAAAATCATTCAGCTTCACCACCTGCAACTGCCCGGCCGTCTTGCGGCGGCCCTTGCTGCGCAACGAAGCAATGACCACCAGCACCACGACAATGGCGACGACCAAGGTGACGGTGCGCGCCAGAAAACCCGCGTAGTCGGCAAGAAAATCCACGGTGACTCCTTTACATGCAATGCTTCCGGCGGTTTGCCGGGACAGAATCGATGAAGCATACCGACAGCCCGCCGCTCCGGCTACCGGCACGTAGGCAGACACTGTCCACGGCGAAGGTTCAAACAGGCCATTCAAACAGACGTATGAATTATCATTGACAGCCCTTCGGCAGGCCCCTAACCTCCGGGAAACGTTCCAGCCGCATTTCAACTTAAAGGGCAGCGCAGGCGTGGGCAGCATCTATCTGATCCGACATGGCCAGGCCTCTTTCGGTGCCGCCGACTACGACGTGTTATCGCCAGTGGGCATTCGCCAGGCCAAAGTGGTGGGCGATCACCTCGCCGCCCTCGGCGTGCGCCTTGATCGCTGTCTGGCCGGGAGCCTGCAGCGCCAGCAGGACACCGGGCGCCTGGCCCTGACCCAACTGGCGAAAGCCGGTGCCAAGGCACCCGCCCTGGAAACCGACAACGGCTTCAACGAATTCGACGCCGAAGGCCTGGTCCGCGCCCTGTTGCCCGCCTTGCTGGCCAGCGAGCCCCAGGCCCTGGAGGTGATGCGCAACGCCGCGCACAACCGCGCCGAGTTCCAGCGCCTGTTTGCGCTGCTGATCGCCGACTGGCTCGAAGGCGGCCGCGACCCGGCGGGGCTAGAGGGCTGGACCGCCTTCCTCGAACGGGTCCAGGCCGCCCTGCAGCGTGTGCTCGACCGCGCCGCGCCGGCCGACAACATCGCCATATTCACCTCCGGCGGGGTAATCACCGGCCTGCTCCACCTGATCACCCGGATGCCTGCCCTGGAGGCCTTCGAGGCCAATTGGCAGATCGTCAACACCTCGCTGAGCGTGCTCAAGTTTCGCGGGCACGCCGTGAGCCTGGCCACTTTCAACAGTGATGCACACTTGCAACTGGCGAACGCGCCGCAGCTCATCACCTGGCGGTGAGTGGCGCCCACAGGTGACCTTCCGTCACCGCCTCTATTGATAAAGGATCGAACCATGACCTCCGTAGCCGATGCCGTACACACCATGAAAGCCAAGTTCAACCCAGCCGCTGCCGCCGGCCTGGACCTGGTGTTCGGGTTCAATATCACCGACGAAGACAAGCACTACGCGTTGATCGTCAAGGACAGCACCTGCGAGCTCGAAGAAGGTGAAAATCCGGATGCCAACGTCACCCTGGTGATGGACAGCGAGACCCTCAAGGGCATCGTCAGCGGCGAAACCGACGGCATGCAGGCCTTCATGGGCGGCAAACTGCGCGCCGAAGGCGACATGATGCTGGCCATGAAGCTGAGCGAGCTGTTCCCGGTTTAAGGCCCGATCCGACGCGACACCGCCGGGGCCGCATCGCGGCCCCGCACCTTGCAGCACTCTCCTGTTCGCCCGCCCCGCAATGCAAATGAATCCCGCCCCGATTCCATGAATTTAACGGGAATCTATTCAATAATGGTTATCATTATGGTAAAACGTAACCACTTATTGATACTCATTGTGGTGCACTGTGCTCGTTCCATTCCTGATCATGCTGCGCGAAGGCATCGAAGCCGCGCTGATTGTCGGCATCATTGCCAGCTACCTGAAACAGACCGGCCGCGGCCAATGGATGCCGGCGGTCTGGATCGGTGTCTTTCTGGCCGGCGCCCTGGCGCTGCTGGTCGGTGGCGGCCTGGAATTGGTCAGTGCCGAATTCCCGCAGAAGCAGCAAGAGCTCTTCGAAGGCCTGGTCGGCCTGCTGGCCGTGGTCATCCTCACCTCCATGGTGTTCTGGATGCGCAAGGTCGCCCGCTCGGTCAAGCAATCCCTGCAAGCCTCCCTCGAACAAGCTTTGGGCAACTCCAACAATCAGGTCTGGGCGCTGATCGCCATGGTGTTCTTCGCCGTAGCCCGCGAAGGCCTGGAAACGGTGTTTTTCCTGCTGGCGGTGTTCCAGCAGAGCCAGGGTGCCAGCGGCCCCTTGGGCGCGCTGTTGGGTCTGCTGGTGGCGGTGGCCGTGGGCGTGGCCCTGTACAAGGGCAGCCTGCGCATGAACCTGACCCTGTTCTTCCGCTGGACCGGCCTGTTCATTCTGGTGGTAGCCGCCGGCGTCCTGGCCAATTCGGTGCTCGCTCTGCATGAGGCCGGTCTGTGGAACCACTTCCAGGACGTGGTGTTCGACATCAGCGCCCTTCTGCCGATGGACGGCCCCACCGGCTCGGTACTCGCCGGCATGTTCGGCTATCAGGACGCGCCGACGGTCAGCGTGCTGGCGGCCTATTTCCTGTACCTGATCGTGACCCTGACCCTGTTTTTCATGCCCGCTACCGCCCATGCAGCGGGCAAGCCCACTCCCGTTTCCCATACGTAAGGCTCTCATGTCCAACCCCAATTCCGGCATGCCGCCCCGCGCCATGCGTTTCGCTGTCATCGGCTCGGCCGTGGTGCTGATTGCCGCGGGTGGCCTGTTCTACTACGCCTCCAAGACTGCCTCGGCCAAACGCCAGGCCAACGCCGGGGATGAAATCGTCGTCAACATTCACCCGCAGAGTTGCGAGCCCAACGCTCTCACCGTGCCGGCCGGCCGCACCAGCTTTCGCATCGTCAACAAATCCGAACGTGCCGTGGAGTGGGAAATCCTCGACGGCGTGCTGGTGGTCGAAGAACGCGAAAACATCGCTCCGGGCCTGAGCCAGGTGATCAACGCCAACCTGCAACCGGGCGACTATGCCATTACCTGCGGCCTTTTGAGCAACCCCCGCGGCACCTTGCACGTCACCCCGACCGCCGCCTCCGACGCCGCCGCCAAGGCCCGCCCGTCGATGGTCGCCTTCATCGGCCCGCTGTCCGAATACCGCGTCTACCTGAGCAGCCAAGGCAACGCGCTGATCCACGCCACCGATGATCTGGCCCAGGCGATTGCCGCCGGCGACCTGGACAAGGCACGCGCCCTCTACCTGCCCGCCCGCAGTGCCTACCAGCGGCTGGCCCCGGCCGCCCAGCGCCTGGCAGAACTGGACAACGGCATCAATGCCCGCGCCGACTACTTCGAAAAGCGTGAGCAGGACCCGCAATTCGGCGGCTTCCACCGCCTCGAATACGGCCTGTTCCAACAGAACAGCCTGGAAGGCCTGACACCTGTGGCACAGCGCCTGCAAGCCGATGTCGCCACCCTCAAGACCCAGCTGCTGGCCCAGACCCTGCCGCCCGAACAGTTGGTGCTGATTGTTTCACGCAACATTCGCAGCCTGGCCGATGTGCGCACCAATGGTGAAGAGGAACGCTACAGCCACCTTGACCTGAACGGCTTCGCCGCCAACCTGGAAGGCGCGCGCAAGGTGGTCGACCTGCTGCGCCCGGTCATGGCCAAGTCGGCCGCCGACCTGTTGCCCAAGGTCGACAGCGCCGTTGCGGCGCTGGATGCCCAGCTGAACGCCTTGCGCGGCAGCGACGGCCAGTACCTCCCGTACGACAAGGTCGGCCCCGATCAGCGCAAGCAGATCGCCGACAAGGCCAAGGCTCTGGCCGATGCACTCGACGGAATTGATCCCGCCCTTGGCCTGTCCGGCCTGTAATTGCGAAAAGAACCGATTTCATGAGCGAAGAACCGAAAAACCCTTCATTGATGCAAGGCTGCCCCGTGGACCCTCAGCGCCGTCGCGTGCTGATGGGCCTGGGCGCCGCCGGCGTGGCCCTGGCGGGCAGCACCATGAGCTGCCCGGCCATGGCCGCCCCCGCACCGGCCCAGGTGACCGAAGCGCCGAAAAGTGAAAAGACCCATGACGCCCACGATTATCAAGGCCAGCATCAGAGCGGCATCGTCACCCCGCGTCCGGCCGCCGGCATGATGGTTGCCTTCGACGTGCTGGCCAGTGATCGCGAGGACCTCGACCGGCTGTTTCGTACCCTCGACGAACGCATCAAGTTCCTGATGGCCGGCGGCGAGGTCAAGGAAGTCGACCCCAAGCTGCCCCCTGTCGACTCGGGCATTCTCGGGCCGGTGGTCATTCCCGACAACCTGACCATCACCGTCTCGGTGGGTGACTCGCTGTTCGACGAGCGCTTCGGCCTGGCCAAGGTCAAGCCCAGGCGCTTGAGCCGCATGGTCGGCTTCCCCAATGACGCGCTGGAAGAAGCCCAATGCCACGGCGACCTGACCCTGCAATTCTGCGCCAACACCCCGGACACCAACATCCACGCCCTGCGTGACATCGTCAAGAACATGCCTGACCTGCTGTTCGTGCGCTGGAAACAGGAAGGCAGCGTGCCGCCCCAGGCGCCATTGGCCCCTGGTGAACCGGCCCAGAGTGCGCGCAACTTCCTCGGTTTCCGGGATGGCTCGGCCAACCCCGACTCCAACGATGCCAAGGCCATGAATGCCCTGGTGTGGATTCAACCCGGGAGCGACGAACCGGCCTGGGCCGCCCATGGCAGCTATCAGGCCGTGCGCATCATCCGCAACTTCGTCGAGCGCTGGGATCGCACGCCGCTGCAGGAGCAGGAAAGCATTTTCGGCCGTCACAAAATGACCGGCGCACCCATGGGCGGCAAAGTGGAAGCCGAGGTGCCTGACTACGCCAAGGACCCGGAAGGCAAGCTGACCAAGCTCGATGCCCACATTCGGCTAGCCAACCCGCGGACGCCGGAGTCCCAGGCCAACCTGATCCTGCGCCGCCCGTTCAACTACTCCAACGGCGTGAACAAGAACGGCCAGCTGGACATGGGCCTGCTGTTCATCTGTTACCAGGCCGACCTGGAAAAAGGCTTCATCACCGTGCAGACCCGCCTTAACGGCGAGCCCCTGGAGGAGTACCTCAAGCCTTGCGGCGGTGGTTATTTCTTCACTCTGCCCGGCGTTGTCGGCGACCACGACTACATCGGTCGCTCATTAATCGATGCAACCAGAAAAACAACTGCTTAATCACACTTGATCACTTGGGGACCCGCTATGAAGAAGACGCCTCTCGCTCTGTTGCTGTCTGCCACCCTGCTCGCATCGCCGCTGGCCGCCTTTGCTGCCGCCTCGCCTTCGCTGGACCTGGTGCAGCCGATTTCGGACTACAAGATCTACGTGACCGACAAAGTCGACACCCTGGTCACCGAAACCCAGAAGTTCACCGACGCGATCAAGAAAGGCGACATCGCCACCGCCAAGAAGTTGTATGCGCCGACTCGCGTGCACTATGAATCCATCGAGCCGATCGCCGAGTTGTTCAGCGACCTCGACGCCTCCATCGACTCCCGTGTCGACGACCATGAGAAAGGCGTGACCGCGGAAGACTTCACCGGCTTTCACCGCATCGAGTACAGCCTGTACTCGGAAAACACTACCAAAGGCCTCGACGCACTGGCTGACCGTCTGCTCAAGGACGTGAAAGACCTGCAGACCCGCATTGCCGGCCTGACCTTCCCGCCAGAGAAAGTGGTAGGCGGCGCGGCAGCACTGATGGAAGAAGTCGCCGCCACCAAGGTGACCGGTGAAGAAGATCGCTACAGCCACACCGACCTGTATGACTTCCAGGGCAACGTCGACGGCGCACAGAAAATCGTCGAGCTGTTCCGTCCGCAACTGGAAAAACAGGACAAGGCCTTCACCGCCAAAGTCGACAAGAACTTTGCCGCTGTGGACAAGATCCTGGCCAAGTACAAGACCAAGGACGGCGGCTACGAGACCTATGACAAGGTCAAGGACGCTGACCGCAAGGCCCTCATCGGCCCGGTCAACACCCTGGCTGAAGACCTCTCGACCATGCGCGGCAAGCTGGGCCTGAACTAAGGCCTGACAGTCCGCATCGCCCTTGCCAGCGGCAGGGGCGATGCGGTCTCCAAGCAATATAAAACCTTCATATCCCCCCAACACCCCCACCAATAACACCCCCCGCGCCCTTGTGACCCACCCGCCCACGGATTAGATTGATCGGCAGAATAAAGACAAGGGACCCCCATGGTGCTCACAGATCAACCCACCGGCATTCGCCCAGGCGAAGAGCTGGATGCCCAGCTGCTCGACCCTTACCTCAAACAGCACATCCCGGGCCTGACCGGCCAGCCTGCCATCAGCCAATTCCCCGGTGGCGCCTCGAATCTGACCTATCTGCTGCACTACCCCGAGCGCGATCTGGTACTGCGTCGCCCACCCTTTGGCCACAAGGCACGCACGGCCCACGACATGGGCCGCGAGTTCGGCATCCTGCAACGTCTGGGCAGCGCTTACCCGTACTGCCCGAAAGCTTTCGTGCATTGCACCGACGCGCAGCTGATCGGCGCCGAGTTCTATGTCATGGAACGGGTCAACGGCATCATCCTGCGTGCGGATCTGCCGCCCGAACTGGGCCTGGATGCCGAACGCGCCCAGACCCTGTGCAAGAGCTTCATCGACCGGCTGGTGCAACTGCATCGCGTCGACTATCACGCCTGCGGCCTGGGTGACCTGGGCAAGCCCCAAGGGTATGTGGCGCGCCAGATCAGCGGCTGGAGCCAACGCTACGAGCAGGCACTGACCCCCGATGCGCCGCAGTGGCACGCCGTACGGCAATGGCTGGAGCAGCACATGCCCGCCGATTCACCGCGCTCGGCCATCGTGCATAACGATTACCGCTTCGACAATGTGATCCTCGACCCGGAAAATCCGATGAACATCATCGGTGTCCTGGACTGGGAGCTGACCACCTTGGGCGATCCGCTGATGGATCTGGGCAACACCCTGGCCTACTGGATCGAAGCCTCAGACCCGGCACCCGTGCAGTTGACCCGCCGCCAGCCCAGTAACGCGCCCGGCATGCTGACCCGACAGGCGTTTGTCGATTACTACGCCGAGCAGTCGGGCATCGTTATCGATAATCATGATTTCTACTACACCTACGGCCTTTTCCGCCTGGCCGGGATCGTCCAGCAGATCTACTACCGCTACTTCCACGGACAGACCCGGGACAAACGCTTCGCGCCTTTCATCCACATGAACCGGTTGCTGGAGCAGATGAGCCTGAACGTGATCAAACATTCCAGCCTTTGACCGGGAGCGTCCCATGAGCAAAACCGAACTCTTCGATCTCGACGGCAAGATCGCCTTCGTCTCCGGCGCCAGCCGCGGCATCGGCGAAGCCATCGCCCGGCTGCTGGCCACTCAGGGCGCCCATGTAATCGTGTCCAGCCGCAAGCTCGAGGGCTGTCAGCACGTCGCCGACGGGATCATCGCCGACGGCGGCCAAGCCACGGCAGTAGCGTGCCACATCGGTGAAATGGAACAGATCCAGCGCGTGTTCGCCGACATTCGCCAGCGTTTCGGCCGGCTGGACATTCTGGTCAACAACGCCGCCACCAACCCACAGTTCTGCAACGTGCTGGACACCGACCTGAGTGCCTTCCAGAAAACTGTGGACGTGAATATCCGCGGTTACTTTTTCATGTCAGTGGAGGCCGGCAAGCTGATGCGCGAAAACGGCGGCGGCAGCATTATCAACGTGGCCTCGATCAACGGCGTGTCCCCCGGCGTGTTCCAGGGGGTGTACTCGATGACCAAGGCGGCGGTGATCAACATGACCAAGGTCTTCGCCAAGGAATGCGCCGCGTTCGGCATCCGCTGCAATGCCTTGCTGCCGGGCCTGACCGACACGAAATTCGCCTCGGCACTGGTGAGCAATGACGCGATCCTCAAGACCGCCCTGGCGCAGATCCCCCTCAAACGCGTAGCGCGCCCGGATGAAATGGCCGGCGCCGTGCTATACCTCGCCAGCGCGGCCTCCAGCTACACCACCGGTGTGGCGTTGAATGTGGATGGCGGATTTCTCTCCTGACACATCCACTTGCGCCCTACACACTCGCAAGCCCGCGACGAGGCCCAGCGTCAATCATGCCTGGACCTCATCGCGGGCTTCGCGCGCTCCTGCAACGTTCATCACCGTGGTGCTAAACCTGGCCGGCCAGCACGGGTTCAGGCAAGCCGAGCCGTTCGGCCACGTAGAGGTCGATCAAGTAGCGGGCAATGGAGCGCCCGGCCGGCAGCGGCGGCAGTGCGTCGACTCGAAACCACTGGGCGTCTTCGATCTCGTCGGCCTGGGGCACAATATCGCCGCCGGCATATTCGGCGTGGAAACCCAGCATCATCGAATGGGGAAAAGGCCAGCATTGGCTACCCTTGTACTGAATATTGCGCACTTGCAGGCTGACCTCCTCGCGCACTTCGCGAATCAGGCATTGCTCGGCCGATTCCCCCGGCTCCGCGAATCCCGCGAGGGTGCTGTAGACCCCAGTGACGAAGCGCGGCGAACGGGCCAGCAGAATCTCGTCGCCGCGGGTCAGCAGCACGATCATGCTCGGCGAGATGCGCGGGTAGGCGCGCAGATCACACACGTCGCAATGCATCGCCCGTTCGCCCTTGATCTGCACTGCGGCGCGGCCGCAGCTGCCGCAGAAACGATGCTCCCGGGCCCAGGTGGCGATCTGCGCGGCGTAGCCGAGCAAATTGAAGATATCCAGGTCGCCCTGCATCATGAACTGGCGCAAGCCCTGCCACTCGCAGCCCGGCAGTTCGACCGGCCCTTGCAGCTCATAGACGAACACCGGTTCACCCTCGAGATGGCCGACGCCATGCTCGGCCAGTACCGGCAGGCCCTGGCTCGCGACCCATTCCCGGGCAAACAACGGGCCTTGCTCATCGCGCAGAAAACCCAGGCTGCTGCGCACCACAGCCCAGCCACCTGTGTGGCTGGGGTCAAGAACAGCGGTCGTCCAACGTGAAGACATCATGATTTCCTTAAAACGGGGCAGCGGCGCGAGCGCTCAATCGTCGAAGCGCGCCGGCTGCTTGCTCATACTGGCTGCCACGGCCACTTTCAGGTCGCTGGATTGCAACATGGCAGCGTTCCAGGTGGCAATGTATTCAAGACCATCGTCCACCCGATGGTCACGCATGTAGCTGATCATTTCCTTGGTCCCGGCGATGGCCAGTGGCGACTTGGCGGCAATCTGCGCGGCGATGGCCATCACCCCTTCCAGCAGTTCGGCATGACTGGGCCAGACCCGGTTGACCAGGCCGATGGCCAGCGCCTCGGGCGCCAGCACCGGACGGCCAGTGTAAGCCAGTTCGCGCAGGATGCCGTCGCCGATGATACGGGGCAAACGTTGCAGGGTGCCGACATCGGCGGCCATGCCCATGTCCACTTCCTTGATCGAGAAATACGCGTCGCTGGCCGCGTAGCGCATGTCGCAAGCGGCGATCAGATCGATGGCGCCACCGATGCAATAGCCCTGAACGGCTGCCAGCACCGGCTTGCGGCAGTGATCGACGGCGTTGAAGGCCGCCTGCATCTGCACAATCTTGCGCCGCAGCAGGCGGGCGTTGCGGCCCACGTCCTTACCCAGCTCGCTGGCCACCGACGCCAGCAGCATCAGGTCGATGCCCGCCGAAAAGTGCTCGCCGGCCCCACTCAGCACCACGACCCGCACGCTGTCATCTTCGTCCAGGGCTTGAAAAATCTCGATGATCTCGCTCCAGAACGGCGCGTTCATGGCATTGAGCTTGTGCGGGCGATTGATCTGCACGTGGGCAATCGAGTGGGCGATCTCGACCTTGAATGCCTGGTAGTCGGGCATGGAAGGGGGTTCCTGACTGTTGTTATAGGAGCAGAACTATAGCGCGGTTTCCGGTCCTGGACCGCGTCGCCGTTATCGCAGGCAGGGCCTGCTCCCACAGGTTCTACCCCATCATGGTTGTCAGTCCGCCCGATCCTGTGCCGGGGCCCAGGCCCGGTGCAGGTTGAGCGCGGTGTTGATGATCCCCAGGTGGCTGAACGCCTGGGGAAAGTTGCCCAGCATCCGCTGGCTGTGCGGGTCGTATTGTTCGGCCAGCAGACCGACATCGTTGCACAGCCCGCTCAGGCGCTCGAACAGCACCTTGGCGTCGTCCATCCGGCCCAGCAGCACGTACACATCCGCCAGCCAGAATGAACAGACCAGGAACGTCCCCTCCTCACCGCTCAGGCCATCGTCGGCACTTTCGCTGGTGTCATAGCGCAGCAACAGGCCATCACGCAGCAGGCGCTGCTCGATCTGGGCCACCGTGGCCAATACCCGCGCATCATCGGCCGGAAGAAAACCGGTCAGGGCTATCTGCAACAGGCTGGCGTCCATGTGCGTCGACCCATAGGACTGCACAAAACACCCCAGTTCGGGGTCCACCGCATGTTCGCAGACTTGCCGATGGATCTGATCGGCGACCGCGCGGCAGTGCTCGCCGGTGCGCTGCCCTTCCTCGCTGTCGTCGGCCACCTGGGCCCAGCGGTCGAAAGCCACCCAGGCCATGACCTTGGAGTGGGTAAAGTGCTGCGGCTCGCCCCGGATTTCCCAGAGCCCGGCGTCCGGCTCGTGCCAGACCTTCTCCAGGTAGGGCTTGAGCAACGCCGAGATGGCCGCGCCGCGTTCGTGATGGGGCATGCCGCCCTTGCTGGCCTGAGTCATGGCGTCGACCACCTCGCCATAGACGTCGATCTGCAACTGCCCGGCGGCCAGGTTGCCGATGCGCACCGGGCTGGAACCTTCGTAACCACTGAGCCACGGCAATTCATACTCGGGCAGGCGGCGCTCGCCGGCCAGGCCATACATGATCTGGATCTGCTCCGGGTTGCCGGCCACCGAGCGCAGCAGCCAGTCGCGCCAGGCGCTGGCCTCTTCGTAGTAACCCAGGTTCATGAACGCCAGCAAGGTCATGGTGGCGTCGCGCAGCCAGCAATAGCGATAGTCCCAGTTGCGCTCGCCGCCGATGCGCTCGGGCAGCGAAGTGGTGACCGCCGCGACGATCCCTCCGGTGGGCCGGTAGGTCATGGCTTTGAGGGTGATCAGCGAGCGCTTGACCAGATCCGACCAGGGCCCCACGTCCGGGCAGCGCGACGCAAAGTCGCGCCAGAAACGCTCGGTCTCGCTCAAGGCCTGCTCGCCGTCGAAGCCGTCGCGCACCGGCAGATGGGATGGCTGGTGGGCCAGGGTGAAGACATGCCGTTCGCTGGCGCGCACGGTGAAATGACTGACCGTACTCTGGGCCACTGCGTGCAGGGTGGAAGAACTGCGCAGCACCAGCATTTCCGGGCCGGCCACAGCGGTCAGGGTGCGGGGTACCTTCTTTTCTACCCAAGGCACGCTGCTGCCGTAATCGAAGCGGATGGCCAGGTCCATTTCGAACAGCACCTCGCCGCTCAGACCTTCGACGATGCGCAACACCGAGCTCTCTTCGCCCATCGGCATGCAGTCGATCAGGCGCGCACTGCCATTGGCGGTATGAAAGGTGGTTTCCAGGATCAGGGTGTCGTCACGGTATTGCCGACTCTGGCTGACGATGGCTTCGCGCGGGGCGATCAGCCAGCGGCCATTGTCCTGACTGCCCAGCAAGGCGGCGAAGCAGGCGGCGGAGTCGAAACGAGGGAAGCACAACCAGTCCAGCGATCCATCGCGGGCGACCAGCGCGGCAGTCTTGCAATTGCCGAGCAACGCATAGTCTTCTATCAGAGCGGGCATGATGACAACCTTGTGCGATACAGCGTTCAGGAATGCGGACGCCCCCGGGGCAGAATCATCTTGACGATGGCGTCGGCGATGCCCTCGTCGGCGTTGCTGCCGGTCACGGCACTGGCGTGGCGTTTGACCTCGTCGCTGCTCTGGCCCATGGCCACCGAAAATCCGGCGCGCAGAAACATCGCCACATCGTTGCCGCCATCGCCCATCGCGGCCGTTTCCTCCAGGGCAATGCCCAGATGCTCAGCCAGGCTGGCGAGGGCGTCGCCTTTATTGGCAGCCAGGTCGGTAACATCGAGGTAGTAATCCTGCGAGCGCGACGCCAAGGCCTGGCCCTCGATCTGCGACAACAGCTTTTTCTCCAACTCGATCAACAGATCGAAATCGGCACTGGTGGCGACGATCTTGTCAACGCGGTCCAGATAAGGCTCGAAGTTGGGCACCACGACTTCGTCGTAGCCCAGCACATCGCGCTCTTTTTGCATGTAAGCGGCAGTCCGATCAAGCACCAGCCATTGGTCGTCGGCGAACAGCCAGACCGCGACCGGGTATTGGGCAAACAGGGCCAGCGCCGTCTCGGCGGGCTGGCGGGCCAGCGGGCTGACCTTGATATAACGCCCATCGGGGGCCATCAAGGTGCCGCCGTTGAACGCGGCTACCGGCACATCGATACCAATGGCAGCGATCTGTTTGCGCATGGCCAGCGGCGGACGTGCGCTGGCCAGACTCAAGGCAATGCCTGCCTCGCGCAACTGCGCCAGTGCCGCCTGGGTTCTGGCCCCCAGGCTATGGTCGGGGAGCAGCAAGGTGCCATCGATGTCGCTGAGGACCAGACGCACGGGATGCTGCCCCCCCGCACTCATCCGAGTGGCTGCCAGCTGCGGCCGTCGCGAGCCAGCAACTCGTCGGCTTCCTCCGGTCCTTCTTCACCCGCCGCGTAGGTGGCCACGGAGCCACCCTCCTTCCAGGCATCAAGGAAAGGTTGCACCGCACGCCAGCCGTTTTCGATGTTGTCTGCGCGCTGGAACAGGGTCTGGTCGCCGGTCATGCAGTCGTACAGCAAGGTTTCGTAACCGGTCGACGGCGTCATTTGGAAGAAGTCTTTGTAGGCAAAGCCCAGCTCGACGTTTTCCATGATCAATGCCGGCCCTGGCCGTTTGGCCTGCAGATCGAACCACATGCCTTCGTTCGGCTGGATACCGATCTTCAGGTAGTTGGGCTTGAGGCGGTCGATCTCGGTGTCACGGAACTGCGCGTAAGGCGCCTGCTTGAAGCAGATGGCAATCTCCGTGTCACGGTGGCTCAGGCGCTTGCCTGTGCGCAGGTAGAACGGCACACCCACCCAGCGCCAGTTGTCGATGAGCACCTTGAGCGCAACGTAAGTCTCGGTCTTGCTCTCGGGGTCGACCTTGGGCTCCTCGCGGTAGCCCGGCTTGCCGCCCTCGCCCGAGGTGTACTGGGCGCGGACCGAGTTCTTCAGCGCATCGGCCTTGGAGTAAGGACGAATCGCCCCCACCACCTTGGCCTTTTCGCCGCGTACCGCATCGGCACCGAAGGCCGCCGGCGGTTCCATGGCAACCATGGCCAGCAGCTGAAACAGGTGATTAGGCACCATGTCCCGCAGGGCGCCGGTGCTGTCATAGAAGCTGCCCCGGGTCTCTACGCCCACCGTTTCGGCCGCGGTGATCTGCACGTGGTCGATGTAGTGGTTGTTCCAGAACGCCTCGAAGATACCGTTGGAAAACCGGCTGATGAGGATGTTCTGCACGGTCTCCTTGCCCAGGTAATGATCGATACGGTAGATCTGCGTTTCTTTCATCACCCCCAGCAAGCAGGCGTTGAGCGCCTGCGCGGTGGCGAGGTCCGAGCCGAACGGCTTTTCGATCACCACCCGGCGAAACGCTTCGGGGGTTTCCTTGAGCAGGCCGGCCTCGCCCAGGCGCTCGGTCACTTCACTGAAAAAGCGCGGCGAAGTGGCCAGGTAGAACATGGCGTTGCCCGTACCGGTCTTGGCGATGCGCTCTTCCACGGCCTTGTAGGTCGCCGGGTCGGTGAAGTCGCCAGTGATGTAGCTGATCCGCTTGGTCAGCTTCTCCCACAGCGCCGGGTCGATGATCTGGTCTTCGTCTTCGCTGCCCTTGATCTTCGCCTGTTCAATGATGAAGTTCTTGAGCTTGGCGGCGAAGTCGGCATCACTGACTTCGTTGTGGTCGACACCGACGATGTGCAAGCCGTTGTCCACCAGACCGTCACGGCGCAGGTTGTACAGCGCCGGCATCAGCAGCCGCTTGACCAGGTCGCCGTGGGCGCCGAACAGGAACAGCGTGGTCGCGGGTGCCGCGTCGACCTTGGATTTGCCCCGGATCATTTTGGAACCTCGATATGGCCACCGAAGCCAAAGCGCATGGCCGACAGCATCTTGTCACCGTAGGTGCTTTCTTGACGCGAGCGAAAGCGCGCGAACAGGGCACTGGACAACACCGGAACCGGCACTGCCTGTTCCACTGCGGCGTCGATGGTCCAGCGACCTTCACCGCTGTCGGACACGGAGCCGGAGTACTTGGCCAAGGCCGGGTCACTGGCCAGCGCATCGGCGGTCAGGTCCAGCAGCCAGGACGAGACCACACTGCCGCGGCGCCAGACTTCGGCAATGTCGGCCATGTTCAGGTCAAAACGCTCTTTCTCCGGCAGCTCGGTGGAGTTCTTGCTTTGGAGAATGTCGAAGCCTTCGGCGTAGGCCTGCATCAAGCCGTATTCGATGCCGTTGTGGATCATCTTGACGAAGTGCCCGGCACCGGGCGGCCCGGCGTGGATGTAACCACGCTCGGCGCGGTCGTCTTCGGACTTGCGATCACGGGTACGGGGAATGTCACCCATGCCCGGTGCCAGGCAATCGAACAGCGGGTCAAGGCGATCAACCACCTCTTTCTCACCGCCGATCATCATGCAGTAGCCGCGCTGCAGGCCCCAGACGCCGCCGGAGGTGCCTACGTCGACGTAGTGCAGTTGCTTGGCCTTGAGCGTTTCAGCGCGGCGAATGTCGTCTTTGTAGAAGGTGTTGCCGCCGTCGATGATCACGTCGTCGGCGTCGAGCAGGGTGCTCAACTGCTGGATGGTTTCCTCGGTCGGTGCGCCTGCCGGCAACATGACCCAGACGGCGCGAGGCGCTTGAAGCTTGGCGACCAGGTCGGCCAGGTCACTGGCGCCGGTAGCGCCTTCTCCGGCCAGGCCCTTGACCGAGTCCTGACTGCGGTCATAGACCACGGTCGTGTGGCCGCCCTGCATCAGTCTTCTGGCGATGTTGCCGCCCATACGGCCCAATCCAATGATTCCCAGTTGCATGCCGGTGCTCCAATGTGCAAATAAAGGTGAGTGACACCTTGGTGGTCGAACCATCATCCCAGCGTTAGTCCAAGGCCCTGGCGCATAAGTTTCAGGATCTGGGGGATGACGGGATATTTCATGTTGAGCGCGGGGCAGACCGCCATTCGTCGGTCAACCTTAGTCCAGCTTTGCCCGGCCCGAAAGAAACAGCCGTGCGCGCCGATAGATTCTTCATGAGCCAGCCGCATTGAGCGGCCCGCTTTTCCTGACCATAACAACAGCAATCGAGGTGTATGATGGGTACTGTCATTCAGGCAAAAATCTCGCAAACACAGTATGTTACCGTTCGTCGCGATGAACTGCGACAAATCAAGGAAGAACGTGCGCAGTTGCAGGAGAAGGTGGCCGAACTGACAGCGTTGCTGAGCCAGGTTCAGCATTGATTTATCCAGCAACGTTATCTGAAGGAAGTGTTACCGAGGGCGCCCTAGACTGTTGCCGCCGCTTCGCCACATCCCGTGGCGAGCATGAGCGACGAGCCATCATGAAACTTCTGACACTTCCCCTGACCCTGATCGCCCTGGGCTTCGGTTCTGCTGCCATGGCCGACGCCAAGGCCGCCGCCCAATGCGTGACAGCCACCGACGCGCAGATCTCGGCCCTGTTCGAGCGCTGGAACGACTCACTGAAAACCGGCGATGCCGCCAAGGTTGTTGCCAATTACGCAAGCACCTCGGTGCTGCTGCCGACCGTCTCCAACCAGGTGCGCCTGAGTGCGGCCGAAAAAGCTGATTACTTCACCCACTTCCTGGCCAACCAGCCGGTAGGCCGCATCGACAGCCGGACCATCCTGCTGGGATGCAACAATGCGGTGGACGCCGGGCTCTATACGTTTACTTATGGTGCAAGCGGCAAGTCCGTTCAGGCCCGCTACAGCTACTCCTACGGCTGGGATGGCGAACAATGGCTGATCACCAGCCACCATTCGTCGGCCATGCCCGAGGGCTGATCCGCCGCCCGTGACTGACGAAAAATTTCACAGGGCCATTATCCGCCTCGAAAGCAGTCGATAATGGCCCTGTTCATCGATGGGCAAACCTTTCCTCACGCCCTCCCCGAGGGCCCCACCGCGTTATAAGCCAGAGCCCTTTGCACGGCTTTCGGCACCTCGGCAAAACCTCTCCTACACTGAAAATCGCGGCCTGGCACCGTTCGAGAAATTCATCACAAAAAAGTCGAACTTTCCAGAAATGTGACAGGTCAGCTTAAGGGTAGGCCAATGCACTCGGCATGTTTCTCGCAAAGGAATTGCCGGGCAAGGTTTGCCCACCCCACCTAAGTCAAACCACCACGTGACTCTTATGGTCGCGGTGTGCAGCGCTTGTGCGCCTGACAGCGGAAAGGATGAGAACCGCAAAGAGCCAGCCTATTTCACGGGAGATAACAATGATCAGTGCCGCTGTCGAGACGCATGGAGAGAGTTTTAATCGGCAGGCCAACGAGCCTGTGATCGCGGTGGTTGCGTCGACGGGCAAGGTACTTCAGGCCGAGACCCGGCCGAACCCCAACCGCAAGAAAGTCCTGTTCGTGACCTCGGAAATTGCCGACCTGGTGAAGACCGGCGGGCTGGGCGACGTGTCCGCCGCACTGCCTCGGGCCATGGGTCCGCTGCACGATGTGCGGGTCCTGATCCCGGGCTACCCGCAAGTGGTCAACAGCGAGAATCCGATCCATGTCGTGGGCGAGCTGGGTGGCCATGCCGCACTGCCCCCCTGCAAGATCGGTCGAATGGACATGCCTGACGGTCTGGTAATCTACGTACTGTTGTGCCCCGAGCTCTATGAGCGCGACGGCACGCCTTACGGCGCCAACAATGGCCGCGACTGGCCGGACAACCATATCCGCTTCGCCCGCCTGAGCATGGCGGCCGCAGAAATTGCCGGTGGCCAGGGTATGGTCCACTGGAAACCCGACCTGGTTCACGCCCATGATTGGCCCGCGGGCCTGACCCCGGCCTACATGCAATGGCGCGGCCTGTCGACGCCGACCCTGTTCACCATTCACAACCTCGCCTACCAGGGCGTGGTCAGCCGTGCCTGCTGCCCCGAACTGGGCATCCCCGACCACGCTTTGAATCAAGACGGGCTGGAGTTCTACGGCAAGCTATCGTTCCTCAAGGCCGGCATGGCCTATTCCAGCCATATCACCACCGTCAGCGCCACCTACGCCGAAGAGATCACCACGCCGGAATTCGGCTGCGGCCTGGACGGTTTTCTCAGCAGCAAGGCTCAAAACGGCCAGCTGAGCGGCATTCCCAACGGCATCGACGAAAGCTGGGAGTCGGCCACCGACCCGCACCTGGTCTGCCCTTTCAGCCTCAACGACTGGGAAGGCAAGGCCGTAAACGCCGATGCCATCCGCGAATTGTTCGGCCTCCAAGCCTCCACCGGGCCGCTGTTTGCCGTCGTCTCGCGGCTGGTGTTCCAGAAAGGCCTGGACCTGACCATCGGCGTGACCGAATTCATTGTCGAGCAAGGCGGCCAGATCATCATCATTGGCCGTGGCGAGCCGGAAGAAGAACAGGCCATGCGCGAGTTGGCGCTGCGCTACCCGGGCCAGGTCGGCGTCCGCATCGGATTTAACGAAACCGACGCACGCCGCATGTTCGCCGGCAGCGATTTCCTGTTGATGCCGTCGCGCTATGAACCCTGCGGTCTGAGCCAGATGTACGCGCAACGCTTCGGCTCGCTGCCGGTGGCGCGCAAGACTGGCGGTCTGGCCGATACCATCGAAGACGGCGTGACCGGCTTTCTGTTCGAGGAATCCTCCATCGAGAGCTACGAAGAAGCCCTGCGCCGAGCCTTCTACGTGTTTGAAAAACCCGAGCTACTCAATGCCATGCGTTGCCGGGCGATGACCCAACCCTTCAACTGGAGCCAGGCTGTGGAACCGTATGCCGAGCTGTATGAAGACCTGGTGCGTCGCGCGGTGAGCACCACTGAAAAACACTGAATAGAAGAGGTTTCATCGATGCCGGCACGGACAACTGAAACCTGGTCTCACGGTGCGGTCATGTTGGACAAGGAGCACACACGGTTCGCCCTGTGGGCTCCGGATGCAAAACAGGTCACCCTCCTGCTTTATCCACTGCAAGCAGGGCAACAGGACACGGCGCCGCTCTCGGTGCCGATGCTCGCGCAGGAACACGGCTGGTTCGTCGTCGAGACGGCCAGCCGCGCCGGCAGTACCTACCGCTACGCCATCGACAACGACCTTGAGGTCCCGGACCCCGCATCCCGCGCTCAGGAGAGCGATGTCCACTCCCCCAGCAGGGTGGTCGACCCCCAGGCCTACACCTGGCAACACCCGCATTGGCAGGGCCGCCCCTGGCATGAGGCGGTCATCTATGAACTGCACATCGGCACGTTGGGGGGGTATGAGGCCGTGGAGCGGCACCTGGCCCGTCTGGCGGGGCTGGGCATCACCGCCATCGAGCTGATGCCGATCGCCGAATTTCCCGGCGCGCGCAACTGGGGTTATGACGGCGTGCTGCCCTATGCACCCGAGGCCTCCTACGGCACCCCCGAGCAGCTCAAACACTTGATCGACACGGCCCACGGCCACGGCTTGATGGTGATTCTGGACGTGGTCTACAACCACTTCGGCCCGGACGGGAATTACCTGGGCGCCTACGCCAAGGAATTCTTCCGCGACGACAAGCACACCCCGTGGGGCGTGGCCATCGACTTTCGCCGTCCCGAAGTGCGCAGTTACTTCATCGATAACGCGCTGATGTGGATCAATGAATACCGCTTCGACGGCCTGCGCTTCGACGCAGTACACGCCATCGAGTCGCCAGACTTTCTGGGCGAAATGGCCAAGCGCATTCGCGGCTCGGTGGCTGAAGGCCGGCATGTCTACCTGACCCTGGAGAACGAACACAACCAGGCCAGCCTGATGCAGCAAGGCTATGACGCCCAGTGGAACGACGATGGCCACAACGCCTTGCACGTGCTGCTGACCGGCGAAACGGAGGCCTATTATGAAGACTACGCGCAAGACACCACCGGCAAACTGGCCCGGTGCCTGAGCGAGGGCTTCGTCTATCAGGGCCATGTCAACCGCCATGGCGAGCAACGTGGCGAACCCAGTGGACACCTGCCGCCCACCGCCTTCGTGCTGTTCCTGCAGAACCATGACCAGATCGGCAACCGCGCCTTTGGCGAACGTCTCAGCCAGCTGTGCTCTGAACCGGCCTTGCGCGCCGCCACCACCCTGCTGTTGCTGTCACCGATGATTCCCATGGTGTTCATGGGCGATGAATGGGCCAGCGACGAGCCGTTCCTGTTCTTTACCGACCACCACGGCGAACTGGCCGAAGCGGTGCGCAAAGGCCGACGGGAAGAGTTCAAGGCGTTTGCCGCGTTTCAGGACGCCACGCAGCGCGCGCAGATCCCGGACCCGAACCACAGCGACACCTTCCACGCCTCGCGCCCGCACTTCGAGGAGCTGGACTTCCAGCAGGATGGCCCCTGGGTGCAGCTCTATCGCCAACTGCTGGCTTTGCGCCGCGACGAAATCGTCCCGCGCCTGCCCGGCAGCATGGCTGAGGGCTGCACGGTGCTGGCGGAGGGCGTGGTCAGTGCGCGCTGGCGCATGGGCGACGGCAGCCTGCTGCGCATTGACCTGAACCTGAGCAGCGACGCCGTGCTCGTGGACCCAGTGGCCGCCGAACATCTGCTATTCGACAGCCGCCCCGCCGCACAGGCCACTCCCACGGATGGATCACTGGGCGCGTTGACCGCCCAGGTCAGCATGACGCCCGGCCACGGAGATCGAACATGAGTCAAACAGCCCTGCACGCATTGGCGCAACTGGCCGGTATCGCGGTCGATTGGACGGATGCCAACGGCCGCCACCAGCGGGTCACTGATGACGTCTTGCGCAAGGTGCTGGCCGGGCTCGGCCACGCGGCCGACAGCGAGCAAGACATCAGTGCCAGCCTCGACGAGCTGACCCAACTGCGCGAAGGCCATCGCCTGCCGCCCTTGCTGACCGCCGATTATGGCCAGTCAGTGGCGCTGGACCGTTACTTCAAACCCGGTACCCCTTGCCAGGTCCACCTGGAAGACGGCTCTACCCTGGACCTGCGGTTGGACGATCACGCCGGCTTGCCGGGCATGATCCCGGTGGGTTATCAGGACGTGCGCGCCGACGGCCGCCACTTCACGCTCGCCGTGGCGCCCAAGCGCTGCTACAGCGTCGCCGATGCCGTGGGCAACGATCCGGCCCGGGCCTGGGGCCTGAGCGCGCAACTCTATAGCCTGCGCCGCGAAGGCGATGGCGGCTTCGGTGACACCCAGGCCCTCGAATCCCTGGTGCGCAGCGCCGGCGAACGAGGCGCCGATGCGCTGGCCATCAGCCCGATGCACGCCATGTGCACCGCTGACAACACGCGCTACAGCCCCTATTCGCCCTCCAGCCGGCTTTTCCTCAATAGCCTGTACGCAGCCCCTGGCAGCATTCTCGGCGAGCGTGCCGTGCGCGCCGCCATCGACGCTGCCGGCTTGGGCCAGACGCTGCAGCACCTGGAAGCGTTGCCGCTGATCGACTGGCCTGCCGCGGCCACCGCCAAACAGCAGTTGCTGCGCAGCCTGTATGACGGCTTTGTCAGCGGCGAGCATCCGCTCAATAACGACTTCAGCAGCTTTCGCCACGCCGGCGGCGAAGCATTGGAAAACCACTGCCGTTTCGAAGCCCTGCAGGCCGAACGCGCTCGCACCGGCGAGAGCCTGGACTGGCGTCAGTGGCCGACCGAATGGCACGACCCGAGAAGTCCGACCATCGCCCGCTTCGCCCGTGAGCACGCTGAGGAGGTGGGCTTTCACGCCTTCTGCCAATGGCTGGTGGACCGCTGCCTGACCCGTGCCCAGGCCGCGGCCCGCAGCGCCGGCATGCGCATCGGTCTGGTGGCGGACCTGGCCGTGGGCGCCGACGGTGCCGGCAGCCAGGCCTGGAGCTTCCAGGATGAGCTGCTCAGCGAACTGACCGTGGGCGCACCGCCTGACATTCTCAACCGCTCAGGCCAGGGCTGGGGCATCTCCGCCTTCTCACCCGAGGGCCTGATCCGCAACGGCTTTCGTGCCTTCATCGAGATGCTCCGGGCTAACTTCGCGCATGCCGGCGGCTTGCGCATCGACCACGTCATGGGCCTGCAACGCCTGTGGGTGATTCCAGTGGGCGTGCCCCCCAGCGATGGCGCCTACCTGCACTACCCTATCGACGACATGTTGCGCTTGCTGACCCTCGAATCCCATCGCCACCAGGCCATCGTGCTTGGCGAAGACCTGGGCACGGTGCCGGACGGCCTGCGGGAAAAACTCGCCGCGCGGCACATGTTGGGCATGCGCGTGCTGCTGTTCGAACAAACCCATACGGGCCACTTCAAACCGATCCTGGACTGGCCCGACGACGCCTTGGCCACCAGCACCACCCATGACTTGCCTACCCTTAACGGTTGGTGGCGCGCCCGGGATATCGACTGGAACCACAAACTGGAACTGATCAATCACGATACCGAGCAGCAATGGCGCGTCACCCGCGAACAGGAGCGTCGCGGCCTCAGGCACCTGCTGGCCAACGACCCGCAGAACTTTCGCAGTGAGGGGGACGAGATCGAGCAGATGATCGACGCCAGCGTACGCTTCCTCGGCCACACGCGCGCGCCCTTGGTGCTGTTGCCTTTGGACGACGCACTGGGCATCGAGGAGCAGGCCAACCTGCCCGGCACCATCGACAGCCATCCCAACTGGCGCCGCCGCTACAGCGCGCCTGTCACCACCCTGCTGGACGACACCGACGCTGCCCGCCGCCTGGAGCTGCTGGCATGCGCCCGACAACAAGCCCAAGAGCGTGATCGATGACAGCAATGACAGCCACCCTGCGGCTGCAGTTTCACAAGGATTTCACCCTGGATGACGCGGTGCCGCTGGTGCCCTATTTCAAGCAGCTCGGCATCAGCCATCTGTACGCCTCGCCGCTGCTCAAGGCCCGCCCCGGCTCCATGCACGGCTACGACGTGGTCGACCCCACCACTATCAACCCGGAACTGGGCGGTGAAACCGCCCTGCGCCGGTTGGTGGCCGCGCTGCGTCAGCACGGCATGGGGCTGATCCTGGACATCGTCTCCAACCATATGGCGGTCGGCGGCGCCCATAACCCCTGGTGGCTGGACCTGCTGGAATGGGGCCGGCGCAGCCCGTACGCCGAGTTCTTCGACATCCAGTGGCACTCCCCCGATCCATTGCTCGAGGGCCAACTGCTGCTGCCGTTCCTGGGCACCGACTACGGCATCGCCTTGCAGGAAGGCACGCTGCCGCTGCGCTTCGATGGCGAGACCGGCGCGTTTTTCGTCGAACATTACGAACACCGATTCCCCCTCTGCCCGCTGGACTACCCGGCGCTGCTGAGCGCGGCCGAGGAGCCTGGGCTCGAGGCCTTGGCCAAGGCGTTCAGCGAGTTGCGCGACCAGCGCGACGCCTGGGCCCAGGCCAAGCCGTTGCGCGCGGAGCTGGCCAGACAGGTGCTCGAACAGGACCTGCAAGCGGCTATCGAACGGATCATCGCCCACTACGACTCATCGACCGAGAGCGGCTTCAATCGCCTGCACAAATTGCTGGAACGTCAGCACTACCGCCTGGCCAGCTGGCGCACCGCGGCCGACGACATCAACTGGCGACGCTTCTTCGATGTCAATGAACTGGGCGGCCTGCGGGTCGAACGAGCGGCGGTATTCGAAGCCACTCACGGCAAGATCTTCCAACTGGTGGCTGAAGGGCTGGTGGACGGCCTGCGCATCGACCACATCGACGGCCTGGCCGACCCACGGGGCTATTGCCGCAAGCTGCGCCGCCGCGTCAACGCTCTACTGGCCCAGCGGCCAGCGGAGGCGGCGCTGACGCGGCTGCCGATCTACGTCGAAAAGATCCTCGGCAGCGGCGAGCGCCTGCACCGAGACTGGGGCGTGGATGGCACCACCGGCTACGAGTTCATGAACCAGGTTTCGCTGCTGCAACACGACCCGGCCGGCTCCGCACCGCTGGGCTTGCTCTGGAGCGAACTGAGCGGACGCACCGCCGACTTTGGCGAGGAGGCCCTGACGGCCCGCCACCTGGTACTCAATGGCTCGCTGGCCGGCGACTTCGAGTCGGTGGCCCAGGCTTTGCTGCTGGTGGCCCGTGGTGACCTGATGAGCCGCGACCTGACCCTGGGGGCGATTCGCCGGGCGCTGCAAGCGTTGATCGTCCACTACCCGGTCTACCGCACCTACATTGGCCCATGCGGACGACCGGCCGAGGATGAAGGCTTCTTCCAGCAGGCCATGGAAGGTGCCCGCGCCACACTTGGCGAAGCGGACTGGCCGGCACTGGATTACCTGCAACGCTGGTTCGGCGATCAGACCTGGCGCCAGACCCCACCGGGTCGCACCCGCAAGTTGCTGCGCTATGCCTGCGTGCGCTTCCAGCAACTGACCTCGCCATCGGCAGCCAAAGCGGTAGAAGACACCGCGTTCTATCGTTCTGCCGTACTGCTTTCGCGCAATGACGTAGGTTTTGAAACCGAACGTTTCAGCGGCTCGCCCGAGGCCTTCAACGAGGCCTGCGAAGAGCGCTTGCGCACCTTCCCCGACAATTTGCTGGCCACCGCGACCCATGACCACAAACGCGGCGAAGATACCCGCGCACGCCTGGCGGTGCTGAGTGAACGCGGTGCGTGGTATGCCGACCAGGTGCGCCATTGGCACAACCTCGCGCAACCGTTGCAGCAGCCTTTCGGTGACGGTATCGCGCCCTCCGGCGGTGACGAACTGATGCTCTACCAGACGCTGCTGGGCAGTTGGCCGCTGGGGCTGGCCGCCGATGACCGCAGTGGTCTTGAGGCATACGCCGAGCGGCTCTACCAATGGCAGCAGAAGGCCCTGCGCGAGGCCAAGCTGGTCAGCAGCTGGAGCGCGCCCAACGAAGGCTATGAGGCGATCTGCAAAGGCTTTCTGGAGCAACTGCTGCTACAGGACAGCGGGCTGCCATTGCGCCAATCCATCGCCCAGGCCGTGGCCGCCATTGCCCCGGCCGGCGCCCTCAACAGCCTGGTCCAGACGCTGTTGCGCATGACCGTTCCGGGCATTCCAGACCTGTATCAGGGCGATGAGTTCTGGGACTTCAGCCTGGTCGACCCGGACAACCGCCGTCCCGTCGATTACCCCGCTCGGGCCCAGGCCCTTCAGGCTGACCTGTCGTGCGAACAACTACTGATCGACTGGCAGGCCGGTGCAATCAAGCAGGCACTGGTGACACGTGTTCTACACTGTCGCGAGCAGCATGCGCAGTTGTTTGCCAGGGGCAGCTATTTACCGCTGACGGTGTCCGGAGCACAGGCCGACAAGGTATTGGCTTTTGCCAGAAGGTGGGAGGACCAACTGGCGATCGTCATCGTGCCGCGCTTGGCCAGCAGTCTGTTGGCCGACGGCCACACGCCGCTGATAGTGGCGCAACAGTGGGGGGACACCCACGTCCAGTTGCCAGAGGGCGTCACGCCGGAGAAGAGAAGGCCTGCCAGTGGACAGCTGTACAACTTGAAGGGACTTTTTTCGCAATGTGCAGTCACACCAGAGAGAACATTGCGACTGGACAGTGCGTTGAGGGAGTTTCCTGTCAATCTTTTTGTCATTAGTGAGCTGTGATCAGGAGCGTGGAAATGAGTACCGAAGACAAACGTATTCGCGAATTCGCCTATCAGATCTGGGAGTCCGAAGGGCAGCCCGAAGGTCAGGGCGATCGCCATTGGGAGATGGCCCGCAAACTGGCCGAGGCCGAGGCGCTGGCACCGACCAAACCGAGCAAGGCCAAGGCGCCGGCTAAAGCCATAGCCAAGCCCGCCGCCGAAGCCAAGCCGGCGGCGCCCAAAGCGCCAGCCAAGGCCAAGCCTGCCGCTGCAGCCAGTGCGGCCAAGCCGGCGCCGGCCAAAGCCAAGCCTGTGGCCAAATCGACCGCTGTAAAAGCTGACAGCACACCTGCCGCCACAGCACCTGCCGCTCCAACGGCGGCGAAGAAACCGACCGCAGCGAAAAAGCCCGCCGCCGCGAAAAAGCCGCCAGCGAGCTGAGGCACATTTTCACCGCGGCTGGCAGTCAGCCGCGGTTGCCTCCTGCCACCTCCCTCAACGAGGCCCGCTCTGATCGATCCTCTGTCCCCAGGCCAGCAAGCTCTGCGTGCGCGCGATTCACAGCCAGGTTTTTCGCGGCCTGGGTCCCACGCTCAAGCCGAGCATCCTCGAAAAGGACTGATAATGAGTCGACCAAAGAAACCCGTGCAACGTCCTGCCAGCGAGCCGTCGCGTATCCGTGAGGGGCTGCCCTTTCCGCTCGGCGCCAGCTGGGACGGCCTGGGGGTCAACTTCGCCTTGTTTTCGGCCAACGCCACCAAAGTCGAGTTGTGCATCTTCGACGCCGCCGGTGAAACCGAACTCGAGCGCATCGAACTGCCCGAATACACCGACGAGATCTATCACGGCTACTTGCCCGACGCCCACCCCGGGCTGATCTACGGCTACCGTGTGTATGGCCCTTACGACCCGGAAAACGGCCATCGTTTCAACCACCACAAGTTGCTGATCGACCCCTACGCCAAACAGTTGGTGGGCGGCTTGAAATGGTCGGAGTCATTGTTCGGCTACACCATCGGTCACCCCGACGGCGACCTTAGTTTCGATGAGCGCGACAGCGCCCCCTATGTCCCCAAATGCAAGGTGATCGACCCCGCCTACACCTGGGGCCGGGACGAGCGCGTCAATGTGCCGTGGGACAAGACCATTCTCTACGAGACCCACGTACGTGGTTTCACCATGCGCCACCCGGCCGTGCCCGAGGCCGTACGCGGGACCTTCGCCGGGCTGGCCGTGCCGGAGGTGCTTGACCACATCAAGCGCCTGGGGGTGACCTCGGTCGAGTTGCTGCCCATCCACGGTTTCGTCAACGATCAGCACTTGCTGCAAAAAGGCCTGAACAATTACTGGGGCTACAACAGCATCGCCTTCTTCGCACCGCACGCCCGCTACCTGGCCAGCGGCAAGGTCGCCGAATTCAAGGAAATGGTCGCGCACCTGCATGACGCGGGTCTTGAGGTGATTCTCGACGTGGTCTACAACCACACTGCCGAGGGCAACGAGCAGGGCCCGACCCTGTCCATGCGCGGCATCGACAACGCCTCCTACTACCGCCTGATGCCCGAGAACAAGCGCTTTTACATCAACGACTCGGGCACCGGCAACACCCTGGACCTGAGCCACCCCTGCGTCCTGCAAATGGTCACCGACTCACTGCGCTATTGGGCCACCGAGATGCACGTGGACGGCTTTCGCTTCGACCTGGCGACCATCTTGGGGCGTTATCACGATGGCTTCTCGGAGCGGCACAGCTTCCTCGTGGCGTGCCGCCAAGACCCGGTGCTGCGCTCGGTGAAACTCATCGCCGAGCCCTGGGACTGCGGCCCCGGCGGGTATCAGGTGGGCCGCTTCGCGCCGGGCTGGGCGGAATGGAACGACCGCTTTCGCGACACCGTCCGGGCGTTCTGGAAAGGCGACGACGGGCAGCTGGCGGATTTTGCCGGGCGCATGACCGGCTCCGGGGAAATGTTCGACCAGCGCGGACGGCGGCCCTATTCATCAGTCAACTTCGTCACCGCCCATGACGGATTCACCTTGCGCGACCTGGTGTCCTACAACCACAAGCACAACGAAGAAAACGACGAGAATAATCAGGACGGCACCAACAACAATGTGTCGTGGAACCATGGCGTGGAAGGCCCCACTGGCGATCCGCAGATCAACGCTCTGCGCTTGCGTCAGATGCGCAATTTCTTCGCCACCCTGCTGTTCTCCCAGGGCACGCCCATGATGGTGGCCGGCGATGAGTTCGCCCGCACCCAGAACGGCAACAACAACGCTTATTGTCAGGACAGCGAGATCGGCTGGGTCAACTGGGCGCTGGATGCCGAAGGTGAAAGCCTGCTCAAGTTCGTCCAGCGCCTGGTCAAACTGCGCATGGCCTACCCGATCTTGCGGCGCAACCGCTTTCTGGTGGGCGAGTACAACGAGGCCATCGGTGTCAAGGACGTGACCTGGCTGGCGCCGGACGCCAACGAGATGACCACCGAGCAGTGGGAGGAAAGCCATGGCCGCTGCCTGGGCATGTTGCTGGACGGCCGCGCGCAGCCCAGCGGGATCCTGCGCCCGGGAGCCGACGCCACCCTGCTGCTGATCGTCAACGCCCACCATGACGTGGTCAACTTCACCTTGCCGGAGGTCCCCGAGGGCCAATACTGGAATTGCCTGGTAGACACCAATCGGCCGGGCTTCAAGGGCAACGAGCATCTGGCCTTCGGCAGCCACTTCATGGTCACCGGGCGTTCCCTGCTGTTGATGGAGCTGATCAGGGACGAAGACTCATGATCGACCGGCTGGCTCCTTGGCTGCGGGCCTCGACCGGCGACTATGGCGATGTCGTGGCGCTGGGCGAATGCCTGAGCGACCTGCGCCGCGACGGCCTCGACCAACTGCCCCTGCCGGGTGGCGGCCAGACCCTGGCGCGGTTTCGCGCACTGGCCGAGGTCGGCGGGCATGATCTGGCCCTGTGCAAATTGTATGAGGGCCACACCGATGCCTTGGCCATCCTGGCCGAACTTGAGCACGCGCCAGTTGCAGTGGATGCCACGTGGGGCACCTGGTGCGCGGGCGGTCCGCGGCTGGAAGCCCGGCAGGTGAACGGCGGCCTGCAACTGCATGGCCGCAAGGCCTGGTGCTCCGGCGCCGCCGTACTCTCCCATGCGCTGCTGACAGCCACCGATGTCGAGGGTCGGCAACAATTGGTGGCGGTGGCTTTGCGCCAGCCGGGCGTCGAGGTGACGGATCAAGGCTGGCAGGCCGTGGGCATGGCCCGCACCCGCAGCGTCGAGGTGGTCTTCGACGGTGCACACGCCCAAGCCGTCGGCGGGCCCGAACAATACCTCACGCGGCCGGGGTTCTGGCAGGGCGGCGTGGGCATAGCCGCCTGCTGGTTCGGCGCCGCTCGCCGTCTGGGGCAGGTCTTGCAGGAGCACTGCCAGCAACGCGAAGAACCCCACGCCCTCGCCCATCTGGGCGCTGTCGACACGGCGCTGTATGGCGCCGGCTGCGTGTTGCGCGAGGCGGCCGAGCAGATCGACCTTGAGCCTGGCGCCGACTGCCAACTGCTCGCCCGTCGGGTGCGGGCCGTGGTCGAACACGCCGTGGAACAGGTGATTCACCACACCGGCCGCGCCTTGGGCGCCGGCCCCTACTGTCAAAACCTTCCCTTTGCTCGGTTGATCGCTGACCTGCCGGTGTTCGTCCGGCAGAGCCACGCCGAGCGTGACCTGGCCGCGCTCGGGCAACTGCTGCGCGTGTCCCCGACAAGGACGTGGTCCCTATGAGATCCAATCCGATCGTTGGCAGCGGCACTTCGCTGCAAGCCTGGAATACCTCGGTGCATCTGGCCGACCTGCGCGACATCGACGCCGCCGAGCTGGTCGCCGACGACCAGCGCGCTGTGATCATTGCCCCGCATCCGGATGACGAAGTGCTGGGCTGCGGCGGCCTGCTGCAGCAATTGGCCGAACTGGGCCGGCCGATCCTGATCATCTCGGTGACTGACGGCAGCGCCAGCCACCCGGGCTCTCAGCGCTGGTCGGCGCAGCGCCTGAGCGCGGTGCGTCCTCAAGAAAGTGCCCAGGCCCTGCATCGTCTGGGCCTGCCGCTGCACAGCCTGCAATGGCTGAGGGGCGGTTTTTCCGACAGTGGCGTAGCCAGGGAAGAACCCAGGCTGCTGGCGTTTCTCAAGCGTTATCTGCGACCGAACGATGTGGTGTTCAGCACATGGCGCGAAGACGGTCACAGCGATCATGAGGCTGTCGGCCGTGCCAGCCATCAGGCCGCAGAGGCCTGCGGCTGCCAGTTCCACGAGCTGCCGATCTGGACTTGGCACTGGGCCAGCCCCGAGGACAGCCTGATCCCTTGGCATCGTGCGCGCCGGCTGGTGCTCGGCGCTGCGCAAATCGCGCGCAAGCGCCATGCTGCCCATGCCTTTGCCAGCCAGCTACAGGGCGACCCCGACATCGGCCTGGCGCCGGTATTGGCGCCCTATGTGCTTGACCGGCTGCTGCGGCCTTTCGAGGTGGTGTTCCTGTGAGTGTCGAAGACAGTTATTTCGAAGCGCTGTACCAGCTCAGCGACGACCCCTGGGCCATGCGCGAGCGCTGGTACGAACAGCGCAAGCGGGCCCTGCTGCTGGCCTGCCTGCCGCGCCGACGCTACCGCTCGGTGTTCGAACCCGGTTGTGCCACCGGTGAAACCAGCGCCGCCCTGGCCGAGCGTTGCGACGCCTTGCTGTGTAGCGACACAGCGGCCCCTGCCGTGGCGCTCAGTCGCCAGCGCCTGCATGGCCTGGCCCATGTCCAGGTGATTCAGAGCCGCCAGCCCGAGCAGTGGCCCGAAGGAACCTTCGACCTGATCGTGCTCAATGAAATCGGCTACTACCTCGACAGTGAAGCCTTGGACCGTGTGACGGTGCTGGCCCTTCAATCCTTGAGCGAAGAGGGACAACTGCTGGCCTGCCATTGGCGCCAGCCGATCACCGGCTGCGAATTCACCGGCGATCAGATTCACGGCCGTTTGCAGGCGCGTATGGGATTGACCGAGCTGCTGAATCATCAAGAGGCCGATTTCGTGATGACCCTGTGGAGCCGCGATCCGCGCTCGGTGGCCGCTCACGAAGGCCTGTCATGACGAACTCCTGCGACTGGGGCCAGTCGGAATAGACAAGGACCTGGATCAAAGAGCGCCGCCGTGAACCCTGACATCAAGCTCGACAGCCTGCCCCTCCACGCCCCGCCTGTGCATTGCCTGCGCGTGCTGACCGTGAACACCCACAAGGGTTTCACCACCTTCAACCGGCGTTTCATCCTGCCCGAGCTGCGCGAGGCGGTGCGCAGCACCTCGGCCGACCTGGTGTTTTTGCAGGAAGTGCTGGGCGGTCACGAGGGTCATGCTTCGCGCTTCAGCAACTGGCCGCAGATGTCCCAGTACGAGTTTCTTGCCGACACCATGTGGAGCGATTTCGCCTATGGGCGCAACGCGGTCTACCCCGACGGTCATCACGGCAACGCGCTGCTGTCCAAATACCCGATCCTGCGCTACCGCAACCTCGACGTGTCGATCACCGGACCAGAACGACGAGGCTTGCTGCATTGCGTTCTGCAGGTGCCGGGGCACCATGAGGTGCATGCGATCTGCGTGCACTTGTCGCTGCTGGAAAACCACCGTCAGCAGCAGCTGGTGCTCCTGCGTCAGTTACTGGATTCATTGCCGGCGGATGAGCCGGTGATCATTGCCGGGGATTTCAACGATTGGAAACTGCAGGGCAATGCCACCCTCGGACGAAGCACTGATCTGCATGAAGCCTTCGAGCGCCACCATGGCAAACTGGCCAAGACCTATCCGGCGAAGTTTCCGTTATTGAGGCTGGATCGAATCTACCTGCGCAACGCCACCAGTCATGAGCCGCGCATTCTGGGGAACAAGCCGTGGACCCACCTCTCGGACCACCTGCCGCTGGCGGTCGAGGTGCACTTGTAGGGAAAACCACCGCCCGATCACTTGACCGGACGGCAGCCAATGCTTACTGCGGCTTGAAGATCAACACCCCCAACGGCGGCAGGTTCAAGCTCAACGACAACGGCTGGCCATGCGCTGCGACGTGTTCGGTCTCCACGGCCCCACCGTTACCGAAATTAGAGCCGGCATACAGGTCCGCGTCGCTGTTGAGCACCTCGGTCCAGCGTTCAGCGAAGGGCACGCCAACGCGATAGCCCTCCCTCGGCACCGGGGTGAAGTTGCCCACCACCAGCAAGGGCTCGCCTTCACGGCTCCAGCGCAGCCAGGCATAGACGCTGTTGGTGGCGTCATCGCCGATCAGCCACTGGAAGCCTTGGGGCTGGCAATCTTGATCGTGCAGCGCCGGTTCGCTGCGGTACAGGCGGTTGAGGTCGCCCACCAGTTTCTGAACCCCCAAGTGTTCGGAGTACTGGGTGAGATACCAGTCCAGTTGATGGTCATGGTTCCACTCGCGCCACTGGCCGAATTCGCAGCCCATGAACAGCAGTTTCTTGCCCGGATGGGTCCACATGAAGGTCAGGTAGGCCCGCAGATTAGCGAACTTTTGCCAGCGATCCCCCGGCATCTTGTCGATCAGCGAGTGTTTGCCGTGCACCACTTCGTCGTGGGAAATGGGCAGCACAAAATGCTCGGAAAACGCGTACATCAGGCCGAAGCTCAGCTCATTGTGGTGATGAGCACGGTGAATCGGGTCGTTCTGGATGTAGTGCAAAGTGTCATGCATCCAGCCCATGTTCCACTTGTAGTTGAAGCCCAGGCCGCCCTGCTGGGTGGGCTGACTGACCCCTGGCCACGCGGTGGATTCTTCGGCGATCACCAGCGCGCCGGGGGCCTCGACCGCGACCACGTCATTGAGGTGACGCAGGAACTCGATGGCCTCGATGTTTTCCCGGCCGCCATATTTGTTCGGCACCCACTCGCCGGCCTTGCGCGAGTAATCGCGGTAGAGCATCGAGGCCACGGCGTCCACCCGCAGGCCGTCGACGTGGTAGTACTTGAGCCAGTGCACCGCCGAAGCAATCATGAAGCCGTGCACTTCGGTACGGCCCAGGTTGTAGATCAGCGTGTCCCAGTCCTGGTGAAAGCCTTCCAGCGGGTTGTCGTACTCGTATAGCGCAGTGCCGTCGAAACGGGCCAGCCCATGAGTGTCGGTAGGAAAGTGCGCCGGGACCCAGTCCAGGATCACGCCAATGCCCGCTTTGTGGCAGGCGTTGATGAACTCGGCAAAGTCCTCGGGGGTGCCATAGCGGGCCGAGGGCGCGAATTGCGAAAGCGGCTGATAACCCCAGGAGCCGCCAAACGGGTGTTCCATGATCGGCATCAACTCGATGTGAGTGAAACCGGTTTGCTGAATGTACGGAATGAGGCGCTCGGCCAGTTCGTGCCAGTTGTAGGAGCGCACCACCTCGCCCGCTTCGTCCAGCTCGCACATCCAGGAGCCGGCGTGCAGCTCGTAGATCGACA
The DNA here is from genome assembly GCF_018449655.1 of Pseudomonas sp. dw_358. GTDB lineage: Bacteria > Pseudomonadota > Gammaproteobacteria > Pseudomonadales > Pseudomonadaceae > Aquipseudomonas. The sequence continues at coordinate 80,116 of NZ_JAAVUX010000013.1, forward strand.
GCGGCGCATGCACGCTGTGGCGCTCGGCGCGGCTGTCCAGCCACTCCTGATCTTCCCAGTTGAAGTGCAGGGGCTTGGCCACCCGCGAGCCGGTGGCCGGCGGCAACTCAGTCTGCAGGGCCACAGGGTCGGCCTTGAGTGGCAGTATCCCGTGTTGGCCCAATACTTCGTACTTGTAGGCCTCGCCCGGTTGCAGGCGCGGCACGAAAATCTCCCAGACGCCGCTGGGATGACGCAGGCGCATCGGGTGACGGCGGCCGTCCCACGCATTGAAGTCACCCACCACGGACACCCGTCGGGCATTCGGTGCCCACACGGCAAAGCGTACGCCGTCCACGCCGTCAATCTGAACGAACTGGGCGCCCAACGCATGGCCCAGGTCGCGATGATTGCCCTCGGCAAACAAATACAGGTCCATTTCCCCCAGCAGCGCGCCATAGCTATAGGGGTCTTCGCTCACCTGCTCACCCCCGGCCCACTGCACTTTAAGCAGGTATGGCTGGCGGCCTGCGAAGTGGCCAGTGAAGAGCCCCGGTGTGGCGCTCTGCTCCAGTGGGCCAAGCGTATCGCCCGAGTCCCGGGCCAGCACCTGGACACTCAGGGCATTGGGCAGATAAGCACGGATGTACTGGCCCTCGGCGCCGTCCGGATGGGGGCCGAGGATCGAAAACGGGTCTTGATGCTCGGCACGAATCAGCGCTTCTATATCGGCCGGGGAAGGCAAAGTGCCGCCCTGACCCAATCCTTGTTCTTGGTGCGCACTCATGACAATTCTCCCCTTGTGCTCAGCAGCCCGAACAAGCCATGCAAAGGCACGGCCAGCCAGCTCGGGCGATTCTCGGCTTCGTAAGCAATTTCGTAAGCAGCCTTTTCAAGGCTGAACAATTCCAGTGCAGCGCGCTCGCCGTCGGTGTCCTGCCAGACGTGGGGCAGGCTCTGAGTGGCCAGGCTGTAGGCGTCGATAAACGCCTGCCGTGCCTCACGCAGGTAGCGGTCACCGACCCGTTGACGGGCCTCGGCGGCGTGTTCGGAAACATCCACGCTCTGGGCGTTGCGCACCGCCATGGCGGCCGCGTAATCAAACGAACGCAGCACGCCGCTGACGTCCTTGAACGGGCTGTACATCGCCCTGCGTTCTTCCAGCGGCCGCGCCGGCTCGCCTTCAAAGTCGATCAGGTAAGCATCGCCCTGCACCACCAGGATCTGGCCCAGGTGCAGGTCACCATGGACACGCATGATCAACCCACCGACGGCACGCTGGCTCAGTGTATCGACGTGCTTGAGCAAGGCCTTGCGCTGGCCCAGCAGCTTGTCCACCAGGCCTTGGGCCTCGGCGTCCAGATCCGGGCGGCGTTGTTCAAGCAACTGCAGGGCACGCTCCAGCTGGGCGCCGACACTCTTGCTCCACAATTGCCCATCTTTCTTGCCGCTGGCGCGAGAGCGGAAAGCCGGGTCTTCGGTCGGCGCTCCCAGTACCACATGCATTTCACCCAGACGCTGGCCCAGCAACCCGGCAAAATCGGCCAGCTCGCCCAAGGCGTTGTAGTGTTGTTCCTGCTCGGAATGGGCGGTTTCCATCTCGTCGCGAATCGCTCGCTCCAGGTTGTTCTGGGTCCACTCCCAGGCATCACCCTGGTTGGCCAGAAAGCCCTGGGCAATCATCAGCAAGCTGGGGGTGCCGTCCGCGGCGACGCGGCTGACCGAGCCCAGCAGCGGGGAAATATTGGCGTAGCCGGCCTCGGTGAGGAAGGCGCCCATTTCGAGCTCCGGGTGGACACCTGCGTTGACCCGGCGGATCATTTTCAAAACCATCGCGCCGCCGATCACCACCGAGCTGTTGGACTGCTCGGCCGACAGGTAGCGAATGGCCGACTCATCGTTCAAGGCCAGCTTGCCCAGCTGCGCGGTCGGGATAAACCGCAGTTCATCCTCACCGGCCGGCAGCCGCAGATCGCTCTGAATCCCGGCCAGCACCGCGTGAATAAAGGTTTCCAGGACAAAAGCGTCAGTGATCAGGCCGACCTGGCGGCCGCGCCGTACTCTGGACAAGGCCAGCTGCTGCGGCAACGCGCTGCTGAACTGATCCTCGCCCAGCAGACCGAACGGGAACTGGTACCGGCTCGATTGGCCGTCGCCCCCCGTGACTTCGATTTCGCTGAGCAACACGGGACTGGTGGACTTGCCGAAGCGCACGCCGTAGGCAATCCGTACCTTGGCCACACCCGCGTCCTTGCCGCCGAACCAGCGGCGCTTGGGCAGGTACTGCGGCAACGCCGTCCCTTCCAAGGTGGTGCGGGACGGGTCGTCGAGGAGTTCTTCCATGCGTTTTTTCAGAACGAGGGTGGTGAAGTCCGGCAGACTTTGTGCCGGTTCCACGTGCCAGCTGGGCATCTGAGCCTCCGGAGCGAGCAGGAACCAATAGAAACCATAAGGCGGCAAGGTCAGCAGGAAATTCAGCTGCCCTATGGGCGGGAACGCGTTGCCACCGAGCATTTCCACCGGGACCATGCCGGCAAATTGCGACAGCTCGAGCTCGGCGGCCTGGGCGGCCCGGGACACATTGGCGACGCACAGGATGATTTCGGTCTTGCCGTCCGGCCCGGTGTACTCGCGGGTATAAGCCAGGATCCGGCGATTGGCCGGGGTGAGCATGTTCAAGGTACCGCGGCCGAAGGCCTTTTGCTGCTTGCGCACCGCGAGCATGCGCCGGTGCCAGTTGAGCAGCGAATGGGGGTCGCCGGCCTGGGTTTCGGCGTTGACCGACAGGTAGCCGTACAGCGGGTCCTGGATCGGGGGCAGCACCAGACTGGCCGGGTCGGCGCGGGAAAAACCGCCGTTACGGTCGATGGACCACTGCATGGGCGTGCGCACACCATCGCGATCGCCCAGGTAGATGTTGTCGCCCATGCCGATTTCGTCGCCGTAATAAATGGTTGGCGTGCCGGGCATTGACAGCAGCAGGCTGTTGAGCAGTTCGATACGCCGGCGGTCGCGCTCCAGCAGCGGCGCCAGGCGGCGGCGAATCCCCAGGTTGATGCGCGCCCGACGGTCGGCGGCGTAGTAGTTCCAGAGGTAATCGCGCTCGCGGTCGGTGACCATTTCCAGGGTCAGCTCATCGTGATTGCGCAGAAAGATCGCCCATTGGCAGTTGGCCGGGATTTCCGGGGTCTGGCGCAGGATGTCGGTAATGGGGAAGCGGTCTTCCTGGGCCAGCGCCATGTACATGCGCGGCATCAAGGGAAAGTGGAAAGCCATGTGGCATTCGTCGCCGTCCTTGCCGTGCACGTCGCCAAAATACAGCTGGGTGTCTTCCGGCCACTGGTTGGCCTCCGCCAACAACATGCGGTCCGGGTAGTTGGCGTCGATTTCCGCGCGAATCTGCTTGAGCACCTGATGGGTCTCGGGCAGGTTCTCATTGTTGGTGCCGTCACGCTCGATCAGGTACGGGATGGCGTCCAGCCGCAAACCATCGATGCCCATGTCCAGCCAGTAGCGCATGACCCCCAGCACCGCCTTCATCACCTGCGGGTTGTCGAAATTGAGGTCCGGCTGGTGGGAGTAGAAGCGGTGCCAGAAATACTGGCCGGCCACCGGGTCCCAGGTCCAATTGGACTTTTCCGTGTCGAGGAAGATGATCCGGGTACCGTCATATTTTTGGTCGCTGTCGGACCACACATAGAAATCCCGTGCCCGCGAGCCCGGCTTGGCCCGGCGCGCGCGCTGAAACCACGGGTGCTGGTCAGACGTGTGGTTGATCACCAGCTCGGTGATCACCCGCAAGCCTCGGGCATGGGCTTCGGCGATGAAGCGGCGGACATCGGCCATGGTGCCGTAGTCGCGGTGCACGGCCTTGTATTCAGAGATGTCATAACCATCATCGCGCCGTGGCGAAGGGTAGAACGGCAGCAACCAGATGGTGTTGACCCCCAGGTCGGCAATGTAGTCAAGCTTGCCGATCAGGCCGGGGAAATCGCCAATCCCGTCGTTGTTGGAGTCTGCATAGGATTTGACGTGAACCTGATAGATCACCGCATCCTTGTACCAGAGCGGGTCACTGATGAACTCGGCAGACCGGGGTTTCTTGGCCATTATTCTTCTCTGTCAGTGAGGACGGTTCATTGGGCCTTGCTGAAGCGCCAGATACCGAATGGCGTGCGGGACGGATCAATACGCATGAACTGAGTCTTGCCGTACCAGTTCCAGCGGTGGCCGGTCATCAGGTCCTCGCCGGCGGTGGTGGCGTTGTCATCCAGGCCCAACTCCCACAGCGGCAACTCGAAGTTGGCCTCCTGCACGTTGTAGGGGTCGAGGCTGACCGCCACCAGAATAAAGTTTTCCTTGTCGGCGGTACGTTTGCCGAAGTAGAGGATGTTGTCGTTGAACGCCTGGTAAAAGGCAATGCCCAAGTGGGTCTGGAGGGCCGGGTTCTGCCGGCGGATCCGGTTGAGCTGGGCTATTTCGGCAATGATGTTGCCCGCCTGGGTGTAGTCCCGGGGACGGATCTCGTATTTCTCGGAGTCCAGGTACTCTTCCTTGCCGGGTATGGCGGCGGACTCGCACAGTTCGAAGCCCGAATACATGCCCCACAGGCCCGAGCCCATGGTCGCCAGCGCCGCACGGATGAGAAAACCGGGGCGACCGGATTCATGCAGAAACGGCGGGTTGATGTCCGGCGTATTGACGAAGAAATTTGGCCGGTAGCACCAGGCCAGCGGCGGCGTGCTCAGTTCACCCAGGTAGGTGGCCAGCTCCGCCTTGGAGTTGCGCCAGGTGAAATAGGTATAGCTCTGTGAATAGCCGACCTTGCCCAGACGCGCCATCATCGCCGGTTTGGTGAAAGCCTCGGCAAGGAACATTACCGAGGAATCCTTGCTGCGCACGTCCTCGATCAACCATTGCCAGAACGGCAATGGTTTGGTGTGAGGGTTATCCACGCGAAAGACTTTCACCCCTTCGGCCACCCAGCCCATGATCACGTCGCGCAATTCCAGCCAGAGACCGGGCACCGCATCGGCGGCATAGAAGTCGACGTTGACGATGTCCTGATACTTCTTCGGCGGGTTTTCCGCGTAGCGAATGGTGCCGTCGGGCCGCCACGAGAACCAGCCCGGGTGTTCTTTCAACCAAGGGTGGTCCTGGGAGCACTGGATGGCAAAGTCCAGCGCGATCTCCAGGCCATGGTCGGCCGCCGCTGCCACCAGCCGGCGAAAATCCTCACGGCTGCCCAGCTGCGGGTGAATGGCCTCGTGGCCACCGTCCGGGCTGCCGATGGCATAGGGGCTGCCGACGTCATCGGGGCCGGCGGTCAGCGAATTGTTAGGGCCCTTGCGGTGCGCGCGGCCGATGGGATGGATCGGCGGAAAATACAACACGTCGAAGCCCATATCGCGGATCATCGGCAGGCGGTTGTGCACATCGTTGAAGGTGCCGTGGCGGGCCTTGTCATCGGTGATGGAGCGAGGAAATAGCTCGTACCAGCTGGCGAATTGCGCCAAGGGCCGTTCCACATCCAGCGGGAACTCGGCGCTGCGGCTGAGGAAGGCGCGATGATCGGCCCGGGCCATGGTGGCGGCGGTGTCGCTGTCCAACAGCAGCTCGACCTGGCCCTCGGTGTCCAGTTCGGCAAGGCGGCCATGGAGGTAAAGCAGTTTGTCCTTGAGCTCGCCCTCGCTGCGCTCGGCGCTCTTGTGCAAGTGCTGGCGGCCTTCTTCAAGTTCCAGGGTGGTGGACACCCCGGCCCCGAATTTCTTTTCCAACTCGTAGCAATAGCTGGCGAACTGATCGATCCACGCCTCGATGATGAAGATATGCCGCCCGACGTTGTCGACATACAGTTCGCCCTGCCAGCTGTCGTTGCCCAGGTCGCGCATGTTGGCGCTCTGCCACTCGCCTCCGTTGCTCTCACGCCAGCGCAGGACGACAGCCATCTTGTCGTGTCCGTCGGCGTAGACCTTGCTGTCCACCGTCAGGCGCTGGCCGACTACCGCCTTGACCGCAAACACACCGCCCTCGATCACCGGGGTGGTGGATTCGATCACGATGCGGGGCAGCAGCAGCGCCTGAGACAGGCTCAGCGGCCAGCTCGGCGCGGCGTGTGGATCGGGGCTCTGATCGGCATTTGCAGGTGCGTCGGCAGTCATCGAGCATTGCTCCTTGCGCCCAGTGGGACGCGCATGTTCGGGGTCCAATTAGCCTTTGGGGCCACTAGCTTCGAAGCCCGGCACGGCGGGAAAGTTCATACGGATTTGGGGTTGGACGGCGGGGGGCGGATGCGGGTGGGATCTATCGTGACTTCTGTGGGTCCACTATTGGACAGGCCTGCTGAAAGGGCCTGTCAATCGCCTTTCTGCCTGCCTTGCGAGGACAGCCACATGACATTGCCGATTCCTCCCGAACCCGAAGACCCGAACATCGACGATCCGGAGCTGCCACCCCCCGAGATCGACCCTACCGAAGTCCCTCCGGTGCCCGTGAGGCCGCCCGAAGGCGACCCGGCGCCGGACGTTCCGGCGCGCCAACTGTAAAGCCGTGCACGCGGAGCATAGACGCCCGATGGCGTGTCTGCTCCGTATTTTTCCCTTCCCGCTGCATCTGTTCTGAACCGGTCTCAGGTGGCATAGTGCAACCCTTTGCGTGAGCCCTCGATGCCATGAAACGCTACGAGAAATTCGCCGATGCCATCGCCGAGCTGATCCGCACGGGCGTGCTGATGGCGGACGCTCGCGTGCCGTCGGTGCGCCACGCCAGCCAGCATTATGGCGTCAGCCCGTCCACGGTCTTTCAGGCCTACTACCTGCTGGAGCGTCAGGGCCTGATCCACGCCCGGCCGCGCTCGGGCTATTTCGTCAATCCACTGGCCAGCCGCCCGTTCACCGATCCCCCGGTGGTGGCCGCCCCCGCCGAATCGACCCCGGTGGACGTCAGCGAGCTGGTGTTTTCCATTCTCGACTCGATGAAAAACCCGCAGACCGTGGCCTTCGGCTCGGCCTTTCCACACCCCACGTTGTTCCCCTTGCAGCGCCTTGCCCGTTCGCTGGCCAGCACCAGCCGCGACATGGACCCGACCCTCACCGTAACCGACCTGTCCCCGGGCAACCCGGCGTTACGCCGGCAGGTTGCCCTGCGTTACCGGTTGGCCGGGCTGGACATGCCCATGGAGGAACTGTTGATCACCAACGGCGCCCTCGAAGCGTTGAACCTGTGCTTGCAAGCCGTCACCGAGCCGGGCGATCTGGTGGCGATCGAGGCGCCGGCCTTTTACGCCTGCCTGCAAGTGCTCGAGCGCTTGAAGCTCAAGGCCGTGGAGATCCCGGTGCACCCGCGAGACGGCATCGATCTGCAGGTGCTGGCCGAACAGCTGCAGCGCCTGCCGATCAAGGCGTGCTGGAGCATGACCAACTTTCAGAACCCCCTCGGAGCGAGCCAGTCCGAGGCGCACAAACAGGCGCTGGTGGCCTTGTTGCATCAGCACCAGGTGCCGTTGATCGAGGACGACGTCTATGCGGAACTCTATTACGGACCTCACGCACCGAAACCGGCCAAGGCCTTCGACCGCCACGGTCTGGTGATGCATTGCGGTTCGTTCGCCAAGAGCCTGGCACCGGGCTACCGGGTCGGCTGGGTGGCCGCCGGCCGCTACGCGCAGAAGGTCGAGAGGCTGAAACTGATGACCTCCCTGTGCGCGTCGATGCCCGCCCAGGCCGCCATCGCCGATTATCTGGAGCATGGCAGCTACGATAGGCACCTGCGCAAACTGCGCCAGGCGCTGGCGCAGCAGCAACGTTCCATGCTGGCCGCCGTGGCGAAGTACTTTCCAGCGTCTACGCGGGTCAGTCGGCCCAACGGTGGTTATTTCCTCTGGCTGCAACTGCCGGATGCGGTCGATTCTTTGGTGCTGTTTCGCCTGGCCATGGAATTGGGAATCAGCATTGCCCCAGGGCCGATCTTCTCGCCGACGCGGCGCTTTGCCCAATGCGTGCGCCTCAATTACGGCAAGCCTTGGGATCAAGTCTCAGAGCGCGCCATGGCGACCCTCGGGCGTTTGATCGATCAATTCGGTGCATGATTTCCATCAACCACGGTGATAGCAGTTTCACTCACATGAACGCTTAAGCGGCTATGCTGGTCTGCTGGTTTCGTCTTCCGATTTATCCATCCAAGCAAGGTGACAACACCCATGGCCAAGACTTACAGCTACGCTGCCAAGGATCCCAAGGATTCGCTCAAGCCTTTTACCTTCGAGCGCCGCGCGCCGAATGCCGACGACATCCAGATCGACATCCTGTACTGCGGCGTTTGCCACTCCGACCTGCATACCGCGCGCAACGAATGGGCCAACACCCTGTACCCCTCGGTACCTGGGCACGAGATTGTCGGCCGCGTCACCGCCGTCGGCTCTGCCGTGACGACGTTCAAAGTCGGTGACCTGGCCGGGGTCGGTTGCATGGTCGACAGCTGCCAGCACTGCGCCTCCTGCGCCGAAGGCGAAGAGCAATACTGCGAAAACGGCTTCACCGGCACCTATAACGGCCCGGTGTTCGGCGGCGAAAACACCTACGGTGGCTACTCCGACAACATCGTGGTGAAGGAGAAGTTTGCCTTGCACATCTCCCACGACGAGAAGCAACTGGCCGCGGTCGCGCCGCTATTGTGCGCCGGCATCACTACTTACTCGCCGCTGCATCATTGGAAGGTCGGCCCTGGCACCAAGGTCGGCGTGGTCGGCCTCGGCGGCCTGGGTCACATGGCCGTGAAGATCGCGCACGCGATGGGTGCCGACGTGACCTTGTTCACCACCTCGCCCGGCAAGCGTGAAGACGGTCTGCGCCTGGGCGCCAATCAGGTGGTGGTGTCCAAAAACGAAGACGAGATGGCCAAGGTGGCCAACAGCCTGGACTTCATCCTCAACACCGTTGCAGCCCCGCACAACCTGGACGCCTTCCTCAACCTGCTCAAGCGCGACGGCACCATGACCCTGGTCGGCGCCCCGGACAGCCCGCACCCTTCGCCTACTGTGTTCAACCTGATCTTCAAGCGCCGCAGCCTGGCCGGCTCGCTGATCGGCGGCATTCAGGAAACACAGGACATGCTGGATTTCTGCGCCAAACACGGGATCGTCTCGGACATCGAAATGATCGATATCCAGAACATCAACGAATCCTATGAGCGCATGGTCAAGGGCGACGTGAAATATCGCTTCGTGATCGACATGGACAGTCTGAAGAAAGAAGCCAACGCAGCTTGATGGCGAGGGCCTAAACCCTGTTGCGGCGTTCGGGTGCTCCTGCGTACGGTTTGATCCGCAGGAGCGCCCCAAGCCCGCGGCGGGCGTTACCTAGATCCCGCTCATCGCCAGATCCATTGCGAAATAGGTAAAGATCAGGTCCGCCCCGGCGCGTTTGATCGCCCCCAGGCTCTCGCGCACCACCCGGTCTTCGTCGATGGCGCCGGCCTGTGCGCCGAACTTGATCATGGCGTATTCACCACTCACCTGATACGCCGCCAAGGGCAGACGCGAAGCTTCGCGGATGTCGCGGATGATGTCCAGGTAAGCCCCGGCCGGTTTGACCATCAGCGCGTCAGCGCCTTCCTGTTCGTCCAGTAGCGACTCGCGCACCGCTTCGCGGCGGTTCATCGGGTTCATCTGATAGCTTTTGCGATCACCTTTCAGCGCGCTGCCACCGGCCTCGCGGAACGGGCCGTACAACGCCGAGGCGAACTTGGTGGAATAGGCCATGATCGAGGTGTCGGTAAAGCCGGCGCCGTCCAGCGCGCTGCGGATGGCCTGCACTTGACCGTCCATGGCCGCCGAAGGGGCGATGAAATCCGCGCCGGCCTGGGCGGCCACTACCGCCTGGCGACCCAGATTGGCCAAGGTTGCATCGTTGTCGACCTTGCCATGGTGAATCACTCCGCAGTGGCCATGGGCGGTGTATTCGCAGAAGCAGGTGTCGGACATGACGATCATTTCCGGCACGGCGTCCTTGCAGATACGCGTCATCCGCGCCACCAGGCCGTTGTCGTTCCAGGTGTCACTGCCGTCGGCATCCAGGTGGTGGGACACACCAAAGGTCATCACCGACTTGATGCCCGCCCGCGCATAGCGCTCGATTTCCTGAGCCAGACGCTTTTCAGGAATGCGCCGCACCCCGGGCATGCTGGTGATGGGCACGAAATCGTCGATTTCTTCTTCGACGAAGATCGGCAGCACCAGGTCGTCCAGGCTGAATGCTGTTTCCTGGAACAGCGAACGCATGGATTCGGAACCGCGCAAGCGGCGCGGGCGGGTGTACGGGAACTGACTGGACATCATAAAACCTTCAGTGAATGACTCATGAAAGCGTACACGGTTCAGCTGACGCGCTGATAACCGCCAATCACGCCTTTGCGCGACAGTACCCATTGCCAGAGCTGAATGTCCCGGGCGCGAAAGGCACCGGCACACGACAACAGGTAATAACGCCACATACGATAGAAACGTTCGCCCATCTGCTGGGCATAGCGGGGCCAGGCGGCCTCGAAATTGTCAAACCAGGCCATCAGGGTCTTGTCGTAGTCGGCGCCGAAGTTGTGCATGTCTTCGGCCACGAACAACCCGTCGATGGCGTCACCAATCTGGCCAATGGACGGCAGGTCGCCATTGGGGAAAATATACTTGTCGATCCAGCGGTCGGTGGTGCTGTTGCGCTGATTCTTGCCAATAGTATGCAGCAGGAACAGCCCTTCGTCCTTCAGGCAACGATGCACGGTTTCCATATAGGTGCGGTGATTTTTGCGCCCCACGTGTTCGAACATGCCAACACTGACGATGTGATCGAATGGCTCGTCGACATCACGATAGTCCTGCAGGCGAAACTCCAGCGGCAGGCCGGCATAGCGCTGGGCAGCCCAGTCGCGCTGCTCGCGGGAAATGGTCACGCCGACACATTCCACCCCGTAGTGCTCGGCGGCGTACGACATGAAACTGCCCCACCCGCAGCCGATGTCCAGCACGCGCATCCCCGGCTGCAGGTTCAGCTTGCGGCAGATCAGGTCCAGCTTGGCGTTCTGCGCCTCGTCCAGATCCTTGGCGTCGCGCCAGTAACCGCAAGTGTAGGCCATGCGTGGGTCGAGCATGCTCTCGTAGAAGTCGTTGCCCAGGTCGTAATGCTCTTCGCCCACCTGCCAGGCCCGCTGGCGGGTCTGCAGGTTCAGCAGCCGGGCCTTGAGGGCATGAAACATCAGCGCCGCGGGGTTGATCATCTCGGCGACACCCGCCCGCAGCAGCCGGGCGAAGAATTCGTCCAGTTGCTCGGCTTCCCAATCGCCATTCATATAGGCTTCGCCCAACCCCAGGTTGCCCTCGGCCAGGGCGCGCTGGGGCACGTCCGGGCTTATGAGCTTCATGTCCCAGGGGGCGGCGCCATCGAGCTGGAGACCGGCCTTGGCGAGCAGGTCCTGGGTAAAGCGCATGGCGCTGTTACCGGCAGGTCGTGCTGATGGTTCTGCGGCCGGTGGGCCAGAAAATTTGCTCTGCATGACGATTCCCTGTTCAGTTTCGTGACGCTGAAACGACAGCCTGTGCAGTCCATGAGCTTATCCCCGCTGCCAACCGCGGAACAAGGCGCTGGAGATGAAACTTCTTTGCGGGTTTCGCAACAATCCTGTGCGACTACCGAACACTGCCTCATCAACTACCATTGACAGTGCCGGGACGCTGCTGATAAATATGGACTATCCAGTTAGTTTCGCGCTGACGGGGCATAAGCTTCAAATAATAAAAACAAACGGAGACACAGCATGACCAGCCAAGTTGACACTTCGTCGCAGGGCTCCGGGCAGTCGAAAAAAGCCACCGCCAGCGGTTGGATCGGCTCAGCATTGGAGTATTACGACTTCTTTATCTACGCCCAGGCGGCGGCGTTGATATTTCCCCAGATTTTCTTCCCCAATACCGACCCCAAAGTGGCGATCGTGGCCTCGTTGGCGACCTATGGCGTGGGCTATGTAGCACGCCCTGTCGGCGCCTTCGTGCTGGGCCACTGGGGGGACACCCGCGGTCGCAAGAACGTCTTGCTGCTGTGCATGTTCATGATGGGCTTTGCCACCATGGCCGTCGGCCTGTTGCCGACCTACGGTCAGGTCGGGGTGCTGGCGCCCGCGTTGCTGGTGCTGCTGCGCCTGATCCAGGGCTTTGCCGTGGCGGGGGAAATCTCCGGGGCCAGTTCCATGATCATGGAGCATGCGCCGTTCGGGCGGCGCGGGTTCTTTGCAAGCTTCACCTTGCAAGGGGTACAGGCCGGCCAGATCTTTGCCGCCGCGATTTTCCTGCCCTTGGCTTACTTCATGCCTGACCAGGCGTTCAACGAGTGGGGTTGGAGGATTCCGTTCCTGCTCAGCGCCATCGTGCTGATCGCCGGTTACATCATCCGCAAGGAAGTTCACGAAACCCCGGCGTTCACCAAGGAAGAGCAAGCCAGTACGGTACCCCGCTCGCCCATCAAGGAAGCCTTCGTGCACAGCTGGAAGCACATGGCCCTGGTGGTGTGCATGGCGCTGATGAACGTGATTCCGGTGGTGGCCACCGTGTTCGGTGCGGCCTATGCGGTGCAACCGGCCTACGGCATCGGCTTCTCGAAGAGCGTGTACCTGTGGATACCGGTGATCGGCAACGTCATCGCGGTCATCGTGATTCCGTTCGTGGGTAACCTGTCGGACAAGATCGGCCGTCGTCCGACCATGATCTTCGGCTGCCTGAGCTCTGGCCTGCTGTCGTTCGGCTACCTGTACGCCATCAGCATCCACAGCGTACCGTTGGCCATGGCCATGTCCTTCCTGATGTGGGGCGTGTTCTACCAAGGCTACAACGCGGTGTTCCCAAGCTTCTACCCGGAGCTGTTCCAGACCCGCTATCGCGTATCGGCCATGGCCATCGCGCAGAACGTCGGCACCTTGATCACGGCGCTGCTGCCTGCCCTGTTTGCCGCTTATGCACCACCCGGTTCGACAGACATCCCGGTGATCGTCGGTGGCATGGCGTTCGGCATTACCATCATCGCAGCGGCTGCGGCCTACTTTGCACCCGAGACCTATCGCATTCCGATGAACGAGCTGGGCAAACCGGACGCCAAGGCGATGGAGAAGAAAGAGTACGAAGAAGCACGTTCACGGTCGTTGAGCGTGTCGACTTGATTCAAGCTTAGATCGCAACACCGCTAAGCCCGCGGTTCGTGCCTGGTCCTTGAGGGGGATCGGGTGCGGATCGCGGGCTTTTTGCTGACCCCGCGTTCAAGCCCGCTGCATCTGCCCGGCCTTGATCTGCAACATGAACCGGTCCGGCGGCAAGGGATGCCCCAACAAGAACCCCTGCAGCGAGTCACAGCCCAGACGGGTGAGGAAATCCTGCTGGTTGCCGGTCTCCACCCCTTCGGCCACGATGCGCAGCCCCAGGGCACGGCCCAAGGCGACGATGGCCGAGACAATGGCGGCATCATCGCTGTCCTGCTCCAGATCGCGAACAAACCCGCGGTCGATCTTCAATTCATTGGCCGGCAGCCGTTTGAGGTACATCAGGCTCGAATAGCCGGTGCCGAAGTCATCGATGGAAATGTCCACGCCCATGTCCGACAGCTGCTGCAACACCGCCATGCTGGCATCGGCGTCGCTCATGGCGGTGGTTTCGGTGATCTCCAGCGTCAGGTTGTTGGCGGCCAGGCTATGGGTTGCCAGCGCCGCCGCCACGCTCTGCACCAACCCTGCATGGCAGAACTGCAAGGCCGACAGGTTGACCGCCACGCGCCAGTGGCCGAACCCCTGCTCGATCCACAGTTGCATCTGACGGCACGCTTCATCGAGCACCCAATCACCGATGGCAATGATCAGGCCGGTCTTTTCCGCCATGTCGATGAACTTGTCAGGCAGTAACAAGCCCTGCTGCGGATGTTCCCAGCGCAGCAGGGCTTCGGCGCCCACGGGCTCGCCGCTGACGGCATCGAACTTGGGCTGGTAGAACAGGCGAAACTGCTTGCCAGGCAAGGCACCGCGCAGATCCTGAAGCAATTGCAGCTGCTTGCGCGCGTTGCTGTTCATCGAGCTATCGAAAAAGCGGTAGCCGTTCTTGCCGGCACTCTTGGCGTGGTACATCGCGGCGTCCGCATTCATCAGCAACTCATGCTGATCGACTCCGTTGCCGGGGTAGATCGCCACGCCGATGCTTGCGGACACCAACAGGGCCTGATCACCGACCTGAAACGGCGCGGCGATCAGCTCGACCTGCTGCGCCGCCACCGCCGAGGCATCCACCGGCGCGGCCAGCGGGACCAACAGCACGAACTCGTCGCCCCCGATGCGTGCCAGCGTGTGCTTGCTGGACAAGCCCTCACGCAAGCGAGCAGCGACGGCGCGCAACAGCTGATCGCCGATGTGATGACCGAAGGCATCGTTGACCGGTTTGAAACCATCCAGATCGATGAACATCAGCGCCAGGCAACCCCCCTCCTCTCCCACCGCCTCGATGGCCTGGCCGATGCGGTCGTCCAGCAGCATGCGGTTGGGCAGGCCGGTGAGGTTATCGTGCAAGGCCAACTGGGTCAGTTCCTGGTTGGCCTGGCTCAGGGAATTGGCCAGCACCGAGGTGTGCGCCTGCATACGGGCATCCAGTACCGAGGTCAGCAGCGAGATACCCAGCACGGCCAAGGTGGTCATCAGCACCATGTAGTCCAGGCCATTGCCGGTCAGACCATCGCCGGCCGCCGCGCACCAGCTGCCCGTCGGAAACCGGGCGGCGGCCATGCCCGTGTAGTGCATGCCAACGATGGCAATGCCCATCACCACCGCTGCCAAGCCGCGCAACCGGCGTACACGTGGCGCGTGTTGGCGCAGGCGAAAGGCAATTCCCAGCGCGGCGGCCGAAGCGGCGAAAGCGATCACCAGAGACAGCAGGACCAGCGGCACGTCGTAGACGATACCCGGTTGCATGTCCAGGGCGGCCATGCCGGTGTAGTGCATGGCGGAGATGCCTGAGCCCATGATCAAGGCCCCCATCACCAGTTGCACCAGGGGCAGCCGCGGCTGGCTGACCAGCCAGATGGCAAACGCCGACGACAGCACGGCAACCAGCAGCGAAAACAGCGTCAGTGGCAGGTCATAGCCCAGCTTGATCGGCAGCGTGAAAGCCAGCATGCCGATGAAGTGCATTGACCAGATGCCGATGCCCATGGCCAACGCGCCGCCGGCCATCCACAGGTAGACGGCCCGTCCGCTGGCAGTGGCGACACGCCCTACCAGGTCCAGTGCGGTATAGGACGCCAGCATTGCAACGCACAGCGAAATGGTGACCAGAGACGGCGAGTAACTTCCTGTCAGCATGGGTATCTCAAGCCAGAGGCTCGGCGCAGAGCGTGCCGGGACTGAAAAAAGCATTTAATCAGACTGTTGCGTGTCCGGCGACCGTAATTTTCCTTCATCCATACGGCCGTCCCAGCCGCCTCCCAGCGCTGCAATCAGTTGCACACTGGCCACCAGACGGCCTTGCAGAACGTTCAAGACACTGCGTTCGTTGCTCAGCGCCGTCGCCTGGACGTTGACCACATCCAGGTAGCCGATCAGGCCGGCCTTGTATTGATTGGTGGTCAAGCGCAGCGACTCGCGCGCAGCAGCCAGCGCATCGGCCCGTACCTGGGCTTCATCCGCGTAGACCTTGAGCTGACTCAAGGTGTTTTCCACCTCACGAAAGCCGTCGAGCACGGTCTGCCGGTACTGCGCCACGGTCTGGTCATACACCGCCTCGGTGCGCTCGACTTCGGCCGATCGTTGCCCGCCGTCGAACAGGGTACCGGCCAACTGCGGGCCCACTGACCAGAAACGGTTGGGCAAGCTGATCCAGTTGCTCAGGGTGCTGCTGCTGTAACCGCCGTTGAGGCTCAGGGTGAAATCGGGGTAGTAAGCCGCCTTGGCCACACCGATGTTGGCGTTGGCAGCCATCATCGAACGCTCGGCGGCGGCGATGTCCGGGCGACGTTCCAGCAAGGTGGAAGGAACCTGCAAGGGTATGCCGGGAAGCGCCGGCACGCCGTCGACCTCGGCCAGGCGAAAATCCGCCGGCGGCAGGCCCATCAATACGGCGATGGCATTCTCGTATTGCGCCCGTTGCCAGCGCAGGTCCACCAGATCGGCCTGGGTGCTTTTCAGCTGGGTCTGGGCCTGGGCCACCGCATCCTTGCCGGAAATACCGGCACGGTACTGGTTTTCAGTGAGCTTGAGCGAACGCTGGTAGGTCTCGACGGTGTTTTGCAACAGGCGCTTCTGCTCGTCGATCACTCGCAGCTGCAAGTAATTCTGTACCAGCTGCGATTGCAGGCTCAGGCGCATGTTGGCCAGGTCCGCCGCGCTGGCCTGGGCACTGGCTCGATTGGCTTCCAGCCCCCGACGCAACTTGCCCCAGAGGTCGGCTTCCCAGCTCACGCCCACCTGGGTGTCATAGGTGTCGCGGATACCGCTGATGGACTGGCTCAGGCTCGAATCGCTGCTGCCGATGCCCTGGCTGGAGCGTGTCTTGCCGGCCGTCAAGGTGCCACTGGGGAAGAACGCGCCGCGACTGCTGTGCACCAGCGCCAGGGCTTGACGGTATTGTGCGGCGTACTGAGCCACAGTCTGGTTGGAACGGTTGAGTTGCGCCACCAGGCCATCCAGCTGCGCATCGCCGTACAGCGCCCACCAGGCCCCGCGAGCCAAGGCATCACTGGGCTGCGCCTGGCGCCAACCCTCGGCCTCCTTGAAGTGGGCCGGGGTGATCACCGTCGGGCGATGGTAATCGGGGCCCACGGCGCAGCCACCCAGCCACAGGGCCAGCAGGCAACACGTTGAAGGGGTCCAGCGGCGAGGTGTCATCACGGGGCATCCAGGGCAGCGTCGGTGTGCAGACCGCGCCAGCGCAGGTAACGGTGGCGCAGGCGATCCAGGTAGAGATAGACCACCGGGGTGGTATAGAGGGTGAGTATCTGGCTGAACACCAGGCCGCCGATGATGGTCAGGCCCAGGGGATGGCGCATCTCGGCGCCCTCTGCGCTGCTCAACAACAACGGCACGGCGCCGAGGATGGCGGCCAGCGTGGTCATCAGGATCGGCCGCAGGCGCATCAGGCACGCACGGTGGATCGCCTCCAGCGTGGTCAGGCCGTGATGGCGCTCCAGGTCCAGCGCGAGGTCGATCATCAGAATCGCGTTTTTCTTCACCACACCGATCAGCAGAAACAGCCCCAGCAGCGAGATCAGACTGAACTCGCCGCCCGTGACGTAGATGCTCAACAACGCGCCGACCCCGGCCGAGGGCAGTGTCGAGAGAATGGTCAGCGGATGGATGTAGCTCTCGTACAGCACCCCCAGTACCAGGTACACCACCACCAGCGCGCCGAGGATCATCAAGGGCTGGGTCTTTTGCGCAGCGGCGAAGGCGTCGCCGGTGCCGGCCACTTTCACCACGATGTCCTCGGGCAGGCCCAGCCGCGCCAGTTCGCGCTCGATGGCAGCGCTGGCCACATTCATGGACACCCCTTCGGCGAGGTCGAAGTTGATGCTCTGAGAGGCGAACTGGCCCTCATGGGTCACCGTGTCGGGGGCCAGGCTGCTTTCGTAATGGGCCACGCTGGACAAGGGCACGCGGCTGCCGGCGGCGGTGATCACTTGCAACTGATCGAGGGTGATCGGGTCCTGGGCAAAGCGGGGGTTGATCTCCATCACCACTTTGTACTGGTTGAGGCTGTCGTAGAGGGTGGAGATCTGCCGCTGGCTGTAGGCGTTGTTGAGCAGTGCACTGATGGTGCTCATGTCGATGCCCAGACGCTTGGCCTGATCGCGGTCGACCACCAGGGTGGTCTGTGGCGCGCCCCGGCCTTCCTTGGCGTCCACGGCGGTGAGCTGCGGCAGCTTCTTGAACACCTCGGCGATCTTCGGAAACCACGCGCGCAACTGCGCCAGGTCGCCACTCTGGATGATGTACTGGTATTGCGCCGTGCTCTGCTCGCGGCCACCGCCGAACTGCAAGTCCTGGTCGGCCATCAGGAACAGCCGCGCGCCCGGCACCGGGGGCATCTCCTTGCGCAGGCGCTCGATGACCTGCTGGGCGTTGATGCCGCGCTGCTTGAGCGGCACCAGACGGATCAGCAAGGTGCCGTTGTTGATGCTGTTGAAGCCGCCGATGTAGCCGGCGACGGTGTCCACCGCAGGGTCCGCCAGCAAGGCCGTGCGCAGAATGTCCATCTTGGGCTGCATCAGCCCGAACGACAGGCCGTCATCGCCGCGCACGAAGCCCAGCAACTGGCCGGTGTCCTGCTGCGGCATGAAGGTCTTGGGCACCACCACGTACAGCACGATGTTGACGCCGATGGTAAGGAACAGGCTCAGCAACGTCAGCCGGCGGTGGCGCAGAACCCAACTCAGGCTGCGGTCGTAAGCCCCCACCAGGCGGTCGTTGACCTGCCGGCTCCAGCGTTGCAGGCGGTTCTCCTCGCTGGCCACATGAGGCGTGAGCCAACGGGCACAGAGCATCGGGGTCAGGGTGAGCGACACCACCAGGGAAATGACGATGGACACCGCCAGGGTGATGGAAAACTCGCGGAACAGGTTCTCGATGATACCGCCCACGAACAGGATCGACAGAAACACCACCACCAGCGAGGCATTCATCGCCAGCAGCGTGAAGCCCACCTCGCGGGCGCCTTGATAGGCGGCTTCGAGAGGCGGGACACCGTTATCGATGTGCCGGGAAATGTTCTCCAGCACCACGATGGCATCGTCCACCACCAGCCCCGTGGCCAGGATCAGCGCCATCAGCGAGAGGTTGTTCAGGGAGAACCCATACAGGTACATGAAGGCGAACGTGCCCACCAGCGCCACCGGCACCGCGAGGGTCGGGATCAACGCTGCGCGAACCTTGCCCAGAAACAGAAACACCACCAGGATCACCAGCGCCACGGCGATCAGCAGGGTCATCTCGGCTTCATGCAAGGTGGCCTTGATCACCGGCGAACGGTCCAGCGCCAGCTGCAGCTTGACGCCCCCGGGCAGCAGCGATTGCAGCGCCGGCAGCTGGGCCTTGATCTGATTCACGGTCTCGATGATGTTGGCACCGGCCTGACGGTTGATCACCATCAGCACCGCCGACTCGTCGTTGAAAAAACCGGCGTTGTAACGGTCCTCCACCCCATCGCTGATCCGCGCCACATCGCTCAGGCGCAGCACCGCGCCATCCTGGTAGCGGATGATCAGCGGGCGGTAGTCCTTGGCTTTTTCCAGTTGGTCGTTGGCCTGGATCTGCCAGCTGTGCTGGTCGTTCTCGACGAACCCCTTGGGCCGACGGTCGTTGGCATTGGCGATGGTGGTGCGCACATCGTCCAACGCCACCTTGTACTGGTCCAACAGCTGCGGCTCCAACTCTACCCGAACCGCTGGCAGCGAGCTGCCGCCAATGGCCACCTCCCCGACTCCCGGCACCTGTGACAGGCTTTGTCCCAGAATCGTCGAGGCCAGGTCATAGAGCTGGCCTTTGGGCACGGTGTTGGAGGTCAGGGTCAGCACCATCACCGGTGCCTGTGACGGGTTGACCTTGCTGTAGGAGGGCATGCTGCGCATGCCGCTGGGCAGCAGGTTGCGCGACGCGTTGATGGCGGCCTGTACCTCACGCGCCGCGCCGTTGATGTCACGCCCCAGGTCGAACTGCAGGATGATCCGCGTGGTGCCCTGGCTGGAGCGGCTGCTCATGGTGGTGATGCCGGCAATGCTGCCGAACGAACGCTCCAGGGGCGTCGCCACCGTGGACGCCATCACCTCCGGGCTGGCCCCGGCGAGGTTGGCCGAAACCACAATGACCGGAAAATCCATGTTCGGCAGCGGCGACACCGGCAGCAGGCCGAAGCTGACGCCGCCCAGCAGCATGATCGCCAGGCTCAGCAGCACGGTGGCCACCGGTCGACGGATAAACGGGCCGGACAGGTTCATGGTTGCGCCTGGGCCGGGGCCTGAGCATCAGGGTGCTTGCCCCAGCGCCGGCCCAGGCGATCGAAATACAGATAGATCACCGGGGTGGTGAATAGCGTCAGCACTTGGCTGACCAGCAAACCACCCACCATCACCAACCCCAGGGGTTGGCGCAATTCGGCGCCGGAACCACTGGCCAGCATCAAGGGAACGGCGCCGAACAGCGCCGCCAGCGTCGTCATCAGAATGGGTCTGAAGCGCATCAGCGCGGCCTGATAGATCGCGGTCTGCGGGTCCAGGCCCTGATTGCGCTCGGCCTCCAGGGCGAAGTCGATCATCATGATCGCGTTCTTCTTGACGATACCGATCAACAGGATGATGCCGATGATGGCGATCATGCCCAGATCATTGCCGGTCAGCAGCAGGCCGAGCAAGGCCCCCACCGCCGCCGAGGGCAAGGTGGAGAGAATGGTGATCGGGTGGATGTAGCTCTCATAGAGCACGCCGAGGACAATGTACATGGTGACGACCGCCGCCAGGATCAACCAGAGGGTACTGGACAACGACGCTTGAAACGCCTCGGCGGCGCCCTGAAAGCGCGTCTGCACGCCCACAGGCATGCCGATCTGCTGCTGTGCCTGGTTGATCAGGTCAACCGCCTGCCCCAGCGCCACGCCGGGCGCCAGGTTGAACGACATCATCACCGCCGGAAACTGGCCGATGTGGGCAATTGCCAACGGCGCCTGGCGCTGTTCGATATGGGCCAGACTGGACAGCCGCACCTGACCGCCGCTGGCCGTCTTGACGTGGATCTGCTCGAGCGCCTGAGGCCCGATGACATTGGCGTCCTGGCTCTGCAGCACCACCCGGTACTGGCTGGACTGGGTGTAGATGGTCGAGATCTGCCGCTGGCCGAAGGCGTCGTACAAGGCGTTGGTGATGTCAGCCATATTGACCCCGACGCGCTTGGCCGCGTCGCGATCGATCACCAGATAGACCTGCAGGCCTTTGTCCTGCAGGTCGGTGGCCACATCGGTGAGCTGCGGCAAGCGGTGCAGGGCGTCGGCCAGCCTGCTGCTCCACAAGGCGAGCAGGTCGGCATCCGGCGAGGACAGGCTGAACTGGTATTGGGTGCGGCTGATGCGGTCTTCAATGGTCAGGTCCTGCACCGGCTGCATGAACAGGCGCATGCCCACCAACCCGTCAACCTTGGGTTGCAGCCTGGCAATCACCTGACTGGCGCTCAGGTCGCGCTCGGCATGGGGCTTGAGGTTGATCAGCAGGCGACCACTGTTGAGGGTGGCGTTGTCGCCGTCCACGCCGATGTAGGAGGACAGGCTGGCCACCGCCGGGTCCTCCAGGATGATCTCGGCCAACGCTTGCTGGCGCTCGCTCATGGCCTTGAAGGAGATCGACTGCGGCGCCTGGGAGATTCCCTGGATCACCCCGGTGTCCTGCACCGGGAAAAAACCCTTGGGCACCATCAAGTACAACACCACCGTGAGCACCAAAGTGGCCACCGCCACCAGCAGGGTCAGCGGTTGATGGCGCAGGACCCATTGCAGCGCACTGCCGTAACGGGCCACCAGCCAGTCGAGGGTAGCGCCGCTGGCCTTGTAGAAACGGCCTTGCTCGTGCAGCTCTGGCTCGCGCTTGAGCAGGCGCGCGCACATCATCGGGGTCAGGGTCAGCGACACCACCAGCGAGATCAGGATCGCCACCGCGAGGGTGATGGCGAACTCGCGGAACAGGCGCCCGACCACATCGGCCATGAACAACAGCGGGATCAACACCGCAATCAGCGAGAAGGTCAGGGACAACAAGGTGAATCCGATCTGCCGCGAACCCTTGAGCGCTGCTTGCAGGGGGGTCTCGCCTTCCTCGATGTGCCGGGAAATGTTCTCCAGCATGACGATCGCGTCGTCCACCACGAAACCGGTAGCCACCGTCAGCGCCATCAGGGTCAGGTTATTGATGGAGAACCCGGCCAGATACATCACCCCGAAGGTCCCTACCAGCGACAGCGGCACCGCCACCGAGGGGATCAGCGTGGCGCTGAAGCGGCGCAGGAAGACGAAGGTCACCATCACCACCAGGGCGATAGCGAGCAGCAGCTCGTGCTGCACGTCGGTCACCGAGGCCCGAATGGTCTGGGTACGGTCGGTGAGCACGGTGACCTCGATGCCCGCCGGCAGGTTGTCGGTAATCGCGGGCAGCAGCGCCTTGATGCGGTCCACCGTCTCGATGACATTGGCACCGGGCTGGCGCTGGATATTGAGCAGCACGGCCTGATTGCGGTTGGCCCAGGCGGCGAGACGATCGTTCTCGGCGCCGTCGGCAATCTCGGCCACGTCCTTGAGCCGCAAGGGTGCGCCGTTGTTGTAGGCCAGGATGAGGTTGGCGTATTCCTCGGGCGAGGTCAGCTGGTCGTTGGCATCGAGCATGGAGATGCGCGTCGGACCGTCGAAGTTGCCTTTGGGCTGGTTGACGTTGGAGGCGCCGATCAGGGTCCGCACATCGGCCAGATTCAGGCCGTTGGCCGCCAGGGCTTCGGGGTTGACACTAAT
Organism: Pseudomonas sp. dw_358; assembly: GCF_018449655.1. Lineage (GTDB taxonomy): Bacteria > Pseudomonadota > Gammaproteobacteria > Pseudomonadales > Pseudomonadaceae > Aquipseudomonas. The sequence continues at coordinate 102,632 of NZ_JAAVUX010000013.1, forward strand.
GCGCACCGCCTGGCGCTGGCCACCGGCGATGCTGACCATGCCCACCCCACTGAGCTGGGCGATCTTCTGCGCCATGCGGGTGTCGACCAGGTCGTTGAGCCGGGGCAGCAGCATGGTTTTCGAGGTGATTGCCAAGGTCAATATCGGCGTGTCGGCGGGGTTGACCTTGTTGTAGACCGGCGGCGCCGGGAGGTCCGTGGGCAGTAGATTGGTGGCGCGGTTGATCGCCGCCTGCACCTGCTGTTCGGCGACGTCCATGTTGATGTCCAGGCTGAACCGCAAGGTCAGCACCGACGCCCCCCCGGAACTGGTGGAGGCCATCTGGGTCAGGCCGGGCATCTGCCCGAACTGGCGCTCCAGCGGCGCGGTGACCGAGCTGGTCATCACCTGCGGGCTGGCACCCGGGTACAGCGTCATCACCCGGATGGTGGGGTAATCGACCTGGGGCAACGCCGACACCGGCAACAGGCGGTAGGCAATCAATCCGGCCAGCACCAAGGCCAGCATGGTCAGGGTGGTCGCCACCGGCCGCAGGATGAACAGCCGCGAGATATTCATGGTGCCGACGCGCCCTTGGCCGGCTGCGCCGGGGCACCTGTCTTGCCTTGCAGGTGAGCGGCCGGCGTGACCGGCACCTCGTCGGCGGCATTGACCACCTCCACCGTGCTGCCGTCGCGCAAACGATCGGTGCCTTCGAGCACCACCCGATCACCGGCCTCCAGCCCCTCCTCCACCACGGTGCGCACACCGTCGGTGGGACCGAGCCTGAGGCTGCGGATGCTGACCTTGTCGTCGCCTTCCAGGCGGTACACGTAGGTGCCGTTAGTGCCGAACTGCACCGCCGCGCTGGGCACCACCACGACCTGGCGCAAGGTGTCGGACAGCAACCGCACGCTGACAAACTGGTTGGGGAACAGGGCGTCATCCCGGTTATCGAAGCGAGCCTTGAACTTCAACGTGCCTGTGGCGGTGTCGATCTGGTTGTCCAGACTGGCCAGTACACCGGTGGCCTGCAACTGGCGGTCACCCCGGTCCCACGCCTCGACCGGCAATTGTGCACCGCTGCGATAGCGTGCCAGGACCGGGATCAACTCGGTTTCCGGCAAGGTGAAGCTCACCGTGATGGGCTGGATCTGGGTGATCACTACCAGTGCGGTGGTGTCGTTGGCCGCCACCAGGTTGCCGACGTCGAGCTGACGCAGGCCGACGCGACCACTGATGGGAGCACGGATGTGGGTGAATTCGAGGTTCAGACGAGCATCGTTGACGGCGGCCTCGTCGGTTTTCAGGGTGCCTTCGTACTGGTCCACCAACGCCTGCTGGGTGTCCAGCGTCTGCCGGGCGATGCTGTCTTCGGCGAAAAGGCCTTTGTAACGCTGCAGGTCGATACGCGCGTTCTTCAACTGCGCCTGATTCTGCGCCAGTGTCCCCTGAGCCTGTTGCAAGGCGATCTCGTAGCTGCGCGGGTCGATCTGGGCCAGCAGGTCGCCGGCCTTGACCCTCTGTCCTTCCTCGAAAGCCACCTTGACCAGCTCGCCGGCCACGCGGCTGCGCACATTGATGGTATTGGTCGCGGTGACCGTGCCCAGCGCCTTGTTGTACACCGCGAAATCTTCCCGGGTGGTGGCGGCCACCCGCACGGGTGTGGGTGCGGTGGAGTTGCCGAAGCCGGGCCGAGCCGTATTACCGGTCGCGGGTTGCGGCTGCGCGCTGCTGGCGGTCCCGTGGGCTTGCCAATAACGCCAGCCGAGTGCCGCGAGGATCAACAGGGCAAGCAGAATGAACAACCCGCGGAACGGGCGAGAAGCGGTGAATTGCATGCGGTGGGCAGCCTTTGGGCAAATAGCATCAAGCCAGAACCATAATCAGTACGAAGCCATCTGCAAAGCGCTTTGCCGGCGCTCCATGCCTCGAACAGGGCCGCCTATGAAACAAGAACGGCCTGGACTAAGCCAGACCGTTGAACAAACAACTCGTACAAATTATTTCAATACCGCCAGGGCCGCCTCGTAGTTTGGCTCCTGACCGATTTCAGGCACCAGTTCGCTGTGCAGGACTTTGTCGTGTTCGTCCAGCACCACCACGGCGCGAGCGGTCAGACCTTTCAAGGGGCCATCAGCCAGAGCAACGCCGTAGGCGGTGGCGAATTCCGGTGCGCGGAAAGTGGACAGGTTGTTGACGTTTTCCAGGCCTTCGGCACCGCAGAAGCGATCCTGGGCGAAGGGCAGGTCGGCAGAAATGCACAACACCACGGCGTTGTTCAGCTCGCTGGCCTGGGCATTGAATTTGCGCACAGAGGTGGCGCAGGTCGGCGTGTCGACGCTTGGGAAAATGTTCAGAACCTTGCGCTTGCCGGCGTAATCTTTCAGGGCAACTTCGGCCAGGCCTTTGCCGACCAGAAGAAACGCTGGCGCCTGGGCGCCAGCAGTGGGCAGTTGGCCATTAACGTTGACGGGGTTGCCGCGCAGTGTGACTTGGGTCATCGACTTAGTCCTTCTTGAGGTGGGATGGAAAACCAGAAGTTAACCACGAACCGCGACAAAAAGCTCACCTGCAAAAACGACAGACGGTTCAGCCGAACCGCGCCTGTCGGACCGGATGGATCACCGGTTCCAGCTGCTGCGCCTTTTCGGCGGACAACTCGGTACGCATCTCGGCGATCAAGTTGGAAATGCCACGGCTGCTGGCCAGCCGGTCTGGCGATATCCCGCGCTTGTCCAGATGCACCTGCCCGCTCTCAAGATCGCTGATCTGCACAGAGAGCGATTGGTCGTCGGCAACCGAACAGGTGCAGTGCAAGGGCAAGAAGGCGCACTCGATGATATTGCGAAGTTCCAGTGATGAAAGTCCAATTGGCAGCATGATCTATACCTCGGCGGTGGTGTCTCCCGGGGGACTGCACAGGCGCTTTGTTGACACGCCCGTTACGCAGTCCGGTTCATCGAATAATGCCCAAGGTATATACCCGACCGGCCGGATTGGCAATGCGCCGAGGGCGGATAGCAGAGGGCAATCAAGGTGTATTGATTCAGCGCAGCCCCCGCCGACGAAGAACAAACCATTAGGCAATTAGAATGACTTTTGTTTATCGCCGTGGGCGCTAATGGTCAGGTGCCATGACGTGACGACGCCCCTAAAGATAATAAAAAACCCCGGTAGCTACACCGGGGTTTATTGTGACGCTGACGGTTCGAATCACCAGGAAAAGGACAAACCCTCGGCCACGCCTTTGATGCCGTAACGGATGTTCTTCGGGCTCTTGCGGTTCTGCAAGATGGTAATGGCGGTAAGGGTCAACGCCGACATCAGCCAGACGGGCGTGGAGTGGAACTTCTTGTTGTACATGATCGCCGCACGGTTACGATAATAATGGAACATGTGGCTGCGGCCCTTGCTGCTGCCACTGTCACCGTGACGGGCGAAACTGTGCTCGGACACCTTGAAGCTGAACCCGGCCTTGGCGCCGCGGTACTGCCAATCCAGTTCTTCGGAATACATGAAGTAACGGTCTTCCATCAAGCCGACCGTTTCCAGCACGGCGCGGCTGATCAACATCGAGGCGCCCATGACGTAGTCAGGCTTGGGGAACGTCGGCAGGCCCGGGGTCAACTCGGAGCGGTTGGCGTTCTTGCCGATCAGCTTGGTCTTGCCCAGCCACGGATAGATGGTCCCGCCGCCCACGCATTGAATGATGTTCGGGTTGTTTTCATACACCAGTACCGACGCCGCGAAGCCGCACTTGGGGTCTTCTTCCATGGTCGTCAGCAAGGCTTCCAACGCGCCGTCCTCGAGGACGATGTCGTTGTTGAGAATCCAGAAATATTCGTAACCGGCGCGCAGGGCGTATTCCAGGCCGATGTTGTTGCCGCCGGCATAGCCGTAGTTGCCGTTGTTGCTGATCAGTGTGCGCTTGTGCTTCTGACTGATCGACTTGATCTGATCTTCCGATGCCACCAGCACGTCTTCGCCCGATTCGGCGTTGAGGTAGGCGGTCAGGCGCGCGACGCTGTCATCCTTCGAGCCGTTGTCGATGATGACCACTGGAATATCACAGTGCAGCTTCAGCGAGTCCATACAGGCGATGGTCTGGTCGGCGCCATTCCAGTTCAACACGAAAGCACACACTTTATCGTGACTAATCATATGTTTCTCCACAGTCCAAGCATGGGGTACTGCCCCACCAATTCAAGACAAGGTCGGGCTGGGCGCCGAACCGGAAATCTGGCGTCCATACCAGCGTTTGGACGCGATTAGCACGATCAAGATCGCCAGCAGGTTCACTGCAATGTTGGCGAGCGCAAAGGCCTTGACCACCGCCATGGCATCCTTGAACACAAAGGCCCCCAGCAATACCCCGCCTACACGCAGGCTGGTGCTGAACACCTCGAAGATCAAGAAGGTTTTCTGCAGCGACAACGCCGGTGCTGCCGCCAGGCATGGCAGGTTCATGAACCCTGTCAGCTCGGCAATCGCCAACCAGCGTGCGTATTCACCGGCATTGGTCCAATGCTCACCAAAGGCCAGATGAAACAACCACGGCCCGGCAATCGCCAGGGTCGCAAACGGAATCAGACCGACCCCGCCCAGGGCTGCAACGCCCTTGAGCAGCAGGCCGGTGACCGATTCCTGGGCATGGATCGCACGAGCGATGCGCGGGTAGAACACACTGCTCACGGCCTTGCCGATAAAGTTGCTGGGCATGCTCAACACTTGCAGGCACAGGGCAAAGTAGCCCGCCGGGATAGCGCCGAACGCCGAAGCCAGCACCAAGGTGGGCATGTGCACCGACAGCGCATTGATCAGCACCTGCGGCGCGCGGTACAGCGGAAAGTCACGGTACTCGCGGGCCAGTTCCCAGAACGGCTTGGCCGGCGGCTCGTTGGGGTCAGGTACGTGGGGCACACGTTTGTAACCCATGCCGATCAACAGCATCAGGGTATTGATCACGTAGTACAGGGAACTGGTGATCACCAACATCGGCGCCGAGTTGTGCAACCAGCCGCCGACGGTCCGCAAGGTGTTGTAGCACAGGGCGTGGGCGGTGGTGGCACGGGCCGTCAGGGTGTACCGATGGTTGCGGTAAAGCCACTGCTGGGTGATTTCCAGGGCCGCCGAGCTGAACATGACCATGGGCAGCAGCATCAGGTAAGGCGAAAGCAACTGCAGATTCAGGCGGTCGGCAATGCGCTCGCCGAAGAAAAAGAAAATCAGCCCGGTGAGCACCGCGACGATGGCGGCCATGACCAGTGACACCTTGATCAGCCCCCGGGAATCGGCATCGGACTTGGGCAGCACGATAGCGATGGGGTAAGTCAGGGCGCAAGCAGGAATAAGGATGATGCTGAGACTTTGAAAAGCACCCACCACACCGAACGCGTCGGGGCCATAGATGCGCATGATGACCGGGATCAAGGCCAGGTTGATCAACTGCGCACCGGCACTGCCGGAAATGGCGGTCAAAATGTGACGAAACAGCGTGGCCTGGCGCAGTTGGGCCACCAGCCCCCGCCATCCACCACTGCCTTTCAACGCGTCAGAGGACAAATTCCTCTCCATTTGCAGTTCTCCGAGATAAACGAATGACGCCTCTAACCACGTCATCTTGAACAGATGCTGAGAGAGAACAGCGCAAAAAGAGGCCCAGGCTGGAAAACGGATGCCGGATTCCAAGGCTGCCTGACCTATGTGACACACATCGTATCAATTAATCGGCCAAGGAGCTCAATAGTTGAGCCATCATTTTGGCTATTTTTTTTCATGTTCCGGAAGATACATGAGGCCTGCTGAACTCTTCGTCGGCCGAGCGGTCAATTTCGGGTTTTAGGTACTAAAGCCTGCAACTGCAATGCCAATAAATCAGCACTCAAAACAGCCACTTCCGGCTCTTTCGCACCCCGCTCCTTGCGCCACAGCCAATCGGCTGACGGGGGCGAGTTGACCAGAGAGAGACTGCCATGACGATCAGACGTCAGGCCTTGCACTGCAATATGAATGCTGCCTTTGGCGCCCATGACTTCCGGCACCAGCTCCACCACCCGACCGGCGAGGGTGACCACCAACTTTTCGCTGTTGAAGGGCGATTCGGCAGCGGGATAGTGCGCATTGCTGGCCTGCCAGGATTCACGCGCCAGGCTCAACTGCCCGCTGCTCGTCAATGGTGCAAACCAGTGTTCGATGCGCTCGAATAAATCAGCAATGGACTGGTGCCAATGGGCGCACTGTTCGCTGAACTGCTGCTGTTTGAAGGTTTCGCTGGCGGCGTATTGTGTCAGCAAATCGCCCAGTTGCCGTACTTCGTCCATCGGTTGCTCCTGTGATGGCCGAAAACCGTCGGTGGCAACAGCGCCCGCGACGGTTCGGCTCAAGCACTCTACGCCTTCAAGCCTGAAGGCGCGGTAAAACTTCTACCAGAGCGGTACTACGTAGCTGATATACAGACGGTTTTCGTCCTGGTGGGTCTGGCCGGTCATGCTCGGGTTGGCCTGGGCGTTTTTCCAGGTCACGCCAAAACCCTTGAGCTTGCCGTCCGGGACCACGTAGGACAGCCACAGATCACGTTCCCACTCGGAGTTGCCACCGCTGGCCACGCGAATCTGGTCACCGTAGGCGTACATGGCGGTGAAGCTCAGGCCGTTCAGCCCGATGTGGCCAAAATCATACTTGTAAAGACCTTCCCAGGTACGCTCGCCGGCGTGCTGGAACTTGTTCAACTGCAGGTTGGTCATGGCCGGGGTGTCCGCACCCGAGCCTGGGCCTTGCAGGGACGAGCCGCTGTTCAAGCCCGAGTCCAGGTACGGGAAGTCGCTGTCACCGCTGTTCTTCTGATAGCCCAGGCCCAGGGTGTGACCCCACAGGCTGTAGCTTTCCATCAGGCTGAAGGTCGACTCATTGATACGACCTTTTTTGGCATTGCCAGAGTACAGACCAGCACCGGCATAGTCGCTGTCGCCGTCCGCGTTGCCGCCGACACCCAGGCTGCGGTACGCACGAAAATCGGTGAAGAGGCTACCCAGCGGCAACGCGTCGGTACGCTTGGCGCCCAGGTAGAACTGTTGGTAGTAGTCTTGCAGATTCGAATACCAGGCACTCAGGGTGGTGTCTTTGAACCCCATGTAATCGGCGCCGCCATACAGGAAGCGGTCACTGGTCTTGGTACCGCCGGCGGTGATCATGCCGTTATCGCTGCTTTCGTTACGGATCTTGACCTGAGAAATATCGCCCAGGGTGAAAACCGTGTTGTCCAGGTCACGGGACACCAACTGCGTGCCGGTGTCGGTCTGTTGCAGCAGGCGCCCGTCGGTGTTGGCCAGGATCGGGTTGTTGCCGAACAAGGTGCCGTAGCGCAACTCGTCTTTCAGGAAGCGAATCTTCAGCGTCGGGCTGAGCACGGCAAAGTCGTCGGCCGACTTGCCGTCGTCCAGCGGGAACATGCTGCCTGGGTACCGGCTCTGGTGCGCGCTATCGTTCAAGTCACCGCCCGAATCCAGTTTCAGGCCGTAAAAGGCTTGCAAGTCGAGGCCGACGCCGATGGTGCCCGGGGTATAACCGGACTTGAAGTTGAATTCAAAGCCCTGGCCCCAATCGCGGTAACTTTTGGCTTTGGCATTGCTTCCCACCACATCGCTGCCCTGCTGGTTCAGGTACCGGTTGAGCAGTGTGAGGTCACCGTGGCTGTCGTCGAAAAAGTCGGCGTGGGCGCTGACGGCCACCGGCGCCATCAAGGCGCTCAGCAGCGGTGGGAGATACTTCTTTATCATCATGGCTCTCATCTGGCAGGTGATTGATTTCCTGAGCGCCATTAAGGAGAGAGCACATGACAGTTCTGAGACAATTGGCCACTATGCCCATGAAATGAAATTCAGTTCATGAGCTAATGTTCATCTTTTACATTTCTTTCATATAGGCAGCGAGACGCTGTACGGCTCGCTCGGCATTGGCACTGCAACCGACCCAGCTGCAGGCCAACATCAGATTGCGTGGCAAACCGAAGTCTTCGACGGTGAAACCCTGGCAATCCACACCCGGCCGGTGGCTGCCGTGCTGCGCGCGCAAGTCACCGCTGGCGCTGAAATAGGCCCACACCGGTTTGCCCAGTGCCACGGCCATGCCCACTTCGAACGCGGTGCCGGAGTCAGGTTCCATGCCCCTGAATGAATTCAGATTGGCCAGCACGGCATCGCAGCGGCGAATCATCTGCACGTTGTCGGCGTAGATGCGCTGCGCCGCCTGTGTGCCGGTCAGGTCAACCGGCAGTTGGTTGTCCATCGGGTACAGCCCCGACAACCCGTGGGCGGCGCACAGCTGCTTGAGCCAGGCGCCATGCTCGATGGCATCACTGCGAAACACATCAAAACCGGCAAGGTAGATCTGCGGGGCCATGCAAGGAACATCCGTCGAAGCCAGGAGAGGCCGGCATTCTACGCCGAAAGCGACCAGATCAAGGCCGAGATCGACACCAGGCCCACCACCACCACGAACAGATTGGACCACTGCCCCGCATACTTGGCCATGGCCGGCACGCGGCGCACGGCAATCATCGGCATGAGGAACAGCAACGCGGCAATGACCGGGCCGCCGAGGGTTTCGATCATCCCCAGGATACTCGGGTTGAGCGTCGCCACCAGCCAGCACATCACCAGCATGAAGGCGGCCACGCCACGGTCCAGCCGTTTGTTCGAGGGCTGGCGACCCGTCTTGCGCACCAGGCCCTTGAGGCCTTCACGAGCGCCTATGTAATGGCCCAGGAACGACTTGGCAATGGCCACGAAGGCAATCAGCGGCGCAGCGAAAGCGATGGTCGGGTTGCTGAAGTGGTTGGCCAGGTACGAGAGGATCGACAGGTTCTGCGCCTTCGCCTCGGCCAGTTGCGCGGGGGCCAGGGTCAGCACACAGCTGAACACGAAGAACAGCACCATCAGCACCATCAAGCCATGGGCGCGGCACAGTATGCGCGCGCTGCGCACGTCGGCCTCGACCCCATAACGCCGCTTCTGGTCCACCGCAAAGGCGGAAATGATCGGTGAATGGTTGAACGAGAACACCATCACCGGGATTGCCAGCCACAAGGTGCGGATGAAGGCCATGGGTTCAGGGGCCACATGGGCGGTGGCGAGGATGCCGCCGGTCCAGTGCGGGACCAGGAACAGCGCCAGCAGCATCAGCGCGACGATGAACGGATAAACCATCAGGCTCATGGCCTTGACGATGAAACGCTCGCCGCAGCGCACCACGGCCAGCAGGCCAAGGATCAGCACCAGCGCCAGCAGCGCCCGTGGCGGTGGCTGCAGGCCCAGTTGGTGTTCGATGAAACTGCCCACGGTGTTGGTCAGCGCCACGCTATAGATCAGCAGAATGGGAAAGATTGCGCAGAAATACAGCAACGTGATCAGGGTGCCGACCTTGTGCCCGAAGTGCTCTTCGACCACGTCGGTGATGTCGGCGCCCTCACGCCCGGACAGGACAAAGCGGGTCAGACCGCGGTGCGCGTAATAGGTCATGGGAAAGGCCAGCACCGCCAGCACCAGCAGCGGCCAGAAGCCACCCAGGCCGGCGTTGATAGGTAGAAACAGGGTGCCGGCGCCAATGGCGGTGCCGAACAGGCCCAGCATCCACGTAGTGTCGTGGCGGTTCCAGCCTACGGCCGTCGCTTGTGGCGCGACCTGCGTGGCATCAAGGCTTTTGGCCTGGTCAATCATCCGGAGGTGCTCCCTAGCCGGTTACTCGAGAATGGCCGGAAGCAGGAAAATCGTGCAGCGGGCAGTGCCCCGGCCCTGAAAAAGGGTCGGCATTGTCCCGGATTGTGCTTGAGAAGCAAAGACTTGGCGTCGCCGCCGGGCCGATCATGGTGTGGCGAAAGGTCCCAGCTCGCCCGGCACCACCGACAGGTCGGCGTCGGCACCGAGCCCTTCGAGCAGGCGCCTGGCGTTATAGGGGGCGTGTACCTTGACGTCGTTGTCGAAATAGCAGAAGACCTGTCGGGCCTTGCCCACCCTGCCTTTGCGCGGCTCGATGAGTGTCGCATCGGCCACCTGGCCGCCTTCGCTCCAGCGCTGGAGGCGGCGCTGCCAATAGTCGATGGCCGCGTCGCTGTAGCCACTCTCATAAAGGGCCTCGGCGCCGTGCAGCCGGACGTAGACAAAGTCGGCGGTCAGGTCGTCGGCGTACAACCACTTGCCGGCGGTGTCCGCCTTGACCAGTGCGACATGATAGCGACGCAGCAACTGGATGAATTCAGGCACGGCAAAACTGTCATGACGAACTTCCACGGCATGCTGCAACTTGCCCCGCTTCGGCACCTCCAAATAACCCGGTTTGCGCAGCCGCTCATCACAATTTTCCGCACAGTTGCGCGCTTGTTGCATCGAGGTGGGGAGCAACATCAGGAAGTGCTCGAAACGTTCAGGGTCAAACTTGAAGTTGGGCGGAAACTGCCAAAGGAATGCCCCCAGTTTTTCCTTTAACTGGAACACACCCGAAGCAAAGAAGTTCGCCAAGGGTGTTTCAATGTCCTTGAGCCGTCGCAGATGGGTGATGTAACGCGGCGCCTTGACACTGAACACGAACCCCTTGGGCGTGGCCGCATACCACTCGGCGTAGCGATCCGGGGTTTGCAGCGAATAGAACGAGCCGTTGATCTCGATGCTGGTGACGGCACGGGAGGCAAACGCCAGTTCGTTCTTCTGGGTCAGGCCCTTGGGGTAGAAGTCGCCACGCCAGGGCACATAGCGCCACCCGGAAATACCCACATGGAAGAGATTCATCGGCGCTCCCGCGTGCTCAAGCCTGGCGATAGCGCAACCAGACCGCCCCGCCCTCCTGCACCTCGGCGGACGCCAGGCGCAGGTAGGTCGGCTGCTGCCAGGCGGCCTGCGACACCTCGAACGAGGCGGGATGGGCACCGCGCCCATCCACCAACGGCAAGATCAGCACACTGATTTCATCCACCAGCCCGGCGTTGACGAACCCGCCGCTGACGTGGGGGCCACCCTCGACGCACAGGCGCTCGATACCCAACTCCTCGGCCAGGACCTGCACCACCTGATGCAGGTCGATGTCGGTCTTGCCGCCGAACAGGTAGGACACCTGGATCGATTGCAGGTAGGCCAGGTAATCATCGGCCACGCCTTCGGTGAGCACTTCCACCACATGGCAACCCAATGCCTGATTGCTCCTCCAGGCCACCTTGCCATGAGGGTCGATGGAGATGGCAAATTTGTCGGCCTGGGGATCGGCGAACCAGGACGTACGCGGTATCGGTGCACTGGCCAACCCCTTGGGGTAACCCTCGCCGTGGGCGATCTCCTCCATGGTCACCCGGCCACAAAGCCAGGCGTCGAAGGCGAACTGCTCGGCCAGCTTTTCATACAGCGCCCCGGCGCTGTTCTTGAACGGGCGATCCCAGCCATCGGTGAGGGCGTGGCCGTCGAGGGAGGACATCATGTGGCAGATAATGTAGGGCTTCATTCAGGGTGCTCCGTGGCAGAAGGATCGATGCCGTCAAATGCTGACCCGCAAAAAGGCTGGACAGTTCACCCCGATCGCGCATGAACCACCTGAGCTTTTTGTCATGGGGCTGTTCAGCAAATGGCCATTCGCTATATATTCAATTACATAACGAAATCCCCTCGGAGCAACCCAATGAAAATAACAGCACCGCTGGCCGCCCTGTTTGCTGCCCTGACCTTCAACACGGCCTGGGCGGACGACGTGCAGGTCGCCGTGGCCGCCAACTTCAGCGCGCCGGTCCAGGCCATCGCCCAGCAGTTCGAAAAGGACACCGGCCATAAACTGCTGGCCTCCTTTGGGGCCACCGGGCAGTTCTACACCCAGATCAAGAACGGCGCGCCGTTCGAAGTGTTCCTCGCCGCCGATGACGCCACCCCGGCCAAGCTCGAAGCCGAAGGCGATACCGTCAAGGGTTCGCGCTTCACCTACGCGGTAGGCACCCTGGCCCTGTGGTCGGCCAAGGAAGGCTACGTCGATGCCAAGGGCGAAGTGCTGGCCAAGAACCAATACCAGCATTTATCCATCGCCAACCCCAAGGCGGCCCCCTATGGCCTGGCCGCCACTCAGGTGCTGAGCAAACTTGATTTGACCGAAGCGACCCGGCCCAAAATCGTCGAGGGGCAGAACATTACCCAGGCGTTCCAGTTCGTCTCCACCGGCAATGCCGAGCTGGGTTTTGTTGCCCTCTCGCAGATCTACAAAGACGGCACACTGACCAGTGGCTCGGCCTGGATCGTACCGGCCAGCCTGCATGACCCGATTCGCCAGGATGCGGTGATGCTCATCAAGGGCCAGGGCAACCCGGCCGCCCAGGCGCTGATGGACTACCTCAAGGGACCGAAGGCGGTCGCCATCATCAAATCCTACGGCTACGAAATCTGATGCCATTGAGCGAAGGCGATTGGGCAGCTATCTGGCTGACGGTCAAGCTGGCCACGCTCACCACCGCCCTCCTCCTGGTGATCGGCACGCCGATTGCCTGGTGGCTGGCGCGCACCCACTCTTGGTGGCGCGGGCCGATCGGCGCCGTGGTGGCGCTGCCATTGGTGCTGCCACCCACGGTGATTGGCTTCTATCTGTTGCTGCTGCTCGGCCCCAACGGCCCTGTCGGCCAGCTGACCCAGGCCCTCGGGTTGGGCACGGTTACCTTCAGTTTCAGCGGGCTGGTGATCGGCTCGGTGATCTACTCGATGCCCTTCGTGGTTCAGCCTTTGCAGAACGCCTTCAGCGCCATCGGTGAGCGCCCATTGGAGGTGGCGGCGACCCTGCGGGCCTCACCTTGGGATTGCTTCTTCAGCGTGGTCCTGCCGCTGGCGCGCCCCGGTTTCATCACCGCCGCCATCCTCGGCTTTGCCCATACCGTGGGGGAGTTCGGCGTGGTGCTGATGATCGGCGGCAACATCCCGGAAAAGACCCGCGTGGTCTCGGTGCAGATCTACGACCACGTCGAAGCGCTCGAGTACCTGCAAGCCCACTGGCTGGCGGCGGCCATGCTGGTATTTTCCTTTATCGTGCTGCTGGCGTTGTATTCCAGCCGCAGCCACCGATCCGCCTGGAGCTGACGGGTGCCCGACTCGATCAATGCACGACTGCAACTGACCTACGAACGCTTCGCCCTCGACCTGGACCTGCGTCTGCCCGGCCGCGGCGTCAGCGCCCTGTTCGGGCCGTCGGGCTCGGGCAAGACCACGGTCCTGCGCTGCCTCGCCGGGCTGGTCAAGGCCCCCCAGGCGTATGTCCGGGTCAACGGCGAGATCTGGCAGGACTCCCGCATCGGTGTATTCGTGCCGCCCCATCGCCGCCCCATCGGCTACGTATTTCAGGAGGCCAGCCTGTTCTCCCACCTGTCAGTGCGCCGCAACCTCGAATACGGCTGGCGGCGCATTGCCGGCCGCGAGCGCCGGGTGCAGTTGGACAGCGCCTGCGAGCTGCTGGGCATCACCCACTTGCTTGACCGCCAACCGCTGCACCTGTCCGGCGGCGAGCGTCAGCGTGTCGGCATTGCCCGCGCCCTGCTGACCAGCCCCAGGCTGCTGCTGATGGATGAGCCGCTGGCCGCTCTCGACAGTCAGCGCAAGGCCGAGATCCTGCCCTATCTGGAACGCCTGCACGACGAACTGGATATCCCGGTGGTCTATGTCACCCACGCCCACGATGAAGTGGCGCGGCTGGCCGATCATCTGGTCATGCTGGAGGACGGCAAGCTGCTGGCCAGCGGCCCGGTGGGCGCCACGTTCGCCCGCCTCGACCTGCCCACCGCGCTGCAGGACGATGCCGGGGTGGTGGTCCAAGGGCGAGTCAGTGGGTACGACCCTGCCTATCAGCTGCTGACCCTGACGCTTCCCCAGTGCACCCTGTCAGTCAAGGTCGCCCACACGATGCTGCCCATGGGCACACCGGTGCGTTTCAAGGTCCAGGCCCGGGACGTCAGCCTGAGCCTGTCGGGAGATGACCCGAGCAGCATTCTCAACCGCCTGCCGGTCACGGTCACCGCCACCCTGCCCGCCCACCATCCAGCGCATGTCATCGTGTCCCTCGACGCGGCAGGTACGCCAATGCTGGCACGCATCACGCGCTATTCCAGCGACGCATTGGGCGTGCAGCCGGGCAAGGTGTTGTGGGCGCAGATCAAGTCGGTGGCGTTGCTGGCGTGAGGCCTCTCTTTGCAACACCTCCCGGCACGGTGGGCTGCACGGCTTGTCGAACTACACCTTGTTTTGAGCGTTGCGCCATGAAATAACGGGCACCCGTTCACCCCTTCAGGAGCCGCACCGTGACCGCCCCGAGCTTGCTGCAACGCCTGGCCGTCCAGCACCCGATCATCCAGGCGCCCATGGTCGGCGTTTCCACCCCCGAACTGGCGGCCGCCGTCTCCAACGCCGGCGCCCTGGGCTCCATCGGCCTGGGCGCCAGCACCGCCGAACTAGGTCGCGTGCTGATTCACAGGACCCGGCAACTGAGCGAGCGCCCCTTCAACGTCAACCTGTTCTGCCACGCCCCGGCCCGCTTCGATGAGGCACGCAACAACGCGTGGCTGGCGCACCTGACGCCGCTGTTCGAGGAGTTCGGCGGCGAGCCACCCCAGGTATTGAAAGAGATCTACACCTCGTTTGTCGCCGACCCGGCCATGTTGCAGATGTTGCTGGAAGAACGCCCTGCCGTGGTCAGCTTTCACTTTGGCGCACCGCAGGCAGACTGGATCGCGCAACTCAAGGCCGCTGGCATCCTCACCCTTGGCTGCGCCACCAGCCTGGCCGAAGCGCGGATACTGGCCGAGCGCGGCATCGATGCCATCGTCGCGCAAGGCGCCGAAGCCGGCGGCCATCGCGGGGTGTTCGACGACCGCCCCGGCCAGGACTCACAACTGGGGCTGATTCCCCTTTTGCGGCTGCTGGCTACCCAGCTGGACCTGCCCATCATCGCGGCCGGGGGCCTGATGGACGGCGCCAGCATCGCCGCTGCTCTGCTGATGGGTGCCAGCGCCGTGCAACTGGGCACGGCCTTCATCCTTTGCCCTGAATCCTCCGCCACCCCGGCACACCGCGCCGCCCTGCTCGGCGCGCGCGGCCACGACACCCGTATCACCCCGAGCATCTCCGGCCGCCCGGCACGGGGCTTGCCCAACCGCCTGTACCTGGGACACCTGGCCACCGGCGTCCCGGTGGCGGCCGAATACCCGCTGGCCTACGATGCGGCCAAGGCGCTGCATGCCTTGGCAGCCCGCAAGGGGAGAAATGATTTCGCCGCCGAATGGGCGGGGCAAGGGGCACCGCTGGCCAGGGCGATGCCGGCGGCGGTATTGGTGGCGACGCTGATCGAGGAATACGGGCGGGCAAGAGCCTGATTGCCTCCATTGCCTCACCGCTCCACCTCGACCGCATCAAACCCTCTCACCCGATACCACAGCACCGAACCCACCCAGCTCGCGACAAAGATCCCCACGATGATGTACCCCAGCGTGCCGAAGTGGTCATTGAGCCGCGCCACGAAATCCCACAGTGGCCCCTGCAGTTGCAAGCTGTCGCCCAGCAGCCCCAGCGCTTCGATGCTGCCGATCACCAGGGCGACCAGCACCGAGACCAGGGTCAGGGTCATGTTGTAATAGATCTTGCGGATGGGCTTGAGGTAAGCCCAGCCGTAGGCACCCAGCATCAGGTGCCCGTCGAGGGTGTCCACCAGTGACATGCCGGCGCTGAACAGCAGCGGGAAGACCATGATCGACCACGGCGACAGGCCGGCGCTGGCCTGGGTCGCGGAAATGCCCAGCAGGGCGATCTCGGTGGCCGTGTCAAACCCCAGGCCGAACAGGAACCCCAGTGGGTACAGGTGCCAACTGCGGGTCACCAGGGCAAACAGGGGGCGGAAGATTCGCGCCAGAAAACCGCGGCTGGCCAGCAGCAGGTCGAAGTCTTCGTCTACGTAGCGACCGCCTTTGCGCACCGTGCGCCAAGCGCGGTAGATAGAGCGCAGGATCACCAGGTTCATCAGGGCGATAAGTAACAGGAACAGGGCCGACACCGAGGTCCCGATCACCCCTCCGACGGTCTTGAACTGCTCGAACCGCCCCTGCATTGCCGACGTCGCCAGCGCCACTCCCAGTGACGCCACCACCACCACCGACGAATGCCCCATGGAGAAGAAAAAACCGACCGCCACCGGCCGCTTGTTCTCCTGCATCAGCTTTCGCGTCACGTTGTCGATGGCCGCGATGTGGTCGGCATCCACGGCATGGCGCAGGCCAAAACTGTAGGCCAGCAATGAGGTCCCCAGCAGCACGGGATGCTCGTGGAATGCCAGGAATGCCCAGAGCCATGCACCGAGGTTAAGCGCCAGCAACACCCCATAGATCCCGAAGAGCCGGGTGCGCACGCCCGTGCTCGAATCGCCGAACACCTTTGCCAATTGAACCAGCATCCCATCCTGCCTCGAAAACCCTGCCCTGAGCAGTCTATCCGCTGCCGGTCCGAGGGACTATAGGCCCGTCTCCCTTGGCCAATCCCCTGCCATTGACGCATTTACCGCAAAATTTGCGCACCTTTATGCCGGCCTGCCGGAACTCGATTGGCCACACTGGCTTCTGAAACCCGCCTATCTACCACCGCCTCCAATAAAAAGGACCCTTTGACCATGAGCATTCCTGCCCTCACCCTCAACGACGGCACGCAGATTCCGGCCGTCGGTTTCGGCACCTGCAAACTCAATGGCTCACCCGGTGTGGACGCCATGCTGCGGGCCATCGACAACGGTTATCGCCTGCTCGACAGCGCCTTCGCCTACGAGAACGAAGGCGCCGTGGGTGAAGCCGTGCGCCAGAGTCCGGTGCCTCGCGAGCAACTGCGCGTGACCTCGAAACTGCCCGGCCGGCATTACGCCTACGTTGATGCACTGGCCTGCATCGAAGAGTCGCTGTACCGCACCCGTCTGGAGTTCATTGATCTCTATCTGCTGCATTGGCCCAACCCGCAGCAAGGCCTGTACCTCGAAGCCTGGAGCGCGCTGCTTGAAGCCCGCGAGCGCGGCTGGATCAAATCGGTGGGGGTGTGCAACTTCCTGCCCGAGCACCTGGAAAAGCTGATCGGCGACAGCGGCGTGACCCCGGTGGTCAACCAGATCGAGCTGCATCCGTATTTCCCTCAGCCCGAACAGTTAGCCTGGGACAAGGCCCACAACATCGTCACTCAGGCCTGGAGCCCGATCGGCCGCGGCAACGACGTGCAACGCGATCCGGCGTTGCAGGCCATTGCCGACGAACAGGGCCGCAGCATCGTTCAGGTGATCCTGCGTTGGCAGTACCAGTTGGGCACCGTGGCGCTGCCCAAGGCCAGTTCGGCCCAGCGTCAGCAGGAGAACCTGGCGTTGTTCGACTTTGAATTATCCGCGCAAAACATGGCCAGCATCGCTCGCCTGGCCCGTGCGGACGGACGCATCCTGGGGCAGGACCCGGCGAGCTACGAAGAGCTCTGATCGAACACCGGAACGTGCGCCGCCCGCGAGGAGGTCCGTGACACGCTCATCGCGGACTTCGCACACCCATACCCAAGCGAAGAAAATCGTTTGACTGATAATCATTAGCGTAACGACTATTTTCATGGTAGCGTTACCATTCAATCAATCGATAGGTTCCCGATGAAGACGATCTCCCTGCTGTTCGCCTCCCTGACCCTGTGCTCAACGGCTTTCGCCGCCACAGCACCCGCCTCGGTGGTCCCGCAGAACAACGTTTCCACCGCCGCCGCCCTGCAATTGGCGCAAACGGCTACGCAAATGGCGACCCAGCGCAACCAGAAAATCTGCATCGCGGTCACCGACGCCGACGGCCATCTGCTGGCCTTCACCCGCATGCAGGGCGCCTACGCCGGCTGCGTGGACGCGTCCATCGCCAAAGCCACTTCGGCGGCACGCTTTGCGATCAACACCATCACCTTTTACGACCTGGCCCGTAAGGAAAACCTCGCCATTGGCACCATCCCAGGCATCCTCCCGGCCGTGGGCGGTGTCGTGCTCAAATTCAATGGCGGCGTGGTCGGCGCCGTCGGCATCAGCGGTGACACCGACCTGACCGAGCAACAATTGGCCCTGGATGTGGCCGCTTCTTTTCATTGATCGCACGGATCTGCATCACGGGCTGACCCGCCCGTGATGCCTCGCCCGCCGCGCAAGGCCTTCCCATGAACCCGCCTACCCTGCCGCGCTTGCAAGCGGATGTCGTCGATGGCCCGTTTGCCCGCGACTACCGAATTCTCCAACCCACCGTCATGCCCCAATGGCTGGCCGTGCTGGCCATCGCTGCGGCCCTGGCTGCCTCACTGTATTGCAGCCTGGTGGACAACAGCCTGCCGGATTTCGCCGCTTGGTCCAGCACCCTCTGGCTGGTAGTGTCACTGGCATCGGCGCTGTGGATCACGCCTCGAGCGTTCACGCCCGGGTTTCTGATTTCGCTGTTGCCTTACCTGATCGCTTGGCGCGTCGCCGCCATGAACGACGCGCCGGTGCTGATGTGGGTGGCCAGCCTGGGCGCCGTCGTTCTGGCGCTGCAATTGTTCGACTGCATCGCCAGCGATTGGCGGCGCAACCGCGATCGCCCCGGCGCCTGGCTGGGGACGATGCTGTGGCAGATGACCTTGGTACGGATGTACTTCGGTCTCAATGAACTGGGACACGCCACTGAGAAGATCTTTGCCGGACTCGGCTCCTTTCACACCCTGGTGCATGGCTTCGAAGGTTTCGGCCTGACCCACACCGCGCCGCTCTTCGTGGTGCTGGGCGGCCTGACCGAACTGGCGTCGGCCATCGGCGTGGGCCTGGGGCTGCTGGCCAGGCTCGGCGGGTTTGTCAGCCTGGGTTATTTCCTCGTGGCCACGCTCGGCTTTGGCGGCGAATGGGGTCGCGGCTACGCCTGGGCTACAGCGGGCGGCGGTGGATGGGAATACGTGATGTTGGTGGTGGTGGTGTTTGCCAGCGTGATGATGACCGGCGCCGGCAAGTTCTCGCTGGACGGCTGGCTGCTGCAGCGCAAGCTGCTGCCCCAGTGGATGACGGTGCTGGCGGTGAATGCCGAAGGGCTCAGGACTGCCAGCCCGGAATCACTTTCAACTCCACATGCGAGCCCTTTGCCCGCAGCTCGTTGACGGCATACAGCACGATCATCTGGAACTGCGCCCGGTTGTTCAACTCCGCCTCGGACAGGTCTCGCTCGACCGAGGCGGGCACACCCGGATCACTGAGGCACAACAACACCCTTGAGCCTTGGTGATGCAGTTCATGCTTGATGGGCGGGTCCAGGCTGTCCAGTGCTTGCTCCAATGTGGCCATGACCATTCCCTCACTCGCACGGATCCGCACGGCGCGTACCCTCAGGGGAGTTTAGCCCAGCGGGCAAAAATACCTGGCCGGCAGGACTAATGGCTGATCATCCACGGCCGCCCCGCCGCCTTGGCCTTGAGCCCCTGAGGGTTGGCCAGGGTCGGTGCCAAGGGTTTGCTCGGCCCGCAACAACCACAACCACTGGGGTGGCGACGGCTTTCGCGAAACTGCTCGACGGTCTTCGGTTGGTGGGAGGCGCGCTCGTTGATTTCCAGGCTTTTGCGCGTGTTGCCGGCCATCGTCGCCAAGCCCGGGGCGCTGAGGATGGTGCGCGCGGCCGGCAGGGTGCAGATCGGACAGGCGCAGGGATCGTTGCGCGCATCCATCTTGCGCAGGGCGGTGAAATCACCGCAGGTGAGGCAGTCGTATTCGTAGACGGGCATGGGCTATGTCCTTGGAAATGAGTTGAATCCATCGCGGGCAACCGCGATGGCATCACCAACCTCTTACAGATCCGGCGCAATCGGCAGGTCGACACTGCCATCCAGGTGCTTGATCGGCCCGCTGGCAGTGGGGTTGATGTCGAACTTGAAGATGTCGGTCGGCAACCACAGGGTCGCGCAGGCATTGGGAATGTCGACGATGCCGCTGATATGCCCCTGCACCGGCGCCGAGCCGAGCAACGCGTAGCCCTGGGCCGGCGAATAACCGAACTTGGTCAGGTAGTTGATGGCGTTGAGGCAGGCCTGACGGTAGGCGACGTTGACGTCCAGGTAATGCTGCTGGCCCTGCTCGTCCACCGAGATGCCCTCGAAGATCAGGAAATTGTTGTAGTTGGGCACGATGGGGCTGGGCTTGAACACCGGGTTCTTGATGCCGTACTTGGCCATGCCGCCCTTGATCAGCTCGACTTTCATGTGTACCCAGCCGGCCATTTCAATGGCCCCGCAAAAGGTGATCTCGCCATCACCCTGGCTGAAGTGCAAATCGCCCACCGAAAGACCCGCGCCGTTGACGTAGACGGGGAAGTAGATTTTCGAACCGCGGGACAGGTCCTTGATGTCGCAGTTACCGCCGTGCTCTCGGGGCGGCACCGTGCGTGCGCCTTCATTGGCCGCCTTGTCCCGGGCCTCACCCTTGAGCTTGCCCATGTGCGCCGTGGGGGCCATCGGCGGGTTGGCCAGCGGCGGCACGCGAGTGGGGTTGGTGTCGATCAGTTCCTGCTCGCGACGGTTCCACTCGGCAAGCATCACGGGGTCGGGCAGGCAGCCGATCAGGCCGGGGTGGATCAGCCCGGCGAATTCCACGCCGGGAATGTGCCGGGAGCGGGTGAACATGCCTTTGAAATCCCAGATGGCCTTTTGCGCCGAGGGGAAGTGGTCGGTGAGAAAACCGCCACCGTTCTGCTTCGAAAAAAAGCCGTTGAAGCCCCACTGGGATTCGGCCTTGGCGCCGATGTCCAGCAGGTCCACCACCAGCAGGTCACCGGGTTCGGCACCGTGCACGCCCACCGGCCCCGACAGGTAGTGCACGGTGGAGAGGTCGACATCACGCACATCGCTGGCATCGTCGTCGTTCTTGATCGCGCCGGCGGTCCAGTCATAGGTCTCCAGGATGAAGTCGTCCCCCGGCTTGACCCAGCAGGCCATGGGAATGTCCGGGTGCCAGCGGTTGTGCACCTGTTCGTTTTCGGTCACAGGCTGGTTGAGGTCGACTTTGATCAGTGTTTCAGTCATGGCGTTGCTCCCTAGCAGTAAACACAATGGCGCGGTGAAAAGAACGACCTGTCACACCGACAGGTAACGGCTGATGGTGGCTTCGTCGACGTTGGCGCGGGTTTCCTCGACCACGAAGCGGCCTTTCTCGATGACCAGGAAGCGGTCGGCGATGTCGAGGGTGAACGACAGCACCTGCTCGGAGACCACGATGGTCAGGTTGCGCAGGGTGCGGATGTCCTTCAGGGTGCGGGCGATGTCCTTGATGATCGACGGCTGGATGCCTTCGGTGGGCTCGTCCAGCAACAGCACCTTGGGATTGGTCGCCAGGGCGCGGGCGATGGCCAGCTGTTGCTGCTGGCCGCCGGAGAGGTTGCCGCCCTTGCGGGTGCGCATGTCGTAGAGCACCGGAAACAGGTCGTAGAGGTCCTGCGGCACCACGCCTCGGGCCGAGGCCGGCAAGCCGGTCTGGATATTTTCCAGCACGCTCATGGCCGCAAAGATCATCCGCCCCTGGGGCACGTAGGCCATGCCCTCACCGACCCGGGCATGGGTTTCCAGGGTGGACACCTCGACGCCGTCCACCTGGACCTGGCCGCGCCACTGCGGCAGCACGCCCATCAGGCTCTTGAACAGGGTGGTCTTGCCCATGCCGTTGCGGCCCATGATGGCGACGATTTCCTGCTTCGCCACGTTAAGGTTCAGGTCGTGCAGAATCTGACTCTGGGCATAACCACAGGACAGCTGTTGAACGTTGAACATGAAACTGCCCCCTTGTTAATGGCCCAGATAGACTTCGATGACTTTCGGGTTGCTCTGCACCGACTCCATGCTGCCCTCGGCCAGCACCTTGCCCTGATGCAGCACGGTGACCTTGTGGGCAATGCTCTTGACGAATTCCATGTCGTGCTCGATCACCAGCACCGAGCGGCCCTGGCTGATGCGGTTGAGCAGTTCGGCAGTCTGCACCCGCTCGCTGACGCTCATGCCGGCCACCGGTTCGTCGAGCATCAGCAGGTCCGGGTCCTGCATCAGCAACATGCCGATCTCCAGCCACTGCTTCTGGCCGTGGGACAAGAGCCCGGCCTGTTGCTGCAGCCACTCGCCGAGAAAGATCTCGGCGGCCACCTGCTCGACCCGCGCCACCACCTCGCTGGTGCGTTTGAAGAACAAGGCGCCTAGCACCTTGCGCCCGGCCGGGTAGGACATTTCCAGGTTCTCGAACACCGAGAGGTTTTCGTAGATCGACGGGTTCTGGAACTTGCGTCCCACGCCGGCGCGGACGATGTCGTACTCGTGCATCTTGGTCAGCTCGCGACCGTCGAACTGAATGCTGCCACTGGTGGCCCGGGTCTTGCCGCAGATCAGGTCGAGCACCGTGGTCTTGCCGGCGCCGTTGGGGCCGATCACCACCCGCACCTCGTTGCGGTCGATATACAGGTTGAGGTTGTCGACCGCCTTGAAGCCGTCGAAAGACACGGTCAGGCCTTCGATGGCCAGCACCGGCTTGTTCATCTGGAAACCGACGGCGGTCATGGCTGCGTCTCCATGGAGTTGTGAGGCGTGGTGGGCAAGGTCGGCGCAGCGGCATCGGCCGGCAGTGGTGCAGGCACAACCACCGCAGGCTGGGCGCGCCGAGCACGGAACTTGCGCCATTGGGTATCCCAGACCCCGGCCAGGCCGTTGGGGAAATACATCACCACGGCGATAAACAGCCCGCCCATGAGGTACAGCCACAGCTCTGGAAAGGACTCGGAAAAATAGCTCTTGCCGTAGTTCACCAGCAACGAGCCATACACCGCGCCCAGCAGCGACATGCGCCCGCCCACCGCCGCGAAGATCACCATCTCGATGGACGGCACGATGCCAACGAAGGACGGCGACATGAAGCCCACCTGCAAGGCAAACATCGCCCCGCCGATGGCCGAGAACGCCGCCGCCACGCAGTACACAAAGACCTTGAAGCTGGCCACGTCGTAACCGGAAAAACGCACCCGCTCTTCCTTGTCGCGCATGGCCATCAGCAGCCGCCCGAGCTTGGAGGCGAGGATGAACTTGCCCAGCACGATGCAGCCCAGCAGCAGCACTGCGTTGACGAAGTACAGGTCCAGCTTGGCGCTGTCGCTGGTGATGTCCCAGCCCAGCAGGGTCTTGAGGTCGGTGATGCCGTTGACGCCGCCGGTCAGCCCTTGCTGGCCGACGATCAGCACCGTGAGGATCAGCGCAATGGCTTGGGTGACGATGGAGAAATACACGTCCCCCACCCGCCGTTTGAACATCGCCAGGCCGATCACCAGGGCCAGCAACACCGGCACCACGATCACCGCTGTCACCGTGAAAGTGAAACTGTGGAAAGGCACCCACAGTGCGGGCAAAGCCGTAATCTGGTTCCAGTCCATGAAATCCGGAATGCCGGGGGTGGACTGGATCTTGGTAGCCTCAGGGGTCGAGGCCTCCAGTTTGAGAAACATCGCCATGCAATAGCCGCCGAGGCCAAAGAACACCCCTTGGCCGAGGCTGAGAATCCCGCCATAGCCCCAGCACAGCACCAGCCCCACCGCGACGAAGGCATAGGTCAGGTATTTGCCGACCATGTTCAGCCGAAAGGCATCCAGGCACAGTGGGAACACCACCAGGATCAATGCCGCCAGAATCAGCAGGCCCACGGTGCCCTGGCGGCCACCGAGCAGTTTGTCGAGTGCATTCATGCAGGGCCTCACTTACGCAACTTGCTGGCGAACAACCCTTGCGGGCGCACCATCAGGATCAACACCACGGCCGACAGGGTCAGGACCTTGGCCATGGAACCGGTCATGAAGAACTCGGAAATCGATTGGGTCTGGGCGATGGTGAAGGCCGAGGCGATGGTGCCGAACAGGCTCGCCGCTCCACCGAAGACCACGGTCAGGAAGGTGTCGACGATGTACAGCGAGCCCGCCGTCGGCCCGGTCGAGCCAATGGTGGTGAACGCCGCGCCGGCCACACCGGCCACGCCGCAACCCAGGGCGAAGGTCATGCGGTCGACCTTTTTCGTGTTGATGCCCACCGCCCGGCTCATCACCCGGTTCTGCATCGTGGCGCGCACGTGCAAGCCCCAGCGCGAGCGGTACAGCAGCAGGAAGATCAGCCCGGTCATGAACACCGTGAGGACCATGGTGAATACGCCGTTGCGCGGGATGTCGATGGCGTCGGACAGACTGAACGAGCCCATCAGCCACTCCGGCGGCTCGGCGCTGACCTCTCGTGCGCCGAACACCGAGCGGAAGGTCTGCTGCATCATCAACGACAAACCCCAAGTGGCCAGCAGGGTGTCCAGCGGCCGGTGGTACAGGCGGCTGATCATGATCCACTCCACCAGCCAGCCCACCGCCCCGGCCACCAGGAACGACAAGGCAATGGCAAAGAAAAAGTAGTACGGCTGCATGGCCGGACAGTAAGTGGTAGTCAGGTGCGAGACCACGTAGGTGGTGTAGGCACCGATGGTAAGAAACTCACCGTGGGCCATGTTGATCACGCCCATCTGGCCGAAAATGATCGCCAGGCCCAGGGCCATCAGCAGCAGCACGCAGAACACGGACAGGCCGTTGAACCCCTGCATGGCGGCGATGGCGCCAAATTGTGATAGCCATTCCATAAAGGAGTCTCCGATGCCCATGAGTCTGGATTGGGTGCCAGCGTCGCCGCAGGAGCGAGCGTGCTCGGGAAGGGGCCGTACCCGGTTCCCGAGCAGGCTCGCTGCGGCCGTGGACTACTGATAACCCTTGGGAAACGGATTGGGCTCGATCAGGTCCGACTCGTGCACCACCTTGAACTGGCCGTCAGCCTGGACTTCGCCGATGCGCGCCTTGCTCCACAGGTGATGGTTTTCGTGGATCTTCACGTAGCCTTCCGGCGCGTTGGTCATTTCGATGCCCGGCGAGGCTGCAACCACTTTGTCGACGTCGAAGCTGCCGGCTTTTTCCACCGCCGCTTTCCACAGCCAAGGCCCCAGATAAGCCGCCTGGGTCACGTCGCCGATTACCGAGTTGGGGCCGTACTTGGCCTTGAACGCGGCCACGAAGGCTTTGTTGGCCGGGTTGTCGAGGGACTGGAAGTACTTCATGGAGGCGTAGAAGCCGACCATGTTTTCACCGCCGATGCCCAGCAGTTCATCCTCGGTCACGGACAGGGTGAGCAGGGTCTGCTTGTCGGCGGTCACGCCGGCGGCCTTGAGCTGTTTATAGAACGCCACGTTGGAACCACCGACCACGGCCGCGAAGACCACGTCAGGCTTCTTCAACTTGACCTTGTTGATCAGCGAGCCGAACTGGGTATTGCCCAGCGGGTAGTAGTCTTCGCCGACCACGGTGCCGTGCAGCACGTTTTCGATGTGCTTGCGGGCGATCTTCATCGAGGTGCGCGGCCAGATGTAGTCAGAACCGATCAGGTAGAAAGTCTTGGCGCCCTTTTCCTTGGCAATCCAGTCCAGGCTGGCAAGAATCTGCTGGGTGGCTTCCTGGCCGGTGTAGATGACGTTTTTCGACTGTTCCAGACCCTCATAGAAGGTCGGGTAGTACAACAGGCCGTTCTCTTTCTCGAACACCGGCAGGACCGCTTTGCGCGACGCCGAGGTCCAGCAGCCGAAGACCGTGGCGACCTTGTCGTTGACCAGCAGCTTTCGCGCCTTTTCGGCGAAGGTCGGCCAGTCCGACGCGCCGTCTTCCTGAATCACCTTGATCTGCCGGCCGAGGATGCCGCCCGAGGCGTTGATCTGGTCGATGGCCAGGCGTTCGGCCTGTATCGACCCGGTTTCGGAAATGGCCATGGTGCCCGTGGCGGAGTGCAGCTGGCCCACGGTGACGGTCGTGTCGGTCACGGCAAGGCCCGTGGTGTTGGCGTTGTCGGCCCGGGCGACCTGGCCCATCAGCGCGGCGGCGATCAGCGACAGGGCGGCGACGCCCTTGGCCACACCGTGCGGGAGAAACCGGCGACTGCCCCTCGTTATCGTTGAATCC
The DNA here is from genome assembly GCF_018449655.1 of Pseudomonas sp. dw_358. Lineage (GTDB taxonomy): Bacteria > Pseudomonadota > Gammaproteobacteria > Pseudomonadales > Pseudomonadaceae > Aquipseudomonas. Next base: position 128,649 of record NZ_JAAVUX010000013.1, read on the forward strand.
ATTGCTGCTGCTCCTGTGCGGTTGTGGCAGCAAGAATGGGACGGGGGAACTTTTTGCGGTATACGCACCATGACGTAGCGCCGTACGTCATTTGACATAGCGCCAGCCAAGCGAATTTGAGGCATTCTCGCGCTCGCGCTCCCGAGCAAGCTCGGCCCTGCAGGTGAGTACCGCCCTGCCGGGCCGAGCTTGCTCGGGAAGAAGCCACCTTGCTACAGGAGCCTTCCGTGACCCTCCCAGGTACCCAGCGCATCGCCAAGATTCGCCGCGACTACAACCGCTGGGTCGCCGACGAAAGCATGGAGGACTACGCCCTGCGCTACGCCCCCTCTTCGTTTCGGCGCTGGAGCGAAGGGCGCATCGTCAACACGGCCCTCAGCTCGGTGTCGTTCCTGGTACTGGAGGCCATCGGCGGCACGCTGGTGATGAACTACGGCTTCACCAACACCTTCTGGGCGGTGCTGGCGGTGGCGCTGATCATCCTGCTCACCGGCCTGCCCATCAGCTACTACGCCGCCCGCTACGGCGTCGACATGGACCTGCTGACCCGGGGCGCGGGCTTCGGCTACATCGGCTCGACCATCACCTCGCTGATCTACGCCAGTTTCACCTTCCTGTTCTTCGCCCTGGAAGCGGCAATCATGGCCCTGGCCCTTGAGCTGTACTTCCACATCCCGCTGGCCTGGGGCTATGTGCTCTGTTCGGTGATTATCATTCCGCTGGTGGCCTACGGTTTTACCCTCATCAGCCGCCTGCAGATGTGGTCGCAGCCGCTGTGGCTGGGGCTGCTCATCGTTCCCTACGGGTTCATCCTCTGGAAAAGCCCCGACACGTTGAGCGACTTCACCTCCTTCGCCGGCCGCCATGGCGAGGCCGGGACCTTCGACTTGCTGCTGTTCGGCGCAGCCTTGAGCGTGGTGCTGTCGCTGGTCACGCAGATCGGCGAGCAGGTCGATTACATCCGCTTCCTGCCGCAACGCACCGCCGACAACAACCTGCGCTGGTGGACCGCCCTGCTGCTGGCCGGGCCCGGCTGGATCGTGCCCGGCGCGCTGAAGCTGATGGCCGGTGCCTTCCTTGCGTTCCTGGCAATCGAGCATGAAGTGCCGGTGGGCCGCGCGGTGGAGCCGACGCAGATGTATCTGGTGGCGTACAGCTACGTCTTCCGCTCGCCGGAGTGGGCCATGGCCGCCATGGCCCTGCTGGTGGTGATCTCGCAAATGAAGATCAACCTGACCAATGCGTATGCCGGTTCGCTGGCCTGGTCGAACTTCTTTGCCCGCATGACCCACAGCCACCCAGGCCGGGTGGTCTGGCTGGTGTTCAACGTCGGCATCGCCCTGCTGCTGATGGAGATGGGCATCTTCGACGCCATCGGCGAGGTGCTCGGGCTATACGCCAACCTGGCCATCGCCTGGATCGGCGCGTTGGTGGCGGACCTGGTGATCAACAAACCATTGGGGCTGTCACCGCCCTACATCGAGTTCAAGCGCGCGCACCTCTACGACGTCAATCCGGTGGGGGTCGGTGCCATGGGCGTGGCGTCGCTGGTGTCGCTGCTCGCGCATTTCGGTGCGTTCGGCAGCCTGGCCCAGGCCGCACCGCCACTGTTGGCGTTGATTACCGCCCTGGTGACTTCGCCGCTGATCGCCTGGCTCACCGCCGGGCGCTATTACCTGGCCCGGCAGAGCGACAGCCAACTGCTCTACCCCACCGGGGCCACTGCCACGGTCACCTGCGGGGTGTGCAGCAATGCCTTCGAGCGACCGGACATGGCATGGTGCCCGGCCTATGCATCGCCCATCTGCTCGCTGTGCTGCTCGCTGGAGGTGCGCTGCGGCGATCAGTGCAAACCGCGCTCGCGCCTGCTGATGCAAGTGGAAGACTGGCTGGCGCGGCTGCTGCCCCAGTCTTTTTCGCGCAACCTGCACACTCGCCTGGCCCACTACATGGGCATTCTAGCGGTGCTGATCGCGCTGCTCTCCGGCGCACTGGCGCTGGTGTATACCCAGGTTACCCATAACCTGGCGCAAGAGTCCTGGCAGACCCAACACACCCTGACCCTGGCTTTTATCAAGGCGTTCATGGCCCTGTGCGTATTCGCAGCCGTGCTGGCCTGGTGGGTGGTCCTGACCCGCGAAAGCCGCCACGTCGCCCAGGAAGAATCCGAACGCCAGACCGCGCTGCTGATGCAGGAAATCGAAGCCCACGAGCAGACCGACCTGGCCCTGCAACGGGCCAAGGAAGCGTCCGAAGCGGCCAATGCCGCCAAGAGCCGCTACATCACCGGCTTGTCCCATGAGCTGCGCACGCCGCTCAACAGCATTCTTGGCTACACACAGATCCTGCAACGGGACGCCAGCACGCCGCCGCGCCAGCAGGAAGGGCTGGCGACCATACTGCGCAACAGCTCGCACCTGCTGTCGTTGATTGACGGCCTGCTGGACGTGGCCAAGATCGAGGCCGGCAAGCTGCGCCTGGAGCTGTCGGAAATCGCCTTCCTCGACTTCATCCAGGACCTGGAGCGGCTGTTCGCCCCGGCGGCCCGGGACAAAGGGCTGGACTTTCGCCTGCAGATCATCGGCGACCTGCCGCCCGTGGTGCGCGGGGACGAGAAACGCATTCGCCAGATCCTGATCAACCTGCTGGGCAATGCGGTGAATTTCACCGACAGCGGCGAGGTCTGCCTGCGGGTCAGCTACCGACGCCAGACCGCGACCCTGGAAATCATCGACAGCGGCATCGGCATTGCCGAGGACCAGCTTGAGCGGATCTTCCAGCCCTTCGAGCGCGGCGACACCGACCGCCAGGACAAGGGCGTCGGCCTGGGCCTGACCATCACCCGCATGCTCACCGCACTGATGGGCGGCGAGCTGTCGGTGAGCAGCGTGCCCGGGGGCGGGTCGCGCTTTCAGGTGCGCCTGTACCTTTCGCAAGTGCGCGTGCCCAAGGCGATCATCCACGCCGACCACGACCTGATCGGCTACGAAGGGCCGCCCCGGCTGGTGCTGGTGGTGGACGATCACATCGAACACCGCAACGTCATCAGCGGCATGCTCGTGCCCCTGGGCTTCAACGTCGCCCAGGCCGCCAACGGTCAGGAAGCCATCCGCCAGGTCTCATTGCTCAAGCCCGACCTGATTCTCATGGACCTGTCCATGCCGCACATGGACGGCTGGGAAACCAGCCGGCTGATCCGCCGCAACGTACATTGCTTGACCCCCATCGTCGTGGTCTCCGCCCATGCCAACGCACTGGTGGACGAGCGTGCCGAAAATGGCCTGGTCAACATCGACTATCTGGCCAAGCCCGTGCACTTGCAACACCTGCTGGACCGCATCCAGCATCACTTGCAATTGACCTGGTCACGCCGGGCCGCCGTTGCTCCCGTCAACGCGCCACCCGCACAGGCTCTGGCCCGCGGCGACCTGGAGCTGCTCAAGGAGCTGTGCGCCGATGGCGACATCATCTCGGTGCAGCAACAGCTGTCGCGCATGGCCGAGCACGGGCCGGACAGCGTCATCGCCCACCTGCGCGCGCTGGCCAAAGGCTTTCGCCTGGCCGAACTGGAGCGCACACTGACCGAGAGCCTCAATGACTGACCTCGCCAGCCCATCCAAGGGCACCATCCTGATCGTCGACGACGCCCCGGACAACCTGGCGTTGCTGTCTGACGCCCTGGATGACGCCGGCTACCGGGTGTTGGTGGCGCTGGACGGCAACAGCGCCCTGAACCGCATCCAGCGCCGGCGCCCGGACCTGATCCTGCTGGACGCCCTGATGCCAGGGCTGGACGGCTTCGATACCTGCCGGCGGATCAAGGCCAACGCCGGCAGCGCCGACATTCCAGTGCTGTTCATGACCGCATTGACCGAAAGCGAGCACGTGGTCAAAGGCTTCGAAGCCGGTGCCATCGACTACGTGACCAAGCCTATCGAATGCAACGAAGTGCTGGCGCGGGTGGCCTCGCATCTGCGCACCGCGCGCATCCTGCAATCGGCTACCGCACGCAAGGCCGCCCCGGCAAGCTTCGAAGACCCGGGTGTGCGACGCTTTCTCGGCACGCGCTTTCAACTCACCGAGCGGGAAGTCGAAGTGCTGCACTGGGTCACCTGTGGCAAGACCAACAAGGACATCGCCGATATTCTCGGCCTGAGCCCGCGTACGGTGAACAAGCACCTGGAGCACATCTACATCAAGCTGGGCGTGGAAACCCGCACGGCGGCCGCCTCGGTGGCATTACAAGCCCTGTAGGGCTGCGCACGCGCCTGCGCCGCTCGGGTTCGGCACAAAGCAGCACCTGCTATTGTCCATAGTCCTCTCAACCCGAAACGAGCCCCGCCATGAACTACTCCCGACTCGGTACCACCGGCCTGCAAGTCTCGCCCCTGTGCCTGGGCTGCATGACCTACGGCACCCCGGACCGTGGCAACCACAGCTGGACCCTCCCCGAAGAGCAGAGCCGCCCGCTGATCCGCCAGGCCGTGGAAGCCGGCATCAACTTCTTCGACACCGCCAACGTTTACTCCGACGGCACCTCGGAAGAAATCGTCGGCCGCGCCCTCAAGGAATTCACCCGCCGCGATGAAGTGGTGATCGCCACCAAGGTCCACGGGCGCATGCACCCCGGCCCCAACGGGGCCGGCCTGAGCCGCAAGGCGATCTTCCAGGAACTCGACAACTCCCTGCGCCGCTTGGGCACCGACTATGTCGACCTCTACCAGATTCACCGCTTCGACTATCAAGTGCCCGTCGAAGAAACCCTCGAAGCCCTGCACGACCTGGTCAAGGCCGGCAAGGTCCGCTACCTGGGCGCCTCGTCGATGTACGCCTGGCAGTTCGCAACGATGCTGCACACCGCCAAAGCCAACGGCTGGACCCGGTTTGCGACCATGCAGAACTACGTCAACCTGCTGTACCGCGAGGAGGAACGCGAGATGCTGCCGCTGTGCCAGGCCGAAGGCATTGGCGTGATCCCCTGGAGCCCGCTGGCCCGCGGTCGTCTTACCCGCCCGTGGGACCAGACCAGCGCACGGGCCGAGAGCGACCAGTTCGGCAAGAGCCTCTACCAGCAGACCGCCGACGCTGACCGCAAAGTCGTCGAAGCCGTGGCGGCCGTGGCCAGCCAGCGTGGCGTGCCGCCGGCCCAGGTGGCGCTGGCCTGGGTGCGCTCGCGGCCGGCGGTCAGTGCGCCGATTGTCGGCGCGTCGCGTGCCGGGCATCTGGAAGACGCGATTGCAGCACTGACGCTGACACTGAGCACCGAAGAGCTGGCGCAACTGGAAGCGCCCTACGTGCCCCATACGGTCGTCGGCTTCGCCTGAGTGGATGTCAACCTTTGCTCAAGCTGTGCCTGGCGCACCTGAAGCGCGAAGCGAAGATTCGCGAAAGCAACCGGCTGGGCACCGCTGATACGGAACGGTTCGACAAGGTATTGCGCGATAAAGGCTGGGTAGCATGGCGCCGATGGCGATGAATTCGGACCGGTGTTCGGGCGTGTAGCTCACTGCGTGGCGGGAATCAGCGAGTCGCTCAGAAACGGCCCTTGCCCGCCCATCGGGTCAGGCACCACAGCGGAAACGGCAGGGTCACCAACAGCAACAGCCACACCAGTGCATACACCGCGTCGACCCCGTCGTTCTGCAGGTTGACGAACAGCTTGACCGGGATGCCCTGAGGGAAATAGGCAAAGACCATGACGATACCGAATTCGCCGATGACCCGGCCCCAGACGATCGCCACAGCGGTGGCCAGGGCGCGGCGCGCCAGCGGCAGGGTCACCCGCCAGAAGCTCTGCCAGGCCGTACAGCCGAGGCTTCTCGAGGCTTCCTCCAGTTTGTGCGGCACGTCAGCGAAGGCCGCGGTCGCGCAAAGGACGAAATACGCCACGCCCCCGTAGAACTGCGCGACGATAAAGGCAGCCGCATTATTGGAGAGGGCCAGGCCCATTCGCCCGAGAAATTCGCCCAGCGTGGCGTAGGGCCCGAAGGTCGACACCAGCAGGATCCCCATCGCCAGCGGCGGAGTCAGCAGTGCGATCACCACCAGAGCTTGCACCCAGCCTTTGAGGGGGGACGCCGTGTGCGCCAACCAGAAGGCCAAGGGCACACCGAGGAGGACGATCAGCAGCATCGACAGGCTGGTCAGGCCCAGAGAGGTCCCGACAGCTTGCCAATCGCCGTACGCCAGGTGCAGCTCACCCCAGGAGGTTTGCTGCACCAGCACCACAAATGGCAGGGCCACCAGCACGCCGGCCGGCACGCCGATCCAGCCAAAATAACGGGCTGCGGGCCGGTGCGCCGTCATTTGTGCAGGGCTTCGCCTTTGGGCTCGCCGTAGCCATTCTGGCTGAACAGCGCCTGGCCCTGATCCGAGCGCAGGAAGTCGACGAAGGCCTGGGCCTGCTTGGGATCAGGGGCATTCTTCAGCACGGCGGCATAGAACACCAGCGGCTGCGCGGTGAACATCTGTGGCAGGCCGGCGCTGCCGGTCAGGGTCAGGATCACCGTGTCGTACCAGTCCTTGGCGTAGGCCGGGTTGCTCAGGTTGATTTCATCGGGCAGAGACACATAGGGCAGGTGGGCGGACCGCGTGGCGCTTTCATACCCCGATGCCGCGTCCAGTTGCCCGGCCTGCAAGCGCGTGAGCAAGCCGCCCTCCGCGTAGACCTGGGAAGGGTTTTCCACCGCTCCCAGCACGGCATCGCTCAAGCCCGGTTGGTTGTAGTACTTCTCGGCGAGCATGAAGGTGAGAAGGATGTTCTGGCCCTGAGGGTCGGTGCGGGCATCGGTGCGGCCGAACTTCAGGCCCGGCTGCTTGAGCACCTGCCACCAAGGCGTAACCGGATTGGCCTGGTTGCTGGCGGCCAGCGCGGCGGCGAACTGGCTCTTGGGGTTGTAGGCGATGACCATGCGCGTACTGGCCACCGGGACGGCCTCATCCACCAGCCCGGCCTTCTCGAGGACCTTGATCGGGCCCGGCGTGATCGAAACAAACACATTGGCCGTCGCCTTGCCGGCGGCAAGCAACTTGGCCAGGCCGTAGGCGCCTTCGCCCTGGCCCTGGTAATTGACGTGCTGCTGACTGGCAAAGGCGGGGCCGATGAATTTGTCCATCACCACGCCCATGGACCCGGCGTATGCGACGCGAAAGTCCTCTGCTGCCAGGCTGGCGGTCGACGCCGCCAGTAGCAGGCCACCCAGGGTCAGGGTCAATACTTGTCTGATCACAGCGACTGCCTCTTCTCTCGATATGTAGAACGGTACATAGCGAGCGATAGTAGCCGAGTGATGGCGAGGGCGTCCTGTGAAACCGCCTCAAGGTGCCGCGAGCTTTCGCTGCCGCGCCCGCCGGGTGAACATGTTCAATGCTTCGATGGCCGCCGAGAAGGTCATGGCGGTGTACACATAGCCCTTGGGCACATGCACGCCGAAGCCTTCGGCGATCAAGGTCATGCCGATCATGATCAGGAAGCCCAGGGCCAGCATCACCACGGTGGGGTTGGCATCAATGAACTTTGCCAACGGCTCGGCCGCCAGCAACATCACCAGCACCGCCACCACCACCGCGATCATCATGATCGGCAGGTGCGGCGTCATGCCCACGGCGGTGACGATGCTGTCGATGGAGAACACCAGGTCGAGCATCAGAATCTGGCAAATGGCGGCGGCAAAGCCGATGGCCATCTGGCCACCGACGCTGTCCTCTTCCTTGCTCACCGGGTCGACACTGTGATGGATTTCGCGGGTGGCCTTCCACACCAGGAACAGGCCACCGGCGATCAGAATCATGTCCTTCCAGGAAAACGCCTGACCCATGACTTCCACCACAGGCTCGGTGAGCTTGACGATGAACGCCACGGTGCTGAGCAAGCCCAGGCGCATGATCAGCGCCAGGCTGATGCCGATGCGGCGGGCCTTGGCCTGAAATTGCACCGGTAGCTTGTTGGTCAGAATCGAAATGAAGATCAGGTTGTCGATGCCCAGCACGACTTCCATCACGATCAAGGTTGCCAACGCCAGCCAGGCGGTGGGGCTGGCGGCCAGTTCCAGAAGATATTCCATGGGTGTGCAGCTCTGTCGAGGTGAATGCGTGAAGTCTAGACAGGTTTACACCTCCGTAAAATTCGTATTTATTGGCGCCATACTTCGGCCAAACCGAATAATTGGAGCGTACCGTGCTCAACTATCGCCAACTGCAGTACTTCTGGACCGTGGCTCGTGCCGGCAGCATCGTGCGCGCCAGCGAACAGCTGAACCTGACGGCGCAGACCATCAGCGGGCAGATCAGCCTGCTGGAGCAGAGCATGGGCACCGACCTGTTTCGCAAGGTCGGGCGTCAGCTGGAGCTGACTGAAGCCGGGCGCCGGGCCCTGCCCTACGCGGAGCAGATCTTCCAACTGGGCCATGAACTGGAAACCCTGTTGCGCGCACAACCCGGTCAGCAGCCCGTGGCCTTTCGCGTGGGCGTGGCCGACGTGGTGCCCAAATCCATCGTCTACCGCTTGCTGGCCCCGACCCTGGAACAGGACGAACCGCTGCGCATCAGTTGCCGCGAGGACAAGCTTGAACGCCTGCTGGCCGACCTCGCGATCCAGCGCCTTGATCTGGTGATCTCCGACAGCCCCATGCCCAGTCACCTGGACGTCAAAGGCGTGAGCCGGAAACTGGGGGAATGCGGGATCAGTTTCTTTGCCACCGCCGACCTCGCTGCCCGCCATCCAGGGCCTTTCCCGTACTGTCTGCACAACGCGCCGTTATTGATTCCCGGCCCGGAAACCATGGTGCGCAGCCGCCTGTTACGCTGGCTGGGGGATCTGCAAATCAGCGCACGCATCGTCGGCGAGTTCGATGACAGCGCGCTGATGCAGGCCTTCGGGCAATCGGGCAGCGGTGTGTTCATCGCCCCCAGCGTCATCGCCGAGGAAGTCTGTCGCCAGCTCGGCGTGGAACTGATCGGCCAGACCGAGGCGGTCAGCGAGGCCTTTTTTGCCATTTCGGTTGAGCGTAAGGTCAGCCACCCCGGCGTCAGGGCGATCACCGAGGGCGCCCGCCGCGATCTGTTCAGCGCCAGCTAGAACAGCGCCGAGGTCAGCGGACGCGAACGAGGCGTGGGGCCGGTCAGCCCCACGCCCGATCAAACCTGTTCAAGGCTTGCCGATGAAATCCATCTTGCCGATCTCGACGCCGTTGTGGCGCAAGATCGCGTAAGCCGTGGTCACGTGGAAGAAAAACTGCGGCAGGCCGTAGGTCAGCAGGTAGCTCTGGCCGGTGAAGCGTTTTTCCTTGGGGGTGCCGGGACGGGTGATGATCTCGCGACCTTCCTGACCATCGATCTGTGCCGGCTCGATGCTGGCAATGAAAGCCAGTACCTTGGCGATCAAGGCTTGCAGGTCGGCAAAATTCTTTTCGGCATCCGGGTAGGACGGCACTTCGACGCCGGCCAGGCGGGCAGTAACGCCCTTGGCGAAGTCCACGGCGATCTGCACCTGGCGCACCAGTTGAAACATGTCCGGATACAGGCGCGCCTGCAACAGGGCGTCAGGCTCGATCTTGCGCTCGCCGGCCTGAGCTTCGGCCTTGACGAGGATCGCCGACAGGCTGTCAAGCATCTGTTTGAAGACGGGAACGGAGGCAGCGTACAAAGAAATGCTCATGGGGATTCCTGAACGGGAAGGTTTTATAAGGAACGGACCGGCAGCGGCAGCGGCAGCGGCAGCGGCAGTCGATGCGCTTTTATTGCATACTCGCCCCTCAACAACGACCTGATCGCCGAGAGACCGCACCATGTCCGCCGAACACGATACTCCAGATGCCGCTCCACTCAATAGCACGGATGTCCGGGTCCTCGGCTCGTTGATCGAAAAACAGGCCAGCAACCCGGAAACCTACCCGCTGACCCTCAACGCGCTGGTGCTGGCCTGCAACCAGAAAACCAGCCGGGAGCCGGTGACCCAACTGACCCCCGGTCAAGTCGGCCAAAGCCTGCGCGGCCTGGAAAACCTCGGCATGGCACGCCTGGTCATGGGCAGCCGCGCCGACCGCTGGGAACAGCGCCTGGACAAGGCATTGGAGCTGGTCCCGGCGCAACTGACGCTGTTGGGCCTGATGTTTCTGCGCGGTCCGCAGACTGTCAATGAACTGCTGACCCGCAGCAACCGCCTGCACGCTTTTGAAGATGCCGCACAAGTGCTGCACCAGCTGGAACGCCTGATCGCCCGCGATCTGGCCGTGCACCTGCCGCGTCAGACCGGCCAGCGCGAAGACCGCTACAGCCACGCTCTCGGCGACCCGGCAGAGCAACAGGCGATTCTCGACGCCCGGCAGAACACCCCCGAGCGCAGCAGCGGCCCGGGGGTGTCCGCCGAACGTATCGAAGAACTGGAAGCGCGCATTGCCGCCCTCGAAGAGCGGCTGTCCCGGCTGGAGTGATCAGGTCCGGGCGTATTGCGCTGCGGCTTCCCGCTGGGCGTCAGTGGGCCGCACCCCGGTGTACAGGACAAACTGTTCAAGAGCCTGAATGGCCGCCACTTCGTAGCCGGTGATCACCGCTTTGCCCAATTGCCGCGCCAGACGAATGAAAGGCGTCTCGGCCGGCAAGGCGACCACGTCGAAAACCTGTTCGGCGGCTTCGACGACCTCGGCTGGAAACGCCAGGTCACCTGCCTGCGGCCCTCCTTCCATGCCCACCGGCGTCACATTGATCAACAGCGGCGCGCACAGGGTGCCCAGGGTAGCCTGCCAATCGTAACCACAAGCCTTGGCCAGCGCCGGGCCGGCCTCGGCGTTTCGAGCCACGATGACGCCGTTGCGAAAGCCGGCATCGCGCAAGGCACACGCCACCGCCTTGGCCATCCCGCCGCTGCCCAGCAGCACGAACCGCCGAGCGGGATCCACCGAATGGCTGAGCAGTAGCTGGCGTATTGCCATATAATCGGTGTTGTAAGCCTTGAGATGGCCGTCGGTGTTGACCAGGGTGTTGATCGAGTCGATCGCCTGTGCCGACGGGTCGAGTTCGTCGACCAGCGCAATGCAATCTTCCTTGAACGGCATCGACACCCCGCAGCCACGGATGCCCAAGGCACGAATACCGCTGACAGCGGCCGGCAGGTCGCCGGTGGTGCAGGCCTTGTAGTAATAGTTCAGGCCCAGCTGCCGATACAGGTGGTTGTGGAAACGCACCCCGAAATTTCCGGGGCGCCCGGCCAGGGATATGCACAGCACGGTGTCACGTGTGGGAGTCTGCAAGCTGATATCTCCTTAATATCGCTGTAGAATGGCTTTGACAAAGCCTTACACAAAATTTACCCAATGCTGGCAAAGATTCTTACAATTTCACTGTCATAGTGTTATCCCCGCGAACGTATTCGTGTCTATTGCAGCCACGAGCGCAGGGGAAGAAACACGAGGAACCATTATCATGATTCGTCAATTTCCCAAGATTGCCTTGCTTATCGGTGCCCTGGCCGTTGCAGGTCAGGCCAATGCCTGGGGCTACGGCTACCACGGTGGTGGTTACCATGGCGGCGGTGGACGCGGTGGTTACGGCGTAGGTGCCGCCTTGTTGGGTGCAGTGGTCGGCGGCGCCGTGGTCGGCTCCATTGTTTCCAACTCCGAGCCACGCCCGGTCTACGTGCAGCAGCCGGTCTACGTGCAGGCGCCGCCTCCACCGGTCTACTACCAACCGGTGTACGCAGCCCCGCCACCGCCACCAGGCTACTACGCTCCGCCTCCTGGCTATTACGGTCCCCGCTACTGAGTCAGCGGCCCTGTGAGGTCCGGGCTCCTCACGAGCCCGGAACGACCAATGGACTGCGTCGATTGTGACTATCGACAGTGACAATTTTTCCCGGCGCGAGCCGCACCTTATTCTGGATGCCATGACCTGACGCGCACGCTGCGCGAAGGATCCGGTTTCTGGAGGTGCCCCATGAGTACAGTTGCAATCATGTCCGTTGTTGGCAGTGCCGTTCCAAGGGCGTTGCGCGAGGCAGGTTTGCTGGCCTGCTGGTATGTGGTCAGGAATGGCAAGCCGGTCACCGGCCCGCTGACCTCACTGGTCCAGGCCAAGGCGGCCAAGGAGACTTTCAACAGCTTTCTGGCCTGCTGAATGATTTAGTGTGCGTTGCTCCGCACTTTCCCTTTGCCCCGCTCCGTGCGGGGCTTTTTGTGTCCAGTCGAATCATTACAGTAATAAATTGACAATCTCTTCGCTGAGACACATTATTTTTTCTTCAGAGAAATGTTAATCAGCTGCAGCGCCAATCGACACTGCACCCGGCTTCCACATAAAATGTAACGTTATTTTCGGCAATACCCTTTTTCAAGTCGGCGACTGATCCGTTTACCACGGCATATCCAATTTTTAGTGAGCACTACGTTTGAAAATTTCTCTTTCGATCTTGAGCCTGTTGCTGGTCATGACGGGCACTGCTGTTGCATCGAACGCCAACAAACACGAGAAGCCTGCTGCTGCCCACCAGCCGGCCCCGTTGAAGCTGGCGTCAGGCAGTGCGCTGTTGATTGATCTGCAAACCAATAATGTCATTTATGAAAACAAACCCGACACCGTGATGCCGATCGCGTCGGTGACCAAGTTGATGACGGCCATGGTGGTGCTGGACGCCAAGCAGCCCATGAATGAAGTGATCGACGTCGATATCAGCCACACACCGGAGATGAAGGGCGTGTTTTCGCGGGTCAAGCTGGGCAGTGAGCTGGACCGCAAGAACATGATGCTGATTGCCCTCATGTCCTCGGAAAACCGTGCCGCCGCCAGCCTGGCGCACCATTATCCGGGCGGCTATAACGCATTCATTGCGGCCATGAACGCCAAGGCGCGTTCCTTGGGCATGAGTCACACCCGGTATGTAGAACCCACCGGCTTGTCTACCCAGAACGTTTCGACGGCACGTGACTTGAGCAAGTTGCTGATCGCCGCTCGGCGTTATCCGATGCTCAGCGAGTTGAGCACCACGCGGGAAAAGACCGTGGCTTTCCACAACCCCAACTACACCCTGGGGTTTCATAACACCGATCACTTGCTCAGCAACAACAAGTGGGATATTCGTCTGACCAAAACGGGCTTCACTAACGAAGCCGGTCATTGCCTGGTGTTGCTGACCACCATGGGCGGTCGTCCGGTGGCCATGGTCATTCTCGATGCGTTTGGCAAGTACACGCACTTTGCCGATGCCAGCCGCCTGCGCAACTGGGTGGAAACCGGCAAGGGCGCCGGGGCACCCGCTGTGGCGCTGCGGTACAAGAGCGAAAAACATGCCTTGCGCAAGACCTCAGCCCAGGCTTCGGACTGAAAGCTGGCACCCGACGCGCTGACGCGTCGGGTGGCGACTCCTCTCACGCAGTGGTGTTGACCACTGAACCCGAGGTGCTCGACCCTTCTTCGGTCAGCGCTTGCAACAGCGAGGCCGAAGCGGTCTGCAGTGCGGCGCTGATGGACGCGACCTGAGTCGACGCTGCCGACACTTCGGCGGCCTTGGCATCCTGTGATTCCGAACTCGATTCAGCCTTTTGCATGGCTTGCTGAGCGGCCTGAAGCTGCTTTTGCAGGGCCGCAATTTCTTTTTGCAGCTCTTTTACGGTGTCGGAAGTGCTACTGCTGCTGTCGCTGGAAGACGAACCGCCACCCCCGCCCGCACCGCCACCGGCACCCGCCTGCTGAGTGCTGCCGGTTGCACCGGTGGACGACGTGCTGGTGGTGCCATCGGCGCTGGTGGTGGTACCGTCGGCATTGGTGGTGGTGCTGGACGCTGCCGTGTTGGAGGTTTTGACCGTGCTGGTCGTGGTGGTCGGGAGGGTCAATCCCGTTGAGATGTTACTGATGGTGCTCATGGGTCAGTCCTGTTGACGGAAGAGGTTCCTTTTCATCGACCCCGCGCCTGCCAACTTGAGATATATCGTGTATCAGAGGAGACACTTTCTGCTACGTGAAGGCTGTTGCCAGCCTCGTCCCTTTCCCCTCGCACTGCCTGGAATTCACCATGCTAGACGCCTTGTTGTTCGATCTCGATGGCACCCTGACCGCTACCGACGAGCTGCACCTGCTGGCCCTGCAACAATTGCTGGAAGAAGAAGGCCGGCTGTTCACCCGCCAGGAGTTCGACCTCCACGTCAGTGGCCGCGCCAACGCCGACCTGTGCCGCTACCTGTTTCCGGACCGGGACATCGGCTACCACCAGCTGTTTTCCGACCGGAAAGAGCAGCGCTTTCGCGACCTGTCGCCGACCCTTGAACCGATCCCCGGCCTGTTGCGTCTGCTGCAGCTGGCGCAAAGCCGCGAGATCGGCAGGGTGGTGGTCACCAATGCACCCCGCGCCAACGCCGACCATATGTTGGGCGCCCTTGGACTGGTTGAACATTTCGCCCATGTGCTGGTGGCCGAAGAGCTGGAGCGGGCCAAACCCGACCCCCTGCCCTACCTTACCGGCCTCGACCGGCTGGGGGCGAAGGCCGAAAACGCCCTGGCCTTCGAAGACTCGGTGCCCGGCCTGACCGCCGCCGTCAAGGCCGGGATCTTCACCGTGGCCCTGACCACCGGCCAGAGCCGCGAAACGCTGCTGGCGGCAGGGGCGCACCTGGTGATCGACAACTTCGATGACCCGCAGTTGTGGCAGGTGATCGAGCAGCGCCTGGGCTGAGCGGACATGACCTGTCGGCGTGAATGACGGTTCAAGCCCCGCTCAACCGCGCCGTCACCTCGTTGAGCTGGCCGGACAACTCATGCAGCCGGGCGCTGGCCTCTTCGGTGCGCTGCACACTGTGTTGGTTGGCGCCGGCGATGGTGGTGATCTCCGTCAGGTTGCGGGAAATGTCTTCGGCCACGGAGGTCTGCTCTTCCGCCGCCGTGGCGATCTGCCGGTTCATGCCGCGAATCGCTTCGACCGCCTGGGTGATCCGCTCCAGCATCGCCCCAGTCCGAGTGACCTGGGCCACGCTCTGCTCGCTCTGGGCCTGACCGTTGCCGATGGCCTTGGCGGCGTCGATGGCGCCCAACTGCACGGCATCAATGATCTGGTTGATCTCGCTGATGGATGACGCCGTGCGCTGGGCCAGGCTGCGGACCTCATCCGCCACCACGGCAAAACCACGCCCGGCCTCCCCGGCCCGGGCCGCCTCGATGGCCGCGTTGAGGGCCAGCAGATTGGTCTGCTCGGCGATGCCGCGCACCACCTCCAGCACCTTGCCCACCCGGCCACTGTCGGTTTCCAGTTGGCGGATGACCCCGGCCGTGGTGTCGATCGCCAGGCTCATCTGGGTGATCGCCGCCACGGTTGCTTGCATCACCTGCTCACCTTGCTGCGCCGATCGGTCCGCTTCGTCGGCCGCCTGTGCAGCGTCGATGGCGTGACGCGCCACTTCCTGGGCGGTAGCGGACATCTCGGTCATGGCCGTAGCCACCTGATCGGTGCGATGAAACTGCTCCTGGGTGCCCACCGACATCTGATGGGCAATCTGGTGCAGCTCCGAGCTGGCGCCATCCAATTGCTCAGCGTTGCGCTTGAGGCGGCCGAAGGTGTCGGCGAGAAAGTCGCGCAGGGTATTGGCGGCCAGGGCCAACTGGCCCAGTTCGTCCTGGCGGGTGCTGGCCACGCGCTCCTGCAAGCGCCCACGGCTGAGGTCGGCGACATAGGCGATCAGGTCGGTGATCGGCTGCACCAGGCGCTTGCTCACCAGCCACAGGCTCAACAGCCCGATCAGCACACCGGACACCAGCACCACCAGCAACCCGGCCCAGACCGTGCGCTCGGCGCTGGCACTGATCAGCGCCGAGCGATCGTCGCTGGCCTTGCGGACGTGAGCCACCAGCTCGCTCATACCCGCGCTGACCGCGCGATCGACTCCCTTGACCGCCTGATCACCCGCCGCCGGGTCGCCACCGGCCGCGACAAAGGCATCGCGGCCACGGCTGTATTCAGCCTCAAGGGTCTTGTGGGCGTCGCGCAGCGCCGCGATCTGCTGCTTGAGCGCCGGGTCGATATCCGCCTGAGTTGCCAGTTGCCCGAGGATGTCCTGTACCTGGCGGTAGCGCTCTTCGAACTGCCCCCAATACTTGTCGCGGTCAGCCGGGACCTTGCCGCGCAGCAGCACGTCTTTCCACTCCTGGACCTGAATCTTGAATTGCAGGTTGGCCTGATCGATCAGCTGCGAGGTGCGCAACGGCCCGTCGATCAGCTCGCGGTAGTCGCGCACGTTATTGGACAAAAAATTGAAACAACACAGGGCGATCAGCAGGATCGCCAGCAGACTGGCGCCGATGAGGCTCAGGATCTGGGCTTTGAGGGACCGATTGATGCGCATGGGGCGGCAGGCCTGGGCAGAGAGGATGCCTCTGCATCGGCCAGCCAGCGGG
Organism: Pseudomonas sp. dw_358; assembly: GCF_018449655.1. Taxonomy (GTDB): domain Bacteria; phylum Pseudomonadota; class Gammaproteobacteria; order Pseudomonadales; family Pseudomonadaceae; genus Aquipseudomonas. Next base: position 145,017 of record NZ_JAAVUX010000013.1, read on the forward strand.
GTTCTTGAGCCAGCGCCAAGCACTGGCCAGTATTTTGCCCGGCGCTATTCCAGCAAGAAGTTGCCGGGCCGAGCGCCGCTGTCCAGCACCGGTACCTGCGCCTCGTCCTTGAGATTGACCCCGGACAACTGGCGCCGTGCGGCTTCGCGCATCAGGTACTGCAACTTGTGGGTGGCCATGGCGTAGCTCAAGCCCTCCAGGCGGATATTGGAAATGCAATTGCGCGAGGCGTCGTTCAAGCCGACCTTCGGCGCCCAGGTGAAATACAGGCCCAGGCTGTCCGGCGAGCTGAGGCCCGGGCGTTCGCCGATGAGGATGACCACCATGCGCGCGCCCAGCAGCTCGGCCACCTCATCGGCTACCGCTACGCGGCCCTGCTCCACCAGGCACACTGGCGCAAGGGTCCAGCCTTCGGCAGCCGCCATTTCCTCGATGCGTTGCAGCATCGGCAAGCTGTGGCGGTGAACGGCCAGCGATGACAGACCGTCGGCCACCACCAGCGCCACATCGTAATCGCCCTTGTGCTCGGCCAGCAGGGCCACCGAGCTGGCGTCCAGGCGCCGCCCCAGGTCCGGGCGTTGCAGGTAGGTGTGCCGGTCCGGCGCAGAACTGTGCAGGTCCAGGCAGGCGCGGCCGCGTTCAGCCAATCCCTGGCGCAGTGCCTCGCGCTCGAAGGGCAGGTGCACGGCGTCGCGGGCTTGGGCGTGGGCGTACTGGAAGTCCAGCTGCGCGGAAGTGGGCAGGCTGGTGCCGGCCCGGCCCAGGGCAATGCGCGCCGGGGTCAGGCGGCGCAGGGCATGCCAGGCGTCGGCGTGGCTGGGAGGCTTGGACTCGTCACTCATGCAACTTCCTCAGGTCAAATGGGCCAGGGCCCGGCTGAATGCAGGGGGCAGGCCGCGGGCCAGGTGCACGCCGCTGGAATCCTGACGAAGTATGTCCATGCGCGCCAGCCATTGCTCGAATTCCGGTGCCGGCTTGAGGCCCAGGGTCTTGCGTGCGTACAGGGCATCGTGGAACGAGGTGGTCTGGTAGTTGAGCATGATGTCGTCGGAACCGGGAATGCCCATGATGAAGTTGATCCCGGCCACCCCCAACAGGGTCAGCAGCATGTCCATGTCGTCCTGGTCGGCTTCGGCATGGTTGGTGTAGCAGATGTCACAGCCCATGGGCACGCCCAGCAGCTTGCCGCAGAAGTGATCCTCCAGGCCGGCGCGGATGATCTGCTTGCCGTTGTACAGGTATTCCGGGCCGATGAAGCCGACCACGGTGTTGACCAGAAACGGGTTGAAATGCCGGGCCACGCCATAGGCGCGGGTTTCGCAGGTCTGCTGGTCGACGCCATGGTGGGCGTTGGCCGACAGCGCACTGCCCTGCCCGGTCTCGAAGTACATCAGGTTGCGCCCGACCGTGCCGCGGTTCAGGCTCAGGCCGGCTTCGTGGCCTTCGCGCAACAGCTCCAGACTGATGCCGAAGCTGGCATTGGCCGCCTGGGTCCCGGCGATGGACTGGAACACCAGGTCCAGCGGCACGCCGCGCTCGATGGCGGCGATGGACGAGGTGACATGGGTGAGCACGCAGGACTGGGTGGGAATCTCGTAGCGCTGGATCACGCCGTCGAGCATTTTCAGCAATTCGGTAATGGCGCTGAGGCTGTCAGTGGCCGGGTTGATCCCAAGCATCGCGTCGCCGTTGCCGTACAGCAGGCCGTCCAGCAGGCTGGCAGCGATGCCGGCCGGGTCATCGGTGGGATGGTTGGGTTGCAGGCGCGTGGACAGGCGCCCATGCAGCCCTACGGTGTTACGAAAGCGGGTGACGACGCGAATCTTCTGTGCCACCAGGACGAGGTCCTGGATGCGCATGATCTTCGACACCGCCGCCGCCATTTCCGGGGTCAGGCCCGGCGCCAGGGCGCGCAGGCTGTGCTCGTCGGCATCGTCACCCAAAAGCCAGTCGCGCAGCCCGCCTACGCACAGGTGACTGACCGGGGCAAAGGCGACAGGGTCATGGCTGTCGATGATCAGCCGCGTGACCTCATCGTCCTCATAGGGGATCACCACTTCCTGCAGAAAACGCTTGAGAGGCACCTCGGCCAACGCCATCTGCGCTGCCGCGCGCTCGGCATCACTGCCCGCGGCCACCCCGGCGAGGAAGTCCCCCGAGCGAGCGGGACTGGCCTTGGCCAGCAGCTCGCGCAGGTTCTCGAAGCGCCACACCAACCCGCCTGCGGTGTGCACGAATCCACTCATGACTCAGGCACCTACCACGGCCGCTGCGGCCGGCGCACGGTTGAGCACCAGGCGGCAGAACAAGGCGCCAAACAGCATCAGGCCGAGGAACACCCCGCCGATCAGCAGGTTGAACCAGACCATCGCGACCAGGCACACCACCGCCAGCACCAGGGCGATGCCCGGGACGACCGGGAAGCCCGGGGCCATGAAGCTGCGCTCCAGGTTCGGCTCCGATTTACGCAGTTTGAACAGGGCGAGCATGCTGATGATGTACATGACGATGGCGCCAAACACCGACATGGTGATCATGGCGGCGGTCAGGGTCATGCCTTGCAGGTTGACCGAACCGTCACACAGCACAGCGGCAATGCCGATCACGCCGCCGGCGATGATGGCGCGGTGCGGGGTCTGAAAGCGCGACAGCTTGGCCAGGCCTTTAGGCAAAAAGCCGGCACGGGCCAGGGCGAAGAACTGGCGGGAGTAGCCGAGAATGATGCCGTGAAAGCTCGCCACCAGACCGAACAGGCCGATCCACACCAGCATGTGCATCCAGTTGGAGTTGCTGCCGACCACGGTCTTCATGGCTTGCGGCAAGGGGTCGTTGATGTTCGACAGGGCATGCCAGTCGCCGACGCCGCCGGCCAGGATCATCACGCCGATGGCCAGCACCACCAGGGTCAGGATGCCGCCGATGTAGGCACGCGGGATGGTGCGTTTCGGGTCCTTGGCTTCTTCGGCGGCCATGGCGGCGCCTTCAATGGCCAGGAAGAACCAGATGGCGAAGGGGATCGCCGCGAAGATACCGGACAGCGAGCCGAGGGTGAAGGTGTCGGAACCGGCCCAGCCGGCCAGCACGAAGTTGCTGAAGCTGAAGCCCGGGGCGACCACGCCCATGAACACCAGCAGTTCCAGCACCGCGAGTACGGTGACCACCAACTCGAAGGTGGCGGCGATGTTGACACCGACAATGTTGAGGATCATGAACACGAAGTACGCCCCGACTGCGGCCCATTTCGGGTCCAGGGTGGGGAACTGCACGTTGAGGTAGGCGCCGATGGCCAACGCGATGGCCGGGGGCGCAAAAACGAACTCGATCAGCGTCGCCATGCCAGCGATCATCCCGCCGGTCACGCCGAAGGCGCGAAGGCTGTAGGCAAACGGGCCGCCGGCGTTGGGGATGGCGGTGGTCAGTTCGGTAAAGCTGAAGATGAAGCAGGTGTACATCACGGCAACCATCAGCGTGGTCACCAAAAAGCCCAGTGTACCGGCGGTGCCCCAGCCGTAGCTCCAGCCAAAGTATTCGCCGGAGATCACCAGCCCCACGGCAATGCCCCACAGATGCAGGGTGCCCAATGTCGGTTTGAGTTGTGTCACAGTCATCGCGTTTGCACCTCGCAAGCTACCCGGTTGGCGCCAGGAACGACCCGCGCCCGGCGTTGACGAGAATAACCACTGCCTGACACGCAAGACTTGACCGGCCAACATCGCATTTGTCGTCTGCGGTCAACTTTAGATCACGGGGCACAGGTATGGGGCTTGATTGCAGCGCGATGCCCGAATGTGGGCGTTTTTATGGGCTCTCATGTCGTTATCTGACCCGCAGGACCGGGCTTGCTCGGGAATCGGCCACTCCGTTTTCTGTGGATACGCTCGGTGGGAGCGTTCCCGAGCAAGCGTGGTCCTGCCTGGGCACTCATCCGTCCTCACATGAAGAAACGGAATGACTCTTGCTTGAAATATTTTCATACGAACTTTCACGGTCATTCATTTCCATGAATCCAGCCCTTTTTCCAGCAGCACCCAACCCAGCCCCGGGGGCCAGCAACCGTGGCGTCCTGTCGGCCGCGGCCAACGGTCTGGAGGGCTTCATCACCCGTCACGGCGGTGACCTGGACCGGGTGTTCGGCCATGCCGGCATCGACCCTGAACAATTGCGCCACCCCACCCTGAGCCTGGCGCTGCCCAACTATTGCCAAGTGCTGGAAGAAGCCGCGCGCCAGACCGGTTGCGACAATTTCGGCCTGCGCTACGGCCAGCAATTCCAGCCCCAGGCCTTGGGCCTGCTGGGCTACGTCGGGCTATGCTCGGCGACGCTGGAAGACGCGCTGATCAATTTCGCCCAGGTGTTTCCCTTCCACCAGCACAGCACCTCGATCCGCCTTCTGGATCAAGGCGAGTGCTACCGTTTCGACTATCAAGTGCGCCATGGCGCCATTGTCGAGCGGCGCCAGGACGCCGAGCTGACCATGGGCATGGCGGTCAACCTGGTCCGTCACGTGCTTGGTCCGCAGTGGGCGCCCAGGGAAGTGGCCTTCGAGCACGCCCGGCCACAGCAATGGCACGAACATCGCGATGTTTTCGCCGCACCAGTGCGCTTTGACCAGCCGAGCAATTCGGTGCTGATTCCCAAGCGCGATGTGCAAGGTTTTGCCATGCCCGGGCATGACCCGGTCCTGTTGATGCTGGTCAAGGACGCCATTCGTCAACTGGGTGAAATCAACCACGGCCCGGACCTGCTTGAACAAGCCACCCAGGCCATCGCTGCAGCGCTGCCCTGCGGCGAGCCGGGCCTGGAAGCCATCGCCGGCGCCCTGCACCTGTCGGAGTGGGCCTTGCAGCGCAAACTGCGCGAGCACGGCCTGAGCTTCAGCCAACTGGTGGAACAGACCCGCCAGCAACTGGCGATGCGCTACTTGCGCCAGGGCACGCTGTCCATCAGTGATCTGGCGCCGTTGCTGGGTTATTCGGAAACCAGTGCTTTCTCCCGCGCATTCAAACGCTGGGTCGGCGTGAGCCCGCGGCAGTGGCGCAATACTGCGATCAACTAGCTGACCAGCCCGAGGCGTTCATGCCACTGGGCAATGGATTCTGTGGGGTACTGTTCGAACTGCTGGTCCTTTTTGCCCGCCTGCACCTCGACCCACGACGCCTTGGAGTCCAGCAGCAGGTGGGTGTGTTCCGGTGGCACCGGCAAGTCCGTGTCAATGGCGCTGGCGAAGGGGTGAATCAGCTCCGGCCATTCAGGGCTGAACAGCCATAGTCCGCTGCCACACAGATGACAGAAGTGCCTTTCGGCGGAGCTGGCGCTCACGTGCTCGCCTGATTGATCACGCATCTTCGCGTGATAGATAGTGATGTGCTGCCGGCCATGGACCTTCAGTGACTTGGCATCACCGCCCAGATTGATCGAGTAGCCACCCCCGCCCTGGGTCTTGCGGCAAATCGAGCAATAGCAACGCTGGTAGGGATAGGGGTGGACGCTGTCCAGGCTGAAGGTGACAGAACCGCAGTGGCAGGAGCCTTCAAGGTGCATGATCGTTCTCCGAGACGGATGATGGGTGTTCCTGAGTGGACCGCCCGCGTACCCCGCAGTTTCTCAACGTCCCAGCCGGCGCGACGACAGGGCCACGAACAGCAGCGCCACGATCAACATCCCCAGCGCGATGGGCAGGTTGCTCAGGTGCGCCACGCCGCCGATGGCGGCCGGCCCCACCAGAATCCCGGCGTAGCCCAGCGAGGTCATGGCCGGCACCGCAGTGCTCTGGGGCATCTCGGTCTGGCGGCTGACGGCGCTGTAGAACACCGGCACCAGGTTCGAGCAGCCCGCACCCAGCAAGGCAAAGCCCAACAGGGCCGCCGGCCAGAAGGGAATCAGCAAGGCGACCAGCAGCCCAAGGGCGGCGCACGAGCCGCCGTACAGGACCACGCGCACCCCGCCCAGACGACTGATCACCGCATCGCCCAACAGCCGGCCCAAGGTCATCGCCGCCGCAAAGGCTGCGTAGCCGAGGCCGGCGTAGGCTGGCTCCAGATGCCGCCAGGAGACCAGGAACACGCCGCTCCAATCCAGCATCGCGCCTTCGGCCAAAAACACGATGAAACACAGCACACCGAGAAACAGGACGATGCCATGGGGTACCGCGAACAAGGGGCCGTCGCGTTCGTTACCGTAGGGCAACAGGTGAGGCACGGCCTTGGTCATCACCGCCAGGGTCAGGACCACCACGCACAGCACCGCCCACAGCGGCGCCAGACCGAGGCTCAACAATGCCGTCATGCCCACCGCACCGACGATCCCGCCAAGACTGAACAGGCCGTGAAAGCCGGACATGCGCGGCTTGTCCCCGGCCCGCTCGACCATCAGCGCCTGAATGTTCATGGCACAGTCCAGCGAGCCCATGCCCGCGCCGAACAGCAGCACCGCTGCTGCCAGCCACGGCACGCTCGACAGGCTGGCCAGCAGCGGCAGCATCAGGCAGATCAACAGCCCCGCGCCCAGAATCACTCGTTTGCAACCCAGCCTCGCCGTCAAGTAACCGGCCAGGGGCATGGCAATGATCGAACCGCAGCCCAGCCCCAACAGCAGCAGGCCGAGGGTGCCATCGGCCAGATGCGCCCGTGCCTTGACCAACGGTACCAGGGGCGCCCAGCTGGCCATGGCGAAGCCGGCGATGAAGAAAGCGATACGGGTGGAGAGCCGGCCCTGCGGGCTGGCGGCAAGTGTGTCTGGAGCGGTGAACGAGGACATCGGCACAACCTTGTGTCGGTGAATATAAAGGCACGGCGGCAAATACCTGGGGACATCCGAATCTACCGAAGCCACGAACCGTCGCTACGTGAAACCATAAAGCATAGAGAACCCGAACAGAGAACTTGCGCCACAAATTTCGATCAGTTCAATAACGCCTTTAGGAGTGCCGTGACTTGTGTTCAGTTCAAATTTGAAACGCCCCCTATTCATCGCCGCCGCCCTCTTCAGCCTCAACCTTTACGCCGCAGCCGCCGCCCCGGCGTCGACCGGCGCCACGCCGGCCAAGGAAGTGCTGGTCAAGGGCGGATTGCTGGGCGCGCTGACTTCCGGCATCAATGGCCTGCAGGACAAACTCGACCTCGACCAGCACGTCATCGACTTCTGGCGTCTGCGCACCGTGCGCGCCGCCGATGAAGTCGACACCCTGGTCAGCCAGCATGACTCACGCTCGGTCATGAGCCTGATCGGCGACTTTGCCCTGCTGTCGGCCTGCTGGGCCGTGGTCTTCGGCGTGCTGCACACCCTTGGCCGCTGGCTCTGTCAACGCCTGCTCGGGCGGCGCCTGGTGCGCGAGCGGCCACGGGTGGCCGGCGTTCTTGGCTACCTGCTGCCGTATACCAGCCCCGCGCTGCTGTGTCTGCCGATCCTGCTGACCATCAGCCAGCACTTCGCCCCCTCGGTGGCCCGCGCTCTGGCGCTGTGTTTTGCCTATGCCACCGGCAGCGGGATCTTCTCCACCTCGTTGATCCTGTGTTTCGTCACCTTGTTCAACACCGGCCACAGGCACCTGGCGGTCAACATCCTGCGGCGCAAGACGCCCCTGCCGCTGTTCGCCATCGGCTTTCTCGCCGCGTTGAGCGACGCGCTGAACAGCCCGCAGATCGCCCATCAATTGGGTGGCAACATCACCGCCAGCGCGGCCGTGGTCACCGGGCTGATCGCCACCTTGATGTTTGCCGTACTGATCGTGCGGGTACGCCGGCCGATGGCTCACCTGATCCGCAACCGCGAGCTGCACAACCGCTTGCATCACCGCGCCGTGCAGGAGTCGCTGCGCCTGTTCTCCATGGTGTGGTACTTGCCCATCCTGCTGATGGTGCTGGTGTCCATCGTTCACCTGATCGGCGCCGGGGAAGGCAGCCAGGAAGCCTTGCAGAGCGCCCTGCTGACCACCGTGCTATTGGTGGCCACGGTATTTCTCGGGGTGATCCTGCAACACGTCTTCCGCGCGCCCTCGGCCGAACTCGGCCAGTTGCGCCCTTATCGAGAGCTGTTGCGCAGCTTGCTGCATGCCGTGTTGCGCATCGCCATGGCCATTGCCTTCACCGACCTGCTGGGGGAAATCTGGGGCGTCTCGATCTTCGCCTTCGCCATGGAAAACAGCCTGGGCCGCGCCATCAGCAACTCCCTGAGCAGCATCGGCATGGTCTTGCTGGTGACCTGGCTGCTCTGGGTGGTGCTCGACACCGCCATTCAGCAGGCGCTCAAGCCGGCGGTGGGCAAGCGCGCGCTGCGTGAACCCAGCACCCGGGTCAAGACCATCCTGCCAATGCTGCGCAACGCCATCAAGATCGTGCTGGTGGTGATCTGCGCCATCACCACCATGGCCAACCTGGGCATCAACGTCGCCCCGCTGCTGGCCGGGGCCGGGGTGGTCGGCCTGGCCATCGGCTTCGGCTCCCAGCAACTGGTGCAGGACGTGATCACCGGGCTGTTTATCCTCATCGAAGACACCATTGCCATCGGCGACTGGGTGGTGCTCGACTCCGGCCATGCCGGCACCGTCGAAAGCCTGACCATCCGCACCCTGCGCCTGCGCGACGGCAAGGGCTTCGTGCACTCGGTGCCGTTCGGCCAGATCAAGGCCGTCACCAACCAGTCCCGGCAGTTCGCCTATGCGTTCTTCTCCGTGCGTTTTACCTATGAGACCGACATCGACACGGCGCTCAAACTGATTCGCGATGTGGGCGACTCCATCAGCGAGGACATCCTCCTCAAACAAAACCTGCAAGGCCCGCTGCAGGTGTTCGGGGTGGACTCCATGGACCTCAACGGCATTGTCCTGACGGCGCAGTTCCGGACCATTTCCGGTGGCCAGTACGGGGTGGGCCGAGCGTTCAACGAGCGGCTCAAGAAGCTGGTGGACCAGCACGAAAATGTCGCCTTCGCCCAGTACTTCCCGCAACTGCTGCTGGGCAAGCCTGAGACCACGGCCTGATCGGTGCCCATGAAAAAGCCGCCGGTCTCGAAAGAGCGGCGGCTGGGGTCGTTGCGGGCTGGATCAGTGCATGAACAGTGCGATCAGGATGATGATCGGGATAGGCACACCGAGGAAGAACAGCAGAATCGAGCGCATGGTATTTCTCCTTTTATGACGTTCTTGTTCTGGGATCAGCGGACAGGGGTATGAGCAGTCGGTGCAGCGTAGTGCTGACCCAAATGATCAACATCGTGCCACTCGACCGCATCACGGCGACGACCACCATAGATAGCGGCGAAACTGGCGACAAACGCGCCGATCAATAGCGAAATGAAGGTCCACAACGAAGTCCAGGCGGCGACTTTGGTGGCGGTGTCGGCGGCTTTCTGCGTCGCCACCTTCACGTCTTCAGCGGCTTGATGCGCCTGACCATAAACCTGGTCGACCCGTTGTTCGGCCTGGCTCTGGGTCAGGTTGGTGCGCTGGGTGACCAGTTGTGCGAGGTAGGCACGGTCATCGGCGGTCAACTGGCCACCGGTGCCCAGGGTCTTGGCGAAGATGCGGGTGACGATGCCGTGGGAAGCGTCATCGCTGACGGGCGCCGGGCGATTGTCACGGAACAGCGAATCGACGAAGTAGCCGTACGGATCGCTGCTGGAGGCGCTGGCCACACCAACAGCCGAGGCTGCACCGGAGGCAACGCTGGCACCGGCCTGCACGCCGCCATTGATGGCACCGCCTGCCGAACTGACGATCAGCACAGTGGCAACCAGCGTGGCCACGGCCCAGGACAGAAAACCATGGGCGGTGTCGCGGAAATACACTTCATCGCCGTGCATGTTGGCCCACTTGACCCGCAGACGACCGGCCAGATAGCCCCCAAGTCCTGAGGCGACAATTTGCGTGAAGGCCAGCCAGACAATGGTCGATATGCCTAGCGTCTTGGCGCTGGCCCCCTCCCCGGCCCACGGCGACACCGCCGAAAAGCCCAGACCGAAGCCGAGCAGGATAAGGATCAGGGATAATGCGGCAGCACCGGCAGCGCCGGCAAAAATAGCCGCCCAGGACACCCCTGAGCGGCTTGAGCTTTCGGAAACGGCAGTGCGTAGTGCGTCAGCTTGAGTGATCATTTTTATGTGGCTCCCGGCAGTGAACAGCAAGTTTTCCTTTACATCCAAGGTGTTGCATCGGCTATGCCATTTATTGCAAAAAATTTACGCTATATTTATCAAACAGTTACGTCTCCTTCCTGCCAACGCCATCATGCAAACTGCCCGATACCTCGTCGGACGACGTGCGTTCTGCATCAACGCCCTTCGAAGCGTTCGCTGCGCTGCGCCGGGTAGAATTCACCGCTCAGCTGCTGGGCCTGCAAGCGAGCGCGCAGGGCCTGCTCGATGCCTTCAACCGCCTGCTTGTCCTCGGTATGGGGCACCTGCAACCAGATGCGCCGCAGGTTCTGTTCATGGGTGCCCTCGCTGAGCATGTCGTGGGTGACCACCGGGGTCCCGCGCCACAGGCACAAGCCGTCGTCGGTGTTGTCCGCCGCCAGCGCCGCATTGAGTGGCGCCACCCAGATCTCGCTGGCAGCACTGAAATCGGTGCGGGGGATGTCTACGGCCTTGATCACTACTTTCATGACGTCTCCTTTAAGTTGAGTGCACACTCAAGCTTGTGAAAGCGCCAACCTGCCGGGAGTTCAGACGGGTTCTGGCGTCACGACCCTCACTCAGGAACGCACCATGACACCCACGCCCCAAACCCCGCCCAGCATCGACCCTCTGCGCTTTCATCACCCCCACAACCACCTGTCGACCACCTTCGGCAACGACACCTTTGCCTTGAAGGCCGAAGCCTTCGCGCGGTTTTTCGGCACGCCTACCTTCCTCGGCGCACAGACCCTGATCGTGGTGCTGTGGGTACTGGCCAACGTCACCGGGCTGGTGAAGTTCGACGTGTACCCGTTCATCCTGCTCAACCTGGCGTTCAGCCTGCAGTCGGCCTATGCCGCGCCCTTGATCCTATTGGCACAGACGCGCCAGGCCGCACGGGACAAGGCCCAGATGGATGCCGATGCCCAGCACCGCGAGGACATTGCCAAGGCCAATGCCCAGCGCCAGGAATCCACGGCCGCCACCACCGAGCAACTGCTGGCCTTACTGGAGCAGAACACGCGCCTGACCGAACTGACCCAGCACCTGACCCAGCGGGTCGAGGCGCTGACCGTGGAAATGCATGAGCGCTTCATGGCCCAGTCACATAGCGAACGCCAGGACTGATGGGGTATATTCGCCGCCTCGCTCATCGGCGGCGATGCGCCCTTCATCTTTACGAGGATTACGCTCTTGGCTCACAAGATTCTGGTACTCAACGGCCCCAACCTGAACATGCTCGGTTTGCGTGAGCCCACGGTTTACGGCCACGAGACCCTCGCCGACGTGGAAAAGATGTGCGTCGAGGTCGGCACCGGCCACGGTTTCGACGTCGAGTGCCTGCAGACCAATCATGAAGGTGTGCTGATTGACCGTATCCACGCCGCCCGCGGCACGGTGGCCGGGATCGTCATCAACCCTGGCGCCTGGACCCACACCTCGATTGCCATCCACGACGCCCTCATCGCCGCTGAAGTGCCGGTGCTGGAAGTGCACATTTCCAACGTGCACAAGCGCGAAGAGTTTCGCCATCACTCCTACGTCTCCCGCGTGGCGGTCGGTGTGCTGGCCGGCTTTGGCACCCATGGTTATAAATTGGCCATCGACCATTTCGGCAAGCTGCTGAAGTAAGCACGTGGACGCCAGGAAGACCGACCGCATCCAGCTGATCCTGCAGGCGCTGCAAGAGCAAAAGGCCATTCACTTGCGGGAAATGGCCGCGCTGCTGGAGGTCTCGGAAATGACCTTGCGGCGCGACCTGGGCCGCCACCCTGAGCAATTGCGCCTGCTGGGTGGCTATATCACCCGTACCCAGGACGAGCCCGAGCCTGGCAGTTACAAGGTCAGCGAGCAGGACGCGCGCCACGTCGAGGAAAAACGCCGCATCGGCAAGTTGGCGGCCGCCTTCATTCAGCCGGGTGATACGGTGTTCTTCGATTGCGGCACGACCATTCCCTTCGTGGTGGATTTCATCCCCGACGACCTGGAATTCACCGCCGTGTGCAACTCGCTGAACGTGTTGCTCAAACTGCAGCATAAGCCCCAGTGCAGCATCGTTCTCTGCGGCGGCACCTTCCACCGCAAGAGCCAAGTCTTCGAAAGCCACGCCGAAAGCAGCATTCTCGATGGCGTGCGCCTGACCCTGGCGTTCATGTCGGCGGCCGGGGTGAGCCTGGATTTCGGCCTGACCTGCTTCAACTTCCACGAGGTAGAGGTCAAGCAAAAGGTGCTGCGCCAGGCGCGCCACTGCCTGCTGCTGGCCGATCACTCCAAGTTCGACGCCGTGCGCACCGCGCATTTCGGCACCTTGAGCGATTTTCACTGCGTGGTCAGCGACAAGAAAATCCCGCCCGCCTACCGCGAAGCCTTTGCCGCCAATGGCACCCAATTGGTGGTGTGAGCCGCTGGGCGCCATTCATTGCGATTCAGCGAACCAACCCCCCTGCGCCCGAGTCTACTACTCTGGTAAAGCGGCCTCGGCCTTGTTGCGCCACCCGGCGGCCGTCACTGCCCAGAAAATTCATAAAGAACAGGGAGTTGAAGCAATGTCTGGAAAGGGTCAAGCCTTCGCAGAGCACACCCCGCCGTGGCCCGAAGGTCACGTGCTCATAGAGGTGCACAATCACGTCGGCCATCTGGTGCTCAATCGGCCGGCCGGGCTCAACGCCTTGACCCTGGACATGGTGCGGACCCTCAAGACCTGCCTCGATGACTGGGCAGTGGATCCGCACATCAAGGCGGTCTTCCTGCGCGGCAGCGGCGACCGGGCCTTCTGCGCCGGGGGTGACATTCGCTCCCTGTACGACAGCTACCAGACCGGCGACAGCGTGCACACCGACTTTTTCGTCGAAGAATACGCCCTGGACCTGACCCTGCACCATTACCGCAAGCCGGTCATGGTGCTGATGGACGGCCTGACCCTGGGCGGCGGCATGGGCCTGGCCCAGGCGGCGGACCTGCGCATCGTCACCGAGCGCAGCCGGCTGGCGATGCCCGAGGTGGGCATCGGGTACTTTCCCGACGTGGGCGGCAGTTATTTCCTGCCCCGCCTGCCTGGGGAGCTGGGTATTTACCTCGGCGTGACCGGTGTGCAGATTCAAGCTGCCGATGCCCTGTACTGCGGCCTGGCCGACTGGCACATCGCTTCGGACCGGATCGCCACGCTGGAGGAGCGCCTGGGGCACATCAGCTGGACGGATTACCCGCTCAAGGACCTGCAAGGCGTGCTTGCCCGGCTGGGCGTGCAGGTGCTCAGCCACCCGCCGCTGGATAAACTGCGGCCGGCCATCGACCATTTCTTCGCCCTGCCCGACATCGCCAGCATGATCGAGCAACTGCAACAGGTCAGCGTCGCCAACAGCCAGAAATGGGCGCGGGCCACTGCCGAACTGATGGGTGGCCGCTCGCCACTGGCCATGTCGGTGACCCTGGAAATGCTGCGTCGGGGTCGGCACATGTCACTGGAAGAGTGTTTCGCCATGGAACTGCAATTGGACCGCCAATGGTTCGCCCAAGGCGACATCATCGAGGGTGTGCGAGCACTGCTTATCGACAAGGACAAAAACCCGCGCTGGAACCCGCCGACGGTGCAGCAGTTGAGTCGGGGGCAGGTGGAGGCTTTTTTTGATTGGGTGGGGTAGGTGTCGGGAGATCGACAGCAGGTACAACGCAATGTCTCAACCGCTGTTGCTGTTAGCTGTTGCTCTGGCTCTG
>NZ_JAAVUX010000014.1 GCF_018449655.1 Pseudomonas sp. dw_358
GGATCGTGGCTGAGGTCGCGGCGGCGCTGTTGCTCTGGCTGTTGCTCTGGCTACCCGGAGCGCAGCGTAGGGCCAATACGGGTGCGGAGACCTTTTACTTCCTTTTGGCTGCGCCGGCACTCCGGTCTTTCCAAAAGGGAGTCGCTGTAAAAGCGGAAGGGGCCTTCGGCCACCCTGGAGATGCCGGATAAGCCCGTCATGGCCCCTGAAGAGACACCCCCTCCAACACTCGAAAAAACGCTCGCTTGCACGCCGTATCCAGTTCCCCCCACGCCACCCCGATCCCCGCACCCGGCAGTTCCAGCGCCAGGGGCCGCACCACCACCCCCGGCGGCAACACCGCTGCGGCCTGGGCCGGCACCAGGCCAATCCCTTGCCCCGATGCCACCAGCGCCAGCATGGTGGTGAACTCCCCCAGCTCCCTGGCCCACTGCAACTGCGCGCCGCCTTGGTGAAACGCCACCAGCATCAGGTCATGCAAGCAGGGGGCAAACTTGCGCGCCAGCACGAACACCTCGCGCGCGACCAATTGCGCAGGCTCGATCCGCTCGGCGGCGCACAAGGGATCGCTGCTGGGCAAGGCCACCACCAAGCCCTCGTCGAACAGGCGCCGGGTGTGCAGGCCGGGTAGACTGAGGGGCAGGCGCACCAGGCCGAAATCCAGTGAGTTGTCCAACAACGCGCGGGCCTGCAGGGGCGATGGCAGGTCCTTGAGTTCCAGCTCGATGCCCGGCAATTGCGCGTGCATGGCCCGCAGCAAGGCCGGCAACAGCCGCGGCAGCACCGAAGAGACGAACGCCACCCGAACCACGCCGATCTCGCCTTCGTGGGCGCGCTTGACCACCTCGCGGGTGCGCGCGGCCTGACGCAGGGTGGCCAGCGCTTCAGGCAGCATCAGCCGGCCCTCGTCCGTCAAGGCCACGTGATGGCGGTCACGCTCGAACAGCCGCGCCCCGACGCTTTCCTCCAGCGCGCGGATCTGCGCACTGAGGGCCGGCTGAACGATGTGCAGGCGCAAAGCCGCCCGGCTGAAATGCAACTCCTCGGCCAAGGCCACGAAGGCGCGCAGGTGCTTGAGTTCCAAGGGCACTCCTCTGAAAATCCCAGGGTGATCATAATCCGTGATCACCCTATCAGCACATACGATTGGCGCTCCGCCGTCAACCGCGCTGAACTGATCGACAGACAGAACAACAAACGCGGAGGGCGCCATGCAGCCACATCCCGATCCATTTCGCCTCGACGGCCAGCGGGCTCTGATCACCGGCTCCGTGCGCGGTATCGGCCTGACGCTGGCCCGAGGCCTGGCCACCGCCGGCGCGTCGGTCATCATCAACGGCCGCCACCGCGCCGCCGCCGAAGACGTTTGCGCCACCCTGCGGGCCGAAGGCATCCGCGCCGACTGCAGCGTCTTCGACGTCGCCGAGCACAGCGAAGTGGCCAGCGCCATCGCGGCCGTGGAACAGGAGCTCGGCGCCATCGACATCCTCGTCAACAACGCCGGCATCCAGCACCGCGCCACCCTCGAGGAATTTACCCCGCAAGACTGGCAGCGCCTGATGCGCACCAACCTGGACGGCGTGTTCAACGTGTCTCAGGCCGTGGCCCGGCACATGATCGGCCGCGGGCGCGGCAAGATTATCAACATCGGTTCGGTGCAGAGCGAATTGGCCCGCCCCACCATTGCCCCCTACGCTGCCAGCAAGGGCGCCGTGCGCATGCTGACCCGTGGCATGTGCGCCGACTGGGCCCGCCATGGCCTGCAGATCAACGGCCTGGCCCCCGGCTATTTTCAGACCGAGCTGAATCGGGCGCTGGTGCAGGACGCCGAATTTTCTCGCTGGCTGTGCCAGCGCACCCCCGCCGGGCGCTGGGGCAAAGTCGAAGAGCTGTGCGGCGCGGCGGTGTTCCTCGCCTCGCGGGCCGCCGACTTCGTCAACGGCCAGATGCTTTATGTCGACGGTGGTTTGACCAGCGTCGTCTGACTCTTGAACAAGGACTTGCACATGCCCGCTTCCCTCCCCGTTCTTTGTGGTTCGATCATGGGTTCGCCGTTTTCACTCAGTGCGAAGATCCACAACGCCGCCTACGCCGAGTTGAGCCTGGACTACACCTTCGTGTGCTTCGGCGTCGATGATCCCGAAGCAGCGGTGCAAGCCATCCGCACCCTCGGCGTGCGCGGCATGAACGTGTCCATGCCCTACAAGCAGGCGGTGATGCCATTCCTCGATGCAATCGACCCGTCGGCCCAGGCCATTGGCGCGGTCAACACCATCAACAACGTCGACGGCCAGCTCACTGGCTATAACACCGATTACCTGGGCGCCGTGCGCGCCTTGCAGGAGGTGCGACGGCTCAGCGGCCAGCGCATCGCCGTGATCGGCGCCGGTGGCGCAGCGCGGGCCGTGGTCTACGGTTGCGCGGGCGCAGGCGCCCAGGTCACGGTGTTCAACCGCTCGGCCGAACGCGGACGCGCCCTGGCGGCCGACCTCGGCGTACGCTTTGGCGGCGATCTGTCGGCCTTCGCGGCGCAGGATTTCGACGTGGTGATCAACGCCACCTCGGCGGGCTTCAAGCAGCCGGACGTCAACCCGCTGGATGGCCAACTGTCCGCGCACCTGGTGGTAATGGACGTGGCCTTCATGCCGGTGCGCACAGCACTCCTGCGTCAAGCCCAAGCCCTGGGCTGTACCACGGTGGCCGGTACGCGGATGCTGGTGCATCAGGCCTGTCGACAGATCGAGTTGTACACCGGCCACGACGCGCCCATCGAGGTGATGGAGCGCGCGATGCTGGCCGAGATCGAACGTTTGAACCTCTGAGCTCTCCCACTTTGACCACTCACAAGAAGACGCGCCCAAGCGCGCCTTGAGGACCGCACCATGACCGATGACACCGTCAGCAGCAGCGACCTGAAACGCGCCGCCTGGGCCTGCTCCCTGGGCAGCGCCCTGGAATACTATGACTTTGCCCTCTACAGCCTGGCCTCGGCATTGATCTTCGGCCCGCTGTTCTTCCCCGAACAGACCCGCACCATGGCGCTGATTGCCAGCTTCGGCACTTACTTCCTGGGTTTCGCCGTGCGCCCCTTGGGCGGCGTGCTGTTCGGCATGATCGGCGACCGCATCGGCCGCAAGTTCGTGCTTTCGGCCACCGTGCTGCTGATGGGTGTGTCCAGCACCCTGATCGGGGCACTCCCCACCTTCCATGACGTCGGCTACCTGGCACCCACCCTGCTGGTCGTGCTGCGACTGCTGCAAGGCCTGGGGGCTGGGGCCGAGCAAGCTGGCGCGGCCGTGATGATGACCGAGTACGCGCCCAAGGGCCGACGCGGTTTCTTCGCCGCTCTGCCGTTCCTCGGCATTCAGCTGGGCACCATCCTCGCTGCGCTGGTGTATTTCTTCGTGGTCAGCGGCAACCCCCACGTGACGGAAACCTGGCTGTGGCGCGTGCCGTTCTTCATCAGTGTGGTCATTGTCGGGGTGGGCCTGTGGATGCGCCTGCGCTTGAAAGAGTCACCTACCTTCATCCGCCTCAAGGCGCTGAAGCGCGAAACCGCCAACCCGCTGAAAAGCGCGTTTACTCACTCGAAAAAAACCTTGCTGATCGGCGTCGGTCTGCGCCTGGCAGAGAACGGCGGTTCGTCGATCTATCAGGCGCTGGCCGTCAGCTACATCGTCAACGTGGTGGGGCTCAAGGGCCCGGTGGGAGTGCTGACGCTGATCTGCGCCGCCAGTGTCGGCGCCATCATCACGCCGCTGGCCGGCCGCATCAGTGACCGCTTTGGCCGGGTCAAGGTGTACCGCTTCTTTGCCCTGCTGCAACTGGTCCTGGCCTTCCCGGTGTGGTGGACCTTGAGCCAGGGCAACGTGGTGGCCAGCATCATTGCCATTTCCATCGCTTTGGGCGTCGGCACCTGGGGCATGTTCGGCACCCAGGCCTCGTTGATGCCGGAACTGTTCGGCTCGCGCCATCGCTACATGGGCGTCTCCATTGCCCGGGAAGCCTCGGCGGTTATCGCCGGCGGCATCGCTCCGATGATCGGTGCCGGGATCATCGCCCTGGTGGTGCTCGGCCACGAGGGTGAGGCCCGTGCCGGGCTCGACGCCTGGCTGCCGATTGCCTGCTACCTGGCCGGGCTGACGCTGATCACCCTGTACACCACGTTCAAGATGCCGGAAACCCTCAACCGCGACCTGGATGAGCCTCGTGATGCGCTGGAGGTGGCCGAGGCCCAGCTGGCGTCTGCCATCAACGGTCGCCACCCTCCCCATGCCGCCCAGGCTCATTTGTAGGATCGAGCTTGCCCGGTCCTACAAGTGAGCTGGTGTTTGCTGGGGTCAGCGCCCCAGCGCCCAGCGCCGGCAATGCTCCAGATAGCCCTGTTCATGGCTGCCCACCAATTGCACCACGCTGGTCCACAGCCACGACGGGGCCTGGAGGTTGTCGGAGCGGTTGAGCTGCAACTCGGCCAGCCAGCTTTTGCGGGTGGCGGCGTCCATCTGCCGCGCGTGGGCACGGCCGACCACCTGGGCCAGGTACGCCGCGGCGGCCATGGCATCGGCCTGGCTCAAGTTGTCGATGTCCAGTTTCATGTCCTGGGGCAGCAGCTCGCGGATAAACACCCCTTGTTCGAGAAAACGCGTGGCCTGCATGCGGTCCCCGAGGCTCGGGGACAGATGCCGCGCGCCCTCCACCACCCGCTTCGCATTGTCCCGAGGCATGGACGCGCGAGGTGCACGGGGGGCCGCTGCGGCAACAGCCTGCTTGACATCGATCAGGCAATAGTCCTGCTCCTTTTCATCCCCCACCCCCAACAGCACGGCATAACGCAGCAGGCCCAGCGAGCTGCAACCCTTGACCCAGTAGGCCGCATCCAGCAACTGCACCTGAGCATCATCCGGGCGGCCCTTGAGCGAAGTGACAAGACGGTGCAGGGCCGGCGTGGCGCACAAGGTCGCGATGGCCGATTTTTCATCCCGCGCCAAGGGCCAGAAGCTCTTGCCTTGTGGAATGGTCGGCCGCGCATTGTCGATGCGCTCGCGGGCCAGGTGCTTCCAGGTGCGTTTGACCGCTGCGCGCATCCCCGAGGCCACCTGTGGCGGACGCTCCAGCTCCTCCCCGGGACGATGGCGGAACGCTTGCTGATAGCCGCGCATCATTTCTTCAAGCATGCGCGCGGTGGTGACCCCGGGCAGGTCCGAGCCCCGCGCCGCCGTAGCCAGGGACAGTGCCAGGCGGACCAGATCATGCACCGGGTTGCCGATCACGCTCTGGTCCAGATCGCGAATCTGCATGTCGATACGCCCCTTGAGGTCACCGGTAGGCCCCAGGTTGCCGGCATGGCAATCACCGCAGATCCACACCGCCGGCCCATGGGGCAGACGGCGGCCGCGCTGACTGTGAAGCCATTCGTAAAATTGCACCGTGCTGCCGCGCACATAGGCATGGGCGGAGCGGGCCATTTTTTCATTGCGCAGCTGGGTGAGCAGGTCGGCACGGGCGGAACGAGTGGGTAATTTCATTGCAAAATGTTTCTAGGGAAGAGATCAGTAGACGCAGTACCGGTCGCTTCGTTTCAAACCTTTGCTAGACTGCCGCGCTCGACCCCTCACAGCATCTGACCCCATGCCCCACGCGTTGAGCTCCATTCTCGGTATCTGGCTGCGCCGCTTGCTGCGCCCCCTCTTCGATCCCTATCGCCGCTTCCGTCATGCCCGGTTGATTCACGCCGTGCGGGTGGTGGTCGGCCTGCTGGTGTCGATCCTCCTGACCACCGGTATCCATCTGCCCCACGGCGAATGGGCCTCGGTGACCTTGCTGATTGTCATCGGCGGTTTGCAGCACCACGGCAACATCGGCAAGAAATCCGTGGAGCGCGCCTACGGCACCCTGATCGGTGCCGGGTTGGGGCTGGCGGTGGTGGCCCAGCAGGATTACCTCGGCATGCCGCTGTTGACCTACCTGCTGATGTCGGTGGCCTGCGGCTTCTTCGCCTACCATGCCATCGGCAAGGGAGGCTACACCGCGCTGCTCTCGGCGATCACTTTGTTCATCGTCGCCGGCCATGGCGACAACCCCTTGAGCGACGGGCTGTGGCGCACGGTGGACATCCTCATCGGCATTGTCCTGGCCCTGGCGTTTTCCTTCGCCCTGCCGCTGTACGCGGTGTACTCCTGGCGCTACAACCTGGCCGACGGCCTGCGCGGCTGCGCCCATGTCTACAAGCGCATCATCCGCGGCGATGCGGTCAGCGCCGACGAGCATCACAAGCTCATGGGCAAGCTGAACGCGACCATGCTGCAGCTGCGTTCGCTGATGCCCTCGGTGTCCAAGGAAGTGCGCATCTCGGTCACCGAGCTCGAGGCCATCCAGGGCCACTTCCGCTTGTGCCTGAGCACCCTGGAACTGCTCGGCAACCTGCGCCCCAACGGCAGCGACGCTCAGGCCATGGGGCACCTGCAAACCCTGCTGGCCAGCGAACATCGGCAAGTTTCCCGGCAGCTGCTGGGCATGGCGCGGGCCCTCAAGGGCGGCGCGACCCAACGCCTTGAACGCAGTATCGAACTCGCGCCGCAGGCCGAAGTCATCCCGGCGGAGCTGGTGGGCTACCGCCTCCTGACCCTGGAGCTGGTAAAAAATGTCGCGGCGCTGCAAGAGTGTCTGGCGCAGACATCGGCGCGCTGGAAAATTTGAGGCACTCTCGGGCCTTGCTGGCGTCTAGTGAACTGAGACGTTCCCAGACACCTGCACAGGCCCCTTGCGCATGATCACCGTTCACCACCTGAACAACTCCCGTTCCCAGCGCATCCTCTGGCTGCTCGAAGAGCTGGATGTGCCCTACGAACTCAAGCGCTACCAGCGCGACCCCAAGACCCAGCTGGCGCCGCCTGAACTCAAGGCGATCAACCCACTGGGCAAATCGCCGGTGATTCAGGACGGCCCGCACACCCTGATCGAGTCGGGCGCGATCATCGACTACCTGATCCGCCGCCACGGCGACGGCCGTCTACAACCGGACCCAGCCACTGCCACCTATGACGAATACGTGCAATGGCTGCACTTCGCCGAAGGCTCGGCCATGCTGCCGCTGATGCTCAACCTCTACGTCAGCCGCCTGGGCGAGGCCGGCGCACCGCTGCAACCGCGCATCCAGAGCGAACTGGCCAATTACCTGGGTTACCTGAACCAGGCGTTGAGCCAGGTGGACTTCCTGTTGGGGGATGAGCTCAGCGGTGCCGATATCCAGATGAGCTTCATCGGCGAAATCGCGCGCAAGCAGGGGTTGTTGGGGCCGTATCCGCATGTGGAGTCGTGGGTTGGGCGGTTTCAGGCACGGTCGGCGTATCAGGCGGCGGTGAAGGTGGGGGGGGATTATAGTTACGCGAGTTGAGGGTTCAGGGGGGCATGCGGGGTCACGAACGGCACCGCCACTCCCCCGGCCCGGCAATCGCCAAAAACCCGAACACAATCACATACAACCATCCGAACTGCCCTTGCTCCAGCGTCCACTCCGGGTGCACCACCACCAGTGCCACCAGCAGCAGCCCGATGATCGCCAGGCTGGCCAGGCGGGTGAAGACACCGGCAATGATCAGCAGCGGGCACAGCACTTCCACCGCCACCGAAAGCCCCAGGGTCAGCGGCGCGCCGAGGTGGAACGGGTCTTCGATCAGCGCCAGCTGTTCGTGCCAGTGCAGTGCCTTGGGCAGGCCGTGAATCTTCAATAACATCAACGACACGCACAGGCGCATGGCCAACAGCGCCAACGCCAGGCGTGTGCGATCGGAAACAAAGCGGGTGGCAGTCAGCGTCGAGTCGGACACGGTGCGAACACTCTCTGGCGGCAATGGCACGGGGTGGAGCGGCCCACATTAAGGCCGGCCTCGCTCGGTGCATTGCATGCTTGTGCTAATCCATGGGTCACGTGGCGATTTTCCAAAAAAGCACAAGAGGGCTATAAATTCCTCCACAGCCCTGTATTCACTGCCGCCGTCGGCGAGCTTGGTCCACGTGTGCTGCGCGGCCGCCGCAGGCCTCCTGGCGCCGGTGTTCATGCGCTTTATCTTTGCGCCCGGCCACTCCTATGATTGTCCTCCGTGGGGTTGACGATGCCCCTCCCAAGGGAATGTTCATGACCTCGAAGCTGCCCACACCGCCGATTGACGACCTGAGCACTCTTGGTCTTCAGGGTCAGGGTTTTGACGAGCATTGGTTGCGCGGCCTGCATTGGTCGATGCTGGATGAAGACGGTGGCCTGGTGCGCTGGCGCGTGCGTTCGCCCATGGCCAGCCGCGCCTGGCTGATCGTGCGGCCGCGTTCGGACGCCAGCGACGCCGACTTCCGGCGGCTGGAGCGCGAATGGAGCCTGGCCGCGCACTTGCGCAGCGACTGGGCGGTGATGCCCATCGCTCAGTTGCACACCCCTGAAGGCCCGATTACCGTGCTGGACGATGACGGCGGCCGCCCGCTGTCGACCTTCGCCGATGGCAAGTTGTCAGTCGAGCGCTTTCTACGCTTGGCCATCGGCGCGGCGAGCGCGCTGGCCAAGGCCCACGAAGAGGGGATCGTGCACGGCGACATCAAGCCGACCCACCTGATCCTGGGGCCGGACGAGCAGATACGCCTGAGCGGTTTCGCCCTCGCCCGCCATCGCCTGACACCCGCCGGGGACACTCAGGGTATTCGCGGCAGCCTGCCCTACATGTCGCCGGAACAAGGCGGCTGGCTGGACCAGCGCGCCGACACCCGCAGCGATCTGTACTCACTGGGGGTCAGCTTCTACGAGCTGCTCACCGGCCGCCTGCCGTTCTGGGCCAACGACCCGGTGGCCTGGCTGCATCAGCATGTGGCGGTGCCCTTGCCAAGCCTGTCGGTATGGCGCAGCGGCTTGCCCGTGGCGCTGCAGGACCTGCTGGAGCGGCTCATGGCCAAGAGCCCCGACGAGCGCTTGCCCGGTGCCGCGCTGCTGGCCGCGCAGCTGCGTCTGGCCCTGGCCGAATGGATCGAGTTCGGGCACCTGATGCCGTCGCTGGGGGAAACCACCAACGTCACGAACACAGCGGCGGGCACCGCCACGCTGCCGGGGCGGCTGGCTGCACTCGCGCCGCTGCTGGAGGCTGGCCAGCGTCTGAGCCAGCAACAACCCGGCGGGGTGCTGCTGCTGGGGGCACCGGCCGGGATGGGCAAGACCACGCTGGTGCGTCGCCTGCGTCGCGAGTTGGCCGGCGGCACGGTCCTGTTCGCCAGCGGCCAGTTCCAGCAAAACACCCCCTATGCAGCGCTGGCCGGCGCGTTGGGCGCCTTGCTGGTCCGCCTGCTGGGCCTTGAGACTGAGCGACTGGCTCATTGGCGCGAGCGTCTGCTGGCGGCCACCGCACCCCATGCGCACCTGCTCGCCCAATGGGTCCCGGAGCTGGAATGGCTGACCGGGCCGCTGCCGCCCGGCAACGAACCTCCAGGCGGCGATGCGCGCCTGCGCCTGATCAATCTGTTTCTGCGTGCACTGCGTGCGCTCAATGGCCCGGAGCATCCGCTGGTGCTGTTCTTCGACAACGCTCACCGGCTGGACGATGAGAGCCTGGCGGTGCTCAGGGAGCTGCGCAGCGAAGACTTCAACCACCTCCTGTTGCTGGTGGCCTACCGTAACGACAGCCCGGCGCACCCACCCGCGCTGGAGCGATTGATCGCCCATGGTCAAAGCCTGCAGGTGCCCTTCACCGAGCTGACCCTGGCCCCGTTGTCGCTGGCCGACACCCGCGCCATGGTCGACGCCGCCCTCAGCCTGACAGGCGCCCGGGCTCGGGCCGTAGCCGAACACCTGCACGAGCGCGGCGGCGGCAACCCGCTGTTCGTGACCCAGGCCCTGCACGTCATCCGTGAGCAGCCCGGGCCGCCCAGCCTGGCCCCGCTGTCACCATCGCTGGACATCGTCGGTCTGATGGCCACGCGCATGGCGCGTCTGCCCGAGCCCACCCGGCAACTGCTGCACAGCATCGCGCTGCTGGGCCAGCAAGTCCCCAAAGATGAGCTGGCCGCGGCCACCGGCCTGGCGCCCAGCGGCCTCGACCTCCATCTGGACCCGGCCCTGCGCGCCGGGTTGATCCGTGTCGAGCATGCCAACCTGGTGTTCAGCCATGACCACGTGCGCGAGACCGCCCACGGACTCGTTTCGGTGAGCGACGCCCGCGCCGAGCATGCCTTGATTGCTTCGCGGCTGGTGGCGGCACTGGGCCCCGCGCCCAGTTCCGAACGGCTATTTCGCCTGGCCGTGCACATTCTCAAGACCGAGGCCGACGGTGTCTGCGCACCCTGGCGTCAGCGCTTCGTGGAAGTGCTGATCCTCGCCGCCCGGCGCGCCAAGGAAGCGGCTGCCGCACCCTTCGCCCTGGAGTACCTGGCCTGTGCCGAACAACTGCTGATTACAGACCACAGCGTTGCAGCGCGGGAGAGTCACTACGATCTGGCGTTTCTGCGCGCCCAGTGCCTGATTCTCAACGCCGACTACCGGCGTGCCGACCAACACATCGCCCGCCTGCTTCAGCAGGCCCAGGCACCCTGGGCGCTGTCGTCGCTGTACGTGCTCAAATGCGAGTGCCTGGCCTTGGCCGGCGACTATGCCGGGGCGGTGGACGCGGCCCTCGACGGCCTGGCCAACCTCGACCTGCACCTGTCGGCCCGCCCCGACGACGCTCAGGCCGAACAGGCCTGGCAACAGCTGCAACAGGCGCTGGAGGGAAGCTCCATCGACGCTCTGCGCGACCTGCCACTGCTGGATGACCCACAGGTGGCCGGGCTGATCCAGTTACTGGCGTGCGCCGTGTTACCAGGTTCGTTCCTGCATCCCGAGCTCATGTTCATGTTGCTCTGTCATCTGGTGCGCCTGACCGTGCGCCATGGTGTGTGCGCCCTCGGCGCGGAGAACCTGGCCTGGTTCGGCGTGGCCAATGCCCATCGCCGTGACGCCCACGCCGAAGGCTTTGCCTGGACCCAGCTGGCCCTGCACCTGGTGGAGCAGCACAACTACCACAACCATCGCGCGCCGGTACTGCTGGCCCACAGCCAATTGAGCGTGTGGCTGCGGCCGCTGCCCTATGCCCTCGGCTACGCCGACCAGGCCCTGCGCGACAGCCAGGCGCGGGACATGCCGAGCATGGGCTGCTACGCCAACAACCACATCGTCTCCGACCTGCTGGTGATCGGTGCGCCCATCGAACGCATCCTGCGGCAGATCGACCTGGGCCTGGGCATGGCACGCAACCTGGAGTTCGTCGACTCGCAGAACATCCTCTTCACCCAGGCCCTGTATATCCGCCGCCTGGCAGGCACCCCCAGTGGCGCCACGGCGATTCCCGACCGGGCACAAATGGCCGCGCGCATGGCCCACTGCACCACGGGGCGCTCGCCGTTCTGGTGGCACCTGTTCGAGGGCCTGTTCTTCTATCTGGAGGGCCATTTTGTCGAGGCCGGCAGGCACATGGACCAGGCCTGGGCGCTGTGCTGGGTGACCCCGGCGCATATCCACCACATCGACCTGGCGCTGTTTTCCCTGCTCAATGCCGCGGCGCTGCATGACGGCAGTGCCGCCGCAGACCTGACGTTGCAGCGTCCACTCCAGCGTCTGCGCTACCTGAGCGCGCTCAACCCCAAGGTCTTTGGGGACCGCCTGGACCTCGCCGAAGCCGAAGTGCTGCGCGCCCAGGGCTGCTTCCTGCAAGCGCTGGTGCGCTATGACCAGGCCGTCGCCAAGGCCAGGGCCTGTGGCGCCGTGCACATTCAGGGCCTGGCCCACGAGCTCGCCAGCCGCTGCCATCAGCACCTGGGTCTGGAGGTGTCGACCCGCGCGCACCAACGCCATGCCCGCGATGCCTGGCGACGCTGGGGCGCCGTGGCGCTGGCCGAACAGATGGAAGCCGCACACCCCTTCCTCCAGGAACAGCCGCTGACCACGCGGGCCTCCATCGAATTACCGGGGGGCCAGCAGCAACTCGATCAACTGTCGATCACCAAGGCCTGCCAGGCGCTGTCCCGAGAAATCGAGCTGGACAGTCTGATCAAGACGCTGCTGACCAATACCCTGATCCATGCCGGCGCCAGCCATGCCGCCCTGCTGCTGACCCAGGCAGGAGAACTGCGGATCGAAGCCTGTGGCCGGGCGACGCCCGAAGGCGTGGAGGTGACCTTGAGCGGGCATGTGGCCCGGCCCGATGAGCTGCCCCTGAGCCTGGTGCGCAGCGCCATGCGCAGCCGCCAGTCGCTGCTGATCGATGGCCCCCACAGCCTCGATCGCTTTGCCGACGACCCCTACCTGCAACGGCCACTGGACGGCTCGCGGCTGTGCGTGCCGCTGCTCAAGCAAAACGAGGTGATCGGCGCGCTTTACCTGGACAATCCCTTGGCCCAGGGCGTGTTCAGCGCGGCGCGGGTCGATGTACTCGAAGTGCTGGCCGCCCAGGCGGCGATCTCCATCACCACCGCGCGCCTCTACAGTGACCTCCTGGAAGAAAACCGTCGGCGACGCGTCAGCGAGTCGACATTGCGCACGTCACGGGCGTTGCTGGCGATCGGCAAAGCGGTCAGCCGCCATGGCTCGTTCACCTGGAAGCCCTCGCTGGACCGCTCGTTCTGGTCGCCAGAGCTGTTCGCCGAGCTGCGCCTGTCGCCTCATCAGGCGCCGGCCGGGCCGGCGCGGCGCCTTGAGCTGGCCGGCCATGTGCACCCGGATGACCGCGCCCGTTTCGACCAGACCCTGCAAACCGCCAGCCGTACCTTGAGCGCGTTCCGCCTGGAATTTCGCGTGCTGGCGGCCGACGGCGAGGTGCACTATCTCGAAGCGCTGGGTGAGCCGGATGAAGCGCAAGGCTACCTCGGGGTGATCTTCGATATCACCGAACGCCAACGCACCGAAGCCTCCCTGCGCAGTGCCCGGGCCGAATTGGCACGCATCAGCCAGGCTACCGTGCTGGGCGAGTTGGCGGCGTCCATCGCCCATGAGATCAACCAGCCCCTGGCCTCGATCCTCAGCAATGCCAGCGCCAGCCTGCGTTGGCTCGACCGGTCGCAGCCTGCGGTCCAGGAAGCCATGGTCGGCCTGCGCGACATCGTCGGGCAAAGCCAGCGCGCCGCCGACATCGTCACGGCCCTGCGCGCTTTGGCCCGCCAGGCACCGCCGGACCGCAAGCCGGTGCGGGTGGATGAGGTAGTCAGGCACGTCATTGCACTGACCCGTGCGGAGCTGGCCGACCGGCACATCACCGTCGAGCTCGCCCTTGCCCCTCTGGCGCCGCTGCCGGCCGATGCCGTGCAGTTGCAGCAAGTGATTCTCAACCTGGTCAACAATGCCGCCGATGCCCTGCAGATCCTGCCGCCCTCCGAGCGTCGACTGCACGTGCACGCTCAGACGATCCCCGGCGGCGTGCTGGTACTGGTCGAAGACAGCGGTCCTGGTATCGCACCCAAGGATCAGGGCGAAATATTCAAGGCGTTTTACACCACCAAGCCCAGCGGCATGGGCATGGGTCTGGCAATCTGTGCGTCCATTGTCCAGGCCCACGGCGGCACGCTGCTGGCCCAGACCGGGCGGCGCGGCGAGACACTGTTCGGCTTTACCTTGAAAGCACCCTGAAGGCACCTCGAAGGCCGGAAACGATGGTGCATCGCCAGCGGAACCAAACGCGATAAAAGCCGGACTGACGCTCATCATGCCGACACCTTGAGCCCTGTTGCTGTGGCTGCCCGAACCTGAAAAACCCTCGACCGAGACTGACCATGCCGTTACCGCTGACTACCTGGTGCATCGCTGCCTTGGCTACCGCCGGCGTCATCCTGCGTCCCTGGCGCGTACCGGAATACGTCTGGGCGCTGGGCGGTGCGCTGTTGCTGGTGGTGACTGGCCTGGTGCCCTGGGCGGCAGCCCTCGGCGCCGTGGCCAAGGGCGATGACGTGTACCTGTTTCTGATCGGCATGATGCTGCTGGCCGAGCTGGCCCGGCGCGAGGGGCTGTTCGACTGGCTGGCGACCCTCGCGGCGCGTTATGCACGAGGGTCTGCCCAGCGGCTGTTCGACCTGGTGTTCGGGGTGGGGACGCTAGTGACGGTGTTCCTGTCCAACGACGCCACTGCGGTGGTGCTGACCCCGGCGGTGTATGCCGCGACGCGCGCGGCCAAGGCCGACCCGCTGCCCTATCTGTTCATCTGCGCCTTCATCGCCAATGCCGCGAGCTTCGTGTTGCCGATTTCCAACCCCGCCAACCTGGTGATTTTCGGTCGGCACATGCCGCCGTTGCTGCAATGGCTCGCGCAGTTCGGCCTGCCCTCGCTGGCCGCAATTGCACTGACCTATGCACTGTTGCGCCTGACCCAGCGCCAGCACCTGCGCCAAGCGCTGGCCCAGGTCGCCGAACAACCGCCACTGGCCACCGGAGCGCGGCTCACCGCCATGGGCATCGCGGTCACGGCGGTCGTGTTGCTGGTGACCTCGGCCCTGGATCGCCCGTTGGGGCAGCCGACCTGCCTGGCCGGTCTGGCCACTGTGGTGCTGGTGCATGCGCAGCAACGGCGCGCGCCGTGGCCGGTGTTCAAGGGTGTGTCCTGGGGGGTATTACCGCTGGTGGCAGGGCTGTTCGTGCTGGTGCAAGCGCTGGCCTTGACCGGGGTGGTCGGGGAGTTGGCGAAGGCGCTGGAACACTGGACGCACGTAGCACCCGGCCAGGCCACCTGGGGTGTCGGTGTGCTGGTGGCGCTGGCCTGCAACCTGGTCAACAACCTGCCGGCGGGACTGATTGCCGGCTCCGTGGGCCAGTTGGCCACCGTGCCCGAACAGACCACTCGGGCGCTGGTGGTGGCGGTGGACCTGGGGCCCAATCTGTCCATCACCGGTTCCCTGGCCACGGTGCTGTGGTTGATTGCCGTGCGCCGTGAAGGCGAGCAGGTCAGCGCCTGGACCTTTCTCAAGCTGGGCGTGCTGGTGATGCCACCGGCCTTGCTGGCCGCCCTGGCCACCCTCTGATCGGCAATCGCTGCTTTAATCAAGCCACCTCGATTATCAAACAGGAGCACATAATGGCCCGTCTGACTGCCAAGGATTTCCCCCAGGAACTGCTGGAACTCTACGACTACTACGCGCACGGCAAGATTGACCGCCGGGCCTTTCTCGATCGGGCGGCGGCGTTTGCCGTCATGGGGCTCAGCGCGCCGGCACTGCTGGCCGCCCTGAGCCCCAACTATGCGCTGGCCGAGCAGGTGCCGTTTACCGACCCGGACATTGTCGCCGAGTACATCACCTACCCGTCGCCTGCGGGCAACGGCACGGTGCGTGGCTACCGGGTGCGCCCGGCCAAGGCTGGGGCGAAGACTGCCGCCGTGTTGGTGGTGCACGAAAATCGCGGGCTCAACCCGTACATCGAGGACGTCGCCCGGCGGGTGGCCAAGGCCGGTTTCATCGCCCTGGCCCCCGATGGCCTGACCTCGGTGGGCGGCTACCCGGGCAATGACGACAAGGGCAAGGCCCTGCAGGAAAAGGTCGACCCGACCAAATTGATGAACGACTTCTTCGCCGGCATAGAATGGCTGATGAAACAACCCGACGTCGGCAAGGTCGGCATCACCGGTTTCTGCTATGGCGGCGGCGTGGCCAATGCCGCCGCCGTTGCCTATCCGGAACTGGCCGCCGCCGTCCCCTTCTATGGCCGCCAGCCCAAAGCCGAAGACGTGGCGCGGATCAAGGCCCCGCTGCTGCTGCATTACGCCGAGCTGGACAAGGGCATCACCGATGGCTGGCCGGCCTACGAGAAAGCCTTGAACGCGGACGGCAAGCTGTACCAGGCGTACATCTACCCGGGGGTGAACCACGGCTTTCACAACGATTCGACGCCGCGTTACGACGAAGCGGCAGCGCAGTTGGCGTGGGACCGGACAGTGGAGTGGTTCAATCGCTATCTGGTCTGATCAAGCCGCCACCATGATCCGGTCCCGCCCTTGCTGCTTGCCCAGGTACAACGCCTGGTCGGTGCGTTTGAGCCCTTCGAGAAAGTCCTCGCCCAGCCTCATCTGGGCGATGGCGAAGGTCGCCGTGACCTGCAACTCGCCTGCCGCGGCGGTGTCGCGCAGCCGTACCTGGATACGTTCGGCCACTTGCCGGGCTTCCTCCAGAGAGGTATCAGGCATCAGCACCATGAACTCCTCGCCACCCCAGCGCGAGGCCATGTCGGTAAGCCGCACGCTGTCGCCGATCACTTGGGCCACCCGCTGCAGAACACGGTCGCCCTGGTCATGGCCATGAGTGTCGTTGACCCGTTTGAAATGGTCGATGTCGAGCATCAACACCGCTAGCGGCCGCCCCGGTGCCAGTTGCGGAATGCGCTGCAGGATGCGCCGACGGGTGTAGAGGTTGGTCAGGCTGTCGCGGTTGGCCCGCTGGAACAGGTGGTAGTGCATGGAACGGGTGTAGCGCACGGAAAACTTGGTGGTCTGCATCAGCAGTAACGTCCCCAGCATGGCATTGCCGAGACCGAACGCATCCAGCAGCGCAGGGGCCAGAGGGTACTCGAGGCCCATCATTCGGCGTCCGACGTAACCGCCAGTGACGACTGTGATGATCGCCACACTCAGAGACAACCGCTGAACAGGGGCGTTCTGGAAGGTGAACGCCAGAATCGGCACGATGCAGAACATGTAGAAATAAAAATTGCAGTTCCACCCCAGCACCCAGGTGGCCAACGCTGCGTGCGTGACGATTTCCCAGCACATCAGGTGGCAGGCCAGGTGGAACCGCCGCCGGCGCACCGCTATCAGGCACACCCAATAGGTGAGGATGCTCACCAGGTTGCCGATCAGCAGCGGGCGGATGTGCAGCGCGGCAAACGCACCAAACAGCAGGATATGAATGGCGAAGGCGATCTGCACGATCGGCCGCACGTGTTTCCAGAACTGTTCAGTGGCGTCGTGCAGCACCTGGCTGCGGTCATCGGCCGAAAGAGGGGTCATTACGCATGCTCGAAGAAAAGGGCGACTCGAAAAGAGTTATTGGGCCTCTGGGCGGGTTATCGGCTCGCCGACGGGTTGCTTGATAAAACCGCTGCGCCGCGCGTCGGCGCCGGTATGGCATTGAGCCACCACCGCTTGCCCGGTTCAGACTACCTGACCAGATGAATCGTTTCACTTTTATTTCAATCCTTTCTCATGAGCGGTCAACGCCGGCCGATACAGCACCATTGATGTGCTTTCAGCCGCCGCTCAGGTGCCGGCTTCGACCTTTGCAAAAGGAGACAGTCATGGCCCTGCTGCCCGTAAAAATCATGTCCCGCTTCAGCCTCGCGATGGCCGCTATCGTGCTGGTGACTGCGGCGTCCATTTACACCGTGATGGTGGTCAGTGGCGAGCCCCGGCTGATCGAATCAAACACCCAGGCCGCCCAGCAGTCGGCCTCGGCCATTGCCCGCCAGTTGACCATCAAACTGTCGGAGATCGAAGGCCGGGTGGCGGCCATGGCTGATCTGGGCGCCACGCTGCCGGCCGACCCGGAACTGGTCAAGAGCACGCTCTCGCGGATCATCGATTCCCAGGGCGATACGGCGATCGCGGGGGGCGGCCTGTGGCCCGAACCCAACGCCTTCACCCAGGGCGTGGAGCGCCGCAGTTTCTACTGGGCACGCAGCCAGAACACCCTGAGCTACTCCGAGGAATACAACAGCCCGCAGACCGACGCCTATCAGGCGGCCGACTGGTACGCCCAGGGCAAGCGTTCGACCCCGGGCCACTGTGGCTGGTCGGACGCCTATGAAGATCCGGTCAGCAAGATCCTGATGACCACCTGCACCGTGCCTTACACCCGCAACAACAGCTTTGCCGGTGTGGCCACCATCGACCTGACCCTCACCGGGCTGGCCGACTTCCTCAAGGCCAACGGCAACGTCACCGGCGGCTATGCCTTCGCGCTGGATGCCTCGGGCAAAGTCCTCTACTTCCCGGCAGGCACTCCTCCGACTGCTGCCGACGAAGCCGGCCTGATCAGCGCCTTGCCCTGGTTCGACAGCGTCGCGCAATGGCGCAAAGGCGGCCAACTGGACGCCCACACCTACCCCATCAACAGCGACCCGCGGCTGGGCTCGGCGGGCTACGTCAGCCTGACGCGTATTCCGGCCAGCGGCTGGGTCATCGGCCTGGTCACGCCCAAGGCGCGCATGACCGCCATCGCCACCGGCCTGACCGTGGACATTCTCACCACGCTGCTGCCGATCTTGCTGGTCATTTTCGGCCTCGCCTGGTTGGCCGGGCGTTCGCTGCTCAAGCAGATCGACGAAACCACGACCCAAATCACCAGCCTTGGCGCACAGGGTGGCCTCGGCGCCGCTGAACTGGACATCGTGCGGGGCGACGAGATCGGCCTGTTGCGCGCTGCAGTGAACCACTACGCCGGGAGCCTGCGGCAGATGCTGCGCACCATTCGCGACGAGTCCGGGCAACTGCTGCGCCAGGCCGACGACGTGGCCCGGCTGTCGGTGGTCATGGCCGACCGCGCCGAATCTCAACGCCAGGACAACACCCTGCTGGCCACGGCGGTCACGCAGATGTCCTCCAGCGCCCAGGAAGTGGCCAACACCACCGGCGACTGTTCCAGCACCGCGCAGGATTCCCTGACCACGGTGCGCGCCAGCCAGACGCACATGGAAGAAAACAGCCAGGCCATCGTCTCCCTCAGCGGCGACATCGGCAGCGTGGCCAAGGCCATCACCAGCCTGGGCCAGGACATCGAAGGGGTCAGCGGCGTGCTGGATGTGATCAAGTCGATTTCCGCACAGACCAACCTGCTGGCCCTCAACGCCGCCATCGAGGCCGCTCGGGCCGGCGAACAGGGGCGCGGTTTCGCGGTGGTGGCCGACGAGGTACGCACCCTGGCCGGGCGCACACAGGCTTCGGCCGATCAGATCCAGGACATGATCGGCGAACTGCGCCAGGCCTCGGTCAACGCCGTCAACACCATGGTCGCCGGGCAAGACCGCACCCGCACGGTGGTGGAGAAGGCTGACCTGCTGGCCACTTCCCTGGGCAGCACGGTGTCCGGCTTTGACGACATCGTTCAGCGCACCCAGCAGATTGCCGTGGCGGCCCAGGAGCAGAGCCATGTCACCCAAGAGATCAACGAGTTGGCGGTACGGATCCACGCCGCCAGCGAAGATGGCGCTCGGGATGCCAGCAGCCTCAGCGAACTCAGCCAGGGCATGCAGGCGCTGTCACGTCGTCTGGGCAGTTTGAGCGGTCAATAAATTGATACAAATAGTTGTACAGCGGTCGTAGAATCGGGGCAGAGCCACTGGCAGTGGCGCTACTTCGCCGGCCGCTGCCCCACTGGAGCAGGATTTCGACATGCTGATCGCGCCCCCTCCCGCCAACGAACAAGCGCGGCTGCGTTTGCTACGGCGGCTGAACGTGTTGGACACGCCGCCCGAAGAAGTCTTCGACCGGGTGACCCGTGTCGTCGCCGAAATGCTTCAGCTGCCCATCGCCCTGGTGTCACTGGTGGATGAGAATCGCCAGTGGTTCAAGTCCAAAGTGGGTCTGGAGGCGTGTGAAACGTCCCGCGACCTGGCTTTCTGCGCCCATGCCTTGCACGTCCCTGACGTGCTGGTGGTGGAAGACGCCAGCGCCGACCCACGTTTTTTCGACAACCCGCTGGTCACCGGCCCCCTGCATATTCGCTTCTACGCGGGCGTGCCCTTGCGCTCCGACGACGGGCTGGTGCTGGGTACCCTGTGCGCCATCGACTCGCGACCACGTCACCTGTCACCCACTGCAGCGGCAGCCCTGCGCGACATGGCGGCCATCGTCCAGCAGGAATTGATGCAGCGCGCGGTCACCCGCGACCTGCACAGCGTCTGGCAGGACGAACGCCAGGCCCGCGCGCTAAGCGAGACGCGTTTTGCCACTATTTTCCAGCAAACCCCGACCGGCAAGGCGGTGGTGGGCCTGGATGGGCGCTTCATCGCGGTGAATCCCAAGCTGTGTCAGATCGTCGGCTACGACGCCGAAGAATTGATGAGCAAGACCTTCGGCGAGATCACCCACCCGGACGATCTCGCCGAAGATTTGCAACTGGTGGCGGACCTGCTGGCCGGGCGCATCGAACGCTACACCCTGGAAAAGCGCTACCTGCACAAAGACGGCGCGCCGGTGTGGGTGGAGATCTACGTGGTGCTGGTGCGCACCGAGACCCGCCAGCCGGACCATTTCATTGCCGTGGTGCTGGACATCAGCGAGCGCAAGCACAATCAGGCGCTGATCGAGCGCCATCAGGAAGAGCTGGAAAACAAGGTTCGCGAACGCACCCAGCAGCTGAGTCGCAGCCGTGAGACCTTGCAGGTGATCACCGACAACCTGCCAGTGATGATCGCCCAGGTCGATCGTGATCTGCGCTATCTGTTCAACAACGACGTTTATCGGCAAGTGTTCGGGATCGACCCGAGCACCCTGCGCGGCCAGAAACTCAGTTCGGTACTGGAGCCCGCGCTGTTTGCCGAGTTGCTGCCGTACTTCAACAAGGCCCTGGCCGGCGAGCGGGCCGTGCATGATCATCTGCGCTACAGCAATGACCAGGCGCGCATCTGGTGCGCGACCTATATCCCGGAAGTGCGCAACGGCGAGGTGGTCGGTTTTTTTGTCATGTCCCAAGACGTCACCGAGCGCACCCACATCGAACGCATGCTGCATGACAAGGCCATGCGCGACCCGCTCACCGACCTGCCCAACCGCCGGGCGCTGCATGAGCACCTGTACTTGATGACCGCCGCCCCGCTCGCCTCGGCGTTCGCGTTGTTTTTCCTCGATCTGGACGGCTTCAAGACCGTCAACGACAGCCAGGGGCATGAAGCCGGCGACGAGCTGTTGCGCCAAGTGGCGGCGCGCTTGAAAAACACCACGCGCAAGGAAGACTTCATCGGCCGCCTGGCGGGTGATGAATTTGTCGTGGTGGCCGCAGGGATCAGCAGCAAGGAGACCGCCCAGCGCATCGCCGAGGATCTGTGCCAGACCATCGCCACGGCGTTCACCGTGATAGGCCAGAGTGTGCGGATCGGGGTCAGCATCGGCATTACGTTGAGCCCGGCAGGTTCCAGCCTATCATCGGACGCGGTGCTCAATCAGGCCGACGGTGCCATGTACGAGGCCAAGCGGCGCGGGCGCAACGGCTACTGGTTCGCCTCGCTGCCGAGCCTGCAGCAGGCCTGAACCTTTTTACCCGGCATGAAAAAACCCGCGCAATGGCGGGTTTTTTCATGCTACCGGACAGCCATCATTGACCGACGGTCTGACCCAGGAACCACGCACGCTCCTCGGCCTGATCCACCCACTCTTCCAGCAGGCTGGTGGTGGAGATGTCGTTGGCGTCGTCGGTGACGGTGTGGGTGGTGCGCATGTACGCGGCCAGCGCCTGGTTGTCGTCGTGCAGTTCGATCAGCATCTGTTCGGCGCTGAGGTCGGTGGCGTCGCTGCTGGTCAGGCGCTTGAGCTGCACCATCTGGTCCAGCGAACGCACCGTCGGTTGGCCGATCTTGCGTGCACGTTCGGCGATCACGTCGGTGATGGCGTACAACTGAGCCGCCTGCTCATCCAAGAGCAGGTGATAGTCGCGAAAGTGCGAGCCTTTCATGTGCCAGTGGTAATTTTTGGTCTTGATGTACAGCGCGAACACGTCGGACAGGAGCACCGCGAGTTCCTTGCCGATCTCGGCCTGGTTCGAGATACGAGCGTCTTCGCCCTTCTCTGCTTTTTCCTTGACGCTGGATACGGCC
Source organism: Pseudomonas sp. dw_358 (assembly GCF_018449655.1). Lineage (GTDB taxonomy): Bacteria > Pseudomonadota > Gammaproteobacteria > Pseudomonadales > Pseudomonadaceae > Aquipseudomonas. The sequence continues at coordinate 21,782 of NZ_JAAVUX010000014.1, forward strand.
TTGAGTTCTTGCTTGGCGTTGGCTACAGACATGCTGGAATCTCCATGAGCAGGTTTAGGCGTAAATATCATAGTCGCTGCAGTAGACCACCGCAGCGAACAAAATGTTCAGCGTGTGCTATTTATCGGGTTCATTGAGATAAGTCATGAGGCTCCCACTCTCGCCAGGCTGCATCACCGATCAAGCTGCCGGCCTGGCCAGCTCCAGCCACTCCTGAATCGCAGGGCGCAACCATTGGCGGCGTGCGTATGCCACCAAGCGCTCCGGCACCGGGTCGCCGGCGAGAATCAACCGATTGAGCATCAAGGCCAGGTCGACATCGACGATGCTCCACTGTCCAAACAGGAAATCCGTGCCTTCGGGCAGCAAGCTCGACGCGGCAGTGATCAGGCGGTCGGCGGCAGCCTGGGCACCCGCGGTCAGCGGAGCAACTGGCTGGCCATGGAAGACCACCAGGGTCGAGCGTTCCTCGCGCAGCACGCCCAGGTCGCTGCGCAGCCAGGCTTGCAGCTGACGGGCGCGGGCACGGGGATAGCGGTCAGCCGGGAACAGGGCGATGGAAGGGAATGTATCCTCCAAGTACTCGACGATGGCGGACGATTCCGACAGCGCGAAGTCGTCATGGACCAAGGTCGGTACCCGGCCGGTCAGAGACAGGGTGCCGTAGTCAACGGCCCGCTGTTCGCCCTTTTCCAGGTCCAGCGGGGTCAGGGTGAAGTCCAGTTGCTTTTCGCGCAGGGCCACGAAGACGGACATCGCGTACGGGCTGGTGTAGACACTATCGACATACAGCCGCAGGGATTGGCTCATTGCGCTTTCTCCAGGATGTGAAGGGACATGCTGAAGGACACGCCACGCCAAGAGAAATTCAATCGCTTCATGACGGTATTCCTTCAAGGAATGCCGTCATGGGTATCAGGCCTGCAACATCTGCTGCACTTCGTCCATCGACGCGGCGTAGGCGCCGGCGCGTCGGCACGACGCTGACGCACAGGCGGCCGCAAACCGCAGCCGCTGCGGGTAATCCTCGATGCCGACAAACCTGGAGGCCAGCCAGCCGGCCATGGACGCGTCGCCAGCGCCGACGGTGTCGAGCACCTCGACCTTGATCGCCGGCTGCTCGTACATCGCATCGAGGGTGTACAGCACCAGGCCATGTTCGCCGCGGGTGAACAGGATCAGCGCCGCCGGGTTGAGCTCGCGCAGGGCCTGCAAGGCCTGCTGTTCGGTGAGGCCGGGGTAGATCTGGCGCAAGTCTTCGTCGGACAACTTGATCTCGTCGGCCAGTTTCACCAGTTCGGGGAACATCTGCTCGCGATAGTGGCTGCTCATCAAGTTACGCCAGTTAGGGTCGTAGCTGATCCGCTTGCCTGCCGCCCGGACCTGGCGTGCCTGTTCCAGCAGGACGCTGCCCAGAGGCTCGCGGGCCAGGCTGATGCAACTGAAATGGCAGAGCTCGACGGCTTCGAGCCAACCGTGCGGAAGTCTGGCCGGATCGAAACGCAAATCGGCCTCGCCGGCAAAGAAGTACCGGGGGGGAAACTTCGACGGTACGATGGCCACCAGCGGGTCGGCGTCCACCCGCTGAATGAAGGCTTCGGGCAAACCTGCTGCGGCGGATTCGCGGGCCAGTTCATCGCCCAGCCCATCGGTGCTGATAGCACCGGCAAAGGCGCTGTTCACGCCCAGGCGGCTCAAGCCTCGGGCGACGTTCCACGGCGCGCCGCCGGGGTAGCCCTGCCAATGGCCTGGTTCGCCCTGAACGATATCGGTGAGGGCTTCACCGAACACCACCACGCGGGGTAATTGCATAAAAAGAGGTCCTTGTCTGGCCGCACGGCCACGGCCGGTACGGCGTCTGCGCGAGTCGCGAAAGGCGACACCTTACTGGGTTAAGACCCTCGGCCACTACCCTTGGTTTGCCATCACACCGGTACTTTTTTTCCTCACGAACGCTCAGCGGCCACTGTGACAATTCGCCTCAGGCGCGGAACTCGTCGCTCACCGCTGCCCCTAAACCCTTAACCCAGAGCGTTCGCGCTGATCAAACCCGCTCCGCACAGGATCTGTCCGCCATGCCATCTTCCACCGCCGCCGCCTCCTCCGGCCAGGGCGCAACCGACAGCACACCCGGCCGCCTGATCATGATTTCCGTGCTGGTCGCGACCATGGGCGCCCTTGCCTATGGTTACGACACCGGCATCATTTCCGGTGCGCTGCCCTTCATGACCCAGCCCGCCGCCCAAGGGGGCCTGGGACTGACTTCGGTGACCGAAGGCGCCGTGACCTCGGCGCTGATCATCGGCGCCGCGTTCGGCTCCCTGGCCAGTGGCTTTCTGTCCGACCACTTCGGTCGGCGCCTGACCCTGCGCCTGCTGTCCCTGTTGCTGGTGGTCGGCGCCATTGGTACCGCGACCGCGCCGTCGATCCCCTTGATGGTGGTGGCACGTTTCATCCTCGGCATCGCCGTGGGCGGCGGCTCGGCCACGGTGCCGGTGTTCATTGGCGAAATCGCCGGGCCCAAGCGTCGGGCGCCATTGGTCACGCGCAACGAGCTGATGATCGTCAGCGGCCAGCTGCTGGCCTACGTGTTGAGTGCCCTGATGGCGGCCCTGCTGCACAGCGACAGCGTCTGGCGCTACATGCTGGCCATTGCGGCGGTGCCGGGGTTGTTGCTGTTGGTGGGGACTTTCTTCGTCCCGGCCTCGCCCCGTTGGCTGGCCCATAAAGGCCGCTTCGACGACGCCCGCGAAGTACTGGAGCGCCTGCGCGACACGCCTGAAGAAGCGGAGCGCGAAGTCCAGGACATGAAAACCCAAGCCGCCCAAGCGAAGAAACAGAAGGTGCCGGCCCGCGAACTGCTGCGCCAGGCCTGGGTGATCAAACTGTTGCTGATCGGCATCGGCCTGGGCTTCACTCTGCAGTTCACCGGGGTCAACGCCTTCATGTACTACACCCCGATCATCCTCAAGAACACCGGCATGGGCACCAACGCCGCCATCACGGCGACCATCGGCAACGGCGTGGTCTCGGTGATCGCCACCTTGCTCGGCATCCGCGCCATTAATCGTTTTGGCCGCCGCACTTTGCTGATCACGGGCTTGAGCGTGGTGGTGCTGGCGCAACTGTCGCTGGGCGCGATCCTGACTTTCATGCCGTCGAGCCTGGCCCAGAGTTATTCGGCACTGGCCTGCATCCTGGTGTTCCTGCTGTTCATGCAGATGTGCATCTCGCCGGTGTACTGGCTGCTGATGTCCGAGCTGTTTCCGATGCAGGTGCGCGGGATGCTGACCGGAACGGCGGTGTCGATCCAGTGGGTATTCAACGCCCTGGTGGCTTTTGCCTTTCCCCTGACCCTGGCGGCCATGGGCAATGCGACATTCCTCATCTTTGCCGTCCTCAACGTCTGCTCGGCACTGTTTGTGTTCTTCTGCCTGCCGGAGACCAAGGGCAAGTCGCTGGAAGCGATCGAGAAGCACATGAAGAAGGAATTGTAACGGTGGCATAAAAAATAACATGGCAATTTGCCTTAGTCATGGAACTCGTGCGCGGCCGAGCCCCCTAACCCCCTGTCCCAGAGCCATCGGTCGCACTCAGGGGGCGCGCCGAACCCGCAGCCGCCTCCTGCAACCGCGACTGCGCCTGCTCTTTTCGTTCCGCCATAGGATCTACCCTTCATGCCATCTCCCATTGCTGCTGCCGCTCCGCTCGGACGGGGCGCAAAAAACCGCTCACCCGGCCGCCTGATTCTGATTTCAGTATTCGTGGCCACCATGGGCGCCCTCGCCTTTGGCTATGACACCGGGATCATTGCGGGTGCCTTGCCCTTCATGACGCTGCCCGTCGACCAAGGTGGCCTGGGCCTGACCGCTGTCACGGAAGGCATGGTGACCTCCGCCTTGATCGTCGGTGCCGCATTCGGCTCGTTGGCCAGCGGTTTTCTTTCCGACCACCTGGGCCGACGCCTGACGCTGCGCATGCTCTCGGTGCTGTTCATCCTCGGCGCTATCGGCACGGCCACCGCGCCGACCATCCCGCTGATGATCGCGGCACGCTTCATCCTCGGCATCGCCGTGGGCGGCGGCTCGGCCACGGTGCCGGTATTCATCGCCGAAATCGCCGGGCCCAAACACCGCGCGCCACTGGTGAGTCGCAATGAACTGATGATCGTCAGCGGCCAGTTGCTGGCCTACGTGCTCAGCGCCCTGATGGCCGCTCTGCTGCACAGCGACAGCGTATGGCGCTACATGCTGGCCGTGGCGGCGGTGCCCGGCCTGTTGCTGCTGGTGGGCACCTTCTTCGTTCCGGCCTCGCCCCGCTGGCTGGCCCACAAGGGCCGTTTCGACGAAGCCCGCCATGTGCTGGAGCGGCTGCGCGACAGCCCGGAGGAAGCCCAGCGCGAAGTCGACGAGATGAAAAGCCAGGCCGCCCAAGCCAAGAAACAGCGTGTTCCGGCGCGCGAGTTGCTGCGCCAGGGCTGGGTGATCAAACTGTTGCTGATCGGCATCGGCCTGGGCTTCACTGCCCAGTTCACCGGGGTCAATGCCTTCATGTACTACACGCCGATTATCCTCAAGAACACCGGCATGGGTACCAACGCCGCCCTCACCGCCACCATTGGCAACGGCGTGGTTTCGGTGATTGCCACCTTGCTGGGCATTTGGGCGATCGGCCGCTACGGCCGCCGCACCCTGCTGATGAGCGGACTGGTCGTGGTGGTGCTGGCCCAGTTGGCGCTGGGAGCCGTCCTGACCTTCCTGCCCGCCAACTTGACCCAAAGCTACGCGGCGCTGGCCTGCATCCTGGTGTTCCTGTTGTTCATGCAAATGTGCATCTCGCCGGTGTACTGGCTGTTGATGTCCGAACTGTTCCCCATGCAAGTGCGCGGCCTGCTGACCGGCACCGCCGTGTCGATGCAGTGGATCTTCAACGCCACCGTGGCCTTTGCCTTCCCGCTGACCCTGGCGGCGTTGGGTAATACGACGTTCTTTATCTTTGCGGCGATCAATGTGGGCTCGGCGCTGTTTGTGTTCTTTTGTTTGCCGGAGACCAAGGGGAAATCGTTGGAGGCGATCGAGAAACATATGAAAAAGGAGTTGTAGGTTTTCAAGAAGGCCCCGGCGCATGCCGGGGCCTCTTATCAAGTCGCACCATGAAGGGCCTGCGCCACGCCGCGCAAAGCCTCGGCGACAGGCCCCCAAGCATATCCTCATAACCAATCAGTATTTATTTCCCCGCCCTTATTCCTTCTATTCTCATCTCAGCCCCAACAGACCTGTTGCCCAGGCCACTGTTGCTCCAGCAACACCCCATGAACAAACAGGGCCCGGAACAACACCCAGCCCGTCGACAGGTAGCCCGCAACCCTGTGAATCACGGTTTGAAGAGGTGGTACAGGTCTTGCTGATGCCCTGCCACCCCCAGGCACTCGCCGGGTTACCCATGAAGGAATCGAACATGTCCACTGCTCTGAACGTTGTTGCCCTTTCCGGCGGTGCTTATCGCCCCTCACGTACCCTGGTACTGGTGGAGGCCTTGCTGGCCGAGCTAGGTCAGCACCTGCACATCAACAGCAAGGTCATCGAGTTGGGCGATATCGCCCGCCCCCTCGGTGCGGCGCTGTCGCGTCAGGAACTGGCGCCTGAAGTGGAAGCGGAGCTGGCGGCCATCGAGGCAGCGGACCTGCTGATCGTTGCCTCGCCGGTCTATCGCGGTTCCTACCCTGGGCACCTCAAGCACTTGTTCGACCTGATCGACATCAACGGCCTGATCGACAAGCCCGTGCTGCTGGCGGCCACCGGCGGCAGCGAGCGCCACGCGCTGGTACTGGATCACCAGTTGCGTCCGCTGTTCAGCTTCCTGCAAGCGCTGACCTTGCCCATCGGCGTCTACGCCACCCAGGCCGATTTCACCGATTACAGCATCAGCAGCGAACTGCTCAAGGCGCGCATCACCCTGGCCGCCGAACGGGCTGCACCGCTGTTCGCCGCCCATTCACGTCAGCAACTCAAACGCGCGTGATTGCTTTGCCCGCCTCACCCCTGGACACGGCGCGTGCGTTGAGCGCCGAGTTTGCCCGCAGCGCTGTGGAGCGTGACCAGCGCGGCGGCACGCCCAAGGCCGAACGCGACGCGCTGCGCGACAGTGGCCTGCTGGCCTTGAGCATCCCGCGCGAATACGGCGGCCTTGGCGCCAACTGGCAGCAAACCTTTGAAGTGGTCAGCGAGTTCGCCCGCGCGGACAGCTCCATCGCCCACGTGTTCGGCTTTCATCACCTGATGCTGGCCACCGTGCGCCTGTTTGGCCGCCCCGAGCAATGGCAACCGTGGTTCGAACAGACTGCGCGCAACAACTGGTTCTGGGGCAACGCGCTGAACCCGTTGGACACCCGCACTGTCGTACGCAGCCACGGCGGTTGGCGCGAGTTTTCCGGCAAGAAGAGCTTCTGCTCCGGCGCCCGGGATTCCGAAATGCTGATTGCCTCGGCCAGTGATGAATTGGCTGGCGGCAAGCTGGTGATCGCCGCGATCCCCAGTGGGCGCACGGGCGTGACCCTGCACGGAGACTGGGAGAACATGGGCCAGCGCCAGACCGACAGCGGCAGCGCCAGCTTTGAACGGGTGCGCGTCGAAGAGTCCGAACTGTTGCTGGACCCAGGCCCCTTGAGCACACCGTTCGCCTGCCTGCGTCCGCTGATTGCGCAGTTGAACTTCGCCAGCATCTTCCACGGCATCGCCCAGGGCGCTTACGAAGAAGCGCGCCAATACACCCGCGCAGAAACCCGCCCGTGGTTCAAGTCCATGGCCCGGGAAAGCCATCAGGACCCCTACGTGCTCAGCCACTTCGGTGACTTCTGGGTGCATCTGGAAAGCAGCCGACTGCTGCTCGGCAACGCCGCACGGCTGCTCGACACGGCCTGGAGCAAGGACGCGCAACTGGGCGAAGAGGAGCGCGGCCACGTGGCCGTGGCCATCGCCACCGCCAAGGTCGCCGCCACCCGTGGTGGCCTGGACTTGTGCAGCAAACTCTTCGAAGTCACCGGCGCGCGCTCCACCCACGCCTCGGTCGGCCTGGATCGCCACTGGCGCAACCTGCGCACCCAGAGCCTGCACGATCCGCTGGACTACAAACTCCACGAACTGGGGGACTGGGCGCTGAACCGGACCCTGCCTATCCCCACCTTCTACTCATAGTGAATGCCATGCAGCTCGTTACCCTACCGGCCTCACCCGCGCTTGCCACCTCGATCCGCGCCACCGCGCAAGTGTTCGAGGACCCCAAGTCCAAAGCCCTGCTCGCGCACCTGCAGCGCGTAGCACCCAGCGAAGCCAGTGTGCTGATCATTGGCGAAACCGGCACCGGCAAGGAGCTGATTGCCCGGCACATTCATAACCTCAGCGGGCGACGCAACAAGCCGTTCCTGGCGGTCAACTGCGGGGCGTTTTCCGAGTCGCTGGTGGAGGCTGAGCTGTTTGGTCACGAGAAAGGCGCCTTCACCGGCGCCCTCAATGCCAAGGCCGGCTGGTTCGAGGAAGCCAACGGCGGCACGCTGTTTCTCGATGAAATCGGCGACTTGCCCATGGCCATCCAGGTCAAGCTGCTGCGGGTGCTGCAAGAGCGTGAAGTGGTCCGGCTGGGCTCGCGCAAGAGCATCCCCATCGACGTGCGCGTGCTGGCCGCCACCAACGTGCAACTGGAGCGGGCCATCAATGCCGGGCATTTTCGCGAAGACCTCTATTACCGCCTGGACGTGGTCAGTCTGGAGCTCAACCCCCTGCGCGAGCGCCCCGGTGACATCCTCCCGCTGACCCGGCACTTCATCTCCACCTACAGCCAGCGCCTGGGCTATGGCGAGATCGCCCTGAGCCCGGATGCCGAGCGCAAACTGCGCGGCTACAGCTGGCCAGGCAACATTCGCGAATTGGAAAACGTCATTCACCACACCTTGCTGATCTGCCGCGACGGCCTGATCCGCGCCGAAGATTTGCGCCTGTCGAACATGCGCATCGAGCGCCCCGACGAAGGCTCGGGCACGGACGACAGCGCCGAAGCACTGCTGAACCGGGCCTTTCAAAAGCTTTTCGAAGAGCAGGCCGGGGCCTTGCACGAGAAGGTCGAAGACGCGCTGCTGCGGGCCGCGTACCACTTCAGCCACTACAACCAGGTGCACACCGCCAAGCTGTTGGGCCTGACCCGCAACGTCACCCGCACCCGGTTGATCAAGATCGGCGAGCTGGCGGTGAACAAGCGCCGCCCCATAGAGGACGTGCAAGGCGAGCGCTTGTTGCAGTTGTCGATTTAAAGCCCGGCCAGGCGTGCTGCCAGTGCCTTGGCTTGACTGGCGACATCGGTCACCGCGGTGCTTTCCCACCACAGGCCGCGCAACGGCGGGCCCATGGCGAACAGGCGCGCGGATGCCTCCCCGGCCTCGTTGCGCACCGCCCCGCCCCCATCGGCATCGATACCCAGGCCCAAGGGTCCCGGACGGATCAGCCCAGCGGCCAGCAGTTGCTGCGGCAACGGCCGGTCGACCCGGCGCCAGTCGTATTCAATGCCACTGGAATTGATCAGGGCATCGCCTTCCACCCACTCGCTCTGCAGGTGCCCCCGGCGGCGAATCCGCACGCGCAGCGGTTCACCTTCCGGGGCCTCCAGCGCTTGAAACGACGCGGCCTCCACGGTCAGCCGCCCTTCGCCAAGCAATCGCTCGACCAGCGCAGCCCCCTGGGGCGGCGAGCGATGGTGATGGCTTTCCCACCAGGGCCGCACGTGACGCACAAACTGGCGACGCTGAACATCACTGGCCTGGCTCCACAACCGCCCGACGTGAGCGCGTACGGTATCCAGCGGCGCCTGCCAGTCAATGCCTTGCCCCAGCGCCCGTTGGCACTGCGCCCGCACGGCCCGCAACAGTTGGCTCGGACTGCGAAGCGTGTGATCAGCCGCGAGAAAATCATCCCAGCTCGGCGGTTGGCGGCGAACATGGGGCAACAGGCCGTGACGTGATAGCACGCGGATAGAGCCACGATGGCCCGCCTGATCCAACGACGCCACGGCGTCGACCATGGTCAGCCCGGCACCGATGATCAGCACCCGCGCCTCACGATTGAGCTGCGCCAGCGCGGGCACATCCCACGGGTCCAGCGCAGCGGCATTCAAACCACTGGATTGGCGCTGACGGGTGCGCGCAGCAGGGAACATCCCGGTGGCCAGGACTGCCGTGCGGGCGATCAACTCGGCACCATTGGACAGCGTAACGCGAACGCCCCGGGCCTCGTTGTGCAGCGCCACCACCTCGCCCTGTACGTGCTCGACAAGGGATCCGGGGTTGGCCCGTTGCGCCTCGCGCAAACGCTGCCGCGCGTACACCCCGAACAGTCCCCGGGGCGCAAAGAGCTCGGCCACCGGCACCGATTGCTGCGCGGCCTCGGGCCAGCCCCCCGAAGCCAGGTGCTCGGTGAGCCACTGGGTCAGGTCGTTGGCATTGTCCGGATCGACACTCATGCGTGCCGCGTTACCATTCAGGGTGTGCACACGCTCGCGGGCGCTATAGGCCTCGCCGCGACCCAGCTCGCTGCGTGGCTCGACGATCAACACGCGCCGCCGGCCCGGCAGGCGCAGCAGCTGCATGGCCAGCAGCGCACCGCTCAGGCCACCGCCGACAATCAACACATCGGGCAGCGGCTCGGGAGAAATCAGACTCATCGGTTTTGACTCATAAATGGCTAGTGTCCCGTATGGGTTTATAGACCAGACGCCTGTCCGCTGTCTCGCTCCAGATCACGAACAATGGGCAGTACGTGCTCACCGAAGTATTCGACCTCTTCCTGAAAATGCAGGAATGCCGACAGGATCAAATCCACCCCGGCGGCCTTCAGCGCGACGATGCGTTCGGCGATCTGGCGCGGGGTGCCGATCAGGTCGGTCTTGAACCCGTCGTTGTATTGCACCAGATCCTCGAAAGTCGACCTGGCCCAGTTACCCTCGCCTTCGGGGCTGGCCTTGCCGGCCTGGCGAGCGGCATCGCCGAAGGCATTGACCGCCTCGGGGTCGGCCTTGTCGATGATTTCGGCCAGTACCGCGCGGGCCTCGGCCTCCGTTTCGCGGGCAATGATGAAGGCGTTGACACCTACCTTGACCGTATGGCCATTGGCGGCGGCCTTGGCCCGAATGTCGTCGACTTGAGCCTTGATGCCTTCCACCGTATTGCCGTTGGTGAAGTACCAATCCGAGACGCGCGCGGCCATGTCACGCGCCCCGCCGTCAGTTGATCGATGGTCGCCAATTGCTTGGCTGCCACCGCCGGGGTCCGCGGCCCGGGCAGGATGGCGGCAATGGCTTTAAGCCGGTCGGTGGCCGCCAGCAGGGCGTGGCTGAACGCCACCGACTCGTGCTGGTATTCGGCGCCGTACCCGGCCGTGAAGCGAATCTGCGTGAGCGCGTATTCAAAACCGGATCGCTCGGTGATCTGCGCCAGCGTGCGGTTGTAGTCAATGTCCCAGCCCGTGCGCTGCTCGATCTTGCTGACCACCAGACCGCCGCTGACGTTGGGGACCCAGTAGGCGAATTTCACCGGTTGCGTGCTCATGCTGACCTCTGCTCGTCGCCAAGGTGGACGTCACCTCGTTGCAGTCTAGCCAAAGCAGCAAACGTGCCAGTGTATTTTTTCTTTTAAAATCATATGCATAGATGACACTCAGTGATTTCTGGGATGGCGTGAACAGACAATCTGTTCAACCACTGTTGGCCAGGCAACAGCTGGCGACGTTCGTGACAATCCCTTTTTCATCTAAATCAACAGGTTAGCTTTAGGCATGAGGCGTGCAACGGCCTCCCCCTACCTCAATCGACTGGCGCGGGTGGAGGTCCAATGCCAACCCCCCAAAGCCGCCAGATCATAGGAACACCCCCCATCCTTTCCTCCATTTCATAGGAAGACACCTCCCACTCCCGCCCCTTAAGGTAAAGCCACTCGCCCCCCGTACAGTGACTTGCCCATGTCCAAACGAATGATGCACCTGGTGGCCTACCTGAAAACCGGTCCGACCGCTGTCCACGGTGGCGGTTGGCGGCATCCCGAGGCGCGGCTGGACGACATTCTCGAGCCCGAGCGCTACGAGCACATCGCCCGGGAGCTGGAGGCGGCCTGTTTCGATGCCTGTTTCTTCGCCGACCTGCTGGGCCTCTATGACATTCACAAAGGCAGCCTGGAAAGCTACGTCAAGCACGGCGGCCAGATCAGCTACCTGGACCCCATGACCGTGCTGCCGATCATGGCCCGGGCCACCTCGCGGCTGGGGCTCGGGGCAACCCTGTCGACCACCTTCTACAACGCCTATCACCTGGCCCGCTCGCTGGGTTCGCTGGACGTGCTGAGCAAGGGCCGGGTGGCCTGGAACATCGTCACCTCGGCCACGGACCTGGAGGCGCAGAACTTCGGTTTCGATGAAATCCTGCCCAGGGATGTGCGCTACGACCACGCCGACGAGGTGCTGGAGGCCTGCTGCGCACTGTGGGACAGCTGGGACGCCGACGCCTTCGTCCACGACAAGCAACAAGGTGTGTTCGCCGACCCGAGCAAGGTGCATTACGCCAACTACAAAGGCCAATGGGTGTCGACTCGCGGACCGCTGTCGATCCCGCGCAGTCCACAAGGGCATCCGGTGCTGATGCAGGCCGGGTCCTCGGAACGTGGTCGGCGCTTCGCGGCGCGCTGGGCCGAGCTGATCTTCACTGCCCACGGCTCGGCCACGGCAATGCAGGATTTCTACCGCGACATCAAGGGCCGCGTGACGAGCGAAGGGCGTGCCCCGGAGGACTGCAAGATCCTGGTGCAAAGCACCGTAGTGGTGGCTGAAACGGACGCCATCGCCCGGGAAAAGGCCGAGTACCTGAACAGCCTGGCCAACCAGGAGCTGATCCTGGCCATGAGCTCCAGCAACGTCGGCGCCGACCTGAGCAAGCTCACCGCTGACGGCAACCTGTCCGAGCTGCAAGGCAACCAGGGGATACAGGGCGCGGTGGACTTCCTCAACGGCAAGGCACAGAACGCCGGCACCGACTTCAAGAGCGCCGCGCAAAAGTCCCTGCCCGATCAGATTGTGGGCACGGCGCAGACTGTGGCCGATCAATTGCAAGCGTTGTTCGAGTCCAGGGCCTGCGACGGCTTCGTCGTCTCGCCGATCTACCATCCCGGTTCCCACGAGGCGTTCTGCCGCAGCGTGGTCCCGGAGTTGCAGCGGCGCGGACTGTTTCGCACCGCGTACAGCGGGCAGACCCTGCGCGACAACCTCAAAGACTGAAAAGAGGTACCCCATGAGCACCCACCCCTTGGCCGTGCACACGGCGCCGGTCGATACCGCGAACTTGCCCGGGCGGGCCCGCGCCCAGCGCCGGTTGCTCGGCTCGCTGGCCCTGCTCAGCGGGCCGACCTACCTGTGGTTGCTGATAACGATCTTCCTGCCGTTGATGGCCATGCTGTACTTCAGTTTCCTGACCATCGCCCCGATCGCCGGGCCCGGCGGCACCCTGACCCTGGCCCACTACGTCGACATCTTCAGCAAGCCGGTGTATTTGATCAACCTCAAGCGCTCGCTGTTGATGGGCCTGCAAGTGACCTTCTTCTGCGTGCTGATCGGCTACCCGGCGGCCTACTGCCTGGCGCGCAAGATCAAGAATCGCTGGCGCGAAGCGATCCTGCTACTGGTGGTGCTGCCGTTCTGGAGCAATGCGCTGGTGCGGACTTTTTCCTGGACCATGGTGCTCAGCGACAACGGCCTGCTGGGACATCTGCTGCAGGCGATCTGGCCCGGCGGCCCCTCCCTGGACCTGCTGTACAGCTACAAAGCGATTGTCATCGGCCTGGTCCACGCGTACCTGCCCTACATGATCCTGACCTGCTATGTCTCCTTGCAGGCCATCGACGGCACCCTGGCCGAAGCCGCCCTGAGCCTGGGCGCGTCGCACCGCCAGGTGTTCCAGCGCATCATCCTGCCCCTGAGCCTGCCGGGCCTGGTCGCCGGCAGCACGCTGATCTTCGTGCCGGTGATCGGCTGCTTCATGGAGCCGCGCATCCTCGGCGGCCAGCAAGGCATCACCTTCGGCACCATCATCGAGAGCCAGTTCACCACCTCGTTCAACTGGCCGCTGGGCGCCGCCATGGGCTTCGTGTTGCTGGCGGTGGTGTTGCTGGTGATGGCGCTGTTCTTTCCCCTGCTGCGCAAACACCTGACCTGAGGGCTGGCCATGAAAGCACTGCTCGCCATGACACCACTACGCGCCGCGTTCGCCCCCTGTTACCTGGGCCTGGTGCTGGTGTTTCTGTACACGCCGATCATCGTGATGATGATCATGGCCTTCAACCAGTCCGAGCTGTACCAGCTGCCGTTCGTCTTCGACCTCAAATGGTTCCGTGCTCTGTCTCATAACGACGACCTGCTGCAAGCCGCTGCCAACAGCATCATGATCGCCCTCGTCAACACCCTGATCTCGGTCAGCCTCGGCACCCTGACGGCGCTGGCCCTGGCTCGCCACGACTTTCGGGCCAAACCCTGGTTCGAGCTGTTGCTGCTGCCCTCGCTGACCATGCCCTGGCTGATCACTGGCACGGCGATGATGCTGTTCTTCTTCTGGACCGGCATCGGCCGCGGCTTGCACGCGATCCTGCTGGGCCACGTGGCGCTGTCGATCCCCTACGTGGTGTTCATCATGCGCAGCCGCCTGAAGTCGTTCAATCGGTCCCTGGAAGAAGCCGCGCAGGTCCTCGGCGCCAGCGCCTGGCAGACTTTCTGGCGGGTCACTGCACCGTTGCTGGCGCCTGGTCTGGTGGCCGCAGCGCTGTTTGCCTTTGCCCTGTCGTTCGACCAGTTCGTGATTTCCTATTTCCTGGCACCCATCGGCGTGTCGACCCTGCCCGTGGAAATCTATTCGGCAATTCGCAAGGGCTTCACCCCGGAGATCAATGCCATTTCCACCCTCATCATCCTGTTTTCCATGGGGCTGATGATCGTGTTCGCCAGATTCAGCAAGTTTGGAGGGGAGCAATAGATGAGCGTGGTGGACATCAAGCAGGTCAGCAAGCATTACGGCCAGACCCTGGCGCTGAACACCATCAGCATGACCATTGCCGAAGGTGAATTCTTCTCCCTGCTGGGCCCCAGCGGCGGTGGCAAGACCACCCTGCTGCGCTCCATTGCCGGATTCGTCGAGCCGGATCAGGGCAGCATCGACATCGACGGCAAAAGCATGCTGGATGTGCCAATCAACCAGCGCGGACTGGGCATGATGTTCCAGAATTACGCACTGTTCCCGCACATGAGCATCGCCGACAACATCGCCTTCGGCCTCTCGGTGCGCCATCAGTCCAAGGCCCAGATGCGCCAGCGCGTCGATGAACTGCTCAAGCTGGTGCACCTCGAGGGTTTCGGCGAGCGGCGTCCTCGCGAGCTGTCTGGCGGCCAGCAGCAACGGGTCGCGCTGGCCCGTGCCCTGGCACCGCGTCCGCGAGTGCTGTTACTGGACGAGCCGTTGGGCGCGCTGGACAAAAAACTGCGGGACGAGATGCAGATCGAGCTCAAGAAGATCCAGCGCGAAGTCGGCGTCACCACCATTCTGGTGACCCACGACCAGCAGGAAGCCCTGACGCTGTCCGACCGGCTGGCGATCATCAACGGCGGGAAAGTCGAGCAGATCGGCACCCCGCGCGAGGTGTATGAACGCCCCCGCAGCCGGTTCGTCGCCAGCTTCCTCGGCGACTCGAACTTCTTCACGGGTATTGTCAGCGCCCAGGTCGACGGCTTGACCCGGATCAGCCTGGCGGACGGCCAGGTCATCCATTCCAGCCATGGCGCGAGCCGCCGCATCGGCGATCAGGTCACGGCGGCCGTGCGCCCGGAAAAACTTCAGGTGGCCAGCGATGCCGCCAGCTGCACCCGTGGCAATTGCCTGAGCGGGCACACCGCCCACGAGATCTACGCCGGCAACAGTATCACCTACCACCTGGCCATGGGCGGCCAGCAGATCATCCTGACCACCCAGAACCACGCCGCATCGACGCTGACCCCAGGTAGCGAAGCCCACATCGAATGGGCGCCGGCAGACACTCTCTTGCTGGACTGACACCGGTCTTTCCCTGCCCTCCCACAACGGCGCACTTTGACGAGGTTATTGAAGATGGTGATCAAGAAAAACACGCTGCTCTCGCTACCCCTGAAGTCAATGGTACTAGGGGCAACGTTGCTGACAGCGGGACTGGGCAACAGCACGGGGGCGGCCGCAGCGGACACTGAAATACGGGTGCTGAACTGGCGCGGATACGGCACCGACGAGAAATTCGCCACCGAAGCGTTCGAGAAACAGACCGGGATCAAGGTGGTCCATGACTACTACACCTCCGACCAGGAAATGCGCACCAAGATGGTCACCAACCCAGGTGCCTACGACATCGTCAACATCAATACTCAATTTGTGCCGAGCATCGAGGCCGCCGGCCTGTTGCAGAAGATCGACACCAGCAAGATTCCCAACTACGCCAGCATCACACCTGCCTTGCAAAAGCACCCCGATATCAGCGTCGGCGGCTCGCTCTATGCGGTGCCCTGGGCCTGGGGTATCAATTCCTACGCCTACAACACCGACAAGATCAAAGACAACCTGACCTCGATCAATGCCCTGTGGGACCCTAGATACAAGGGTCGCATCTCCATGCGTGACGATTCGATCTACGTCATCGGCCTGGCTGCGCTGGCCACCGGGCAGGACATCAACAACCCGGCCGACATGGGCGCGATCAAGACCAAGCTGCTGGGGCTCAAAGACCAGATCCGCAGCTTTTGGGGCTCGGAGGATGAGTGGCTCAAAGGCATGGCCGCCGGCACCTATGACATGGGCGCGATCTGGTCCGGTGGCGCGGCCCGCGCGGTACGGCGCTACAAGCTGCCGGTCAAGTTCGTGATCCCCACCGAGGGCGCGATTACCTGGGTGGATACCCTGACCATCCCCGCCACCGCCAAACACGCCGATGCCGCCGCCCAGTACATCAACTACATGCTCAGCAAGGAATTCTACGTGAAGTGGGACACCGAAGTGGGCGCGGCCATGTCGGCCAACCAGGCCGCCGTGGATGCGCTGCCCGCCGATGCTTTCAACCGAGCGGTGATGGGCACGCCGGAGGTGACCGCGCGGCTGCGCTTCATGAAGCCGATCAGCGACGAGACCCGTGCCCAGTACCTGGAACTGTGGCAGGAAGTGAAGACCGAGTTCATTCAGTAAAACGCCTGGCCCAACGGCGCGCTCGCTGGCGTCGGGTTCAGGACCCGGGCCAGACGGCAGGCCAGCTCCAGGGAAAAACGTTGGTCCGGGTTGCTGAAGTCGATATCGAACAGCTCACCGATGCGCGCCAGACGGTAGCGCAGCGTCGAGACATGGATGTCCAGGCGGTGGGCGGTTTCCTGAAAACGGCAGCCCGCTTCGCTGAAGGCCACGCAGGTTGCCAGCAGGTGGGTGTTGTGCTGACGGTCATAGGCCTGGATCGCGCCGATGGTGCTGGCGACGAATTGCGGCGCGGCTTCGGCGTCCAGCGCGGCGGCCAGAAAGGTGAAGGGGCCGAAGCTCTTGTCGTCCACCAGCCCTTCGCGGCCGAAGGTCACCGCCAGCCGTAACAACTGCTTGAGGCCCTTGATTGCCGGGCCATGGTGCTCGGCGCTCTCCAGCACCGCGCTGCGCGCCACGGACAAGACGCCCTGCCCCGACTCTTGCGCCAAGGACTGCGCCGTACCCAGCAGCCGGGCCAGCAAGCCGGGCGCCACACCGGCGCTGTCACAGGGTACGCGCAGCAGCAGGTCCTGGGACAGCTCGCAGAGGGTGGCGCCCGGTGCCTGGCTGAGCAGGCGCCGCTCCCAGTGCTCCAGGGGGGGCTGGGCACTGGCGGGCGGCCGCTTGATCAGCAACAACTGGGCGGGCCTGCGCAGGTTCACTTGGCACAGCCGCGCTTGCGCATGCAGGCCGGCAAGGCTGTCGGGGTCGGCTTTTTCCAGCGCTTCGAACAACCGCTTGAGTTCCCGACTGCGCTGGGTCAGCTCGACGTGGTTGCGCAGCAAGAGGGCCCCGGCGGCGCCCTTGACCTGCCGCAGCAGGCTGCGCTCCAGGGCCTCGCGCTCAGGCCGGGCGTCGAGCACCACCACGGCGCCGACCCACTGCGCACCGATGATCACTGGCTCGACCCGCACCCAGGTGTTGCCTGCATCGGGCAAGCGCACCAGCGCCGGCTCGTCCACTGCTCGCCAGCCTCCCGGCGCGATATGGCCCAGCAACAGCGCATCGAGGGCGTCGCCGGGATGGTTGTGATACACCTGTTCGGCCAAGGCATCGATGATTGCCACCCGCGTGTCGGCCTTGCCCCCGCTCAGGCTGGCCAGTTCGGCCAGGTTGGCGCCACGGAACACCTCATCCATCAGGTCAGTGCCCAGACGCGACAGCGCGTCGAGCTGCAGGCGTTGCCGCTGTTCCTGCTCATGAGCCAAGGCCCGTGCAATGGCACGGTTGGCCACCTGCACCAGACCGTGGGCCACGGCGAACTGCTCGTCGCTGGCACGCTGGCCATACTGACTTTGCAGCATCCACACCAGCGGACGGCCGCTGGCGTCGAGGCCCTCGAGCAGCATCACCACCCCCGACTGGAAGTCCTGGGCCACCGCCTCGGCCTGGTACATCGGGTATTGGGTGCACTGCTTCACATCCTCGAAGAACAGCACTTCACGGCTGGCCAGCACGGTGGTGCACGGGCTGGTGATCAGCGGCCAGCGGGTCGGCAGCAAATCGAATATCTGGCCGCGGTTGCCGGTCTCGGCCATCAACTCGACGAAGCCTCCAGCGTGGTCCACGGCGAGGATGCCGCTGATGGTCCACGGGGCAAACGCGCAAGCCAGCGCGGTGAGTTTCTTCAGCGTGGTGGCCAGGTCCTGGGGGCTGCTGAAGGCGTCGTAAGCGTCCAGCCATGGCGCATCGAGTGAGTTGACGGCGTGCTGCATCTGGACGACCTCCCGTGAACCGCCTGGGATATGGGCGGTTTTGTAGCGTGTACGCTTGAGTTGCCCTAATAGAGAGCAACCTATCGAGACGGTACACATTCAGCGCAGGGGCTGAAGGTGCGGATGACTGCAGTGTGTACACCGTTGTGGGCAAGGGCTGAGGGTCATTCGCGGGGAGGACAGTGCGGGTTTTGTGCCAAGTGGGAAGTTGGGGATTGCCGGGCTGAGATTCAGTGCCTGGCAGGGGCGCAGCGGCGCGGCAGGTCAGCCCCGGCCTGGAGAGCACTCTGCAGGTCGGGCTTGGTTGGGAGGGACTGGGGGGCCTGTGACGAAATCTCGACAAGAGCCCCCACCCCAAAGATCAATGCAACGCCAACCCCCGGCTCTTCTCCACATCCTGGGCTGTCACCCGACCACCCGACTGGCCAAACCGCGCCAGCAGATAATTACTCACCGCTGCCAGTTCCTGGTTGCTGTAGGCCTTGGCGAAGTCCGGCATGCGCTGGTCGCTGCGCACGGCATCATTGTGGCCGGCCAGGAGCACGCCGATGAGGTTGGTACCTTTCGGGTCGTTCAGGGTTTTCAGACCTGTGAGGGTGGCGATCGAGCTGTTGTTGCCCTGGCCGTCGGCGCGGTGGCAGGCGGCGCAGGCGTCGGTGTAGACCTTCTTGCCCAGGCCGTCGCCGGCTTCGGGCGCAGGGTCGTTGACCGCCACGCTGGGCCGAGCTACACCGGTGGCCCGTGCAGGGGTGCTTTTCAGGTACACCGCCATGGCTTGCAGATCTTCGGGGGTCATGAAGCGCAGGCTGTGCTCGATCACGTCGCTCATTGGCCCGCCCGCCATGCCGTAGCCCGGCGCTTCGCCGGTGGCGAAGTACTTGACCAAGGTCTCCTGCGGCCAGGCACCGACGCCGTACTGGGGATCGGAACTGATGTTGTAGGCGCGCCAGTTACCCAGCATCGTGCCGGCCAGCGACTGCTTGGCGTCCACCGCCTGGGCGAAGTTGCGCGGCGAGTGGCATTCGCCACAGTGCCCCGGCCCTTCCACCAGGTAAGCGCCGCGGTTCCACTCCTGCGACTGCTGGGGGTCGGCGACGAAACGCTGGTCGTCGAGGAAGATCTTGTTCCAGAACCACATGCCCCAGCGCTGATTGAAGGGGAAAGACAAGTCATTCTCCTTCGGCGCCTGCTTGACCGGCTGCAGGCTGAACAGATAGGCCTTGATGGCGAGAATATCTTCGCGCGGCATCTTGCTGTAGGAGGTGTAAGGGAACGCCGGGTAATAGTGCTTGCCGTCCTTGCCCACGCCCCGCTGCACCGCGCTGACAAACTCGTCGTCGCTCCAGTTGCCGATACCGGTGTCTTTGTCCGGCGTGATATTGGGCGAATACAGCGTGCCGAACGGCAGCTTGAATGCCAGGCCACCGGCAAACGGCTTGCCGCCGGGCACCACGTGGCAAGCCACGCAGTCCGCCGCGCGCGTCAGGTACTCGCCCTTGCTCAGAGTGCTGGTGTCATCGGCCAGGGCCGCATGGCTCAGGCTGGCGCCAAGCAGGGCCAAGGCGATCTTCAAGGGCTTCATGCCATGGCTCCTTGTACGGTGAAATAGCCCGAACGGCTCAACGGCAGGCGCCGCACCCGGGCCTGTGAGGCCGCATGCAACGCATTGACCAAGGCTGCCGCCACCGGCACCGCGCCGGTCTCGCCGACACCGCCGGGGGCTTCCAGGCTGTTGATCACATGCACTTGCACCGGCGGTGCATCGCTCATGCGGATCTGCCGGTACTGGTTGAAATTGCTCTGCATGACCTGGCCCTTTTCGATCAGCACTTCGTTGAACAGCGCTGCCGACAGGCCGAACAACGTGCCGCCTTCGATCTGCGAATGCACCGAAGTCGGGTTGGTGACAAACCCGCAGTCCAGCGCCGACACCAGCCGGTTGATGCGCAGGCCGTGCTCGCCCTGCATCTGCAATTCCACCACCGTGGCGATGTAGCTGCCGAACACATTGGCCACCGAGACACCGCGACCGGTGCCGGCCGGCAGGGGTTGATCCCAGCCGGATTTCTCGGCCACCAGCTTGAGCACCGCCTGGGCGCGCGGATGGGCCTTGAGCAGTTCCATGCGATAGGCCAGCGGGTCGGCCTTGGCGTTGTGGGCCAGCTCGTCGATAAAGCTCTCCAGCGCATAGGTCGCCCGCAGCGGCCCGACGCCGCGCCACCAGGAGACCGGAATCACCTTGGGCTCTTCGCGCACATACCGCACTTGCAGGTGGGGCAAGGCGTACATCGGTTCGATGGACGTCTCCACAGCGTCGGCATCGATGCCACTGGCCGGCAGCGCGCCGATGAACTGGGCGATCACCGAGGCCCCGACGATACGGTGGTCCCAGCCGATGGGGCGCAGGTCATCGTCCAATGCCGCGTTCATGCGGTCCACGTAATGCGGCCGGTAGCGGTCGTGGGTCATGTCCTCTTCGCGGCTCCAGATCAGCTTGATCGGGTACGCCACCTGGCGGGCGATGTCCACGGCCTGGAAGATGAAGTCCGACTCCAGGCGCCGGCCGAACGCGCCGCCGATCAACTGGTTATGGATGATCACCTGCTCGGGTTTGAGGCCGCTGATCTTCGCCGCCCCCGCCTGGGCGAACATCGGTGCCTGGGTGCCCACCCACAGCTCGCAGGCGTCCTTGCGCACGTGGGCCAGACAGGTCATGGGCTCCAGCGGCGAGTGGGACAGGAACGGCTGCTCGTACACCGCTTCAAAGCGGGTCTTGGCGCCGCCCAGGGCGGTCTCGATGTCGCCTTCGCGCTTGGCCACCACACCGTCGCGGTGGCTGGCATCCAGCAAGGCCTTGTCCAGCGCCAACGAATCACCCTCGGCATGCTCGCCCAGGTCCCACTCGATGCTCAGGGCCTTGAGGGCTTGCTGGCAGGCCCAGAAATGGGTAGCCGTTACCGCCACGGCGTTGCTCAGCTTGATCACGTCACGTACACCCGGCACTTGCCGCGCCGCACCTTCGTCGACGCTGCGCAGGGTCCCGCCGTAGACCGGGCAGGTCAGCGACGACGCAATCAACATGTCCGGCACGCGCAGGTCGATGGTGAAGCGGGCCTTGCCGTTGACCTTGTCCGGGGTGTCCAGGCGCTGGGTCGGCTTGCCCAGCAGCTTGAACGCCTCGATGGGCTTGAGCGGCACGTCGGTGGGCAGCGGCAAGGCGGCGGCGGCATCGACCAGCGTCCCGTAATCGGCCGTCTGACCGTTGGGGCCGTAGACCTTGCCTTGATCGGCATGGCACTGGCTGGGGGCGACTTTCCAGCGAATCGCCGCCGCCTGGATCAACACCATGCGTGCGCTGGCGCCGGCCTTGCGCAACGGCTCCCAGGTAAAGCGCGTCGAAGAGGAACCACCGGTCGCCTGGAATTGCAGCAACGAGTCGATGTACAGCGCGCTGGGCGGTGCCTCTTCGATGCTGACCTGGTGCATGCCGACTTCCAGTTCTTCAGCGACCATCATGGCGATGCCGGTCTGCACTCCCTGGCCCATTTCGATCTTCGGCGAGATCACCGTGACGTGGCCATCATGGCCGACCCGCACGAAGGCACCGAAGCCGGTGCCAGGGTCCACACCGCTCTGTGCCACGGCCACCGCATCGGCGGCAGCGCTATGGGGCACCAGCGGCGGTAACCAGGCGCTGATCAGCAAGCCACCGAGGGTGGTCGCGCCGCCTTTGAGCACACCGCGGCGCGACAGGGCGCGCGGTGTCGTATTGACTGTCGACATGGGTAATCCTCAGGCCTGGCTGATGCTTTTGATCGCGGCGCGGATGCGCGTGTAGGTGGCGCAGCGGCACAGGTTGCCGGACATGCCGTCGACAATCTGCTGGTCGTCGGCCGCCGGATGCGCCTCGAGCAAGGCCACCGCCGCCATGATCTGCCCGGACTGGCAGTAACCGCACTGCACCACTTCATGGGCCAGCCAGGCGCCCTGCACCGCCTGACCCACCGGCGTCTGGCCGACGGCTTCAATGGTGGTGATGCGATGACCGACCGCGCTGCTGACCGGCAGCACGCAGGAGCGCACCGCCTTGCCGTCCAGGTGCACGGTGCAGACACCGCATTGGGCGATGCCACAGCCGTATTTGGTGCCGGTCAAACCCAGCACGTCGCGTAATACCCACAGCAATGGCATGTCCTCGGGGACATCCACGGCCTGGTCCTGGCCGTTGATCGATAGTGTCTGCATGTCAGCCTCAAGCGTGAATCACGGGTAATCGCGGGCGTGGGTAGAAAGGTCGTCCCGCGAACAGCGGCCGTTCCGTACATGCAGAGCGGCCTTGGTATGGTTTGTAACTAGATGAAAATAGTGTAACGCAAGAATTCACTATCCAAATGAATAGTGTGCGCCGAGCGCCGTGTCACATCAGCGCAGGACATGCTGTACAGGCACCCGTATTCAACACAAAGCGCTTCGCCAGCCGCCATAACCGCCCGCTTGCTTCGCCGGCATCTGGGTAAAGTAGAACAGAGGGTCCCGCAGAGCGATCCCGGTCCATGCCTTGCAACCTGCCCATGCCCGGGAGAGAGCTGCACATGACATCGTTCGAGCACCGTGCGTCTCTGCAACTGGACGCCAGCAACCCGCGCCAGCCAGCCTCCCCGCAACAACGCGCGCTGGCCCGTGCCGAGCGCCAGGAGCATCTGTGGATGCTGGCCCTGCTGTTGCCGGCGCTGCTGGTGGTGACGGTGCTGTTGATCCTGCCGCTGTGCTGGCTGGCCTTCGAGTCGGTGCAGACCGAGCAGGGTTTTTCCCTGATCAACTACTTGCGCATATTCCAGGAAAGCATCTACTGGGACACCTTCGCTTTGACCTTCAAGATCAGCTTTCTGGTGACCGTGCTGTCCATCGTCCTCGGCTTCCCGGTGGCCTATGCCGCTTCGCGACTGCACGGTTTCATGGCCAATCTGATCCTGCTCTGTGTGATCCTGCCGTTCTGGACCAGCATCCTGGTGCGCTCCTACGCCTGGCTGGTGCTGCTGCAACGCCGTGGCCTGGTCAATCAGGCACTGATGAACCTGGGCCTCATCGACCAGCCCCTGAACATGATGCACAACGTCACCGGCACCGTGATCGGCACCCTGCACGTAATGCTGCCGTTCATGGTGCTGCCGCTTTACGCGGTGATGAAGAAGATCCCCCAAGACCTGCTGCAAGCGTCCGACAGCCTCGGTGCAACGCCCTTCTATACCCTGCGCCGGGTATTTCTGCCCATGGCCGCGCCGGGGATCATGGCCGGTTCCATTCTGGTCTTCGTCATCTGCCTGGGCTTTTTCATCACCCCGGAGCTGCTCGGTGGCGGGCGCACGATCCTGGTATCCATGCTGGTGCAGCGCAACGTCGAACTGTACCAGGCCTGGGGCGCGGCCAGTGCGGTCGGGTTGGTCCTGCTGTTGGTGGTGTTCCTGATTTTCTGGGGTATCAACCGTTTCATCCCCATCGAACGCATCCTGGGAGCACGCTGAATGAACCTGCTGGCACATCTGCAACGGATCCGCCTGTCACGCGTGCTGTTCAGCCTGTTAGTGGCGGCCATCCTCTTGTACCTGATCATCCCGGTGTTGATCGTGGTGCCCATGTCGTTTTCCGAGGCGCGTTTTCTGCAGTTTCCGCCCCAGCACTGGTCGCTGCAGTGGTACCAGGCGTTTTTCCACAGCGCGCAATGGCTGTCGGCGGCGCGGGTCAGCCTGATCACGGCGTTCTGCACCATGGCCATCAGCCTGCCCATTGGCATGGCGGCGGCCTACGCCATCAATGCCTCGAGCCTGAAGGCGGTGCGCACCCTGCAATTGGTGCTGCTGCTGCCGATGATGGTGCCGATCATCCTGATCGCTGCGGGGGTATTCTTTGTCTATGCCCGGGTCGGTCTGGTCAGCACCCTGACCGGGCTGGTGCTCGCTCACATCATGCTGGCCCTGCCCTACGTGATCATCGCGTTGCTGGCGGGGCTGCGTAACTTCGACATGTCCCAGGAGATGGTTGCCCGCAGCCTGGGCATGAACCGCTTTCGTGCCTTCATGGCGGTGACCTTGCCGCAGATCAAACCGAGCCTGGTATCGGCCACGCT
The DNA here is from genome assembly GCF_018449655.1 of Pseudomonas sp. dw_358. Taxonomy (GTDB): domain Bacteria; phylum Pseudomonadota; class Gammaproteobacteria; order Pseudomonadales; family Pseudomonadaceae; genus Aquipseudomonas. The sequence goes on from NZ_JAAVUX010000014.1 coordinate 45,932, forward strand.
GTTTGCCTTCATCACCTCGCTGGATGAAACCGTGGTGGCGCTGTTCATTTCCGGCGGCGACAACCAGACCCTGACCAAGCGCATGTTCACCGCGCTGCGTGATGAAATCGACCCGACCATTGCCGCCATCAGTTCGATGCTGATTCTTGCGTCACTGGTGCTGGTGGTGGTTGCCGGGCGCTACAAACAATCGTAAGGGCTTGCGCCCTCTCCCTCAGCCCGCAAGGACCCACCATGAAGTTCACTGAAGGCTTTGAATCGGTCAGTATCAATCAGGTGTGCAAGCACTACGGCAACCTCAAGGCCCTGAACAATGTCGACCTCAAGGTGCAGGCTGGCGAATTCATGTCCCTGCTCGGGCCCTCGGGCTCGGGCAAGACCACACTCTTGAGCATCCTCGGCGGGTTCATCCGGGTCAGTTCCGGGAATATTTTTTTCGGTGAGCGCGACGTCACCCTGATGCCGCCGCACAAGCGCGATATCGGCGTGGTGTTCCAGAATTACGCGCTGTTTCCGCACATGAGCGTCGGCGACAACGTGGCTTTCCCCCTGCGCGCCCGCGGCGAGAGTGCCGCCAAGAGGCGCGAACGGGTAAAGAACGCACTGGCCACCGTGGAGCTGTCCGGTTATGAGGATCGCAACATTGCCGCGCTTTCCGGCGGCCAGCGTCAGCGCGTGGCCTTGGCCCGGGCGATCGTCTTCGAACCGAAATTGATCCTGATGGACGAACCGCTCTCGGCCCTGGACAAGCAGCTGCGTGAAGTGATGCAGATCGAGCTGCGCGCGCTGCACAAGCGCCTGGGCGCGACCATGATCTACGTGACCCATGACCAGCGCGAAGCCCTGACCATGAGCGACCGGATCGCGATCATGCGCGGCGGCCAATTGGTACAGGTCGACACCCCGCGCCGCTTGCACGACCACCCCGCCGATGATTTCGTCGCCAGCTTCATTGGCGAAAGCACGCTGGTGGCCTTGCAACGCAGTGCCGACAACGGCTTGACCCTGGGCAATACGGTGCTGCGCACGACCCGCCCGGTGCCCGCCCGCGGTGATGTATTCCTTGCCCTGCAAGCGGAGAAGCTGCTGCTGGACAACGCCAGCGCCGGCCCGGAATGGAACCGCCTGCGTGGGCGGGTCAGCGATATTGTCTTTCAGGGTGAAAGCCTGAAAGTGTTCGTCGACCTGGAGAACGGCCCCACCGTCAGCCTGCGCCAGCCAAGCCACCATGAAGGCAACCTCAGCCTGCCACCGATCGGCTCGCCGCTGTTGATGCGCCTGCACCCGGAAGACACGATCGTCGTGGCGCGGACGGGCCAGTGATGCCAAGGGCATCCCCCTGATGCCGGGGCTTGCCGTTGATCCAGCCTAACGCCCGATGGCGTCGAGAAACTGCTGCCAGCCTGCTGCCAGGCGCACACCCGGCGCCCGCAGCGCGTGCAGGGGAATCGGCTTGAAGCGTTCGCCGGCGAGCAAGCCGAGCTTGACCGGCTGACCGGCCGTCATGGTTGCCAGTTGCCGACCCATCCAGGTCGACATCGCGACCCCGCCGCCGTTGTAGCCGATGGCGTAGAAGCTGCGTTCATCCAACTGCCCGGCATGGGGCAGGTAATCCAGGGTCATGGCCACCAGCCCCGACCAGCGATAGTCGATACGGGTCTCGCGCAGACTGGGAAAGACGACGCCCATACTGCGCTGCAACGCCTCGAAGGCGCGGGCCGAGTCGTCTTGGCCAAAGGCGCCGCGCCCCCCGAAAATCAGCCGATCCCCTACCACCCGAAACCAGCGCAGCATGCGCTTGGTGTCGCCGCAGACCTGGCCGCCTGGCATGATCGTGGCCAGCGTCGCCGCCGACAGCGGCTCGGTGGCGATGATCGCACTGCGAAAGGGAATCAGGCGCCGATGCAAGGTGTCGGTCACGCGGGTCTGGTCGCTATAGCCGTTGGTGGCGTAGATCACCTGCTGCGCGCTGATGCGCCCGCCCGCGGTTTGCACGATGACCCGCCCGCCTTCATGGCGGACCTGCTCGGCGGGGCTGTCGACGAAGATATCCACCCCACGTTCCACCAGCGATCGGGCCATGCCACGGGCATAGTCGAGCGGATGAATGCCGCCCGCTTTCGGGGTCAGCAAGCCCCCGGCATACAGACGGGAGCCGGTCATCTCCCGGATCTCCCCCGCCGAGATCATCGTCGACGAAGCCGCCCCGGTCTCGCGCCTGATCCAGTCGGCCGTCGCCTCCAGGCCGAGCAGCGCATGGGCATTGTGCGCAGCAGCGATGTGGCCACCCATGTGCAGCCTGGCCTCGCCCAGACCCAAGGTCTCGATCATCTGCACCAGGCTGTCCACCGCGTCGTAGCCGGTGCGGTACATCTGCAATGCGGTGTCGCGGCCGAAGCGGGCCATGAGCGTGGGGAAGCCCACACGAAACTTGGGCGACACCACCCCGCCGTTGCGCCCGCTGGCGCCCCAGGCCAGGCTGTTGGCCTCGACGATCAGCGCCTGCCGGCCGCTCTGGGCGATGTGGTGAGCGGCCGACAGGCCTGTGTAACCGCCGCCGATGATGACCACGTCACATTGGCGCTCACCCTCAAGTGCATACAGCGCGGGTGCCGGCCGCGCGGTGGCTGCCCACAGGCTCTGCACCGTCATGCCAGTTCTTTGTCCACGGCGTCGGCCAGTTGCACCAGCGAGGTGAAATGGTAATGCGGCTCGGTGCGCTCGGATTCCAGCGTGCCGCCGGTGCCTTTCTGCGCGAAGCGCCGCTCGATCCAGCAGGTCTGGTAACCCAGGCGCATGGCGACGCCAATGTCGTGGTATTGGCTCTGGGCCACATGCAGGATCTCTTCCATGACAATGCCGTGAGTGGCCAATACGCCACGGGCATAGGCAAAGAACTGCGGGTCGGGCTTCTCGAAGCGCACATCGTCAACGGTGACCCGCACATCGAACGGCTGGTCGAGGGTTTCGGCCATGTGATTCAAGGCCCAAATCTGCGAGTTGGTGGTGGCCACCAGCTTGAAATGCTTGCGCAGGCGCTTGAGGGCTGCGATGGAATCCGGGAAGGCCGGAAAATTTTTTACCGCCAGGGCCAGACCCCGCGCGGCCTGGTCGTTATCCGCCAGTCCGAGTTTGGCCGCCATGAGGTGGTAGCAACGCTCGAGGTCATCCGGCCACCAACCCGAATCGGTGGACGCCCGGGCTTCCCGGTAGGCCCTGAGGATGTCGTCGTCCGTACAGGCCTTCCCGGCCTCACCGGCCACGGCCCGGACATGGGCGAGGATGCCGGCCTCGAAATCGATCAAGGTGCCGACCACGTCGAACGTCAGGGCTTTGAACTGCTTGAAAGACATAGGGCGCTCCGCAGGAAAATAGAGGCAACAGGCTGTATGGGCCCTGTCATTATCAGCCACTGCCATCGCCAGATATTCTGTTTTCTCCCGGCCTCGTAGCATAACCTGCTGTTTTGTTACCTGCTCTCGACGCACACCGTTCAACGGCCCTGATCGCGGGTGGCAGCCAGGCCCAGATGGGGGTACATCGCGTCGATGCCCAGCAGCTCCTCGTGCATTTCCTCGATGATCCAGTCGCGAATCTGCTCGACGATCGGCCGGGCCGGACGGTGGCCCGGCACCACCAGGCAGCACTGGCGCCCGTGCACCTTCAGTGCATCCGCCGCCGGCACCAGTTCGCCCTTGCGCAAGGAGTTGGAGACCACGTTCAACCAGCCCAGCGCCATGCCCTGGCCCAGCAGTGCGGCCTGCACCACCACCGCATAATCGGAGAACACCAGGCTGTTTTCCGCGCGCCCGCCGGCCTCTAACGCGGCAGCCCAGCCCCGGTCCTGGGTGTCCATGCTGATCAGCGTCAACGGCCGTTTCTGCGGGTTATCGCGGGCCACCGAGGCCAGGTAAGCGGGCGTGCACACCGGCAGCGTCATCTCCGGCATCACCCGATAATCCGCAGCCTGCAGGCTGCCAGGCTCGAGATAGCGCATGCCCAGATCGACATCCACCAAGGGCCCGCCGATCTTGCCGGACATCAGTTGATAGCGCATGTCGACCGTGGGAAAGCGCTGGCTGAAACGGCTCATGCGCGGCATCAGCCAATGGGTGGTGAAGGCCGTGGACACCGACAGGGTCACGGTCTCGATGCCGGTGGCACGGGCCTCGATTTCACTGATGGCCGACTCGATGGTGCTGAAGCCTTCCTGCACACGGCGGTACAGAAGGCTGCCGCTTTCGGTAAGCCTGGCGCCGCCGCGCACCCGCTCGAACAGCTGCACGCCAAGGTGTTCTTCCAGCCGCGATAGCATGCGGCTGACCGCCGGTTGACTGACACACAGTTCGTCGGCCGCACGGGTGAAACTGCCACAGCGGGCGGCGGCCTCGAAGACGAACAAGGAACTGGAGCTAGGGAGCTTTCTACGAAGATTGGTCATGACCTGAGCTTATGCCTAACCCAAGAATTAGTACATTGTCCGTCGGAAAAAAAACCACCTATGCTGGCGAGCGTCTGTCCCTGTTCAACCGAGGCCGTTCCCGACTATGCACACCCCACAGCAGTTCTACATCGACGGTCGCTGGGTCGAGCCCCACAGCCACGCCCGCCTGCCGGTGATCAACCCGGCCACCGAGCAGCCCTTCTGCGAAATTGCCCTGGCCGACTTGACTGATGTCGAGGCCGCCGTCAGCGCTGCCCGCCGTGCCTTCCCGACCTTTGCCAGCACCTCGCCCGCCGAGCGCCGGCAATTGCTGACGCGTATTCTTGAATGCTTCATGGCCCGTTACGATGCGATCGCAGAGGCCATCGAGCAGGAGCTCGGTGCTCCACGGGCGCTGGCCCGCGATTGGCAGGCGGGGATCGGCCAGCGGCATCTGGAGCAGCTGCTGCGCACCCTCGACACCTTCGAATTCGAAAAAACCCGAGGTTCGACCCGAGTGGTGCAGGAGCCCGTCGGCGTGGTCGCGCTGATCACCCCTTGGAACTGGCCGATCAACCAGATCGTCTGCAAGGTCGCCCCAGCCTTGGCGGCCGGCTGCACCATGGTGCTCAAGCCCAGTGAAATCGCCCCGATCAATGCGCTGCTGTTCGCCCAAGTGATGCACGATGCCGGTGTGCCGCCAGGGGTCTTCAACTTGATCAACGGCGACGGCCCGACGGTGGGTGCCGCCTTGGCCGCCCATCCCCAGGTCGACATGGTTTCGTTTACCGGCTCGACCCGTGCCGGCATCGAGGTCGCCCGACTGGCGGCGCCAACGGTCAAACGCGTGCATCAGGAATTGGGCGGCAAATCGGCGAACATCTTGCTCGATGACGTGGACCTGGAAGCGGCCGTGACCAGCGGCGTCAACGCCTGCTTCGGTAACAGCGGCCAATCGTGCAACGCCCCGACCCGCATGCTGGTGCCCGCTGCGCTGCATGATCAGGCCGTGGCCATCGCCCGGCGCGCCGCCCTGGCTCATCGCCTGGGCGCACCGGACGAGGGGAACACCACCTTGGGCCCGGTGATCAGTCAGCGCCAGTTCGACGCCATTCAACGGATGATCGGCCTGGGCGTAGAACAAGGCGCCGAGCTGGTCTGCGGTGGCCCTGGTCGGCCGGATCATCTGCCCGTGGGCTACTACGTCCAGCCGACGATCTTTGCCGGTGTGACCCAAGACATGACCATCGCCCGGGAAGAAATCTTCGGCCCAGTGCTGGTCGTCCAGGCTTACGAGACCGTGGAGCAAGCCGTGACCATGGCCAACGACAGCCCGTTCGGCCTGGCCGCCTACGTACAGTCCGCCGACATCGAACGCGCCCGGCAGGTGGCGCTGCAGCTGCGCGCGGGCAGCGTCTACCTCAATTACCCAAGCTGGGACGCTGGTGCGCCGTTCGGTGGCTACAAGCAGTCGGGCAACGGCCGGGAATACGGTGAATGGGGCCTGGAGGCGTTCCTGGAAACCAAGGGCATCGTCGGCTGGGGGCAGTAAGCGCTCCCACCCGGGCGCCTACAGCGCCTGGGCCGCTTCGCCTTGGAGCTGCATGCGCCCGGCCTCGGTCTGGATCATGTCGGCAATCCGCTCGGCCATCATCAGGGTCGGGATGTTGGTGTTGGCGCACGGGATCGACGGCATCAGCGAGGCGTCGCAGACTCGCAGCCCTTGCACGCCAATCACCGTGCCGTCACTGAGGGTCACCGCCAGCGGGTCGTCTGCGCGGCCCATCCGGCAGGTACCGGACGGGTGCCAGGTGCCGCCGACGTTACGCTGTACGAACGCCGTCAGGGCCTGGTCATCGGCCAGCAGGCGGCGCAAGGTGACCCCTTGGGTGACCAGCCCGTGCACCAGCCAGCCCCGCAGTGGCCCGGCGATGTCCAGCAACAGGCTCAAAGCGCCGCGTTGCAAGGCGTTGAACAGGCCCGGCATCGCCACCTTGGCCACCCGGGGAGAATAACTGGAGGGGAACACCACACTGCGCTGGTCGGCCAAGGCCGGCGCCGACAGGGTCTGTGCACCAAAGCGCAGCGCCAGCTTCAGGCGCGCCAGGTCACGGGGGTCACTGAGCATGTTGAACTGCACCCTGGGCTCATCCCGAGGATCCCGGGAGGCCAGCTGCACGCGGCCACGGGAATAGGATTTGTTGACCCAGAAAAAGATCGAGCCCAGTCGATAGCCCAGCGAGTGCCAGCCGGAGCGCGACAGGATCGCGCCGTGCATGTCGCACGGTACGGTGCCGGCCAGCCCCGACGAGAAGCGCACGATGGACTGCTCATGGTGCTCGTCGGGAAAAGCGGTACGGCCCTTGCGAGTCAACAAGGCCGACACGGCAATCGACGGATGCTCCATCAAGTTGCCACCCACTCCCGGACGATCGGCCACCGGGTCGATGCCCAACGCGGCCAGGTCGGCCGCCGGACCGATGCCGCTGCGCAACAGCAATGCCGGGCTGTGGATCGCCCCGGCGCAGACGATCACCTGCCTGGCCTGTACAGCCTGGGCCGCACCGTCCAAATCCATGAACACGGCACCGACAGCACGACCGGCCTCGAACACGACGCGGTCTACAAGGCAATCGGTCAGCACGGTCAGATTGGGCCGGCGGCGCACGGCGTCGGTCAGGTAGCTGACCGAGGTGGGCATGCGCTCACCTCGCTCACTGACGCCCAGGGCGCCGACATACACGCCTTCTTCCCACGGGCCGTTCTGGTCCGGTTTGGTGGCCAGGCCGCTGGCCCCCAGCACCTTCATCACCGCCGTGACAAAAGGCGACAACCGCTGCGCCGGCGTGCGTCGGACCCGCACCGGGCCGGCATTGCCATGTAACCGGGCATGCTCCGGGCCGGGAAAATCCACGTCGTTTTCCAGCGCGCGAAAATACGGCAGGCAACTTTGCCAGTTCCAGCCCTCGGCCCCCAGCGCCTGCCATTCGTCGTAGTCGGCCGGGGCGCCGCGGTTGGTCATCAGCGCGTTGATGGCCGAGCCGCCTCCGAGAATTCGTGCCTGCTCGTAGCGCCGGGTGACCTTGGCGCTCTGCCCCATGGACGCGGTCAGCCGCTGCCAGAGATTGTTGACGTCGAGGTAGGCGCGCCCGGGGTAACGACTGCGAATCGCATCCGGCATGCGCTGGGCCGAGATGTCCCGGCCGGCTTCGATCAGGCACACCTGCTTGAGAGGGTCTTGCGAGAGCCGGGCGGCAAGCACACAGCCGGCCGACCCGCCACCCAGAATCAGATAATCGAACATCTCGACGCTCCCGTTTTACTGGATGAACTTGAGCCAGCGGTCCTTGGCCGCAATTCCCTGGGCCGACGCCCACCACTCCTCGGACATCAACGCCTGACGGGCCGCATTGTCGGGCGAGCTGGGCAGTTCCTTGGCCCGTTCGGCGGAGATTTTCCCGGTGCTGAAGGCGGCCGGGTTGCCGGGGCCGTAGTCGATGTACTGGGGCAGGTTGGCTTGCAGTGCCGGCGATACCGCTTCGTTGACGAATTTGACCGCCGCAGCGTAGTTGGGCGCGTTCTTCAGGATGCACAGCTGGGTGTTCTGCAGCAGGCCATCGTTGTAGGTGAACGCCACATCCGGGTTGGTCTTCTGCACGGCACTGGCGCGACCGTTCCAGATCATCAACATGTCCACCTCACCGTCCGCCAACAACTGCGCCGACTGGCCACCCGAGGTCCACCACACGGCGATGTCCGGCTTGATCTGCTCCAGGCGCTTGTAGGCGCGGTCGACGTCCAGCGGGTAAAGCTTGTCCCGGGGCACGCCATCGGACAACAGGGCCGCCTCCAGCGTGCCCATGGGATCGTTGCGCAAGGCACGGGTGCCGGGGAAGTCCTTGACGTCCCAGAACTGGGCCCAGGTCTGGGGGACCTTTTTCAGGCTCTTCTTGTTGTAGCCGATGACCGAGGAATAGAACTCGTAGGCCACTGAGTATTGGGTGCGGTAGGCAGCCGGCATGGCCTGCACATTGGGCATCTTGCTCAGGTCCAGCGGTTCGATCAGCCCTTCTTTGCCGCCGCGCAGGCAGTTGGAGGGCGGGGTGTCCACCACATCCCAGATCGGTTTCCCGGCCTCGCCCTGGGCCTTGACCATGGGGTAGGCGTCCGGTGCGCTGTCCTGCTTGATGGTCATGTTCAGGCTCTTCGCCGCCGGGTCGAGAATGGCTTTGGTCTGGGCATCCTGGTAGGAACCGCCCTGGGAGACGAAGGTGATTTCCTCGGCTGCTGCCGGCATCGCGCAGGCGATCGAAAGACTCAACAGGGACAATACAGAGCCCAATACGGTAGCGGCCGACACGGTTTTCATGGCAAGTCATCCTGGCGATAGATTGATTCGGCAGCCGTGGAAACCTTAAAAAAAACGCCCTGCGGACACTGCGGTGCTCGGTTTTGATCTTTGAGTTAAGTCGAGCGGGCGGGGTTGACGTTACAAGAGCGGGCGGCGCAAGGGCAAGGCATCAATAGTCAGGTCGGGGATGATCTGGGGTTATAGCAGCTTGCCGGGGAGGTTGATCCTGTGCGGGGTTGGCATAGCTTGAAGGTATTGGTTTGGGCTTGTCACGGGATCTGAGCGTTTTACTCGTTGCCACTTGAAGATCGTCGCAGTGGCCTGAATTTCAGTGAGCTGATCCATTTTGCGTGGGGGTGCACAATCACCTTTTCGCCCTTGCGGCGACTCCCTTTTTGGAAGTCAGGAGTACCGGCTCAGCTAAAAGGGAGCAAAAGGTCTCCGCTCCCGCATTGGCCCTGGGGACGCGGCGGTGCTGTTGCTGTTGCTGGTGCTGTTGCTGTTAGCTTTTGATCTGCTCTTGATCTTGACTGTCCGCGCCCTCAGCAGGCCGACTGGAGCAGCGCGGGAGTGGGGGGAGCGAGGCAGGAAGCCGAGCTAGCGCTGTAGGCCATGGATGGCCGTACAGCGCGACCCCCACGGAGCGATGCGCAAGGAGGGAACCCGTAGCGCAGCGGAGGGTTCCCTCACTCCACAGCGCTCCGTGGGGTCGCGCCGTACGGCCATCCATGGCCTACGGCGCTAGCTCGGCTTCCTGCCTCGCTCCCCCACTCCCGCGCTGTTCCGTTCGGCCTGCTGAGGGCGCGGACAATCAAGATCAAAAGCCAGATCAACAGCCGGATCAACGGCCGGATCAACGGCCGGATCAACGGCCAGATCAACGGCCAGATCAACGGCCAGATCAACGGCCAGATCAACAGCGGATCGTGGCTAGCGCTTTTAGGCCATGGATGGCCGTACAGCGCGACCCCTACGGAGCGATGCGCAAGGAGGGTACCCGCGCGCAACGTAGGGCCAATGCGGGTGCGGAGGCCTTTTGCCTCCTTTTGGCTGGGCCGGCACTCCGGTCTTTCCAAAAGGGAGTCGCTGTAAAAGCGGCAGCATGCAGGTCGCCAGCCCGCGCTTGAGCTCAAGCCATTTCATGATGGGCAATGACCCTCGGGCGCGCAGGCTCAGCCAAGGCTTGCAAGCCAGTGGCCAAGGACCTGGGCAACTTCAGGGCCAGAAACGACAGCCAGCTGCGCAGGCAGACATCGGCGCGAGAGGACACGCGGCAGCAGGCATGCAAGCCCCTGGCGTCGAGGTGGTAGCGCGGGAGCACCCGGACCAGGCGCTGGTCTTGCAGGTACTCGGCCGCCACGAAGGCCGGCACGCTGCCGATCCCCAGCCCCGAGCACAGTGCATCGACAATCGCTTCTCGACTGTTGACATGAAAGGCTGCGGGCGGCACGTAGACGTTCACCGGCCCGTAGGGCCCTTGGAACGCCCACACGTCATCGGGGTTGGCCGGCTCGTCCAGAGGGCTGAGGCATTGATGGCGCACCAGATCTTCCGGCACCGTCGGCAGGCCGTGGCGAGATAGATACTCGGGCGAGGCACAGAGCACGTTGTAGATGGCCCCGACATTCTGCTGGATCAGCCGGGTGTCGCTGCTGGGCCGTTGGGTGAACACCACATCGAACTCACTTTCGGCCACATTGGGCAACGGGTGGTCAAGGGTCACGTCGAACGTCACCTGGGGGTGGCTGTCACGGTATTGGGCAATCAGCGGAATCAGGTGGCGCTTGCCGAAGTCGCTGCCGGCATGGACCCGCAGGTGCCCTTCGGGTTGCACGTTGCTGTCGACGACGGCGTTGATGGCCTCATCGGCACCGCGAATCACAGCCACGCAATGGTGCAAAAAAGTCTCGCCGACCGAGGTCATCCGCAAGGCATTGGCGGTGCGGGTCAACAAGACACAGTTAAGGTGCTTCTCCAACCGGGCAATGTGGCGGGTGACGCTGGCCGGGGTCAGCTCCAACTCACGCGCGGCAGCGTCGAGATTGCCTGAGGCAGCGACGTGCGAAAAAATTCGCATATGGGTCAGCAGGTCCATGCGCTCTCCTTTGTCCATCGGGAATGAATAACACCGCAGCACGCGTGCTGTGATGATTGATTGCATTCACTTTATCAAAGGGTCAAGGCGGCGCGTCATGGTTAGGGTCAATACTCGGTATTGGTGTTTTGCGGATGAAACTTTTGCCAGAAATCGACCCATGAAAGCCGTTGGCAGGGCTCGAAAACCCCGCACGGCTCCCTGATCCGTATGGACCGGCGCCGGGTCCCGTGACCCGGCAACCGAGTAAACGTGGCACGCAGGCCCTGCTCGCTCGGTGTGCAGGCGATCGTTTAAAACGTCGACTGAAACTGCAACCCCGCCACCACCGCATTCTGCACTTCCCGCACCCCGCCCGGGTGGGCGATGTACTGCAAGTTTGGGCGGATGTTCAGCCATTGGGTGGCCTGGATGCCGTAATTGAGCTCGATGTCGTACTCGCTGTGCTGCTCTGGCACATAGTCCGCGTCATCATAGCTCAGGCCGTCGTCGGCATTGGCCGCACGGGCGTTGCGCAAGTATTGCTTGCTGGCGTGCAGGCGGGCCACGGCCAGGCCGAGGGTATCTGTGGGACGAGCGTCGAACGGGCCTTTGTAGACCAACGCGAGTTTCTGGAAGCTGTCCACTTCGGTGGTCGCCGCATCAAAGCCACTGATGTTGGCGTACAGGGTCAAGCCACGGGAGGCATCGCCATTGACCGTAGTCAGTTGCTGTTTGCCGATCAGCCACCAGCCATGCTGGCTGTCGTCGCGACGGTAATCGTTGCCGGTGACGGCGGCCGGTTGATTGTCGGCGTCCTTGTACAAATCATCGGCCTTGGCCGTGCTGTAGTAGTAGCCGACACGGTATTCGCCGGGAAGCTTGCCCAGGGTTGGCGACCACACCAGTTCCACCGGGATGAGCGCGCCCTGGGTGCCGGCGCCGTTGAGCTTGAAGCCGTTGTTGTTGTCGCCGTAGCGGTCGTTGACGTCGAACACGCCCAGCTGCGCGTACAACTCGTCACTGAGCGTGTACTTGATCCGCGCGCCCCAGGTGCTGACCGGGCCCTGGGTGACGCTGCCTACGTAGTTGCCCGGCTGGGAGCCGCAGAACGCCAGGTTTTCGAACAGGCAGTCTTCGACGGCAAAGTCGTCGCCGTAGGAAAATCGACCGCCCTTGATGTTCAGTGCGCCGTCGAAGAAACCTTTGCTGATCCACAACTCGGCCAAGCGGGTGATGCTGCCGTTGCCGGAAATCTCCTGGGCCGCCGACAGGCTGCCGGCGCGCGGGTCACTGATGCGGTCGTCGTTGAGGCTGTCGCCGTTGGTGTTGGACAGCTGGATCATGGCCTGGGCGTTCTGCCAGCCGAACAGCTTCTGCAGGTCGATGGCGGCGCCCAGGGTGAATTGGTCGGCGTAGCGCGTGGCGTGGCTTTTGTCATACCCGCCATGGCGGTTGCTGGCCACCTCACCCAGGTAGGTGGACTGGATGTCGATACCCTTGTTGGCGAGGTCCGTGCGCAGGCCGCCCCAGTCGCCGGTCATGGTCGGCGAATCCACGGCAAAGGCGTCGTCGGCCTGCGCGGCAGGAGACAGCGTGCAAACCGCCAGGAGGGCCAGGGACAGCGAGTGTTGGCGCAGGCGCGGGTGAAACGGGGTGTAGGCAGGCATGGGGAAGTCCATTTGAGGGGGCGGAACTCGACGGGCGTGGATAGCCCGTTCTTTGAGCAGAAAAAATGTGGATGCGAATCTAACGTATTATTTAATAAGCCGGGATGAACGATTGCTCATCAACTTCCTCCAGACGATGGCGTGCCGAACGCCTGGGACGGGTAGCGCAGTGTCGGGTCGAACGGATTGATCTGCGGCCCGATGGCCGCCGCCTCGCGCTTGAGCATCGCCACCACCGTGGGCAGACGGTCCGGCCCTAGACGATCGCTCAAGGTAGCCACGCTCAACGCCGCCACCGCGTGGCCGTTGCGGTCGAGGATCGGCACCGCCAGCCCGGCCATGCCCGGCAGCACATTGGTGTTGCGCCCGGCGTAGCCCAGCTCGCGCACCGAGTCGATCTCGGCGCGCAGGAACACTTCGTCGTACAGGTGAATATCCTGCAGCCGCGGCAAGTTATAGCGGATCACGGTCTCGCGCTCTTCGAAGGGCAGGAACGCCAGGATCGCCAGACTGCCCTGCCCCACGCCGAGGGCCACGCGGCCGCCGATGTCGCCGGTAAAGGTGCGAATGGGGTATGGGCCTTCGCTGCGATCCAGGCAGATGGCATCGAAGCCGCTGCGCGCCAGCAGAAACAGCGAGTCCCCCAACGACGCCGACAGCCGCAGCAGGCTGGGGCGTACCAGTTCGCGCAAATTGCCAGTGTGTCCGGCGCGAGCCGCCAGGGCAAAAAAAGCCAGGCTCAGGCGATAGCGTTTGCTGCGCGCATCCTGCTCCACCATGCCCTCCTCCACCAGGCTGCGCAGCAGACGATGGGTCGTGGGCTGGGACAAACCGACGGCCAAGGCCAGCTGCGTGACCTTTTCGCCGCCTTCGGGAACCTCCCCCAGGCTTCGCAACAGGGCAAACAGGCGGGAGACACTGCCAGGTCCGGGTATTGTCATATTAAGATTCCGTTATTTGGTGTTTTATGAGATTTTTTCTAATAGGGATTTCATTCAATGGAATTATATTAAAATAAATACCTTTCAGTGAAATAATGGGTTGAGGCCATCCTATCTCTCGTCCTACTCTCGGGTCCACCGAGGCGAACGAATAACAAGATCGGCAGCCGGCCCGAGAGCCTGCGCCACGCCCCCCTCGTTGCATTTCTTCGCCTCTGCCCAACCTCAAAGTGCCCTCGTGGCTGACACATCAGGTGGAACGCGCCCATGGCTTTTCTGCAACTTCAAGGTCTCGCCAAGCATTACGGATCGATGCAAGCGGTGGTGGCCACCGACCTCTGCATTGACAAGGGCGAGTTCGTCTCGCTGCTCGGCCCTTCGGGCTGCGGCAAGACCACCACCTTGCAGATGATCGCCGGCTTCGTCGACGTCAGCGCCGGACGGATCGTGCTGGACGGCCGCGACATCACCCACGCCAAGCCCAGCAGCCGCGGCCTGGGCGTGGTGTTTCAGAGCTACGCGCTGTTCCCCCACATGACAGTGCGCGACAACGTTGCCTTCGGCCTGCGCATGCGCAAGGTGGTGGCGGCCGAGATTGCCAGCCGGGTCGCCCATGTGCTGGCGCTGGTGCGCCTGGCGCCCTTGGCCGAGCGCTACCCGCGAGAATTGTCCGGTGGCCAGCGTCAGCGCGTGGCCCTGGCCCGCGCCCTGGTGATCGAGCCACCGGTGCTGCTGCTGGACGAGCCGCTGTCCAACCTCGATGCCAACCTGCGCGAAGAAATGCAGTTCGAAATTCGCCGCATCCAGTCCGAGGTCAACATCACCACGTTGATGGTCACCCACGACCAGGCCGAAGCGTTGTCCATCAGCGACCGGGTGGTGGTGATGCAGGCCGGGCGCGTTACCCAGATCGACGAGCCCTACCGCTTGTACGAGCACCCGCGCACGCGCTTCATCTCCGACTTCGTCGGCAAGGCCAACGTGCTGCCCGGTCACACCGATGCCCACGGGGTGGTGCAGGTCCAGACCGGTGCCGACCAAGGTACGCTGGTGCTCAGCCTGCGCCCGGAGAAAATCCGATTGCAGGCCGCTGGCAGCGGCCGCCTGCCGGGCCGTGTGCGGCTTCGCTATTTTCTCGGCAGTCAATGGCTGTACCGCGTCGCCACGGACCTGGGCGAGCTCACCGTGGTCCAGCGCAATGACGGCAGCGCCCCACTGGCGCCGGACACGGCGGTCGGCCTCGACTGGCCGACAGAACTGCTGCGCATTCTGGCTGAAGACGAGGTCCCGGCATGAGCCAGAGCCGTCGCGGTTATCTGCTGTCGACTCCCGCGCTGCTGCTGTTCGGCGCGCTGCTGGTGCTGCCGTTGTGCCTGACGCTGGCACTGTCGTTCAACGTGTTCGACTACAGCAGCGGGATCAACAACCACGCCTGGACCCTGGATCACTACGGGGCGCTGTTCAACGACCCTTACTTCTACGGCATCTTCTGGCGCACCTTCTGGATCAGTGCACTGGTGACCCTGCTGTGCGTGTGCATCGGCGTGCCGGAAGCCTACGTGCTGAGCCGCATGGGCACGCCGTGGCGATCGATTTTCCTGATCGTCATCCTCACCCCGCTGCTGATTTCGGTGGTGGTCCGCGCCTTTGGCTGGAGCCTGCTGCTGGGCGCCGATGGGCTGGTCAACCAGGCCATCCAGGCCCTGGGCGGGCGCCCGGTGAAACTACTGTACACGCCGTTCTCGGTGATCATCGCGCTGGTTCACGTGATGCTGCCATTCATGATCATTCCGGTGTGGACCTCGCTGCACAAGCTCGACCCTGCGGCCGAACAGGCGGCGCTGTCGCTGGGGGCCAGCCAGGCCACCGTGATGCGCCAGGTGGTGTTGCCGCAAGTCATGCCCGGGGTGCTTTCGGGCACCTTGATCGTCTTCGGCCTGGCCGCCAGTTCCTTCGCCATCCCGGGCCTGCTGGGCGGTCGCCGGCTGAAGATGGTGGCCACCGTGGTGTATGACCAGTACCTCTCCGAGCTGAACTGGCCCATGGGCGCAGCCATCGCCGTGGCCCTGCTGCTGGCCAACCTGTTGATCATGCTGTCCTGGAACCGAATGGTCGAAGGCCGCTTCAAGCAATCCCTGGGAGATTGACGATGCCCCGTAACGGCCCGCTCGCGCTGTCCTTTCATGCCCTGGTGGTGGTGTTCATGCTGGCCCCGCTGGGGGTGGTCTGCCTGGTGGCGTTCACCCCGGACAACACCCTGACCCTGCCCACCCACGGTTTTTCCCTGCGCTGGTTTCGCGCCGTGTTCGAACGGGCGGACTTCATCGACTCGTTTTACAACAGCCTGGTACTGGCGTTCATTGCCGCCAGCCTCGCCACCCTGATCGCCGTGCCCGCCGCGCTGGCCATCACTCGCTATCGCTTTCCCGGTCGCGGCGCACTCAATGGGCTGTTTCTGTCGCCGATCATCATTCCGCACCTCGTGCTGGGGGTGGCGTTGCTGCGGCTGTTCGCCTTGTTGGGCGTCAACGGCAGCTTCACCTGGCTGGTGTTCGCCCACACCCTGGTGATCACCCCTTACGTGTTGCGACTGGTGCTGGCCTCGGCCGGGGGCATGGATCGCAGCGTCGAGCACGCCGCCCAATCCCTCGGTGCCGGGCGCTTCACCCTGTTCCGCCAGGTCACTTTGCCGATGATCCTGCCGGGGGTGGCCGGCGGCTGGCTGCTGGCATTCATCAACAGTTTCGACGAGGTGACGCTGTCCATCTTCGTCACTTCACCGGCGACGCAAACCCTGCCGGTGCGCATGTACGTGTACGCCACCGAATCCATCGACCCGATGATGGCGGCAGTGTCCGCACTGGTGATCGCCTTGACCGCCGTGACCATGATCGTGCTGGACAGGGTGTATGGGCTGGACCGCGTACTGGTAGGAAACCACTGATGGCCCTGTTCAAGCGACTGACCGAAACCCACCGTCCGACGCTGCCTTTCACCCTGGACGGACAGCCCGCCAGCGGCCTGCTCGGTGATACCGTGCTGACCGCCGTGCTGACCCAGGCCGAGCATCTGCGTGGCAGTGATTTCAGCGCAGCGCCCCGAGCCGGTTTCTGCCTGATGGGCGCCTGCCAGGATTGCTGGGTGGTGCTCGGCGACGGCCAACGCGTGCGCAGCTGTTCAACCCTGCTGGAAGCCGGGCACAACGTGCGCCGCGAACCGGGGCGTCAGGTATGAGCAGCGTGATTGTCGGCGCCGGCCCGGCGGGGATTCGCGCCGCCCTGACCTTGCTCGAACACGGCGTCAAGCCGGTGTTGCTGGACGAGGGCTTGCGCGGCGGTGGCCAGATCTACCGCCGCCCGCCTGCCCACTTTCAGCGCAGCGCCACGACCCTGTATGGCTTTGAAGCGCGCAAGGCGACTGATCTGCACCAAGGGCTCGACCGTCTGGCCGGGCAGTTCGATTACCGCCCTGCCACCCTGGTGTGGAACGCCGAACAGGGCGCACTGGACACCGTGTGCGATGGCCGTGGGCGCCGCGTGCCCTATGAACGACTGATCGTGGCCACCGGCGCCACCGATCGGATCCTGCCGGTGCCGGGCTGGACTTTGCCGGGCGTGTACAGCCTCGGTGCGGCGCAGATTGCCCTCAAATATCAAGGCTGCGCCATTGGCGAACGGGTGGTGCTGGCCGGTAGCGGCCCCTTGCTCTACCTGGTGGCCTACCAGTACGCAAAGGCCGGCGCCCGAGTGGTAGCCGTGCTCGACAGCGCCCCCTTCGCCGCGCAGGTCAAGGCCAGTCCGACCCTGCTGCGGCAACCGCCGACCCTGGCCAAGGGCATGTACTACCGCGCCTGGCTCGCGGCCCACGGCGTTACCGTGCACAACAGCGCAGCACTGCAGGCCATCCAGGGTGACACGCGGGTGACCGGGCTGAGCTGGAACAACGGCCGTACGCTTGAGTGCGATGCCGTTGCCATTGGCCACGGGCTGCGCAGCGAGACCCAATTGGCCGACCTGCTGGGCTGTGCCTTTACCTGGAGCCCGCTGAACCGCAGTTGGCTGCCAAACCGCGATGCCTACGGCCGCAGCACCGTGCCTGGCGTCTACCTGGCGGGCGACGGTGCCGGGATCATGGGCGCCGACGCGGCTGAGAGGGCCGGTGAACTGGCCGCCCTGAGCGTGCTGCGTGACAGTGGCGTGGCTGTGGACGATCAGCGCGTCGAGGCACTGACACGGCAATTGGCCGATATCCAGCGTTTTCGTCATGGCCTGGAAAGTGCCTTTCCCTTTCCCACCCGGTGGAGCGATCAGGTCACCGACAGCACCTTGATCTGCCGCTGCGAAGAAGTCAGCGCGGGGGAGATTAGGCACGTAGTGCGCGAAGGGCATTGGGAGATCAATCGAGTCAAGGCCCATTGCCGGGTAGGCATGGGCCGCTGCCAGGGACGCATGTGCGGCTCTGCTGCCGCCGAGATCATCGCCCGCTGCAGTGGGCGCGCCATTGACGAGATTGGCCGATTGCGGGCGCAGGCACCGATCAAGCCGCTGCCGTTCGGCCTGGAGAGTGAAGCATGAGTGCGCCCTTGGAAACCGAAGCCATCATTATCGGCGGTGGCATCGTCGGCGCCTCGGCCGCGCTGTGGCTGGCCCGGCGAGGACGATCGGTCGCGCTGCTGGAACGGGACTTTTGCGGTTCCCATTCCAGCGGCGTCAATTACGGTGGTGTGCGCCGCCAAGGGCGCCCGCTCAATCAACTGCCGCTGTCCCAGCGAGCCCACGAAATCTGGGGCGAGCTGCCGGCATTGCTCGGCATCGACGGCGAGTACCGGCGCTCGGGCCACCTGAAACTGGCCCGCAGCGCCGAGGACATGCGGGCACTGGAACACTATGCCCAAGGCAGCGAACCCTTCGGTCTGGGCCTGCAATTGCTCGACCGACGCGAGCTGCGCCGGCGCTTTGGCTGGGTGGGCGACGTCGCGGTGGGTGCATCGCTGTGCCCAGAGGACGGCCATGCCAACCCGCGGCTGGTCGGCCCTGCCTTCGCCCAGGCCGCGCGCCGCGCCGGGGCCAGGGTCCATGAACAGGCCGAGGTGACCGAGGTGGAACACGACGGGGCGGCTTTCGTGGTGCGCTGTGCCAACGGCTTGCAGGTGCGCGCACCCTGGCTGCTCAATTGTGCCGGGGCCTGGGCCGGCGCCCTCGCCGCACAGTTCGGCGACAGCGTGCCCCTGACCAGCGGCCACCCGGCGATGCTGGTCACCGAACCCTTGCCCCTCGTGATGGACGTCAGCACCGGCGTCGAAGGCGGCGGCATCTATGCTCGCCAGGTCGCCCGGGGCAACTGCGTGCTGGGCGGCGGCCAGGGTTTTGCCCTGGACCCGGCCCGCGCGCGCCCCGGACAGGGCGCGGTGCTCGACATCCTGCGCCACGCCGCCGAGCTCTACCCGTTTCTCGCCGGCGCCCATGCCATCCGCACCTGGAGCGGGACCGAGGGCTATCTGCCCGACCGCCAGCCTGTCATCGGCCCCAGTTGCCGCCAGCCGGGCTTGCTACATGCCTTCGGCTTCGCCGGGGCGGGCTTCCAGATCGGCCCCGCAGTGGGGGAGGTCCTCGCCGACTGGGTGTGCGACAGCCCCACACGGCAGCCCATGGACGCGTTCTCCATCCGCCGTTTTCAACCCACTCCCTAGCGTTCCAAAAGGAAGGCCCATGAAATACCTCAAGCGCATTGCCTGCACCCTGCCCCTGTTGGCCGCGACGGCCGCCCAGGCCGAGCCGACCCTGTACCTGGGCATGAACGGCGGCACCATGGAGCGCGTCTACGCCGACGAGGTGCTGCCGCTCTTCGAGAAAGCCAACCAGGTCAAGGTGGTGATCGTGCCGGGCACCTCCTCCGACATTCTGGCCAAGGTCCAGGCCAGCAAGGATCACCCGCAGATCCATGTCATGTTCCTCGACGACGGCATCATGTACCGCGCCATCTCCATGGGCCTGTGCAGCAAACTGGCGGACAGCCCGGAGCTGGCCGACATTCCCGCGAAGGCGCGGATCAAGGACCAGGCCGCAGCGGTAACTCTGGGCGTTACGGGTCTGGCCTACAACACCCGCCTGTTCAAGGAGAAGGGCTGGAGCGCGCCGACCTCATGGATGGACCTGGCCGACCCGCGCTACAAGGACAAGGTGGTGTTCCAGTCGCTGCCGTCCTCGACCTTCGGCCTGCACGGTTTTCTGATGTTCAACCGCATTCAAGGCGGCAGCGAAGCCAACGTCGAACCCGGCTTCAAGGCCTGGCCGAAGACCATCGGGCCCAATGTGCTGGAGTACATCGCCAGCTCGGCGAAGATTTCCGAAATGGTACAGACCGACGAAGCCGCCGTGTTCCCCCTGACGCCGACCGGGGTGACCACCCTGCAGCTCAAGGGCATCCCGGTGGCGTACGCACAGCCCAAGGAAGGCGCGGTGGTGCTCAACGTCGCCGAATGCGCGATTGCCAACAATGACCAGGCGGCCCTGGCCCAAAAGCTGGCGGCGTTTCTGCTGTCGCCCGAGGCCCAGGCCATTGCCCTGGAGAAGGGCGATCAGATCCCGTCGAACCCGAAAACCCCGACCACCGAGCAGACCCGGGGCCAGGTCGACGCCATGAACACCTACCTCAAGACCGCGATTTCCATTGACTGGGACCAGGTCAACCAGCTTCGGCCCGAATGGAACGCGCGCTGGAGCCGGTCGATCGAGCAATAAATCGGCTCATTGGCCGAAGTCGCCACCCTGCCGTTCGCCTTCCGGCACCACGCTGGTATCAATGCTCACCACCACCGACATCCCGGGGCGCAGACGCTGGGCCTGAGCCTGGTCCGGATCGACGCTGATGCGCACCGGGATGCGCTGGGCGATCTTGACGAAGTTGCCGGTGGCGTTGTCGGCCTGCAGGAGCGCGAACTCGGAGCCGGTGGCCGGCGATATGCGCTCGACGTGGCCTTGCAGGCGGCGGTGGTCGAGGGCATCGACGGTGAAGCTTGCCGGTTGACCGACCCGTACGTCGTCCATCTGGGTTTCCTTCATGTTGGCGATCACCCAGTGCACCTGGGGCACCAAGGCCATCAGCTGCGCACCCGAGTTGACGTAGGCGCCCAAGCGCACGCCGATCTGGCCGAGTTGGCCATCCCGGGGGGCGAGCACGCGGGTATTGCTCAGGTCGATACGGGCCAGTTCCACGGCGGCATCGGCGTTAGCCACCGAGGCTTCCAGGGACGCACGGTTGACGATCACCGTTTGCAGGTCCTGACGGGCAATGTCCACCGCCGCCTTGGCCTGGGCCAGAGCGGCGACACTCTGGGCATTGGCCGCGCGTACCACATCCAGGTCGCGGCGTGACACCGAGCCATCGCTGATCAAGGCCTCGTTGCGCTTGAGATCGGCGGCGGCCTTGCGCACCTGTGCTTCGCTGTCGGCGACGGCGGCGATACGCTGGGCGATGGTGGCTTCGGCGCTTTTACGCTGCTGGATATTGTTGGCCAGCGCGGCTTTCTGTACGGCCACCTGGGCCAGCGACTGGTCCAGGTGCTGCTGGTAGATGCGGTCATCCAGGCGCACCAGCAGGTCGCCGGCCTTGACGTACTGGAAGTCCTGCACCGGTACCTCGAAGACGTAGCCGCTCAGTTGCGGGCCGATCACGGTGACCTGGCCGCGCACCAGCGCGTTCTCGGTGCTCTCGATGGCAGAGCTGAACGGTGGCAGTTGCCAGGCATACAGCACGATGAAGACCCCGGTCACCGCCACCGAGGCGAAGATCAGGGTGGACAGCACGCGCACACGCAACGAGCGTGGCTGTGCGTTGGCGGCGGGTGGCGGCGCTACGCCTTCCGGCGTCGAGGCAATGGCATTTGTGGTGGTACTGGTGCTGGGTTCAGTCATGACGAAGCGCCGCTGGCGGGTGTGGGGGAAGGTGGTGTGTGGGTGGTGCTGCGCAGCCACAGGCTGCGGGCGAAGATCCAGAGCATGGTCAGCACGGCAATCGCCGCCATCAACATGAACACGTCGTTGTAGGCCAGCACGTTGGCTTCACGGGTGGCGGCAGTGGACAGCGCACGGACCCCCAGGGTGTTGCGCAAGCCGGCGTCAGCCACAGTGGAGGCGTAACTGGCCGCCCCGCTCTGCACCCGCGCCGCCACCAACGGTTCAGCCAGCACCAGTTGATCGACGATGACGCTGGAGTGGAATTTCTCGCGCACGATCTGATAAGTCCCCAGCAGCGCTGAGCCGATCAGGCCGCCGAGGTTGTTGGCGATCCCGAACAGTACGGAAAAACTCACCAGGTTGCGCGGGTTGGTGACCACGTTACGGGTGCCCAGGGCCATGGTCGGGCCGAGAAAGAATGTGCCGCCGAATGCCAGCAGAAACTGGCTCAGGTACATCTGCGGCGGCCGCGTCAGGTTGTTGGAAAAGGCGTCCATGCTGGCGCCCACCGCCATCAGCGCCAGGGCGATGATCAAAGGCATGAACAAGTGTTGGGGGTTGATGGTCAGGGCGCTGACCGCCAGCCCGGCCACGGCGCCCACCAGCATCACCCAGTACAGGCTGCGCATCTGCTCCTGGCTCATGTTCAGCACTTGCAGAAAGCCCACCGCGCCGGTGGTCTGCTCGGACAGCACCATGCGGATCAGAATCACCCCCAGGCCCAGGCGGATGGCCACGCCACTGCCCAGCCAGCGCGTCATCAGCAGGGGGTTGGCGCGATTGTGCTCGATGGCCAGCCCCGTCAGGATCAATGCAATGGCCGCCGCCGAAGCCAGGCCGATCCAGCGGGCTTCCAGCCACCAGTCGATGCGGCCAAGGGACAGCACCGCACAGAGCAGCGCCACACCGGTAAAAAGGATGCCGAAGGTGAGAAAGTCCAGCGGCTCGAAGGTGCGAAAACGGTCACCTGGCGGCAGTTTGAGCATGAACACAGAGCCCAGTGCCGCCAGTGCCAAGCCCAGTTCGAACAGGTAGAGGCCGCGCCATTCGCCGATCTGCAGCAGGTCCTCGGAAAAGATGCGCGCCAGTGGCAGCGCCAGCTGCGCCGTGCCCAGGCCCAGCACCAGCGCCTTGAGCCGCCATTTCGCCGGGAAGGCCTGGATCATGTAGTACAGGCCCAGGGAGCTCAGCGCCGCGCCGACCATGCCATGGGCAGCACGCACCGCGATGGCCGAGCCCAGGTCGTTGACGAACAGATGGGCGAAGGTCACCAGCACATACAGCACCAGGAACACCTCGGTGAACGCTCGCAGGCCGAATTGCTGACGGAACTTTACCAGCAGCAGGTTCATCGAGACGTTGGTCATCACATAGGCGGCGGGCAGCCAGGCCATCTCCGCGGTGGTGGCGCCCAACGCCCCCTGGAGAAACAGCAGATTGGCCGTCACCAAGGCGTTGCCCAACCCACCGGTCAAGGCCACCAACAGGCCGACGGCGGCGAAAGCCCATCGCTTGGGGGTCGAATGGATCGGGGTCGATGGCGAACCCGGCAGGCTGGGGCGTTCGTGCGGTTGCCATTGATGGGGGGCGTAGCGGTCCAAATCGGGCGGGTCCTTTTGTTGTTGTGGTTATTGGCTTGGAAGGACATTGAACCCCAACCCAGACACATTGTGTATCACCCAGACTACAAAACCTTTCTCCAACCATCATTTGACTCGCCCCCCCCACCTGACCCAAGCTCTGCCATCGGCAAACCCTCGCACTATGGATGATGCATGCCCAAACGCTTTCGCTATGCCGCCATGGCGCTTCTGGTGGTCGTGGCCCTGAGCCTGGCCTGGCATCTGGGCAAACCGCTGCCCGTGCCCCAGTCGACACTGGTCAAGCACAGTTACAACACCGCCCTGACGGCCGCCCATGACGGCAAACCCGGTGCCGCGCGCCTGCTTTACCAGCAACTGGCGCGCACCGACCTGTCGGCGGTGCGTCAGGCCAGCCTGCTGGCCGAGCTTGCCAACTACCCGAGCCCCAAGGCACTTAAACTGGCCAAGGCGGCCTTGGCGGGCAACGAGCCGCTGGTGCGCCATGCTGCCATCGACTGCATCGTCCAACTGGTGTCCCAGGCCCAGCGCAGCTTGCTGCTAGGGCCCTTGTTGAGCGACAACGACCTGGAAATCCGTTTCCATGCCGCCCGCGCGCTACTCAACCTGTACCCGGACGACCTGGGTTTGTACTTTGCCGAGCTGGAAAAAGTCCTCGATCAGTACGTCACCGCCTTGCAGGCCAAGCCCGACGACGCGGATTCGCAACTGGAGCTGGCACAGGTGCAGATGCACAACGAGGCCTGGTCGGCCGCGGACACCGCCCTGCAGCGAGCCCGAACCTTGCAACCGGAGAATCTGGATCTGGTGCCAATCCAGGTGCGCCTGCTGGAAAGCCAGCATCAGCCCGACCGCGCCCGCCAGGTGCTGGGCGACCAACTGCTGCGCCATCCCGATTCGGCGTTCCTGCAATCGCAATTGGGCCAATGGCTGCTGCGCAACGGCGCGCCGGAATACGCCTTGTTGGCGTTGACCCGCGCTGTTGAGCTGGAACCGGACAATCAGGACTATCGCTACGACCTGGCCGTGGCCCTGCATGGTCTCGATCAGGTCGAGGCCGCCCAGCGCCAGCTGGACGAAATGCTGCGGCGCCAGCCGGCCAATCACAAGGCGCGGCTGCTGTTGATCAGCTACTGGAAGGAAACCGGCCAATTGCAGAACGTACAGATCCTGCTGGCCGAACTGGAACAGCAGAACCCCGATGATCCGGCGCTGCAACTGGCGCAGTAAAACGGCTCAGGACAACAGCGACTCGATCTTGCTTTGCAGGTCTTCAAGCTTGAAGGGCTTGGCCAGAATTGGCGCCTTGCGGGCGATGGGGCTGTTGGATTCGACGATTTCCGCCGGGAAGCCACTGATGAAGATGACCTTGAGCTCCGGGCGCAACTTGACTGCGGGCTCGGCGATCTGCACCCCGGAAATGCCGCCGGGCAGGCGAAAGTCGGTAATCATCAGGTCCAGGTGCGGCTTGGTAGCGAGGATTCGGAACGCCTGTTCGCCGTTTTCGGCTTGCAGCACCCGATAGCCTTCCCCCGACAGGTAGTCGGCAAGCACCATCAGAATCGAGGGCTCATCCTCGACAATGAGGACTACGTCTTGTGCATCTTCGCTCATGGCAAACCTTTGTTCTGGGTGATCGGTCTATCGCTGCCAATACGACCGTGGCGTGACACGGAGGTTGCGCCCCACGCAATGAAATAAACTAAAGTGGCAGACTGACTCGAAACAGCGAGCCCTCGCCCAACGCGCTCTCCACCGCGATGTTGCCGCCATGCGCCGCGACGATCTGCTCGGAGATGAACAACCCCAGCCCCAGCCCGGCCACCACCTGCTTGGCCGACACCCGTTCGAACTGCTGAAAGATCCGGCTCTGGTTTTCCTTG
Organism: Pseudomonas sp. dw_358; assembly: GCF_018449655.1. Lineage (GTDB taxonomy): Bacteria > Pseudomonadota > Gammaproteobacteria > Pseudomonadales > Pseudomonadaceae > Aquipseudomonas. Next base: position 70,830 of record NZ_JAAVUX010000014.1, read on the forward strand.
CTGATACCAATGCCGTGGTCGCGCACCTCCAGACAAGCGTAGCCCTGATGACGGTAGACGGTCACTTCGATCGGCCCTTTGCCGCCATAGCGCAAGGCATTGGACAACAGGTTAGCAGCCACCTGCTCGATGCGAAACTCGTCCCAGATACCCAGCACCGGCTCATCGGCCCGCAGGGACACCGTGCAGTCGGCTGCCGCTACTTGTGGCGCAAAATTATCCAGCAGGTTGGCCGTCAACTGCACCAGGTCGAAGCGGCTGGGGCGGATGGACAGTTTCCCGGTGCGGATACGCGAGACGTCCAGCATGTCCTCGATCAGACGAATCAGGCTCTGGATCTGCCGCTCGTCGCGCTCGACCATGCCGCGCATCTTCTCCAGGGAGAACGCGTCGGCGTTGTCCCGGGCCAGATGCAGCTTGCGCAGTTGGGTTTCCAGAATCAGTCCGTTGAGGGGCGTGCGCACTTCATGGGAGACGATGGACATGAAGTCATCGCGCATACGCACGGCGTGTTCCAACTCGTTCTGTGTCGCCTGCAACTGCTTGAGCAGCACTTCCTGCTCCTGACGGCTGCGCTCCAGTTCGTCGAGCTGTTCCTTGAGGGTCTTGCGTTGGCGGTACAGGTCGACAAAGACGCTGACCTTGCTCTTGACCGCGTGGATGTCCAGGGGCTTGTGCAGGAAATCCACGGCGCCGCTTTCGTAGCCCTTGAAGGCGTAATTCATCTCCCGGCCCGCAGCGCTGACAAAAATGATCGGGATGTTCTTGGTCTTCTCGGTGCTGCGCATCAGCTCGGCCAGCTCGAAGCCGTTCATGCCGGGCATCTGCACATCAAGGATGGCCATGGCGAACTCATGCTGCAGCAGCAGCGAGAGCGCTTCATCGGCCGATAACGCCTTGTAGACCTCGCGGTCAGCTTGTTTGATCAGCGCGTCGAGGGCCAGCAGGTTTTCCGGCAGGTCATCGACGATCAGCAGTTTGGCGATTATTGGAGTTGTCATTGAGCCTGTTCCAGCCCGGCCAGCAAAGTGCCAATGCCGTGTAATGGGAGAATGTGATCAGGGACTGTCAAAGCCAGCGCGGCCAGCGGCATCACCGAGATTTTCGCCTCGGCCGGGTCCTGCACTACGGTCAGGCCACCATGGCGCGCAACCGTGGCGATGCCACGGGCGCCGTCTTCATTGGCACCGGTCAGCAGCACCGCCACCAAGGCGGGACCGTAGGCGTCGGCGGCCGAGTCGAACAACAGGTCGATGGCGGGACGGGAATAATGCACGCGCTCCTCCTGACTGAGGGAAAAACTGAAATCACGCTCGATGGACAAGTGGTACCCGGGCCCGGCGAAGTAGATCACCCCGGCCTCGATGGTTTCCTTGTCCATCGCTTGGCGTACCGGGCGCAGCAACCGCCGTTCGAACACTTCGGCCAGCTGGCTGTGGCGGTTGTCCGGCAGGTGCAGCACCGTGATCACCGGTAACGAATAACCGGGGGGCAAGGCTCCATAGATGCTCAGCAGCGCTTCCACGCCGCCTGCCGATGCCCCTACGACCACCGCCTGAAATCTGTTCATGCCAGGTTGCTCGCTCGCCGGACCCACTGGGCCCGACTCATAACTTGCGGTAGATCCGTTCGGGCCGCGCCAACGTCTCGAACCGAGCACTATACGCAGAAAAATCGAGCGTTTCCTTGCTCCCCAGCACCAGAAAGCCACGATGGCACAGGGATTCATGAAATAGCCCGAACGCACGGTCCTGCAAATTTTTATTGAAGTAAATCAATACGTTGCGACATGAAACCAGCTGAGTTTCGGAGAAAACACTGTCGGTGGCAAGGCTGTGATCGGCAAATGTCACATTGTCGCGCAGGCTGCTGTCGAAAATCGCGTTGCCGTAGGCCGCCGTGTAGTAGTTGGAGAACGCCTCCTGGCCGCCGGCGCGCTGGTAGTTTTCTGTGTAGGCGCGCACGTTTTCCATGGAATAGATGCCGACCTTGGCCTTTTCCAGAGAGGCCGGGTTGATGTCCGTGGCGTAGATGATCGTGCGTTCGAGCAGACCTTCCTCGCGCAGCAGGATGGCCATGGAATACACCTCCTCCCCCGTGCTGCAGCCGGCAATCCAGATCTTGAGCGACGGGTAGGTCTTGAGCAACGGCACCACTTCGCGGCGAATGAACAGAAAGTGCTCAGGGTCGCGAAACATCGAACTGACCGGAATCGTCAGGTACTGCAACAGCTGCATGAACGCGCCGGCGTCGTGCAGCACCCGCTCCTGCAGCGCCGAAATGGTCTGGCATTCGAACTGACTGACCGCATGCAGAACCCGGCGCTTGACCGAGGCGCCGGAGTAATCGCGAAAATCGTAGCTGTACTTTAAGTAGATCGCTTCGATCAGCAGGCGGATCTCGATGTCCACGTCGCTGGTACGCTGCAGCGGCGCCGGGTTCACTAGATGCGCTCCAGGGGTGGCAGCCAGACACGAATCAACGAAAACAACCGATCAAGGTCGATGGGCTTGGCCAGATAGTCGTTGGAACCGGCTTGCAGGCAGCGCTCCTGATCGTCCTTCATGGCCTTGGCGGTCACGGCGATAATCGGCAGCTTGCGCCAGCGCGGGTCTTTGCGTATTTCGCGGGTGGCTTCGTAGCCGTCCATTTCGGGCATCATGACATCCATCAGCACCAGGTCGATGTCCTCGACCGCATTGAGTCGTTCGATCGCCTCACGGCCGTTACGGCCAATCTCGACGATGGCGCCCTTGTGTTCCAGGGCGCTGGTCAGGGCAAAGATGTTGCGCACGTCGTCATCGACCACGAGGATCTTGCGCCCCTCGAAGACCTTGTCGCGGCTGCGGGCGGTCTTGAGCATCTTCTGCCGTTCAGTGGACAACTGCGATTCGACTTTGTGCAGAAAGAGTGTGACTTCATCCAGCAGTCGCTCGGGGGAACGTGCGCCCTTGATGATGATCGAGCGGGAGTATTTGAGCAGTTCGGCCTCTTCTTCGCGGGTCAGGTTGCGACCGGTGTAGACAATGACCGGCGGGAACGAGCGAATTTCCTCGGTGGACATGCGCTTGAGCAGGTCGTTGCCGAGCATGTCCGGCAGCTTGAGATCGATGATCATGCAGTCGTAGACATTGGCGCGCAGCAGGTCCAGGGCTTCCTGGGCGAAACCGACGGCGGTGATGATGATGTCATCGTCGCCGATCAGGCGGGCAATGCTGTCGCGCTGCAAGTCATCGTCTTCCACCAGCAGGATGTGCTTGACCTTCTGGGTCAGCTTGGCCTCCAGCAGGGAGAAAACCTCTTTGAGCTCCTCGCGCGAAGTCGGCTTGACCGCGTAGCCCACAGCCCCCATATGCAGGGCCGCCTCGACCCGGTCTTCCACGGAAATCACGTGCACCGGAATGTGCCGGGTGGACGCTTGCTCCTTGAGGCGTTGCAGCACGGTGAGGCCCGAGTGGTCCGGCAGGCGCATGTCCAGCAGCACGGCATCGGGCACAAAGCGCGCGGCCAGGTCGAAGCCTTCATCTGCGCCGTGGGCCACCAGGCACTGGTAGTCCAATTCGTGGGCCAGATCGTAGAGAATCCGCGCAAAGTTCGGCTCGTCCTCGATCACCAGGATGCAGCGCTTGTCAAAGGGCCCCTTGTCGCGGTCGTCGGGGAAGCTCGCGATGGCCATGGCCGGCGCACTCTGCGGCTCGGGCGCAGGCGTAAGCGGGGCGGCCCGGGCCGGAATGATCGGCGGCGGCAAATGATCGCGGGCCGGCGCTGTGTGTTCGCCGGCCAAGGCCTTCTCTTCATAGACCGTCGGCAGGATCAGGGTAAAGATACTGCCGTGGCCCAGTTCGCTGGTGACGCTGATATAACCACCCATCAGCGCGGCCAGATCGCGGGAAATCGACAAGCCCAGACCGGTGCCGCCATAGCGGCGATTGGTGGTGCCGTCGGCCTGGCGGAACGCTTCGAATATGCTTTGCTGCTGGTCCGGGGCGATGCCGATCCCCGAGTCGCGCACGTTGAAGGCGATACCGCCACTGGGCTGGTGGGACACGGTCAGCGAGACACTGCCCTGCTCGGTGAACTTGAAAGCGTTGGACATCAGGTTCTTGAGAATCTGCTCGACCCGCTGGCGGTCGCTGTACAGCGACTGCGGGGCCCCGTTCTGCACCTCGACGTTGAATTGCAGGCCCTTTTCCCGGGCCAGCGGCTCGAACATGACCCGCAGGCCATCCACCAGGCGGGGCACGCTGAGGTTTTCGGGGCGCACTTCGAGCTTGCCCGCTTCGACTTTGGAGATGTCAAGAATGTCGTTGATCAGGTGCAGCAGGTCGTTGCCGGCGGAGTAGATCGAGTCGGCGAACTTGACCTGTTCGGCCGACAGGTTGCCTTGGGGGTTTTCCGAGAGCAGCTTGGCCAGGATCAGCGAGCTGTTGAGCGGGGTGCGCAGCTCATGGCTCATGTTGGCGAGAAATTCCGACTTGTATTTGCTGGAGCGCTGCAACTCGTCGGCGCGGTCTTCGAGCTGCACCTGAGCCTCGTTGAGCTCGGCGTTCTTGCGGTCCAGGGCGTCGCGCTGCTGGGACAAGGCGTCGGTGCGCTCGGCCAGTTGTTCGTTGGTCTGTTCCAGTTCCGCCTGCTGAGTCTCCAGGTGCGCCTGGGACTCCTTGAGCACACGGGATTGCTCTTCGAGCTCTTCATTGGCGGTTTTCAGCTCTTCCTGTTGCACCTGCAGCTCTTCATTGAGCTGCTGGGTCTCGGCCAGCACCTCCTGCAAGCGCTGACGGTAGCGCGCCGCCTCGATGGCAGTGCCGATATTGCTGGCCAGCAGTTGCGCCAACTCGACGTCACGGTCGCTCAGCGCGCGCAGGAAGCCCAGCTCGACCACGCCGTTGACCGCGTCGTCGTTGCTGGTGGGCACGACCAGGACGCTGCGCGGTGCGCCGTCACCCAGCCCCGAGCTGACCTTGAAGTAATCCTGGGCCACATCGTCCAGGCGCACCAGCCGGTTGCTCTGCACGGCCTGGCCGACGATGCCTTCGCCATTGATCAGGGTCTGTTGCTGGCCTTCCTGTTCACGGGAGAAGCCGTAAGTGGCGACGCGGCGCAGACTGCCGTGCTCTTCGCGCACGTAGACGGCCGCCACCACACTGCCCAGATAACCGGAAAAGAACTGGAGGATGTTGCGCCCCAGCATCTGCAAGGTCAGCTGGCCCAGCAGCTGTTCGGCCAGCTGGGTCTGGCCACTGCGCAACCAGGCCTGCTCGCGCAAGCGATCGCTGCTCAGTTGCTGGGCTTGCAGATTGTCACCATAGGAAGTGGACAGCGCCATGATATCGCGGCGCCCGAACCAGGCCACCAGGCCGCTGATCAACAGCACAAACAACACATACAGGCTGATGGACGCCCAGATGGTATGGGTCACGTCTTCGGCCCGGGTCACCCTCAGCCCGTGTTCCATGGCCAGCAGGTCCTCGAACTGCTTGCGCACATCGTCGGTCAGGCGCTTGCCGCGGCCCGACTGCACGATGGTACTGAAGTCTGCGTTGGTTCGACGGGCTTCGATCATGGACTCGGCGTAGGCGATCCACTCCTTCTGCATGGCCATGATGCGAGTCAGGCGCTCGACCTGGATCGGATTGTCGGACACCAGTTCCTGCAACGCCGGGATCTCCGCCGCCAGCCGGGGCTTGGCCAGTTCAAACGGGTCCAGGTAGCTGTTATTGCCGGTCAGCAGGTAACCGCGCATGCCGGTTTCCATGTCAATGGACAGCTTGACCGCATCATTGGCGTTGTTGATCACTCGGTCAGTGTGCTCGACCCAGTCGATCACCGACATCAGATAGGCAATGATACCGACGAACACCAGACCGCTGACAAGCCCCACACCCAGGGGCAAACCGACGTTGCGATTCAGGAGTTTGCGGAAACTTTGCTCGTCGATCGTGGAGCTTTTAGTCATATCCATTGGCCTGGGTGGTGAACTCAAGGCGGCGATTTTGCCGTAAACGCGTGTAAAAGTTCTATTTTTCCTGCATGGCGGGCGGAAAATTCGTCACACTAGGCACCGCCAGTGCCGCACACCTCGAAAAAGACGCCCGACCGGGGAACTCCGCAAGGCCCGCTGCGCTCCTATTTTGCGGCCGCGCCTCTACTGTTTATAGCCGACTCGCCTTACTTACCGAATCCAGGATTGCCAAGATGTCTGAACACCCCACCCTGCTGGTCGTTGAAGATGACGAGATCGTGCGCATGCTGATCGTCGACGTTCTGGAGGAGCTCGATTACCAGGTGCTCGAAGCCGAAGATGGCAAGACGGCGATGGCGTTCGTGAACCAGGGGGACAAGCGCATCGACCTGATGATGACCGACGTCGGGCTGCCGGATATCAACGGCCGCGATCTCGCCTTGAAAGCTCGCGAAGTACGTCCGCAGCTGCCGATCCTGTTCGCCAGCGGTTACGCCGACAACGTCGACGTGCCCACCGGCATGTACTCCATCGGCAAGCCGTTCTCCATCGATCAGCTGCGCGACATGGTCAAGGCCATCCTGACTGCCTGACGCCCCCGGCTGTGCTCTAATGGCCGCCTTTTCAGGAGGCCACGCCCTTGTCCCTTACCCGTCTGTGCGTGCTGGTCGTCGGTTATGTCTGGCCTGAACCCCGCTCGTCGGCGGCCGGCGGCCACATGATGCAATTGCTCGGGTCGTTTCTCTCGGCTGGCTGGCAGGTGACCTTTGCCAGCCCCGCGACTCTGGGCGAACACAAGGCCGATCTGGCCGAGCTGGGCATCGCCGAGTGTGCTATCACTCTCAATGACAGCAGTTTTGACGTATTCGTCGAAGAACTGGCGCCCAATGTGGTGCTTTTCGACCGTTTCATGATGGAAGAGCAGTTCGGCTGGCGGGTCGCCAAACACTGCCCACAGGCCCTGAGGGTGCTGGAAACCTGCGACCTGCACGGCCTGCGCGACGCTCGCCAGCAGTTGCTCAAGGCCCGGCTCAAGGCCCCGGACGCGAGTGACGACTTCAGCGACCTGTTCAGCGCGGCGCTGGACGGCGTCTACCCGGCCATGGCGGCCGCCGACGTCACCCTGCGGGAAATCGCTGCGCTGTACCGGTGCGACCTCAACCTGATGATTTCTGACGTCGAGCTGCAATTGCTGGTGCAGCAGTTCGGGGTGCCAGCGTCCTTGCTGCACTGGTGCCCGTTGATGCTGGACGCGCGCCCCCGCCCCAGCCCCGACTTTGCCGAACGGGCGCACTTTCTGAGCATCGGCAACTTTCGCCACGAGCCCAACTGGGATGCGGTGCTGTGGCTCAAGAACAGCATCTGGCCGCTGATCCGACAACAACTGCCCGAGGCGCAATTACACATCTATGGCGCCTACACGCCGCCCAAGGCCACCGCTTTGCACAATGCCCGTCAAGGGTTTCATGTGCTGGGCTGGGCCGATGACGCCCTGGAGGTGATGGCGCAGGCGCGGGTCAACCTGGCACCCCTGCGTTTCGGCGCCGGGATCAAAGGCAAGCTGGCCGACGCCATGCTCTGCGGTACCCCCAGCGTGACAACCCCCATCGGGGCGGAAGCGATGCACGGGGCGCTGCCCTGGCCCGGCGCCGTGGCCCGCAGCGCCAGCGCACTGGCGGAGGCCGCCGTTGCCCTGTACTGCGACGAAAGCCGATGGCAGCAAGCCCGGACGCAGGCGCAGCAAGTGCTGGCCTCACGCTATGACATCGACCTGCACAGCGCCGCCCTGGTGGCCCGGATCGAGACACTGCTCCCCCGCCTGGCTGAACATCGCTTGCAGAACTTCACCGGGGCCATGCTGCAACACCATCAGCACAAGAGTACCCAGTACATGGCGCAGTGGATCGAGGCGAAAAACAGGGCGGCGAAAAACGCCAGACCACAGGGGTAGAACTGTCAGATTTGTCACTAGGATCCATTCTTCAAATGCGCTACTTTCGGGGTGTGCAGGGAAGCACCCTTCAAATCAGGAACTTCGGATTGGCTGAGGAACACATCATGTCAGACCTTCTGGGAAGCTCTATCTATGACACCCGCTTGATGATCCATATCGCCAAGATGGCTCGTATCAGCCGTCCGGCTCTGCGCAAAGTGGCAGACTTCATTCTCAGATATCCCCTCAGTTCCGCTACCCTCACGATCGACACCATGGCAGAGCGCTCAGCTTCATCGACCGCAGCCGTCAATCGCCTGGCCAATGCCATGGGGCTCAACGGCTATACCGGGTTGCATAACGCTCTGGTGGACAACCTGCTCGGCCGGATTGCCCCGGGGGAGCAAGTGCGCGGCGAACTGCTCAAACGACCGCGCGCCGGCTTTTCCCTGGAACAGCAGATCAGGCTGACCAAGGGCAACCTGGACGGCGTCGCAGACAGCAATGGCACCGATACGTTCGAAGGCTTGGCGCGCGCGCTGATGGGGGCTTCGCGCATCCACATCGTCGGTCTGGGTAATAGCTATTACCTGGCCAGCGTAGCCGCCGACAGCCTGGTGGAAGTGCGCCCGAACGTCGGCACCGTGAGTACCGAGGGCGGCCTGGACATGGCAACTTACCGGATGGCCACCGTGACGTCCGCAGACGCGCTGCTGACCATCGCCTTGCCGCCCTACGTCGACGAGACCATGCACCTGGTCAGGCTCGCCCGCGAACGGGGTGCCAAAGTGCTGGCCATCACCGACTCACCCGCCTCGCCCCTGGCTGAGGCCGCCGATATCACCTTGTTCGCCCCGGCCGGCCATGCGGTGCTGCAAAGCTCGCGAATCGCCTCATTGACCTTGATCGAAGCCCTGGTCTCGGCCATCCGCCACGCCGATCAGGGCGCTTTACTGCAACAGCGCCGGACGGATGCCGTGCAGCCGGCGAGTCTGGCCCCTGCCCGCCGCGGGATGTACGCCAGCACTTAGTGCAAAGCCTCACGCCGACGGCTATGCTGGCGCCCTCAATTGGCAAGAACAATAACGGCCAGGGCAATGAGCAGAAGCACGAGAATCACCGACCCCTCCTATGAGCTGATGGATGATCACGATGGACTGTCGGTCATCTATCGTCAGCACGGCTTCCCCTGCCCTTTGGTGCGCTGGCACTTTCACAAGGAATACGAGCTGCATTTGATCGTGGCCAGTTCCGGCAAGGTGTTTGTCGGCGACTACATCGGCAACTTCAACCCGCGCAGCCTGTTCCTGACCGGCCCCAACCTGCCCCACAACTGGATCAGTCAGCTGGCCGAGGACGAGGTGGTCGACAAGCGCGACATGCTGGTCAATTTCACTGATGAACTGTTTGAAGGCGGCCACCTGATCTTCACCGAACTCAAGAGCCTGGCGCCATTGCTGGAACGCTCGCGCCAAGGCATCGAATTTCGCTGCCCGGACACGCTCGAACAAGCCCAGGGCCTGATGCAACAGATCGCCGACAGCCGCGGCGTGCGGCGGCTGGGGTATTTTCTGATTTTGATGGAGTTGCTGGCGGCCTGCGAGGATTACCAGCTGCTCAGCGACATCACGGCGCCGCAACTGGCCGACGAGCACAACATCGACCGGACCAACCGGGCCGTGGACTACATCTTCAGCCACTACAGCCGCGAATTGACCCTCGAGGAAGTGGCCGAACATCTGGGCATGAAACCCACCTATTTCTCCCGGGTGTTCAAACAGTCCACGGGGCGGACCTTCGTCGAGTTCGTCAATCGCCTGCGCATCAGCAAATCCTGCGAACTGCTGGCCGACGGCGACAAACCGGTGACGGATGTGTGCTTCGAGTCCGGGTTCAACAACATTTCCAACTTCAACCGGCGCTTTCAGCAATTGAAAGGCATGACGCCTTCCCATTACCGGCGGTTGGCGGTGCAGCGGCTGACCGAGCAGAATCGGGCGGTGGGATGAGACCACCGCCGGGGCTACCCGGCCATCACATCCACCAGCAGCTTCACATTCAACCCCACAATCAACGCCGCCACGGCCCAGGCGAGGGCCGTCACTGCACGGCCGGTCACAAACACGCCCATCAGCTTGCGGTCGGACACAAAGCGCACCAGCGGGATCACCGCGAACGGCAGTTGCATCGACAGCACCACCTGGCTGAACACCAGCAAGCGCGCCGTCCCCGCTTCGCCGTAGAGCGCCGTGACCACCACCACCGGCACCACCGCCAGCCCACGGGTGAGCAGGCGTCGCGCCCAGTCGGGTATGCGCAGGTGCAGGAAGCCTTCCATGATGATCTGGCCCGCCAGGGTCGCGGTCACCGTGGAGTTGATCCCCGAGGCCAGTAACGCCACAGCGAACAGCGCCGAAGCGATGCCGATGCCAAGCATGGGCGACAGCAATTGGTAGGCCTGCTCGATGTCCACCACGTCGGTACGTCCGGCGCTATGGAACACGGCGGCAGCGGTGATCAGGATCGCCGCGTTGACGAACAGCGCCAGCATCAACGCCACGGTGCTGTCGGTGACCGCCCAGCGCAGCCCCATGCGGCGCCCGGCCTCGGTGCGTTCGTAGGCACGGGTCTGCACGATGGAGGAATGCAAGTACAGGTTATGGGGCATGACCGTGGCGCCAATGATGCCGATGGCGACATACAGGACAGCCGGATTGGTGACGACTTGCGCCTGGGGAATGAAGCCGGCGAGGACATCGGCGATCACTGGCTGGGCCATGACCATCTGCGCGCCGAAGCAGGCGAAGATCAGGGTCAACAGGGCGATCACGAAGGCTTCCAGCGAGCGAAAGCCGCGGCGCATCAGCAACAGGATGAGGAACACGTCCAACGCAGACAGCACTGCCCCCCACACCAGCGGCAGTCCGAACAGCAGTTTCAGGGCAATGGCCGTGCCGATCACCTCGGCCAGGTCACAGGCAACAATGGCCGCCTCGCAGGCCAGCCACAGCAGAATGCGCACCGGCGGCGAATAATGTGCGCGGCAGGCCTGAGCCAGGTCCAGCCCGGTGGCGATGCCCAGCCGTGCTGCCAGCGCCTGCAACAGGATGGCCATCAGATTGGACAGCAGGATCACCGACAGCAGGGTGTAGCCAAACTGCGAGCCGCCGGCCAGGTCGGTGGCCCAGTTGCCCGGGTCCATGTAACCCACGGCGACCATATAACCGGGGCCGGCAAAGGCCAGCAGCCTGCGGACCCAGCTGCCGCCCTGAGGCACTGCGACGCTGGCATTCAATTCGCCCATACTGCGCCGCTCGCCAGTGCCGAAGCGACCGAGCAGCGCCGGCTCGCCATCGTCGGCGCGAAAATTCAGCAGCTGTTTATTTCTGGCCAAATCGCTTGCCCCTTGGTTTTTGAACCGCATCCATGATGGACCGCCCGGTCAGGGCAAAGATGCCCCAGGCATGACGGACGGCAACTGGGCGATGGGAGTCTATCCGCAATCGCGCCATATCGGTAGTGATTATCATTCATCAAGGACGCGATCACCCATGCAGACGTTCTACAGCCGCCATCGACTCGCTCAATCGGCCGCCGATTTGCCCAGCCCCCTGCCTTCGTGCTTTATTGGCCGCATTTTTCTGCCGAGGTGCCTGCCATGCCTGCCCTGCCCCTGACCGCCAAACGCCTGTTGAGCGCCACCGCGCTGTTGGCCAGCGCCATTGCTTCCAACGGTGTCTGGGCCCATGCCCACCTCAAGACCCAGACCCCCGCTGCCGACAGCACCGTGGCCGCCCCCGCGCAACTGCGCCTGGAGTTTTCCGAAGGCGTCGAGGCCGGCTTCAGCCAGGTGACGCTCACGCCGAGCAGCGGCACGGCGCTGCCCCTCAAGCCGCTGGCCACCGCCGAGGGCGACAAGAAAGTACTGCTGGTCACCCCTGACCAACCCTTGTCCGCCGGTGATTACACGGTGAATTGGCAGGTGATCTCGGTGGACACCCACAAGAGTGCCGGCAGCTACCACTTCAAGGTCGGTCAGTAACCCATGAGCGCGTTGGTCATTGTCCGTTTCATTCATTTCGCCACCCTCATGCTGGTGTTCGGCGCCGCCCTGTTCCGCCCGATGATGCTCGACCATCCGTCCCAGCAGAAACGTGTGCGCAACCTGCTCGACCCGTTGCTGTGCCTGCTGGCCGGGCTGGCATTGATCAGCGCGGCCCTGTGGCTGCTGTTGCTCGCCGCCGACCTGAACAATGTGCCGGTCACCGGCCTGAACCTGGCGGCGGTGCAGAAAGTGTTGATGCAGACCTTCTTCGGCAAGGTCTGGAGCCTGCACCTGGTGCTGTGCGCCGGCCTCCTGCTGTGCCTGCGGATTCCCGGCGCACGCACGGCGGTGGTCGCCCGCCCCTTGAGTGCGCTGGCGCTGGCCACCTTGGCCCCGATCGGCCACGCCGTGATGCTCGACGGAGTTAATGGCACGCTGCTGGTGATCAATCAGTTGGTCCATCTGTTCTGCGTCGGTGCGTGGATGGGTGCGCTGATGCTGCTGACCTTCCTGCTGGCCCGACCCAATGGCCAGGACATCGACGAACTGCTGCTGCGCTTCAGCTCTATCGGCCTGGTGCTGGTGGGCGGCGTGCTGGTGACCGGCCTGATCAACGTGCGCGTATTGACCGGTTCCTACTGGCCGGTGCCGGGGCAATCCGGATTCGCCACGGTGCTGGCGGTCAAGGCGGCCTTGGTGCTGTGCATGCTGGGCCTCGCTGCCTGGCACCGCAGCCAGTTGCACCGCCCGCCGGTGAGCCAGCAGCAACTGCGCTGGACCGTCGGGATTGAATGGGCCTTGGGGTTTGGCGCGTTGGCAGCGGTGTCGTTGCTGGGGACCTTGGCGCCGGTGCCGGTGAACTGATCTGAAATGAGGGGGGTTGTGATGCCTGGGTGCATGGCCGGACAGCTGATCAGGCCATGCACTTATCCCGCCTCGATGTCCAACCGCTTCAACCGCGAAGCCAAGGTCGTCGGCTTCACCCCCAGCAACTCCGCCGCCCCGCCCTTGCCGAACAGTTTGCCCTTGGCCATCTGAAGCGCCATCAGCATGTTCTGTCGTTCCAGCCCGCGCATCTGCTCTTCGGTCAACAGGGTCGATTGCGCCTGGGCCGGTGCCGGGCGCAGCTCGTCCGGCAGGTCGAAATTGAGCTCAGCGCCCTGGGAAGTGATCAGGGCCCGCTCCACCACATTCTGCAGCTCGCGGATGTTGCCCGGCCAGGTGTAGCGCTGCAACCGCTCGATGTCGCTGTTGCGCAGGCGCCGGCCGGACATGTTCAGGCGCTGGCCGATCTGACGCAGAAAATGCGCGGCCAGGGGAGCGATGTCCATCGGCCGTTCACGCAGGGCCGGGGACTGGATGGGAAACACGTTCAGGCGAAAATACAGGTCCTCGCGAAAGCGCCGCGCCTGGACCTCTCCACGCAGGTCGCGGTTAGTGGCGGCGACGATGCGCACGTCGACACGCCGGGTGCGCTCCTCGCCCACCCGCTCGAATTGGCCTTCCTGTAACACCCGCAGCAACTTGCTCTGCAACTCCAGGGGGATCTCGCCGATCTCGTCGAGAAACAACGTGCCCCCGTCGGCCAGTTCGAAGCGCCCCACGCGATCGCGTACCGCGCCGGTAAAGGCGCCGCGAATATGGCCGAAGAATTCGCTTTCGAACAGTTCCGCCGGAATCGCCGCACAGTTGACCCGGATCAACGGCTCACTGCTGCGCCGGCTGGCCTGGTGAATGGCCCGGGCGATCAGCTCCTTGCCAGTGCCGGATTCACCGTTGATCAAGACGCTGGCGTCGGTGGGGGCGACCACGTCGATCTGCTTGATGATCTTGAGGATCGCCTCGCTTTGGCCGACGATTTCCCGAAAGTTGTGCTCGATGTGGATCTCTTCCTGCAAGTAGGCGTTCTGCTCTTCGAGCCGGCGCTTGAGCACCTTGAGTTCCTCCAGCGCGGTCTGTAGCTGGTTCTCCGTGGTGCGCCGCTCGGTGATGTCGCGAAACACCACCACTGCCCCGGCAATGCGGCCGTCGTCGATCACCGGGGTGCTGGTGAACTCCACCGGAAAGCTGCTGCCATCGCGGCGCCAGAACACCTCCTGGCGGCCCTCGTGCACCACACCGTCGTGCACCGCCTTGTAGATCGGGCAGTCCTCCACCGGGTAATGGCTGCCGTCGGCGTGGCTGTGGTGATGAATGCGGTGGATGTTCTTGCCGATCATGTCCGCGGGCGCCCAGCCCAGCATGCGCGCGCCGGCCGGGTTGACGAAGGTGGCGAGGCCCGCGCTGTCGATGCTGTAGATCCCGTCGCCGACGGCACTGAGCAGCAACTGATTGTCGCGCTCACTCTCCTGAAACAGGTTGAGGATGTTGCGCCACTCGATCAGGCCGCCACGCATGGTCCGCTCGGTGTGGGCCTGGTCACGCTGGTAGCGCTCGCTGCTCTGCTCGCGCAACACCAGGATCATCTGCTGGCGGCCCTTGACGCCCAGCAGGGTCGCCGAGATTTCCAGTTGCAGGCGCTCGCCGCTCTTGCAGTTGCAACTGAGCTCGTCGGTCCAGCCCCGGCCTTTTTCCATGACCGCCTGGCTGAACACGATCAGGTCCGGCAACTGGTGGCCGAACAGGCGGCTGACCGGCCAGTCCAACAACTCCTGGCGTGAATAGCCCAGCAACTTGCAGGCGGCCACGTTGAGGTCGCCGAAACGGTCGCCGTAGGGGTCCAGCAAGGCGATGGCTTCGCTGCAATGCTCGAACACCATGTGCCGGTTGGAATAGGCCAGATCGGCCCAGCCGCTAAGTGAATCGGGGTCGCCCATGGCTACGCAATCTCGTGATGTGGCATGACGAATATTCGTATTTCTACGGGAAAGCGTAATCCCTCGATAGCCTCAGTCAGCGCTGGAAAAACCGGTGCAGATGGCTTTTTTAAGGTCATTCAATGACTTGGATTGCGCAAACCCGGCAGAAATATTTCTGGCACGGCGTTCGCTCTACTGCTTGCAAGGGGCAGGCCTGTAAAAGCTGCCTCGTCCTCAGCCAAGCACTACGGAGAAGCAGCACATGCCAAACGTTGACATTGCCCACTATCAAGACGGCGACTTCCTGGTCAATTACGAAGAAAAAGTCTTCGAGGACGTCAAGGCCGAACCCGGCGAGAAGGCCCTGCTGACCTTTCACACCATCGCTTTCGAAGGCTCCATCGGGCTGGTCAACCTGCTCCAGGCCAAGCGGCTGCTGCGCAAGGGCTTCGAGACCAAGATCCTGCTCTACGGACCGGGCGTGCAGCTGGGTGTGCAGCGCGGCTTCCCGACCCTGGGCGCCGAAGCCTTCCCCGGACACTTGGCGGTAAATAATCAGATCAAGGCGTTCATGGCCGAGGGCGGCGAAGTGTATGCCTGCCGGTTTGCCTTGCAGGCGCTGTACGGCCAGACCGAAAAGGCGCTGATCGAGGGTATCCGCCCGATCAACCCGCTGGACGTGATGGACCTGCGCCTGCTGATGCGCCGCGAGGGCGCGATGATCATTGACACCTGGACAGCCTGATCGAACCTGCGCCGGCCTGCGATGACGCCGGCACAGCCACCCCCTCCTGAACCCTTTGAGAGCTCGGCCCATGCCCACCATCCGCGCCGCCGCCGTGCAGTTCAGCCCTGTGCTCTACTCGCGCCAGGCCACCGTCGACAAACTCGTCAGCACGTTGCTGGCCCTGGGCCGCGAAGGTGTGCAATTCGCGGTCTTTCCCGAGACCGTGGTGCCTTACTACCCCTACTTCTCCTTCGTCCAGGCACCCTTCGCCATGGGCAAGGAACACCTGCAGTTGCTGGAAGAATCGGTGCGCGTGCCGTCCGACACCACCCGCCAGATCGGCGAAGCCTGCCGCGAAGCCGGGATTGTCGCCTGCATCGGCGTCAACGAGCGCGACGGCGGCACGCTCTACAACGCCCAACTGCTGTTCGACGCCGACGGCACGCTGATCCAGCACCGGCGCAAGATCACCCCCACCTACCACGAGCGCATGGTCTGGGGCCAAGGCGATGGCTCGGGGCTGTGCACCACCGACAGCGCCGTGGGCCGCATCGGCGCCCTGGCGTGCTGGGAGCACTACAATCCGCTGGCACGCTATGCGCTGATGGCCGACGGCGAACAGATCCATGCAGCGATGTTCCCCGGCTCCCTGGTGGGCCAGGTGTTTGCCGAGCAGATCGAAGTGACCATCCGCCACCACGCACTGGAAAGCGGCTGCTTTGTGGTCAACGCCACTGCCTGGCTGAACGGCGAGCAGCAGGCGCAGATCATGGCCGACACCGGTTGCTGCATCGAACCCATCTCCGGTGGCTGCTTCACCGCCATCGTCACCCCCGAAGGCAAGTTGCTGGGCGAGCCCCTGTGCGAGGGCGAAGGCTGGGTGATCGCCGACCTGGATTTTGCCTTGATCGACAAACGCAAACGCATGATGGATTCGGTGGGCCACTACAGTCGCCCCGAACTGCTCAGCCTGTTGATCGACCGCCGTCCCGCGTTGCACGTCCAGCAGCGCGACGCCGCCTACAAGGTGCACGCTCATGACTGAAGCCCTGATCGCCCACAACGACCTGCTCGCCGACCTGCAATGCCACGGCGTACGCTGGCAAGGTGCCGACGGTCTGGCCCGCAAGGGCGGCGCCGGCCCGTCCGACCACAAGGCCCTGACCCTGGGCGAGCACACGGCCATGGTACCGATGCTCAACCGCGCCTCGCTGGATTCGCCCTACAGCGCCGTGCCCGATGCCCTGGGCGGCCAGGCGCTGATCTTTCGCGAAGGTTTGCAGGTGGGCCAGGTGCAACTGCCCGGGGTGCCGAACTTTTATGCCCTGAGCACCGCCGACGGCACACCGTATTGGAAGATCGCCACCTTGCACAGCAAGGACGTGCTGGCCACCACCGTGCTGCAGCACTGCATCCGCATGAACGAGGCGGCCAGCGCCTGTCAGTTCTGCGCCATCGACCAGTCCCTGGCGGCAGGCAAGACCATTGCCCGCAAACGCCCGGCGCAGCTGGCCGAAGTGGCGGCCGCCGCGGTGCGGCTGGACGGCGTCAAGCACATGGTCATGACCACCGGCACGCCGCAGACCCCGGACCGTGGCGCGGCCATCCTCTGCGAATCCGCAGCGGCCGTGACCCGT
Source organism: Pseudomonas sp. dw_358 (assembly GCF_018449655.1). Lineage (GTDB taxonomy): Bacteria > Pseudomonadota > Gammaproteobacteria > Pseudomonadales > Pseudomonadaceae > Aquipseudomonas. The sequence goes on from NZ_JAAVUX010000014.1 coordinate 87,932, forward strand.
GCCGTCAATCTGCCGATCCAGGCCCAGTGCGAGCCACCGGACCATGACCACTGGTTCCAGCGCCTGCGCGACAGCGGCGTAGTGTCCCTGGGCATGCACCTGGAAGCGGTCACCGACGCGGTACGTCAGCGCATCATGCCGGGCAAGGCGCAGGTGCCGCTGAGCCGCTACTTCAGCGCCTTCGAAGCGGCCGTGAAGGTGTTCGGTCATGGTCAGGTCAGCACCTACATCCTCGCCGGGCTCGGCGACAGCGAACAGGCCATCGCCGAGATGAGCGAGCGCCTGGCCGGGATGGGCGTGTACCCCTTCGTGGTGCCCTTCGTGCCCATCGATGGCACTCCGCTGGCCCGCCATGCAAAGCCCGACAGCCATTTCATGCAGCGCCTCTACCCGCGCATCGGCGCCAGCCTGCGCCGCCACGGCCTGCACTCGGCCAACATAAACGCTGGCTGCGCCAAATGCGGCGCCTGCTCGGCGCTCAAACACCACGAATGAGGATCGCGCCATGGCCGAACATGCCTTCGCACTGGTGGACAGCACCTTCACCGAGTTTCTCACCGACGACCTGCTGGTCAAGCCAGCCGAGCAGGCCTGGGAGAAAAGCGACTACTACGCCCTGCGGCGCGCGGTGTTTTCCCAGGAGCAGCAATTGCTTGCCCAGGACAAGGACGACAAGGACTTCGGCGCCCTGCCCATCGTCGCCGTGGCCCATCACTGCGGCATGCCCGACCAGGTCATCGGCGCGGTGCGCATCTACCCGAGCGAGCCTGGCCTCTGGTACGGCGGCCGGCTGTGCGTGGCGCGGGCCTATCGGCGCCACGCAATGATCGGCAAGGCGCTGGTCAACGAGGCAGTATCACGGGCGCTGGACCTGGGCTGCGAGCGTTTCCTGGCGACGGTGCAGGTGGTCAACGAAGCCTGGTTCCACCGTTTGCACTGGCGCAGCCTCGACACCCTCCAACTGCTGGGCCAGCCCCACGTGTTGATGGAGGCGCAACTCGACGCCTACCCGTTCATGCCGCGCCGCGTAGCCCTGAGCCGAGCACGCCGCCATGACTGATCTGGACACCCTGCTCGCCCGCTTGCGGGATACCCCGGCCATGGCCGCCAAGTGCGCCATCCAGCAACCGGCCCGGCACTTCGGTGCGGCTCCAGGCCATGATCGTTATGCGTTGCCCGGCGACGACACCGCCGCGATTCGCTGTGGTGATCAGTACCAGTTATTGGCCATCGAAGGCATGTTGCCGGCGTTCGTCGAGCAGGCCCCATGGTTCGCCGGTTGGTCGGCGGTGATGGCCAACATCAGCGATATCACCGCAATGGGCGGCCGGGCGACAGCCGTGGTCAATGCCTATTGGCACAATGAGGCCGCCGCCGCCGATGAGGTGTTGGCGGGCATCCGCGCCGCCTGCGAGGCCTATGGGCTACTGCTGGCCGGCGGCCACACCAGCGTCGCCCCCGGCAATCCGACGGCACTGGCGGTGGCCATCACCGGCTGGGCGCGCAGCCTGCTGTCGACCTGGCACGTGGCGCCGGGACAGACCCTGGCCACGGTAGTCGACCTGGACGGCCAGTGGCATGGCGACGCCCCCTACTGGAAAGCCTTCGAACACTGCACGCCGGCACGGCTGCGATCCAAGCTCGACGTCATCCCGCGCCTGGCCGAGGCCGGGCTGCTGCTGGCCGCCAAGGACATCAGCAATGCCGGGCTGCTGGGCACGCTTTTGATGCTGCTCGAACCCACCGGCTGCGGTGCCCGCGTGCACCTGGATCATTTGCCGCGCCCCGCTGACGGCGACCTGGAGCGCTGGCTGCAGGCGTTCCCCAGCTACGGTTTCGTCTTCACCCTCGCCCCTGAGCATCTCGCGGTGGTGCAGGCAGCGTTCGCTTTCGAAGGCCTGCACTGTGTGGGCATCGGCCAGATCGATGACAGCGCCTGCCTGCACGTGGCGCGCGATGGCGAAAGCCGCCCTTTCTGGAACTTGGCCGAACAGCCCTTTACCGGTTTCACCCAACCCCACAAGGAACACTGACATGCCCGCCGTGACCCTGCGCCTGCGCTGGCCCGATGGCCAACAGAACACCGCCTACTCGCCGTCCACGGCGATTTTCGATCACTTGGAGGCCGGCCAACGCTACGCCATCGCCGACTTCATGGCCCGCGCCGCCAGCGGCCTGAATGCCGCCAGTGAGCGGGTCAAGACCGTGAAGGGATTCTATTGCAGTTCGGCCATGGACAGCCTGGCCGGGTTGCGCCTGCAGGCCCGGCTGTATACCGAGGCCGATGCCCAGGTCGAGGTGCTGGAGTTGGCCATCCAGGGCGCCGGGCAGGTGCATGCCAGCGGGTACGGCGAGATTTGATCCCACAAGCGCTCTCTGCCCGTTCGGCCCTGTGGTGATTCCCACCCCCCATTCAAAAGGAGCCCCTCCCATGTCCCACTACAGCACCATCATCGTCGGCGGCGGCCAGGCCGGCCTGTCGGCCAGCCACTACCTGCAAGCCCATGACATCGACCACCTGGTCCTGGAAAAACACCAGCTGACCCACACCTGGCGCCAACAGCGCTGGGACGCCTTCAGCCTGGTCACGCCCAATTGGCAGTGTGCCCTGCCCGGCCATGCCTACGACGGCGACGACCCTCATGGCTTCATGGTTCGCGAAGAAATCATCGCCTACCTGGACGACTTCATCCGCAAGGTCGACGCACCGGTGCAGGAAGGTGTCAGCGTCGAACGCCTGACACCGCGTGCCGAAGGCGGGTTTTTGCTGAGCACCACGGCAGGCGAGTTCAGTGCCGACCAGGTGATCGTCGCCAGCGGGGGCTACCACACGCCGATCATTCCCCGTCTGGCCGAGCGGCTGCCGGCCAACATCCAGCAGTTGCACTCAGAACAGTACCGCAATCCCCAGGGGCTGCCCGAGGGCGCGGTGCTGGTGGTGGGCAGCGGCCAGTCTGGTGCGCAGATCGCCGAAGACCTGCACCTGGCCGGGCGCAGGGTTTTCCTGGCAGTGGGTGACGCACCGCGTTGCGCGCGGTTTTACCGGGGCAAGGATGTGGTCGACTGGCTGGCCGAGATGGGCTACTACGACATCGGCGTCGACCGCCACCCGCTGCGTGAAGGGGTACGCGACAACACCAACCACTATGTCACCGGCCGCGACGGCGGCCGCGACATCGACCTGCGCCGCTTTGCCCTCGAGGGCATGCAGCTCTATGGCCGCCTGCAGGGTCTGGACGGCACCCTGCTGCAGTTCAGCGAAAACCTCGACAGCAGCCTGCTAGCCGCCGACGCCGTGTACAACCGCATCAATGCCAGCATCGACACGTTCATCCTTGAACAGAACATCGAGGCGCCGGCCGGGAATCCTTACGCCCCGCTATGGGCCCCGGCGCAGGAGCGCCCGACGCTGGACCTGGCCAGTGCCGGCATCACCAGCGTGATCTGGTGCATCGGCTTCACCCCGGACTTCACCTGGGTCGATGCGCCGGTGTTCAATGGCCGTGGCTACCCAGCCCATGAACGCGGCGTCAGTGGCCAGGCCGGCCTGTACTTCCTCGGCCTGCCCTGGCTGTACACCTGGGGCTCCGGGCGCTTCAGCGGCGTGGCCCGGGACGCCGAGCATCTGGTGCAACACCTGGTTCAGCGCCGGGCCGCCAGCGCTGCCGGATCCGCGCCGCGCACGCTGCACAGCGCGTAGTAAACCAGCCCACCGAGTATCGAACCGGTAAACCAACCGTAGTCGTAGAACCAGCTGAACGCGCTGCTGCCCAAGGACAGCAGCGTCAGCAACACCGGCACCGCCAAGGCAATGAAGCCCAGCCAGTTCCAGGCCGGGTAGACGTCGTCGCGGTACAGCCCGGCCAGGTCCAGGATCTGCTTCTTGATCAGGAAATAGTCGACCACCATGATGCCAGCAATCGGCCCCAACAGGCTGGAATAGCCCAGCAGCCAGTTGGAGTAGACGGTTTCCAGGCTCAGGTCAGAGTGCAGCCAGCCGAGTTTCTTCAGCAGTTCATGGCCCATCAGCAGCAAGCCTGTCAGGCCGGTCAGCAAGACGGCGCGGGTCCGGCCGATCAACTTCGGTGCGATGTTCTGAAAGTCGTTGGTGGGCGAGACAATGTTCGCCGCCGTGTTGGTCGCCAAGGTTGCGACCACGATCAAAGCCATGGCCACCGCTACCCAGAACGGGCTGTCGATATGTCCGATCAGGCTCACCGGGTCGGAGACGCGTTCACCCACCAGGGTGACGGACGCAGCGGTCATCACCACCCCCAGCGAGGCAAACAGGAACATGGTCAGCGGCAGGCCGAGGATCTGCCCGACGATCTGCGCCTTCTGGCTTTTGGCGTAGCGGCTGAAGTCGGGGATGTTCAAGGACAGCGTGGCCCAGAAGCCGACCATGGCCGTCAGCCCGGCGCAGAAGTAGCCGACCATGCTGGCGCCTTCGGGTCTCTTGGGCGGCTGCGCCAACAGCTCGGTCATCGACACATGGGGCATGGCCCAGCTCAGCAGGCCTGCACCCACCAGCAGCAACAAGGGTGCCGAGAGGGTTTCCAGCCACTTGATGGACTCGGCGCCGCGGATGACCACCCACAGGTTCAAGGCCCAGAACAGCATGAAGCCGATGACCTCGCCGGTGCCCCCCAGGCTCTTCCAGGCCGGGAGAATCGAGCCCAGAAACAGCGAGATGGCCAGGCCGCCGAACATCGTCTGGATGCCGAACCAGCCGCAGGCCACAAGGGCACGCACCAGGCAGGGTACGTTGGAGCCGATGACGCCAAATGACGAACGCAACAGCACCGGAAACGGAATGCCGTACTGGGTGCCGGCGAACGCGTTGAGGGTCAAGGGGATCAGCACGATGATGTTGGCCAGCAGAATGGCAATCAGCGCCTCGCCCACCGACAGGCCGAAATAGGAGGTCAGCACGCCGCCCAGGGTGTAAGTCGGCACGCAGATGGACATGCCCACCCACAGGGCAGTGATGTGCCAGGTGTTCCAGGTGCGCTCGTGCACCTGGGTGGGGGCGATGTCGGGGTTGTAGCGCGGGCTGTCCAGTACATCACTGCCCGCGTGCAGTTCGAAAAGCCCGTTGCGTTCGCTGACGCGCGAGAATTGCTCCATGGCCGCTGTCCCTTTTTATAGTGAGGGTGTATTGGGTGCAGTCACGTAGCCAAAAGCATGCCGACGGCGCCGACGGCGTGCGGGTACCCGCGCCGAAACCATCGCATTTCATTGATAATCATCAATTTTAAAAAATGGTCTGTTTCGGACCGACTGGTCCAAAGGCCCGTCATGACGGGCCATGCGGGTGTACCAGACTCAATTTGGTGCGGCGCCGAGCGAGTACGCGCTATACCAGCTCGCGACCCAAGACCCGCTCCAGCACCTTGACCGGCGACAGCTGCGCATTGCGCATGTACTTCACTGGCAGCAGGAAGGTCTGCTCCATGGCGTAGCGGCCGCTCATTGCGGCATGGGGCACCTGGTCGGTGTAGACCAGCCAGGTGGTGCCGGGGGCGAATTCGTGGGTCAATTGGTCACCGGACTGATACGCCGCGTCGGCCTTGAGGCTGTCGTGCAGGCGCAGCATGTGGTGGTCATATGCCGTGCGGCGGGACTTGGTGATGTGCAGCCAATTGAGCAGCTGACTGGAACCCCACAAAGGTCCCGGCAGTTCATAGCGCCTGGCGACGTCCTCGAACGACCCACCGACCCGCCAGACCCGCGATTCGCCAAAAGGGTTCACGTTGCTGAACACCCGCAGGATCCGCCGCCCTTGCACGGGCGAGGACGGGAAGCTGTCGACGTGCAGACGGGTATCGTCCTTGCGCCACGAGGTCGGGCGCCCGGAGATTTCCTGCGGGCGGAAGCTGGTGCGGGCCACTTGCAGGCCATCGGTGTAAGGCGCCAGAACGGTGCGCACCAGGGTCTGGCTGTAGTCGGCGTAGCGGGCCAGCAACCCGTGCAGCACTTGCAATTCGGCAGGGCCGGCGTTGCAGCCTTTGAGTTCGCCGGTGGCCGAGGAGTAGCTGATGTTCTTGCTGTCACCCAGCAGGCTGGACTGGGAAAGGGCCCGCTCCTGCTCGGTGAATACGAAAGGCAGATGCTCGAACGCCACCACGTCACCCGCTTCCAGCGCCGCGATGACCCCGTCGCGTTCGTGCGCGTCGGCAGGCGCTTGCCAATCTTCACGGCCAAAGGCCAATACTTGTGTCATTTCAATCCACCTGTTTACTCGGCGCTGCCCGGCCCCCGCTCAAGGCAACCCTCTGATGTCTGTGACAAATGTAACAGAATGATTCTTGTGCAAGCGCGATTTTCAGAACTTTCATTGACCTGAAGGTCCGGTCAGGGCTTGCGCAGCAGGTAGATCCGCGCCATCGACCAGCACGCCAGGGTGTCCAGCCGCGCCTGGATCTTGAACCCGGCCTGACGGAACTCCACTTCGGCCTCGGCACGCACCTTGGCAGCGCCGGCCTGGTGACGGTGACGCCAAGGGCTGAGCGCCGGGTCGCTCCAAAGGGCAACGATCACCGTGTCGCGGCTGACCCGGTAGCACTCGCGCAACAAGGCCATACGCCGTTCGGGGTCGGTGATCTGCTGCAGGCTGTGCATGCAGAGAATGCTGTCCACCGCGTTGTCGGACAGATCGATGGGGGCCAACGCCGTCTGCAGTGGCCGGATATGGTCCAGCACCGCCGAGCCATGGGCGGCCAGCGCGGTTTCCAGGGCGTCGAGGGTGGTGTCGGCGGCGATCACCACGCGGTTGCTTTTGCCCGTCAGCAACGGCCAGAACCGGCCCGCTCCGCAGGGCAAGTCCAGTACCAGACCGGGGTCACCCGCCAAGGCCAGGGCCTTGCGCGTCAGCTTGAACTGGCGCCGCTGCGTCCAGCTCGCAGCCCTGAGCGCCGCGGCTGATTCAGGCGCGGTGGCAAAGGCAGGCGGCAGTTTGAGCTGGGCTGGATTTCCCACGGCAGGCTCCATTGGGCATGGAGCGCACGGTAATCAGGGCGGGATCAAGGAGAAGTCGTTGATCTGTGAAAAAAGTGTCGTGATGGTTACATGAGCGACAGGGCCGCGATGTCCCTGCCAGGACAGGCACATCGCGGCATACCTCACGCCACAGACCTCAAACCACCACCCCCACAGGTTCCTGCTTGCCCCGCAACCGCTCGAACCACAAGAACACCACCGGCGTCGTGTACAGCGTCAAGACCTGAGACACCGTCAACCCGCCGACGATGGCGATCCCCAGCGGCTGGCGCAGTTCGGAACCGGCGCCATGCCCGAAGGCCAGGGGAATGGCCCCCAGCAGCGCTGCCAGCGACGTCATCAGAATGGGCCGCAGCCGCAACACACAAGCCTCGCGCACCGCCTCGGCGGCCGTTTTGCCTTCGGCCTGCAAGGCCAGGGTGAAGTCGACAATCATGATCGCGTTCTTCTTGACGATACCGATCAGCAGAATGATGCCGATCATCCCCAGCACTGACAGGTCCTGCCCGCAGATGATCAAGGCCAGCAGCGCGCCAAAGCCGGCCGATGGCAGCGTGGAAATGATCGTCAACGGGTGAATCGCATTCTCGTAGAGCACGCCCAGCACGATGTACACCGTCAAGATCGCCGCCAGAATCAGCCACGGCTGGGATTTCAGCGAGTCCTGAAAGGCCTGGGCGGTGCCCTGGAAGCTGCCGGTGATGCTGTCCGGCAGGCCCACCGCCAGCGACGTCTGGTCGATGGCGTTGACCGCATCGCTCAAGGCCATGCCGGGTGCCAGGTCGAAGGACAGCGTGATCGCCGGGAACACCCCCTGGTGGTTGATGACGATGGGCACCCGTTCTCGGTGGACACTGGCCAGCAGGTTGAGTGGCACCTGACCGCCGGCGGTGGAGCGCACATACAGGTGCTCCAGGGTGCTGGTGGAGGCCTGCCAGGCCGGATCCAGCTCCAGGATCACGTGGTTCTGGTCGATCTGGGTGAACAGGGTCGCGATTTGCCGCTGGCCGAAGGCGTCGTACAGCACGTCGTCGATGGCCTGGATGCTGACCCCCAGGCGCGCCGCCGTGGCGCGGTCGATGCGCAGAGTCGATTGCGGCGTGCCCTGCTGCTGGTCGCTGGTCACATGTTGCAATTGCGGCAAGGCCTTGAGCTTGTCCAGCAACACGCCGCTCCAGTGATCGAGTTCGGCGCTGTCCGGGTCCTGCAGGGTGTACTGGTACATGGTCTTGCTGAGCCGCCCGCCCACCTGAATGTCCTGGTTGGGTTGCAGGTAGAGCTGGATCCCGGACACCTTGTCCAGCGCCGGTTGCAGCCGCGCGATGACCTGGCTGGCACTGACGTCGCGCTGGTCGAAGGGCTTGAGGGCGACCATCATCCGGGCCTGGTTGATGGTCGGGTTCGGCCCTACCCAGTAGTAGACGTTGCCCACTGCCGGGTCGGCGCTGACGACGGCAGCCAGTTGTGCGGTGCGCTCGTGCATGGCGATGGGCGAGGCATCCGGCCCCGACTCGGCGATGCCCTGGATCAGGCCATTGTCCTGCTTGGGGAAGAAGCCCTTGGGGATGTGCACGTACAGGGCACCGGTGGCGACCACCGTCAACACGGCCACCAACAAGGTCAGTCGCTGGTGACGCAAGACCCAGCCCAGGCTGCTTTCATAGCCGTTGTGAATGGCCAGAAAACCCCGCTCGCAGGCCTTGGCGAAGCGCCCTTCCTCGGCATCGTCATGGGGCTTGAGCAGCCAGGCGCAGAGCATCGGGGTGACCGTCAAAGAGACCACGCAGGACATCAGAATGGCCACACTCACCGTCACCGCGAACTCGCGCATCAGGCGCCCGACGATGCCGCTCATCAACAGCAGCGGCAGGAACACCGCGATCAGGGAAATGGTCATAGAGACGATGGTGAAGCCCACCTCCCGCAGGCCGTCCACTGCTGATTGCAGACGGCCCTTGCCCATCTCCAGGTGACGCACGATGTTTTCCATGACCACGATGGCGTCGTCCACCACAAAGCCCACGGCGATGGCCAGCCCCATGATCGACAGGTTGTCCAGGCTGTAACCCAGCAGGTACATCACCGCGAAGGTCGCCACCAGCGACAGTGGGATGGTCATGGCCGGGATCAGGGTCGCCACCGGCTTGCGCAGGAAGACGAAGATCACCCCGACCACCAGCACGATGGACACCAGCAAGGTGAACTGCACGTCGTTGATCGAGGCGCCGATGGTCTGGGTACGGTCGCCCACCACCTGCACTTGCACGTCTCTGGGCAAGGTGGCCATCAGGTTGGGCAGCTGCGCTTCGATGTTGTGGGTCACGTCCAGTACGTTGAAGCCGGGCTGTTTGTGAATGTCGACGATGACCGTCGGCTGGCCGTTGAGGTCGGCTGACTGCTCGGTGTCTTCGGCGCTGGGGATGACCCGGGCCACGTCACCGAGCTTGATCGGCACGCCGCCGCGATAGGCGATGACCTGATCGCGGTAGGCCTGTGGATCGAGCATCTGGTCGGTGGCGCCGAGGGTGATCGAATGGGTCGGCCCGTCGAGAATGCCTTTGGGCTGATCCAGGGTGCTGACCCCGACCACGCTGCGCACGTCTTCCAGGGTCAGGCCACGGGAGGCCAGGGCATCGGGGTCGACCTGGATGCGTATGGCCGGTTTCTGCTCGCCGTGAAAGTCCACCAGGCCCACGCCGGCCACCTGGGCCAGGCGCTGGCCGATGTAGTTGTCGGCGAAGCGGTCCAGCTCCGGCAAGGTGCGCGTGGGCGAGGTCACCGCCAGCGACAGCACCGTGCCTTCGGCCGGGTTGACCTTGTGGAAGGTCGGCGCCGTGGTCATGGTCTTGGGCAGGTTGGGCGTGGCCGTGGTGATGGCGGTCTGCACGTCGAGCGCGGCGCCGTCGATGTTGCGGTTGAGGTCGAACTGCAGAACGATGCTGGTCTTGCCCGCCGCGCTCGACGAAGTCATCGAGGTCACTTGCGGCACCGCGGCGAACGCCCGTTCCAGCGGCGTGGCCACGGAGCTGGCCATGGTGTCGGCACTGGCCCCGGAGAGGGTGGCGGTGACCTGAATGGTGGGGAAGTCCACGGTCGGCAAGGCCGCCACCGGCAGACGGACATAGGCCACGCAGCCCAGCAGCATCACGCCGATGGCCAGCAGGCCGAGGCCGACGCGGCGACTGATGAAACCGCTCAGGCCACTCATGGTGTCACCTCGGGGGCGCTGTCGTTGGCCACGGTCTGGTCAGTCTTGATCGGCACCACTTTCACCCCCGGGGCGATGCGTGACTGGCCTTGCACCACCACGGTTTCACCGGGTTGCAGGCCTTTGCGGATCCACTGCTTGCCCTCCACTACGCTGCCGGCGTCCACCCCTCGCGGCTCCACCCGCTGGTCGCTGCCCACCACGTAGACGAAATTGCCCTGACGGCCCAGTTGCACGGCGTTGGCCGGCACCACGGTCACGCCCGGGTGGGTATTGACCAGCAGCCGCGCGCTGACCAGCTCGCCCGGCCACAGTTGGCTCTTGCCGTTGTCGAACTGCGCCTTGAGCTGGATCTGGCCGCTGGCGGCCACGACCTGGCTGTCGATGAAGCTCAGGTGGCCACGGGCAATTTCCTTCTGGCCGTCGCGGGTCATGGCCACCACTTGCAGGGCGCCCTTGGCGTTTTCTTCGAGGATCTCCGGCAGCGAGTCCTGGCTCACGGCGAAGGCCACGGTGATCGGGTCCATCTGGGTGATGGTCACCAGCCCGGTGGCTTCGGCGCCGTGAACGATGGAGCCGACGTCGATCAGGCGCTGGCCGGTGCGCCCGGTCAGCGGTGCCTTGACCTGGGTGAACTCCAGTTGCAGCCGGGCGTTGTCCAGCGCCGCCTGATCGGCCTGCACCGTGGCCTGCTGCGCCGCCAGCTGGGCCTTGAAGTTGTCGACGTCCTGGGTCGGCCCGGCCTTGGCCTCGGCCAGCTTGGTAGCGCGGTCCAGGTTGGTGCGCAGGTTGACCTGCTGGGCCTGGTCCCTGGCCATCATCGCCTGGGCCTGTGCCACCTGGGCCTGATAGACCCGCGGGTCAACCTGGGCCAACTGGCTGCCGGCCGTGACCATCTGGCCTTCGGTGAACATGACTTTCTGCAGCTCGCCGTCCACCCGCACGCGCACGTTGACCGTGTTCAGGGCCTGGACATTGCCGATGGCGCTGAGCCAGATCGGCAGGTCCTGACGGCTGGCCTGTTGCAGTTGCACCGGCACGGCCGCGTCGACGGGGGCCGCCGGCGCAGCGTGGGCCGGAACAATCCAGCCGGCATGGTTGGCGGCCAGGCCGCCGGCGACTGCCACGGCGAGCAATGCCACCAGTGGCCAGCGCAGTTTTTTACGAGAAGTCGCGATCATGGTTGGCGAGCCTTGGTGCTGGATGCTTCAGAAAGGTTGGCGGCGATGGTTGTGGGGGTGAAATCCCCGCCCAGGGCGCGAAACAGGCTCACGGCCGCTTGCAGATGTTGCAGGCGCACCTGCAACAGGCTGTCTTCGGCCTGGTATTGGGTGCGCTCGACGATCAGCAAGGTCTGAAAGTCGGTGGAACCGAGCCGGTAGCGCACTTGAGCCAGGCGCGCCGCCTCCCGCGCCGAGGCCACGGCGGCCTGGCTGATGGTGAAGTTCTGGCTCAGTTCGCGGGTGGCGCTGATTTGGGTTTCGACGTCTTGCAGGGCTTCGATCACCGACTCGCGGTAGGTGGCCGTCAGTTCTGCCACATGGGCGCGGTCAAAATGCAATTGGCCGGTCAGCTGCCCCCCGGCAAACACCGGCTGGGTCAGCGTGCCGATGGCGCTCCAGAGCTGCCCCTGGCCGCCGGCGAGGGTGTCGAAACCGCCCAACAGGTCGATGGACAGATTGGGCAGAAAAGCTGCCCGTGCCACGCCGACGTCGAAGTTGGCCGATTGCAGGCGCGCCTCGGCGGCCTGGATGTCCGGACGCTGGCGCAACAGCCCCACCGGCAGCCCGGCGCTGGGTTCGGGGACCTGCAGGTCGCCCAGGCCGGTGTCATGCAGGTGGAAGGTCTGCGGCGCCGCGCCCACCAGCACGGCCAGTTGATACAGCGCCAGGTCGCGCTGCTGACGCAAAGGCGGCATGGCCGCCTGGAAGGTCTGGGTTGCGTTGCGCTGCTGCTCGACTTCCAGGTTCGACACCGCGCCCTGGCTGGCCTGGACTTTGACCAGGTCGAGCACCTGAGCGGCGTCGTTGGCGATGGACTGGGCCAGGTTCAGGCGGTCTTGCAGGGACAGCACCTGAAAGTAGGTGGTGGCGATGTTGGCACCCAACGTCATGCGCAGGGTCTGGGCATCGAACTGGCTGGCCACCGCCAGCGCATCGGCCGACTGCGCTGCCGCGCGCTGCTTGCCCCAGAAATCCACCTCGTAGGTGGCTTCACCGTACACGCTGCGCTTGGGTGTGATGCCGTAGTTGTTCTCGCGCTGGAAATTACCGCCCAGCGACAGCTGCGGAAACTGGGTGGCCCCCAGCACCTGCGCCGAGGACCGGGCTTCGTCGATGCGACGGGCGGCGGCCTTGAGGGTGAAGTTCTCGCTCAAGCCCCGATGTTCCAGGGCGTCGAGTTCGGCGTCATTGAACGCGGTCCACCAGGCACCGCCCGCAGCAGCAGCGGTGTTCGTGGTACCGGTCCAAGGGGCCGCCACCGGGGTGCTCGGCTGCCGCCAGGCAGGCACCAGCGAACAGCCACCCAAGGTCAGGGCAATGGCCAGCGCCAGGGCGCGAAAAGGTGAGTTGACGGCGTGCATCCAGGCTTCTCCGAAGCGTGCCGGTAAGCCGTGGAGGGCATTTTGTTCCACAACTGGCACGAATGGCCTGAAGATAGCCACTGGCAACTACCGCAGCGTTCGTCCACACATAAACATTTATTTATCTGCGAGGCTGTACCCGGCGCCGGCCACGGTGCGGATCAACGACCCCTCGAACCCCTCATCCAGCTTGCGCCGCAAGCGGTGGATATGTTTATCGATGACGTTGTCATTGGGGTCGAAATCGTAGTCCCAGGCGCTGTCGAGCAACATGTCCCGGGTCACCACCTCGCCACTGTGGCGCATGAGTTTTTCCAACAGCAATGCCTCGCGGTGCTGCAGGCTGATGGTGCGGCCCTGACGGGTAACCACCCGGGTGGCCGGGTCCAAGGCCAGGGAGCCGACCTTGAGGGTGCGAGAATCCTTGCCGGGGGCACTCTGCTGGCTGCTGCGGATCAACGCATCGATCCGCGCCAGCACTTCGGCGAAGGCATAAGGCTTGGCCAGGTAATCGTCACAGCCGGCGCGCAGGCCTTGCACCCGCTGTTCGGTAGAGGCCTGGGCGCTGAGCATCAACACCGGCAGGCGGCTGCCGACGGCCCGCAGGCGTGTCACCAGCTCCACGCCGTCGAACCCCGGCAGGCGCCGATCGACCACCAGCACGTCATGGATGGCCTCCCGGGCCAGGGCCAGGCCGTCGGGGCCAGTGTTGGCCACGTCGACCACATGGCCGCTTTCGCTCAGACCTCGCAACAGATAAGCAGCCGTCTGGGCATCGTCTTCCACCACCAGGATGCGCACGCGGTTATCTCCGAAATCAATTTATAAACTTTAGTTTAGGTGGCGGCGACATTGGCGCTCGACACAACTTGGCACACTATGCATCAGCTCAATCACTTGATGGTTTCTTTTATCCCACTTTCCGGCCTGCCCACATGACCCACGTTCTGGTCGTCGAGGACGACGCTTCCACTGCTCGCGAAATCGCCGCGGCCCTGCAAGATCACGGTTTTTCCGTCGATTGCGTCGATAACGGCCGCGACGGACTGGTACGGGCCGTGAGCGAAAGCTTCGACGCCATCGTGCTCGACCGCATGCTGCCCGGCGCCGTCGATGGCCTGGGCATGCTCACGGCCCTGCGCGCGACCGGTATCGCTACGCCGGTGCTGATTCTCAGCGCCCTCAGCGCGCTGGATGAACGGGTCCGTGGCCTGCGTGCCGGCGGTGACGACTACCTGACCAAGCCCTTCGAGTTCATCGAACTGACCGCCCGCCTGGACGCCCTGATTCGCCGCCGCAGCCCGCTGGGGGGCGACACCCGGGAAAACCAGCTGCGGGTCGGCAAACTGGAAATCGACCTGCTGCGCCGCACCGTGCGCCGGGGCGAGCGCGAGATCGAGCTGGTGCCCCGCGAATACGCCCTGCTCGAACACCTGATGCGCCACGCCGGCCAGGTGGTAACCCGCACCATGCTGTTCGAGGCGGTGTGGAATTACAGTTACGACGAACGCACCAACGTCATCGAAGTGCACATCGGCCGGCTGCGGCGCAAGGTCGATGGCGAGGATGAATCACCCATGATCCAGACTGTACGGGGAGCCGGCTATGTCCTCCGTGCACCTGAGTGATATCCCGCGCACCATCAGTTTTCGTACGGCGCTGCTGTTTGTCGGCCTGTTCGGTTTTTCCTTTCTCGCCCTGTTTGGCTACATCTATTGGCAGACCGCCGGTTACCTCAAGACTGAAGCCGATGCCGGGCTCTACCGGCAAGTGGACAACCGCAGCCGGCAAAGCCCGGAACTGCGCGAAAGCGAGATCCGCAAGCACGCCCGCCAGGACACCGACGGCCGGCTGCCCCATTCGCTGTTCACGGCATCGGGCGAATACATCGCCGGGGCCATTCATACACTTCCCGAGACCAAGGGCTTCGACAAACCCGCCGAGTTCCGCTGGGAAAAAGCCAACGACCACCACCGCCCCATCCGTTTCATGCTGCACCGCCTGGACGACGGCAACATCCTGCTGGTGGCCCAGGACGTGCACGACATTCACGAGTTCAATGAGCTGCTGGTCAACGCCATGGTCTCCGGCGGTGCCTTGCTGGTGGTGGTCGGCCTGTTCGGCGCCATTGCCCTGGGCTATCTGGCCCGGCGCCGGCTGGACCGGTTCAGCCAGTCGATCAAGGTCATCGTCGACGGCGACCTCAGCCAACGTCTGCCGATTCGCGGCAACCACGACGACGTCGACCGGGTCGCACTGGTGGTCAACGGCATGCTCGATGAACTGGAGCGCCTGATGAGCGAGGTCAAGGGCGTGTGCGACGACATCGCCCACGACCTGCGCACGCCGCTGACCCGCCTGATCGCCGGCCTCGAACGCGCCCAGCGGCGCGGCCTGCGCGAAGAGGAATACGCTGCGTCCATCGACGCCGCCATCCACGAAGCCAAGGGCCTGCTCTCGACCTTTCGCGCCCTGCTGCGCATCTCCGAGATCGAAGACAGCGCCCGACGCAGCCACTTCTCCGAGGTCGACCTGAACCGCATCGGCGCCGACGCCACCGAACTCTTCGAACCCTCGGCCGAGGAGCGTGGCATCCGCCTGACCCTGCTGCCGGCGCCCGCCCCCACACCGGTGCAGGGCGACGCCCAACTGCTGTTCGACGCCACCTGCAACCTGTTGGACAACGCCATCAAATTCTCCCCCGATAACGCGCAGATCAGCGTCCAGGTAGTGGCCGAAGGCAACCACGTGGGCCTGCGTGTCAGCGACAACGGGCCGGGCATTGCCGAACAGGAACGCGAAGCGGTGCTGCGGCGGTTGTACCGTTCCCAGGCGAGCCGCAACACGCCGGGCAATGGACTTGGGCTGAGTATGGTGGCGGCGGTGGCGCGGCTGCATGACATGACCTTGACAGTCAGTGATGCCGCGCCGGGGTGCCGGGTGGAGATGGTGACACGCGGGTGATCGTGTCGGTTTTTTCATCACGCTTCAGCCAGCGCCATCCTGCAAATAATTCCCCTCAGGAAATTTTTTTAACAAGCGCTAGACAATTCCCCCCTGATTCACCTATAAAACCACCGCAGGAATAAAATATTCTCTCCACGATATTTTATTCACCCGCAAAACATTCTTTCACTCCCCAAATGACAGCAGCCTGTTGCCCTCCGAGGATTGCCCATGTCACTGCAGCACAGCGCGTTCACGCTCAAGATCAGTTGCCCGGCCACGTCCGGTATCGTCGCGGCGGTTACCTCGTACCTGGCCGACAGCGGTTGCTACATCGGCGAAATGGCGCAGTTTGACGACGAGAGCAACGGCACTTTTTTCATGCGTGCGGTGTTCCGCTTCAATGCAGGGACGGTCGGCGACATCGACGGGCTCAAGGCCGGTTTCGTCGACGTGGCGCAGCGCTTCGAGATGACCTGGGAACTGTTCGACAATCAGCAGCCCATGCGCGTGCTGCTGATGGTGAGCAAGTTCGACCACTGCCTGAGCGACCTGCTCTACCGGCACAACAAGGGCGAGATGGACATGGTCATCACCGCCGTGGTCTCCAATCACCTGGACCTGCGGCCCATGGCCGAGCGTGAAGGCATCCGTTTCATCTATCTGCCGGTGACGAGGGACACCAAGGCCGCCCAGGAAGCGGAGCTGCTGAAGATCATCGATGACACCCAGACCGACCTGGTGGTGCTGGCCCGCTACATGCAGATTCTCTCGGATGACCTGTGCAGGCAGCTGTCAGGCCGGGCCATCAATATCCACCATTCGTTCCTCCCCGGTTTCAAGGGTGCCAAGCCTTACCACCAGGCCTACCAACGCGGCGTCAAGTTGATCGGCGCCACCGCCCACTACGTCACCAGCGACCTGGACGAGGGCCCGATCATCGAACAGGAGGTGCAGCGCGTCGATCATGCCTACCAGCCTGAAGACCTGGTGGCCATCGGTCGCGATACCGAGACCGAAGCTCTGTCCAAGGCGGTCAAGTACCACCTGCAACACCGGGTGTTCCTCAACCACGACCGAACGGTGATTTTCAAATGACGACGGCCAACATCATCGACGGCAAGGCTGCCGCCGCCCGGGTCCTGGCCCAGGTCAAAACAGACGTTGCCGCCCTGCGCGAGCGCGGTGTCGCGCCCTGCCTGGCGGTGATCCTGGTGGGCCAGGACCCGGCCAGCCAGGTCTACGTGCGCAACAAGGTGCTGCGGGCCGAGGAATGCGCCATCGTTTCCATCGAACACAAGCTCGGTGCGCACACCACTCAGGCCGATCTGCTGGGGCTGATCCACACCTTGAACGCCGATCCGGCGGTGCACGGCATACTCCTGCAATTGCCGTTGCCCAGGCACATCGAAGAAATCGCCGCGCTGGAGGCCATCTCGCCCCTGAAGGACGTCGACGGTTTCCACAGCGAAAACATCGGCGGCCTCAGCCAGGGCCGCGATGTGCTTGCTCCCTGCACCCCCACCGGCTGCATGCAGCTGCTGCGCGACACCCTGGGTGATCTGCGCGGCCTGCACGCCGTGGTCGTCGGCCGCTCCAATATTGTCGGCAAACCCATGGCGGCCCTGCTGCTGCGCGCCGATTGCACGGTGACCGTGCTGCACTCGCACAGCCAGAACCCGGCGGCGCTGTGCCGCCAGGCCGACATCGTGGTGGCCGCCGTGGGCCGCCCGCGCATGATCGATGCGGCCTGGCTCAAGCCGGGTGCGGTGGTCATCGACGTCGGCATCAACCGCATCCAGGACGGCGACCGCACCCGTCTGGTCGGTGATGTCGATTTCGACAGCGCCCTGCCTGTGGTCCGCGCCATCACCCCGGTGCCCGGCGGTGTCGGCCCGATGACCATCGCCCTGCTCATGCAGAACACTTTGACGGCCGCCCAACGCCAAGCCCTGACCGACCCGCAACCGGAGGCCCCATGCCTTTCAATCTCCTGAAATACGGCCTGAGCTCCGACTACCCGGTGGAAGTCGACCTGCCACCGCCCAAGGCACTCAAGGCGTCCTACGACGTGGTCATCATCGGCGGCGGCGGCCATGGCGTGGCCATCGCTTACTACCTGGCCAAGTACCACGGCATCACCAACGTCGCGGTGCTGGAGAAAGGCTATCTGGGCGGCGGCAACACTGCGCGTAATACGGCGGTGATCCGTTCCAACTATTTGACCAGCGAAGGTGTGAAGTTCTACATCGAGTCGGTCAAGCTGTTCGAGAACCTCTCCAACGAATTCGACTTCAACGTCATGTACTCCGAACGCGGCCAACTGACCTTGGCGCACACCGACGCCACCGTGCGCGCGTTCCGCCAACGGGCCGAGGTCAACAAGCACTTCGGCGGGCGCACCGAGATGATCGACCGCCAACAGATTCGCGAGCTGGTACCCAGCCTGAACCTGGACCCTGGCCACATTCCCGTGCTGGCTGGCCTCTGGCACATGAGCGGCGGCACTGCGCGCCATGACGCCGTGGCCTGGGGTTACGCCAAGGAAGCCGCCAAGCGCGGCGTCGAGATCCATCAACTGACTGAAGTACAGGACCTGGTCATCGAAAACGGCGCCATCACCGCCGTCAAGACCAACCGCGGCACCATTCGCTGCGGTTGCGCGGTGCAGGCCATTGCCGGCGCCAGCTCGTTGATGCTGCAAAAGGCCGGGATCCGTGCGCCCATTCACACCTACCCGCTGCAAGCCATGGTCACGCAGCCGTTCAAGCCGTTCCTCGACCCACTGGTCAGCTCCTCGGCCCTGCACTGCTACGTGCAGCAGACCAGCCGTGGCGAAGTGGTGTTCGGCGGCGGTTCGGACCCCTACCCGCTGTACAACACCCGCTCGACCCTGGACTTGAAGGAAAGCTTGCTGGCCCATGCCATTGAGATGTTCCCGTTCCTGGCCAACGCCAAGCTGATGCGCCAGTGGGCCGGGATCACCGACATGACCCCGGATTACAGCCCGATCATGGGCCTGTCGCCGGTGAAGAATTACTACCTCGACGCCGGTTGGGGCACCTGGGGCTTCAAAGCCACGCCCATCGCCGGCAAGACCATGGCCGAAATGGTCGCCACCGGCCGTACCCCCGACCTTATTGCCCCCTTCGCCCTGGAGCGCTTCTCGCGCTTTATCCAGGTCAACGAAATGGGCGCCACGGCGGCCAGCCATTGACGCGGAGCACCCCATGAAGATCTTGATTTGCCCGCTCAACGGGCCGCGCAACATCAGCGAATTCACCTACGGCGGCGAGTTCAAGCACATGCCCGACCCGGCCACCTGCAGCGATGCCGAGTGGGCCGACTACGTGTTCAACAGCGACAACATCGCCGGTGTCGTGACCGAGTGGTGGATGCACACCCCGTCGAGCTACTGGTTCCTGGCCGAGCGCCACACCGTGACCGACCAGGTGCTGCGCACCTTTGATCCCAAGGAAGTCTTCACACAGCGCGTGGATTTCGCCGTACCGGAGAGCGCCCAATGAACCGCCTGCCTGCCCCCATGGGCCTGTTGATCGATCGTGGTCAGCCCCTGCATTTCAGCTTCGACGGCACCGACTACCAAGGCGTGCAAGGCGACACCATCGCCAGCGCCTTGCTGGCCAACGGACGCTTCCTGATGTCCCGATCCTTCAAGTACCACCGCCCGCGCGGCCCGCTGACCATGGCCGGGCAAGACGCCAACACCCTGGTGCAACTGCCCGACGAGCCCAACGTGCTGGCCGACGCCCACGGGCTGCAAAGCGGCCTGAACGTCGCCGGGCAGAATTACCATGGTTCTCTGGAGAACGACAAAGACGCCTACATGGGCAAGTTCTCCAAGTTCATGCCGGTGGGTTTTTACTACCGCGCGTTCTACAAGCCCAAGGGCATGTGGAAGGTCTGGGAACCCATCATTCGCAAGAAGGCCGGCCTGGGCGTGCTCGACCTCAAGTTCCAGCCGCAGTATTACGACAAGGCCTACCTGTTCGCCGACCTGGCCGTGATCGGTGCCGGCCCCGCCGGCCTGCAGGCGGCCCTGACCGCCGCGAATGCGGGGGCCAAGGTGCTGCTGATCGAGGAGCAGCCGATTCTCGGCGGTTCGCTGACCTATGCCCGCTTCGACGTCGACGGCGCGCGCGCCGATGCCCTGCGCCGCCCCCTCGTGGAAGCCGTGGAACAACACGCCAACATCCGCGTGCTGACCCAGGCCATCTGCAACGCCTGGTTCGCCGACAACTACCTGCCGGTGATCCAGGGCAAGCGCCTGTACAAGGTGCGCGCCACGCAGTGCCTGGTCGCCAGCGGTTCGTTCGATCAGCCGGTGGTGTTTCGCAACAACGACCTGCCGGGGGTGATGCTGACCAGCGCCGCCCAGCGCCTGATGAAGCTCTACGCGGTCAGGCCGGGCAAGCGCGCCGTGGTGCTCACCGGCAACGACGACGGCTACTACGCCGCCCTCGACCTGCACGAGCAAGGCGTGCAAGTCGCCGCCGTGCTGGACATGCGTGCCAGTGCCGATGACCGCTCGCTGCCTGGCGCGCTTGAACAGCGCGGCATCCGCTGCAAGACCGGCAGCACCGTGTACGAGGCCCTGCACAGCAAGGGCATGAAGCACGTGACCGGGGTCGAGGTACGCAGCATCGTCGGTCAGGGCCAGGTCTCGACCGATGCCGAAGTCATCGACTGCGACCTGCTGTGCATGTCGGCCGGCTACATGCCGGTCTATCAACTGCTCTGCCAGGCGGGCGCGACACTGACCTATGACGATGCCAGCGCCGGTTTCAGCCTCAAAGGGTTGCCGGGCATCCTGCGGGTCGCCGGCTCGGTCAATGGTTGGCACCAGCTGGACAACGTGCTGGCCGACGCCAGCAAATGCGCCATGGACATCGTCCAGGCGCTGGGGCTGGGCAGCCAGCCGGTCGAGACTCAGTACCAGCAGGAAGCCAAGGTCAATTTCCCTTGGCCGATATTCCCCCATCCCAAGGGCAAGGATTTCGTCGACTTCGACGAAGACCTGCAAGTGCGCGACATCATCAACGCGACCAAGAGCGGCTACCGCGACGTGCAACTGGTCAAACGTTTTTCCACGGTCGGCATGGGCCCTTCCCAGGGTCGTCACTCGGCCCTGCCGACGGCGCGCCTGGTGGCCGCCGCGACCCAGCGCAGCGTCAGCGAAACCGGCGTGACCACTGCGCGGCCGCCCTTTGTCGCCGAGAAGCTGGCCCACGTCGCCGGCCGCGCGTTCGACCCGTACCGGCAGACACCCCTGCACAAGCGTCATGTCGAGGCCGGGGCCAAGCTGATGCCGGCCGGCGTCTGGCAGCGCCCGGCCTACTACGGCAAAGCCACTGAACGTGACGCCTGCATGCAGGCCGAAGCGCTGCACGTGCGCAGCAAGGTCGGCCTGATCGACGTTTCCACCTTGGGCGGCCTGGACGTGCGCGGCCCGGACGCCGCCGAACTGCTCAACCGCCTCTATACCTTCGCCTTCCTCAAACAGCCTATCGGCCGTTCGCGCTACGCGCTGATGACCAACGAGCACGGCGTGGTGATCGACGACGGCGTCTGTGCGCGCTTTGCCGACCACCATTTCTACGTCACCGCCACCACCAGCGGCGTCGACCGTATCTACCAGCAGATGCTCAAGTGGAACGCTCAGTGGCGCCTGAACGTCGACATCACCAACGTCACGGCGGCGATATCGGCGGTCAACCTGGCCGGTCCCGACGCGCGCAAGGTGCTGGAGTTGCTGTGCACGGACCTGGACCTGTCGCCGGAAGGATTCCCTTACCTGGGCGTACGCACCGGCACCGTCGCCGGGATCAAGGCGCGGTTGCTGCGGGTCGGCTTTGTCGGCGAGCTGGGCTTTGAAATCCATGTGCCGGCACGGCATGCGCTGAAGCTGTGGGACGCGCTGATGGCCGCCGGCAAGGCGTTCGACATCCGCCCCTTCGGCGTCGAGACCCAGCGCCTGCTGCGTCTGGAAAAAGGCCATGTGATCATCAGCCAGGACACCGACGGCATGACCCACCCCGGCGAGATCGACATGAACTGGGCCATCAGCCGCACCAAGCCATTCTTCGTCGGCCGCCGTTCGGTGGACATCCTCGCCGCGCAACCGCTCAAGCGCAAACTGGTGGGTTTCACCCTGCCCAAGGGCAGCGCGCAACCACTGGAAGGCCATCTGGTGCTGGAAGGCGGCGACATCAGCGGCAACGTCACCTCCTGCGAGTACTCGGCGAGCCTGGGCCAGATCATCGGCCTGGCCTATGCCAGCGCCGCACAAAGCAGCCCCGGCCAGCGCATTCCGATTCGCGTCGAAGACGGCGTGATGGTCCAGGCCACCGTGGTCGCCCTGCCATTCCTCGACCCTGAAAACAAGCGCCAGGAGTTGTAATCATGACCAGTCTGCACATGGATCATCTGCTGACCCGCGCCACCTGTGCGCTGGTGGACCTCACCGACCTCGCCCGCGTGGGCTTTCGTGGCAGCGACAGCGCCGGCTACCTGAGCGAACGGGGTTTCGACCTGCCCCAGTGGCCGAACCAGAGCGTGCGCCAGGCCGACGGCTGCCTGGTGGCGCGGTTGTCCCAGACCGAATACTTCGTGCTCGGCAGCCTGACCGACCATGGCCAGCGCGTCGCCGATGAGGAAGCGCGTTGGGCGCTGGATCACCGACCCAATTACCTGCTGCCACGCCAGGACAGCCACGCCTGGCTGCAGTTGAGCGGGCCGCACATCAGCGAGGTGATGGCCAAGCTCTGCGGCGTCGACCTGCGCCCCGAGGCCTTTGCCCCTGGCGCCGTGGCCCAGACTTCGGTGGCACGCCTCAACGCCATCGTGATCAACGCCACGGTGGGTGACCTGGCGTGCTTCCACCTGCTGGCCGACCGCTGCTCGCTGGAGTACTTCAGCGCAGTGCTGCTGGACGCGATGGCCGAATTCGGCGGCGAGCCGGTGGCGCTCGACATGCTCTTGGGCAGCCATTGAGCATGAACACCCCCGCCACTGCCGTGGACTACTGGGTCCCGGCCCTGCAGCGCGGTCTCAGTGTGCTGGGCATGTTCAATGCGCAGGCACGCAGCCTCTCGATCACTCACATTGCCGAGCGGCTGGGCATCAGCCCCTCGGCCTGTTACCGGATCCTGTTCACCCTGACCGAGATGGGCTACCTGAAAAAGGCGGGCCAGTTGTACGAGCTCGGCCCGCAGGTGATCAGCGACGGTTTCAGTTACCTGGCCAGCCGCGACATCGTCGATATCGCCATGCCTCACCTCAACGCCTTGCGCGACCGCACTTCGCTGTCGGCGCACCTGAGCATTCGCGAACAGACCGACAGCCTTTACCTGTGCCGGGCCTTCGCCGCTCAGCGGCTGTCGGTGAACATCCCCATCGGCACCCGCCTGCCCTGTCACTGCACGGCCATGGGCCGGGTGCTGCTGTCGGGTCTGGAAGACGCCGAGATGGCCGCGCTGTACCAGAGCGTGCGCCTGGACGGCTACGCGCCCCCGGCGCCGCGGACCATGCCGGAGCTTACGGGCCTGATCAACGACGACCGCGAGCGCGGCTGGGTGCTGCACCGCTCCGACTATTCCACTGCCATCGCCGGTGGTTTGCGCGACCACACCGGCCGCATCATCGCCGCCATCAACGCTTCCGGGCCGGATGCGGTGATGGATGGGGAGGCGACTCAGGGGTTGTTGATCAAGGAAGTGCTGCAAACCTGCGCGCAGATCTCGAGGGAGTTGGGGTTCAAGGCCTGACTCACTCACCGCCCGCGAAATTCATCCCCCTCATCGGCCCTCAACCGCCGAAACCACAAGACCGACAACAACGTCACCGCCCCCACCACAAGGAATGCCGGGCGGAAATCCCGGGCCTGCAACTGCCCCGACACGCTGCCATGCCAATGGCCGATCAAGGCCAACAACGAAGCCCCCAGCACCACCCCCAGGCACACCGACAACTGCTGGGCCATGCTTGACGCGGTGGTCGCGTGGCTGGTGCGCTCACGAGGGATCTGGGTGAAGCCCAGGGTGTTCAGCGCGACCATTGCCAGCGCATTGACCAGGCCGCCGCAGAGCAACACGACAAAGATCGCCACATGGGGCGTACTTGGCGTGAAAAACCCATAAGCCATGTAGAACAGGCTCGACAGGGTCGCCGCGCCGATCAGCAGGGTGCGAAAACCCACGGTGCGAATGGCTCGCGCCACGATGGTCCGGGTACTCAACGACCCCACCGCCGTGGCCATGGTCAACAGGCCCGATTCCAGCGCCGACAGGCCAAAACCCAATTGCAACATCAGTGGCAACATAAACGGCGAGGCGCCAATGGCGATACGCAAGGGCATGCCACCGATCACCGCCGCGCGGTAACTGCTGAAGCGAAAGATGCTCAAGTCGATCAACGGGTGCGGGCTGCGCCGGCTGTGCCAGACGTACGCCAACAGCGCCGCGCTGCCCACCAGCGCCGCCGCCAGGTTCCACTCCCACGGCCACAGGCCCTTTTCCAGGGTTTCCAGCGCCCCGATCAACCCCGCCAGACCACAGGCCAACAGCAAAAAGCCCGGCACGTCGAAACCGCGCCGCTCCCCGGCCGGCAGGTCGGCGTCGATGAACCACAGGGCCGCCGCCACTCCCGCCAGACCGAAAGGAATGTTCACCAGAAAAATCCAGTTCCACGACGCGAAAGTCACCACAGCGCCGCCAAAAAAAGGCCCGGCCATGCGTCCGATGGCCCCCGGCACGGTGAACCAGACCATGGCGCTGACAATCTGCGCCGGCGGCACCGAACGCAGCAGAATCAAACGTCCCACCGGCAGCATCATGGCCCCGCCTATGCCCTGCAACAGCCGGTAGGCAACCAGGCTGGGCAACGACGTCGCCAACCCGCACAAGGCCGAGCCCAGAGAAAACAAGCCGATGGCCACGCAAAACATCCGCCGCGCGCCGAAGCGGTCGGCCAGCCAGCCGCTGATGGGCAAGAAGATCGCCAGACTGAGCAGGTAGGCCGTCACCGCCAGGTTCAGATTGAGGATGCGCACGTCCAGCGACTGGGCAATGGCCGGCAGCGCCGTGGCCATGACCGAGGTGTCGAGGTTCTGCAGAAACAAGGGGCAAGCGACGACGAGGGGCACGATGCGGGTGTGCGGACTGGGCAATGCGGGCTCCCGGGGTGGTTTTGCGGGGGCCATCATATCAGAGCTCCTGCGTCGAATAACTGTGAACGATCGCAGATCTTCAACACTCCCAAGAGAGCCACCCCAGAGCGTCCCCCCCCGATTCCAAGGAGGTTTTGATGACCCCGTTCAAGCGTCGCCAGATCCTGCAGATGATGGCCGTCACCAGCACCCTGCCGCTGATCCCCCCGGGGTTGGCTGCTGACAGCCCCAAAAACGAACTGGTGCTGGTGGAAAAAGAAGCCCCCGGCGTCAGCTTCTACCAACTGCCCGACGGCAAGCCGCTGGCGCACATTTCCATGGCCACCCAGCCCCATGAAATCGTCGCCGACGCCCAGCACCGTTTTGCCTATGTGGCGCAATACGGCATGGACAAGTGGCTGTCTCCCGGCGAAGGCGGCCACCTGGTGTACGTGCTCGATCTGGTGGCGCGCAAACTGGCGCGCACTATTGACCTGACGCCCTATCACCGCCTGCATGGCATCCGCATGGACGCTGCCGGGCGCCTGTATGTGCTCAGTGAAACCGATTCGGTCATGATCCGTTTCGACAATCCGTCAAAGGATGAATACCCCAGCCAGATCGTCCCGGTGGGGGGCACCCGCAGCCATTATTTCGTCCTGACCCGGGACGGTCGCCGCGCCTATGTGTCCGACACGTTGTCGGGCATGGTGATCATGCTCGATCCCCACGACCCGACCTTCACACCGGTCAAACGCCTGCTGGGCGAGGCGCCGGAGGGCAGCTGCCTGAGCGTCGACGAAAAGACCTACTACGCCATTGACCGCTACAAAGGCGTGCTGCACGCCTTTGATGCCGCGACCTTGCAACCCCTCAAACAGGTGCAACTGCGTGGCGAGGCGGTGCGCATTGCGGCCCTGCCGGATGGCCGCCTGATCGTCGCCAACCAGGCCGACAAGAGCCTCAGCCTGCTACACGCCGAGACCTTGGCCGAGGTCGCTCACCTGCCGCTGGAGGCAGCGGCGTCGGGTTTGAACCTGGCGCCGGCCGCCGACAAGGTGTACGCCTCGCTGGAGTCCAACGAGGTGGTGATCGTCGACATTGGCAAGTGGCAGATCACCGGTTCATTTGCCACGCAAAAGGCGCCGGATGCGGCGGCGGTGATCATGCGCAGCTAAAGCCTGAAGCGTTGTGCAATCAGATTGGCCAAGCGCTCACCCGCCTCACCCCCACTGCCGCCCTCCGCGCGCACTAGCACCACTTCGTGCTCGGCCACCGTCGGCAGGTCGTCGACCACCACCATGCGCGGCGTGAGCTGAGCGCGGTCCATCAGGGCCACGGCCAGCCCCGCTTCGACGCAGGCGCCTATGGCCTGAGTAGACTCGCTGTCCAGCACCGTGCGCCAGGCCCGGCCACTGGCCCGCAGGGTCTGCGGCAACGCGCGGCTATACGAGCAATCGGCGGCATACACGGCCACCGGCAGCGGCTGTTGATACTGCGCCTGCCCCGCCAGGGCCGCGACCCAGACAGGCTGGGTAGACACCAGCCGCTGCGCCCCGTCGCCGTGCGCGCCCTGAGGGCGGACGGTGATCGCCATGTGTAACTTGCCCCGCTGTATCCGCTCCAGCAGCGTGTAACTGGGCGCGGTACAAACCTCGAGGATGACCCCTGGCCAGTGGGCGGTAAATTCAGGAAGGATGTCGCGAATCACGTGAGCGGCGAACTCCTCCGGCACCCCCAGCTTGATCCGCCCGGACAGCTGGGCGCCCTTGAGGTCGGCGAGGATCTTGTCGTGGCTGTGCAGCAACTCGGCGGTGGCACTCAGCAAGCGCTCGCCCAATGCGGTCAGCGCCACCGACTGATTGTCGCGCTCCAGCAGGCGGCCGCCGGCGATGGCTTCCAGCCGCTGCACGTGCACGCTGATGGCCGCCGGGCTCTTGTGCAGGTGCTGGGCGGCGGCACTGAACTTGCCGATGCGGGCGACGGCATGAAAGGTGCGCAGCAGTTCGATGTCGAGGGTGGCGTTCATGGTTTCGATTTCATGAAGGAGTCGATCCATTAATTTTGATTTATTAGATTAGCCTACCGACTTAGCCTGTGCCCATGACACAGACACTCGGTATTGCCCGACCCCTGCTGCGCCGCGACTGGCTTCGCATTCTGCCCCTGCCTGTGCTGGAGGCCGCGCTGTTGCTCAGCTGGAGCTCGGGCTTTGTCGGCGCGCGCTTTTCCATCGACTATGCGCCGGCATTTCTGGTGGTGTTCTGGCGCTGTGTGCTGGTGACGCTGGCGTTGACGCCACTGGCCTGGCCGGCGTTGCGTGGCCTGCCGCGCAAGGTCTGGTGGCCCAATGCGGGGATCGGCCTGCTGGCCATGGCCGGTTACTTGTGCGGCGTGACGGGAGGGATCGCCTGGGGAGTGCCGGCCGGGCTGGCGGCGCTGGTAGCCGACTTGCTGCCGGTGGGCATGGCCTTGCTGGGCGCGGCCATGGGTCAGCGTCTGGCTGGGGTGGCGTGGGCGGGGCTGGCCTTGGGTTCGCTGGGCGTCTTATTGGCCACGCAAGGAGCGCTGTCGCTGGGGCATGCGCCGCTCTTGGCCTATGCCCTGCCCCTGCTGGGGATGCTGTCTCTGGCGGTCGCGACCCTGTGGCAGCAACGGCTGAGCTGTGCGGCCGTACTGAGCCCACGGGTCAGTCTGTGGCTGCAGTGCGCCGTGTCGGCAGTGGCTTTCGCCGGGATTCAGGGGCTGCAAGGCAGCCTGTGGCCAATCCCGACCTGGGGCTTTGCCGTGAGTGTGCTGTGGACAGCAGCGATTTCGACCCTGGGCGGCTATGGGCTGTACTGGGTCTGCCTGCACCGCGCCGGGCATACCCGGGTGGCCAGCGTACTGTTTCTGAGCCCGGGGATCACCTTGCTGTGGGGCTGGTGCCTGTTCGGTGAGCCGCTGTCGTGGATGATGGCGCTGGGCACGCTGGTGAGTGGGGTGGGGATCGGGATGGTGGTGTGGGGGCGCAGGGCCGGGTGAAGCGATGGCAGGCAAACCTTGCCCACAGGTTGGCTTCGGGCTAATGGTCACGCGGCAGGACCGAGCTGGCTCGGGAACAAGGCACTGCGCAGTCAGGACCGACTGCGTGGCGTGGTTCCCGAGCAATCTCGGTCCTGCAGGGGTTGGAATACCCCCTGGAATCTCCCACCGAAAATCACCGATCTCAGGATTGAATAAATGCCAGCAGATCCGCGTTGATCACCTCGGGGTGAACCGTGCACATGCCATGGGGATAGCCTTTGTAGACCTTCAAGGTGCCGTTTTTCACCAGCTTGATCGACAGCTCGGCGGAGTCGCCGATGGGCACGATCTGATCGTCATCACCGTGCAGGATCAGCACCGGTACGCTGATTTTTTTCAAGTCCTCGGTAAAGTCGGTTTCCGAGAACGCCTTGATGCAATCGTAGTGCGCCTTGATGCCGCCCATCATGCCCTGGCGCCACCAGTTGTCGACCACGCCGTCGAGGGTTTTCACCCCTTCGCGGTTGAAGCCGTAGAACGGCATTGGCACTTCCCGATAGAACTGCGCGCGATTGGCAGCCAGGGCCGTGCGAAAGCCGTCGAACACTTCGATGGGCAGGCCGCCCGGGTTAGCCTCGGACTTGACCATGATCGGCGGCACCGCGCCGATCAGCACGGCCTTGGCCACATGCCCGGCACCATGACGGGCCACGTAGCGGGCCACTTCGCCGCCGCCGGTGGAGTGGCCGACGTGTACGGCGTTGGTCAATTTCAGGTGCGCTACCAGCTCGGCGACGTCGGCAGCGTACGTGTCCATCTCGTTGCCGGTGGCAGTCTGGGTCGAACGACCGTGGCCACGGCGGTCATGGGCAATGACCCGGAAACCCTTGGACAGGAAAAACAGCATCTGCGCGTCCCAGTCATCGCTGCTCAGTGGCCAGCCGTGATGGAACACGATGGGCTGACCACTGCCCCAGTCCTTGTAATAGATTTCGGTACCGTCACGGGTGGTGAATGTCGTCATGGGGGCGTGTCCTTTGTTAGTCGCCGTCGCGGCGCTGACTTGCGAAGAGGCGACCATGACCATAGCTGAAAGCGAGCCGGCCGCCAGCGCGGTGGCGCCGGCCTTGAGAACGGTTCGACGGGCGTTGGATTCAGGTTGTTGTTCGTGCACAAGGCCTCCCCACGGGGGGTGAGTGGGTGTCGAGAAGGGGTCGGTGGATCAACCTGCACGTTAACCCGGCCTTCTTTCGCTCGCCTTGAAGCGTCCTGAAACAAACTGAATCAGTGTGACACAGCCAGCCACAATTCAGCCTGCAGACCACCGCCCTCCCGGGCGCTCAAAGTCAGCCGTGCACCGAGGGTCACCGCCAACTGCTGGGCAATGGCCAGGCCCAGACCGGTGCCGCCGGTGTCGCGGCTGCGGGAGTTTTCCAGACGGTAGAAGGGTTTGAACACCTCGCTCAATTGCTCTTGGGCAATGCCAGGGCCGCGGTCCAGGACCAGGATCGACACCCCACCGTGCACCGCGCCGCCGACCTGCAACTCGGCGGCACCGGCAAATTTCAAGGCGTTGTCCAGCAGGTTGACGAGAATCCGGCGCAAGCCATGGGGCCGGGTGCCCAACACCACCTCGCTGGTGCCCGACAACACCACCGGCTTGCCAGTGTCCTGATAGTCGAACACCAGACTTTGCACAAAAGCGTCCAGGTCGACCCGGCGCAGCGGCTCGCTGGCGTCGTGGCTGCCCCGGGCATAGGCAATGCCTTCGCGTACCAATTGCTCGACTTCACTGAGGTCGTTCCACAGCTTGTCCTTTTCCGCAGAGGCGTCCATGAACTCGGCGCGCAGCTTCATCCGCGTGATGGGGGTCTGCAGGTCGTGGGAGATGGCCCCGAGGATCTGCATGCGCTCCTTGAGGGACTCGGCGATGCGCTGTTGCATGGCGTTGAACGCCACCGCTGCGCGGACGACTTCGCCCGGACCCTGCTCGGTCAGCGGCGTACCGGGCAGGTTCGGGTCCAACGCTTCGGCCGCCCGTGCCAGCCGGGTCAACGGGCCGATGGCCAGGCGCACGGCGAGCCAGGTGCAGAGCCCCAACAGCAGCAGCTGCACCAGCAGCGCGGCCGGCAACCAGAGCGCCAGGGGCAGGTCCAGCGGCTGCACGTCGAGGGTCAGCGGCGCCCCGTCGCTCAAGCGCAGATGCACCTGAAAGTGCTCGGCGGGACCCGGCAAGGTGGTGAACGTCAGCGGGTACGCGACGCCCACCGCCTGCTGGATCGCACGGGCGGCAGGTACGCTGGGCGCGGCCAGGGCCGGACCTGGCAGGCCTTCGCCCAGTTCATAGCGGTAGCTGCGGCCGCGCAGCCGTGCCAGCCAGCCTTCCCGCTCGCTGGCGGGCAGGCGATCGAGCACCGCCACGCTGACGCCAACCTCGCGCTCGATGATGCCGTTGATCATGGTCGAGGAGCTTTGATAGCGCTCATAGAACTGCGAGGCGAACGACAAGGCGTAGGCCAGCACCAGGCCGGTGAGGAAGATCAGCGCCAGTTGCCCGGCCAGGGTGCTTGGCCCGCGCGTCACTGCGCCTGGCCTTGGGCGTGCACCGCCGCGGCGAAGACGTACCCCTCGCTGCGCACGGTCTTGATGTAGGCCGGTTCCCGGGCATCGTCCAGCAGACGCTGGCGCAGGCGGCTGACCAGCAGGTCGATGGAACGATCAAACAACTCGGCGTCGCGGCCCTGGGTGAGATTGAGCAACTGGTCGCGGTTGAGCACGCGCTGTGGGTGCTCGAGAAACACCTTGAGCAGGCGGTACTCGGCACCGCTCAGGGCCACGAGGGTGCCTTCGGCGTCCAGCAGGTGACGGGCCACGGTGTCCAGCCGCCACGGCCCGAAGGCCAGCACCGCACCGGTGTCCGTCGGTGCCAGGTTGGGCGGCAGCATACGCGTACGGCGCAGCACCGCGTTAATTCGGGCCAGCAGTTCGCGGGCCGAGAACGGCTTGGTCAGGTAGTCGTCGGCGCCCATTTCCAGGCCGACGATGCGGTCGGTCTGGTCGTCGCGAGCGGTCAGCATCAGCACCGGCGTGGTCTTGTGCTTGCCCACGCGCAGTTCGCGGCACAGCTGCAGGCCGTCGTCGCCGGGCAGCATGATGTCGAGGACGATCAGGTCCACGGGCTGGCTGTCGAGGAACTTGCGCATCTGCCGACCCTCTGCGACCACCGAGGCGCGCAGCCCGTTCTTCTTCAGGTAGCTGCCGATCAATTCGCGGATCTCTCGGTCATCGTCGACGATCAAGATATGGTCTACGTGTTCCATGGTTACGCTGAGCTCGGCTGATGGGGGTGGCGAGGTCGATTCTACTCAGCCGCCCGGGCGGGGGTCCGCCTTTTTGTATCCCAGTGTATCCAGCCGCCACGCCGACACAGAATATTTCAATGCGAGTTGTGACGGACACAGTATAGATACCGGCCGGGCGTTCAATGGACCCATTCCCGGACATCGATAAGAGGCTTTACCATGAACATCCTGCACAAGACCGCATTGACCCTGTTCACCACCACCGCCCTGGCCATGGGCGTCGCCCACGCCGCCACCCCGGCACCCATCAAGAACATCGTGCTGGTTCACGGCGCGTTCGTCACCGGCGCTGGCTGGAAACCGGTCTACGAGATTTTGACCAAGGATGGCTACCACGTCTCGGTGGCCGAACACCCCCTGACGTCGTTCGCCGATGACGTCACCGCCGTCAAGCGCATTGTCGACCAGCAGGACGGCCCGACCCTCCTGGTGGGCCACAGTTATGGTGGTGCGATCATCACCGACGTCGGCAACGAACCCCAGGTCAAAGGCCTGGTGTACATCGCTGCCCACGCGCTGGACCAGGGCGAAACCGAAGCCGGCAATGGCAAGCTGTACCCCAACGCCACCAAAGCCGTGAAGAAAACCGCCGACGGCTTCCTCTACCTCGATCCCGCCTTCTATCCGGCCGACTTCGCCGCCGACCTGCCCAAGGCCCAGGCGGCGTTCGAAGCCCAGAGTCAGGCGCTGACCAACGCCAGCGTGTTCACCACCCCAGCCGGTGTGCCGGCGTGGAAGACCAAACCCAGCTGGTATGCCGTGGCCAAGTCCGACCGCATCATCAACCCGGACCTGGAGCGTATGTACGCCCAGCGCGCCCACAGTCACACCATCGAAGTCGCCGGGGCCAGCCATTCGGTGTACGAGTCCCATCCCAAGGAAGTGGCGGCTCTGATCGAGCAGGCCGCGCAACACGCCGAGGATGGCCAGTAAGCCTTGCCGATACATGCCCACGGCGAGCCGGTTGCCGGCGTTTATCAGTGACTGTGGCGGTGATGGATGTCCGGAAAGTGCGCATGGGCATGGCGCAGCGGCAGGTGCTCATGGGCATGGCTGTGTGGCTCGACGCCGTCCCAAGGGAAGTCATGCTCATGCTGGTGATGCTCATCGTGCCGGTGGCGATGGGCATGTTCCTGCAGCCTGTGGCTGTGCTCGTGCGAGTGGTGCTCGGCCAGGTGAATCCACACCCCCAGGGCCATCAGCGCGGCCGCGATCCAGAAGGTTGCCGACACCGGCTCGCCGAAGATCACGATGGCAATGGCCGCACCGAGAAACGGCGCCGTGGAAAAATACGCCCCGGTGCGTGCCGAGCCCAGCCCCCGCAGCGCCAGGACAAACAGCACCAGGCTGACGCCATACCCCAGAAAGCCCAGCAACATTGCCTCGCTGCCAGTGGCCAACGCCGGCAGCGAGGCCCCCAGCCACAGCGCCAGGCCGGTGTTGACCAAACCGGCCACCAGCCCCTTGATCCCGGCAATGAACAGCGCGTCACTGGCCGAGACCTTGCGCGTCAGGTTGTTGTCGATGGCCCAGCACAGGCACGCGCCGGCCACCGCCAGCGGCCCGGTCAAGTCAGTGCTGCCCAACCCATTGACCGGCCAGGCCAGCACCGCGCCGCCAGCGACGATGGCAGCCATGCCGAGGACGATGCGGCGGTCGGCGTTTTCCTTGAAAACCACCCAGGCCAGCACCGCCGTGAGCACCGATTCGAGGTTCAACAGCAAGGACGCCGTGGCGCCCGTGGTGTGCTTGAGGCCGAACATCAGTGCGACCGGCCCGAGCATGCCGCCAAACACGATCGCCCCCAGCAGCCACGGCCATTCGTGGTTCGGCAGTTGCGGATTCTTCCAACCTCGGTCACGCACACTGCGGAGCACGGCCAGGCCCACACCACTGCCCAGGTACAACAGCCCGGCCAGCAGCAGGGGGGATATGCTCAGGCCCAACAGCCGGGCGATAGGCGTACTGGCACCGAACAGAGCGGCGGCGGCCAGGGCATAGACAATGCTGGTGTACATTCAATCGACTCGCTGACAGGCATAGGCCTGGGTCTGGTAGGGAAACTCGATGGACGCCCGGCCACGCAGCGCCGGGTGCTGATCGATCAGGTGCTGCAGTTGCGCGGCCACGCTCGCCTTCTCGGCAGCTGGCAAGGCCGCCGTGGCACAGCCCTGTCGGGCAGCGTGATGAACAGTGGTCATGGCAGCACCTGAGGGGAAAGAGGAACACCAGTTTAGCAGGCAGTACATGGCCCCACCCATCCCCGTCTGCGCCATTGCAGTTCAGTGATCTGTTTGCCAGTCAGGTCCAGCAACTGGCACCGGCCAGGCGCGCTGCGCTGAGCAGTTTTGCCGCCCGCAGCTTGCAGATTGCCGCCTTGCAAGGTGACTTCAGCACTTTGCAGGTGCGCCATGCCACCGGCAGTCCGGGTCTGGCCGGGCTGTCCCGGCGACTCGACGCAGGGCCGCCGGGACGTACACACTTCATGAACCGGCCTTCCACGTAACGACCCTTGTTGCCCCTGCTGGCGCCTTGCAGGATGGAAACATCACCTCAAGGAGCCACCCCATGTTCGCCGGATTCCTCAAACAACAACGCCGGGTCAACGGCGTGGACGTCGCCTTTCGCATCAAGGGCCAGGGCCCCGGCCTGCTGTTGCTGCACGGTCACCCACAAACCCACGTGATCTGGCACAAGGTGGCCGAGCAACTGGCCGAGCACTTCACCGTGGTCGCCGCCGACCTGCGCGGCTACGGTGACAGCGGCAAGCCTCCGGCCACCGCCGACTCCAGCCACTACTGCAAGCGGGAAATGGCCGGCGATGGCGTCGAACTGATGCAGGCGCTGGGCTTCGAGCGCTTCAGTGTGCTGGCCCATGACCGCGGCGCGCGGGTGGCCCACCGCCTGGCGCTGGATCATCCCCAGGCAGTGCAGCGCCTGATCCTGCTGGACATCGCCCCGACCCTGGCGATGTACGCCCAGACCGACGAAACCTTCGCCCGCGCCTACTGGCACTGGTTTTTCCTGATCCGCCCCGCGCCCCTGCCGGAAACCTTGATCCAGGCCGACCCCGAACTGTACCTGCGCAGCGTCATGGGCAGCCGCAGCGCGGGCCTCAAGCCGTTCACCGACGAGGCCTTCGCCGAGTACCTGCGCTGCCTGAAATTACCCGGCACCGCGCGCGGTATCTGTGAGGACTACCGCGCCAGCGCCGCCATCGACCTGGAACATGACCGCGCCGACCTCGCGGCCCGACGCCATCTGGACCTGCCGCTGCTGGTGCTGTGGGGCCGGGATGGCACCGTCGGACGCTGCTTCGAACCGCTCAAGGAATGGCAACAGGTAGCCAGCGACGTGCGTGGGCAGGCCCTGCCTTGCGGTCATTACGTGGCCGAAGAAGCCCCTGAACGCCTGCTGGAGCATGCCCTCGCCTTCCTGCGTTGAACCTCTGCTCCCCCTCTGTCGAGACGATAATAATGACAATAATTCGAAAGCTGCTGGACACCCTGTATGTGCAGGTGCTGATCGCCATTGCCCTGGGCATCCTCGTCGGCCACACCTGGCCCGACGTGGGGGTCGAATTGAAACCCTTGGGCGACGGCTTTATCAAACTGATCAAGATGATCATCGGCCCGATCATTTTCTGCACTGTGGTCTCTGGCATCACCAGCATGCACGACGTCAAGCAGGTCGGCCGGGGCGGCGGCAAGGCGCTGCTGTATTTCGAGGTGGTGTCCAGCGTGGCCTTGCTGGTGGGCTTGCTGGCCGCCCATGTGCTGCATCCCGGCAGCGGCTTCAACGTCGACGTGAAGACCCTGGATGCCTCGGCGGTGGCTGGCTTTGTCGGCGCCGCACAGCATGGCGAAGGCGTTACCGGCTTTTTGCTCAACGTGATTCCCACGACCTTCTTCGATGCGTTCGCCAAGGGTGAAATCCTGCCGGTGCTGTTGGTCTCGATGCTGTTCGGTCTGGCCTTGGTGATGCTTGGCGACAAGGGCCGGCCCCTGGCAGGCTTGGTTCATCAGGCCAGCGAGGTGTTTTTCAAGATCGTCGGCATGATCAGCCGCGTGGCGCCCATCGGGGCATTTGGCGCCATTGCGTTTACCATCGGCAAGTACGGCGTGGGCTCGCTCTTGCCGCTGATGAAACTGGTGGGCACCTTCTACCTCACCGCCTTTGTCTTCGTCACCTGTGTGCTGGGCAGCATTGCCCGTGGAGTGGGCGTGAGCATTTTTCGCCTGCTGGGCTACATCAAGGCCGAGCTGTTGATCGTGCTGGGGACCAGTTCATCGGAGTCGGCGCTGCCGCAACTGATCCTGAAGCTGGAAAGTCTCGGCGCGTCCAAGGGCGTGGTGGGGATCGTGGTCCCGACCGGGTACACCTTCAACCTCGACGGCACCAACATCTACATGACCCTGGCGGTGCTGTTCCTGGCCCAGGCCACCCACATCGATTTGACCTTGGAGCAACAACTGACGTTGCTGCTGGTGGCGATGTTGACGTCCAAGGGCGCGGGGGCCGTGGTCGGTGCCGGCTTCGTTGCACTGGCGGCCAGCCTGGCGGTGGTACCCACGGTGCCGGTGGCTGCCATGGTATTGATTTTGGGGGTGGACCGGTTCATGGCCGAGTGCCGCTCGCTGACCAACATCATCGGCAATGCGGTGGCGGCGCTGGTAGTGGCGGCATGGGAGGGTGAGCTGGACCGCGAAAAATTGGCGCCGGTGGCATTGAAGGTTCGGCGATCGACTGAGAAAGCAGGCGCACGATAACGCTTTCAAGTCCTTGGCGAGCGCTGCAGGACCGGGCTTGCTCGGGAACGACACGCCGTGTTCCAGCCTGGTACAACGCGGCGCACGCTTCCCGGGCAAGCTCGGCCCTACAGCGCAGGCAAAGACCAATGCTATGCTCGCCGCCATGACGCTCAATAAAGACACCACGCCCCTGCCCGAAGACCTGCGGGTCCTGCTCACCGTGATCCGCAAGAACGGCTTTGCCGCGGCGGCCGACGAGCTGGGGCTGTCGCCCGCCTACATCAGCAAACGCATCCAGATCCTGGAAGGCACCCTGGGTACCCGCCTGCTGCACCGGACCAGCCGCCGTATTGCGTTGACCGACGACGGCGAGCGGGTGCAGCGCTGGGCGGTGCGCATCCTTGATGACTTTCTGCAACTGCACGACGAACTGGCCGACGCCCACGCCTCCCCCAGCGGCCTGTTGCACCTGTGCAGCAGCTTCGGTTTCGGCCGCAACCATGTGGCGCCCGCCGTTTCCCGACTGGCCGAAGCCTACCCCGCGCTGGAGGTCCGCCTGGACCTGTTCGACCGCGCCGTGGACATTGTCAACGAAGGCTTCGACCTGGAGATTCGCGTAGGCGACGACATCCCCGGTCAGCACATCGGCCGGCAACTGGTCAGCAACCGCCGCATCCTCTGTGCCGCACCCCAGTACCTGGCGCGCCACCCGGCCCCACAGACGCTGGAAGCGCTGGAGCAGCACGACTGCCTGGTGATCAAGGAGCGCGACAATGCCTTCGGCATCTGGAACCTGCAACGGGAAGGAACGGCACACAGCGTGCGGGTGCGCGGGCCATTGTCGTCGAACAATGGCGAGATCGTGCTGCAATGGGCGCTGGACGGTCGCGGGGTGCTGTTGCGTTCACTCTGGGATGTGAAGCCGCTGCTCGAACAAGGTCAACTGGTGCAGTTGCTGCCCGAGTACAGTCAGCCGGCCAACGTCTGGGCGGTGTACCCGACGCGGCTGGCTTACTCGGGCAAGCTGCGGGCGTGCGTGGAATTTCTCGAGCAGCATTTCAAAGGGCTGTCGCTTTAAGCCAGCCAGGGGTTGTCCGCGAGGTGACGGCGCTCGAACGCACGGATCTGCTCCTGGCGCTGCAAGGTGTTGCCGATGGCGTCCAGGCCCAGCAACAGTGAAGTCTTGCGCAAGGCGTCGATCTCGAACTCGATCACCTCGGCGGTGGCCAGAGTGATGCGCTGCTGTTGCAGATCCACCGCGATGGCGGCCTGTTCGGGCCGGCTCACCACTTGTCCGATGCGCTGAACCACGGATTCGTCGAGGGTAATCAGCAGCACACCGTTGCGCTGGCAGTTGTCGTAGAAAATCCCGGCAAAACTGCTGCCGATCACGGCACGAATACCCCGCTGTTGCAGCCCCCACACTGCATGTTCGCGGCTGGAGCCGCAACCGAAGTTAGGGCCCGTCACCAGAAAACGGGCATCCTGCCAGGCCGGTTGGTTGAGCACGAACTCAGGGTCCGGCTGGCCATCCGGCCCAAAGCGCAGGTCGAAAAACACGCCGCGATCCAGCCCTGCCCGGTCGATGCCTTTCAAGAACTGCTTGGGCATGATCACGTCGGTGTCGATGTTGGCCGCCAGCATGGGCGCGGCCTCGCCACGAACTTGAGTAAAAGGTTGCAGGCTCATGGGCGCGCTCCAAAATGGCGGATGTCAGTGAGGTGGCCGTTGATGGCGGCGGCGGCCACCATGGCCGGGCTCATCAGGTGAGTGCGCGCGCCGGCGCCCTGACGGCCTTCGAAATTGCGGTTGGTGCTGGAGGCGCAGCGGTCACCGGGGGCCAGCACGTCGTCATTCATGGCCAGGCACATGGAGCACCCGGACTGGCGCCACTCGAAACCGGCGTCGGTGAAGATCGCCGCCAGCCCTTCGGCCTGAGCCTGATTGCGCACTTCAGTGGAGCCGGGAACGATGATCGCCCGCACGTGGCTGGCAACGCGCTTGCCGCGCACCACACGGGCGGCATCGCGCAGGTCTTCGATGCGGGCGTTGGTGCAGGAGCCGATAAACGCATGACTGATGACGATATCGTCCAGCGCCATGCCGGCTTCCAGGCCCATGTAGCGCAGGGCGCGCTGCATGTCCTGGCGCAGGATCAGGTCGCTGATGGCCATTGGGTCCGGCACCCGCGCGCTGATGGGCGCGGCCTGATCCGGGCTGGTGCCCCAGGTCACCATAGGCGCCAGGGTGCTGGCGTCCAGCGCAACCTCGCGGTCGAAACGGGCACCGGGATCGCTGTGCAAGCCTTGCCACTGTGCGAGGGCCTGGTCCCACAAGGCGCCTTTGGGCGCCCGTGGCTTGTCCTTGAGATAGGCGAAGACCTTGTCGTCCGGCGCCATGAATGCTCCGCGTGCGCCCGCCTCCACTGCCATGTTGCAGATCGTCATCCGCGCTTCGACGCTCAACGCATCGATGGTCGAGCCGCAGAATTCGATCGCATAGCCGGTGGCACCGGAGGCGCCGATCTGGCCGATCAGGGCCATGATCACGTCCTTGGCAACGAGCCCCGGTGCCAGTTCGCCATCGACGGTCACCCGCAGGCTTTTCAAGCGTTTGTAGACCAGCGTCTGCGAGGCCAGCAGGTGCTCGATTTCCGAGGTGCCGATGCCAAAACCGAAAGCACCAAGGGCGCCGTAGGTGGTGGTGTGACTGTCGCCGGCGGCGATGACCATGCCGGGCAGGACGAAACCCTGCTCGGGGGCGATGACGTGCTCGATGCCTTGACGCGGGTCCAGCACGTCGAGCAGTTCGATGCCGAAGTCCCGGCAGTTTTGTGCCAGATACGAGACCTGGCGCGCGCCGCCGGCATCGGCCATGGCCGCCACCCGCACCGGCGCGGTCGGGTTGACGTGATCGACCACCGCCAGTGCGGTGAGCGGCCGCCAGACGCTGCGGCCCGCCTCGCGCAGACCGCTGAAGGCCTGGGGGCTGGTGTATTCGTTGATGACCTGGCGGTCGATGTACAACAGCACATGGCCCTGGTCGTCCAGGTCACAGACGCGATGGGAGTCGATGTGCTTGTCGTACAGCGTTCTCGGGAGGGGGGCATTCAAAGGGCACGCTCGCTTGCAGGAAAAGGCCATGGGCCCATCTTAGGCAGTGCGTCCCGGTCATCAATCGGCCAAGAGTGAAGGCTTGCATCATGAATCGTGTTGCATGCCTGCACCCGCCCCCTGCTGGCGGTTCTCGCGCAGGGACATGATCTGCGGCAGCTTCTCTTCGATCCAGTCGACCATCGTTTCCAGATGCAGTGCAGCCTCCTGGCCCAGTGGAGTCAGGCGGTATTCCACGTGGGGCGGGACCACGGGCAACGCCTTGCGATCGACCAGGCCGTCGCTTTCCAGCCCTTGCAGAGTCTGGGACAGCATCTTCTCGCTGACCCCGCCGATCTTGCGCCGCAGGTCGCTGAAGCGGTGCATGCCGCCCAGTAGCATCACCAGCACCAGCACGCCCCAGCGGCTGGTCATGTGCTTGAGCACCTCGCGGGACGGGCAGTCAGCCTGGAGAACATCGCCGCGACGCACCGCGACGGAGAACGGTACGGAGAATTGTTCGGGAGCGCTCATCGACACTTACCTTTGGGTACGTACTTACAAATAGTTAGCTAGAAGCATAGGGTGATTGCTCCGGTCTTTTTAATCAAGATCCACTTATCAAGGAACACATCATGATCGCAATCACCGGTGCCAGCGGCCAATTGGGCCGTCTTGTCATCCAAGCCTTGCTGGCCAAGGTTCCCGCCCACACTGTCAGCGCGTTGGTCCGCGACCCGGCCAAGGCCGAAGACCTGGCCGAGCTGGGCATCGACGTGCGCCATGCCGACTACAGCCAGCCCGAAACCCTGATCTCGGCGTTCGAGGGCATCGACAAGCTGCTGCTGATCTCGTCCAACGAACTGGGCCAGCGGGCCATTCAACATCAGGCCGTGATTGACGCCGCCAAGGCGGCTGGCGTGAAGCTGCTGGCCTACACCAGCGTGCTCCACGCCGACACCTCAAGCCTGGGCCTGGCTGCCGAACACGTGCAGACCGAACAGGCGCTGAAAGCCTCGGGCCTGCCTTATGCGGTACTGCGCAACGGCTGGTACAGCGAGAACTACCTGGCCAGCGTGCCCTCGGCTCTGGAGCATGGTGCGCTGCTGGGCAGTGCCGGTGAAGGTCGCATCAGCTCGGCTCCCCGGGCCGATTATGCCGAAGCGGCGGCGGTGGTCCTGACCGCCGAAGGGCAAGCCGGTCACGTCTATGAACTGGCCGGTGACAGTAGCTACAGCTTGGCCGAGCTGGCCACGTTGGTCAGCGCAAAAGCCGGCAAACCGGTGCTCTACAAGGACCTGCCCCAGGCCGAATTCAAGGCGGTGCTGGTCAGCGCGGGGCTGCCCGAGCCGATCGCCGATCTGCTCGCGGACTCCGATGCGGCCGCCGCCAAGGGGGCATTGTTTGATGACAGCAAGGTATTGGGCGGGTTGATCGGGCGCGGGACAGTGCCGATCGCGGCGTCATTGGCAGCGATTGGCTGAAGCTGTGCGCAACGGTCATCGCGAGCCAGCTTGCTCGCAATGACCGTGCGAGCGGCCTGCGGTGTCTCTTGATGAGATGCCAGGCCTGCACATCGCGGCGCGCGCGACACCTGAAAACCAACACCCCACGCCTGAACTGTCCGCTAAAACCCAAAAAACCCCGACCGCTCATCGCCCCACAGCCCCTTTCGCCCGTTCTGTGACGCCCGTCACACGCCAATAAAACCACGTCAAATCCTAGACTTACCGGTCTTTCCCAGCTGTACCCCCCATTCCCCCCAAAACGCATGGCCATCATTTAGCTATCTTTAGGTTGGATCCGGCTTGCCGATCACTACAACAACAAACTTCATCTGCGATCCAGGTGGTACAGGAAGACTCATGTCAGATCTCACCCGCCAGACGTTGCGTCCAGGCCGCCGCTGGACCTTGGCTTTCACCGTCGCCCTCTGTGTGACGATGTCGGCCTGCACCATCGTCCCGCAGCCGCTGGACGTGGATGCACAGGCGCTCAAGCTCAAAGCCGGTATCGACAAGACCATCGGCGATGAAGAACCCGTCACCGGCCCAATCTCCCTCTACGAGGCCATGGCCCGTGCATTGAAGTACAACCTGGACCAGAAAATCGAACTGGCGGACGAGGAGTTCCACCAAAAGCAACTGGACCTCAACAGTGCTGGCATGTGGCCGACCATCGCAGCCTCCTTCGGCCAGGCCGGGCGCAACAACGAGGCCGGTTCCAGCAGCAAATCCTTGCTGTCAGGCCGGCAGTCCCTGGAGCCGTCGACCTCCTCGGACCTCGACGGCCAGACCGCCGATCTCACCGCCAGTTGGGACATCCTCGACTTCGGCCTGTCCTATGTGCGTGGCTTGCAGGCGGCCGATGAAAAACTGATCTCGGCCGAGAGCCGGCGCAAGGTCATCAACCGCATTCAGGAAGACGTACGCACCGCCTACTGGCGCGCCGTGAGTGCCGACCGCACTTACAAGAAACTGGTGGACCTGGAAGCCCTGGCGCAAAAATCGCTGTTGCAGACCCAGCAACTGGAAGCCCGCCGCCTGGTGCCGCCGTTGACCGTGCTGTCCTACCAGCGCGACCTGCTGCAGGTGCAGGGCGATGTGCAGAAGCTGCAACGGGAACTGGCGCTGTCGAAAAACCAGCTGGCGGCGCTGATCAACCTCAAGCCCGATGCGCGCTTCTCCCTGGTACTGCCGGACCGCACCGACGTGGTCCCGGAACTGCCGGGTTCCTCGGACGAAATGTTCATGGTCGGCCTGCGCTTTCGCTCCGAGCTGCGTGAAGGCGGTTACCGCGCGCGCATCAACGAAAACGAAATCAAGGCGTCGTTGATCCGTGCCCTGCCCAGCTTCAAGGCCGCCATCGGCATGTCCTACGACTCCAACTCCTACCTCTACAACGACCAGTGGAAGCACTACAGCGGCCAGCTGAGCTGGAACCTGATCAACCTGTTCCGCTACCCGATGCAGAAAAAATCGCTGATTGCCGAAGGCAAGGTGATCGAGCAGCGCCAACAGGCGCTGACCCTGGCGGTGATGACCCAGATCCACGTGGCCCGGG
Source organism: Pseudomonas sp. dw_358 (assembly GCF_018449655.1). Lineage (GTDB taxonomy): Bacteria > Pseudomonadota > Gammaproteobacteria > Pseudomonadales > Pseudomonadaceae > Aquipseudomonas. Next base: position 130,109 of record NZ_JAAVUX010000014.1, read on the forward strand.
TACGCTTCATCCGTTTCTCGCAGGAGCTGGGTACGGTGCGCAGCGCCGAGGAAGTACAAGAGCACATCCTCGAACTGTCCCGTGGCGGCTTCAAGGCCCACACCGTCAGCCAGCAAGCGCTGGTGCGTGAAGAAATGAACGCGATTCTCTCCGAGATCCGTTACGACGCTGCCTATGCCGACGTGCAGAACGCCTACGCCAACCTGTACGGCTCCATGGGCCTGGACAACTTCAACTACGACGTGCGCATCGATGCGCCCATCGCCGACATCGCAGCCAAGCTCCAGGAGCACTGGAGTGAACGGGCCAGTACCTTGCCCCGGATGCCTGAACCCGCAGGGAACCCGACACTATGAACGGCACACTCGCAAAAACCCTCAAACTGAGCGCTGTTGCCGCCGCCGTCGTGCTCGCCTACGGGCTGCTGGCGTCGCCGCAGAACACGCCGGCCGACGTCACTGCCGTGGCTGTGGCCAACGCCGCCGAGGCGCCGACGGTGGTCGTGCCGGTGGTGTCCGTCGAGGATCTACAGCGCCCGGCCGTGGCCGCCCCCGTCTCCACCGCCCACGCGCCTGACAACAACGCCGCAACGTCAGCGGACAAGCGCGATGCCCGTGGCCTGGTGCGCGCGGTGCACGAAGCCACGCTGTCGGCAGGCATGGTCGCGCAGATCGTCAAGATGCCTTTCGCCGAAGGCGCGGCCTTCAAGAAAGGCGACGTGCTGGTGGAGTTCGACTGCAACCGCCCGCTGGCCGAGCAACGGGCCGCCACCGCGGCCCTGGCGGTGGAACAGAAGACCGTGGAAACCAACGAAGAGCTGGAGCACTTCAACTCGATCGGCAAGTTCGACCTGCTGATCTCGGTGTCGAAGATGAACAAGGCCAAGGCCGAACTGGAAGCGCTGAATGCACAGATCAGCCAGTGCAAGATCGTCGCGCCGTTCACTGGCCGTGTGGTGGAGAACAAGCTGCACCTGTATGAATCAGCGTCCATGAGCCAGCCGTTGCTGCGCATCGTCGACACCACCAACCTGGAACTGGACGTAATCGTGCCATCCCAGTGGCTGCAATGGCTCAAGCCCGGTGACAGCTTCTCGTTCAAGGTCGACGAGACCGGCACCATGGGCAAGGCCGTGGTCGATCGCCTGCTGCCCACCGTCGACCCCGTGAGCAAGACCATCAAGATCATCGGCAAGCTCAACGACGCCTCCGGCAACCGCACCATTCCCGGCATGAGCGGCACGGCGTCGTTCAAGAGCACGGAGTCCTGAGTTTATGAGTGTCAATGTCCAGCTCCCGCCCAATTTGCCCAGCGACTCGGACAAGGCCCACCGCGCCGCCCTGCACCTGCTGACCCTGGAGGCCGAAGTCCGCCAGCAGCCGGACGCCGCCAAGGTGCTGTTCCACCTGATCAACAACGTGCAACAGATGGTGCCGTATGACCAGGGCATGGTGTTCAGCCGGGTCCACCCACGCACGCCCTTGCACCTGAGCCAGGTCTCCGGGTTGCCGGTGGCCGACCGGCACACGCCGCTGGCGCGGGGCCTGCAAGGGTTACTGCGCGAACAGGAGCGCGGCGGGCGCCTGGGCGCCCTGCTGGCCCTGGAACTGCCCGTGGGCAAAGGGGCCACCAGCGAAAGCGAAGCCTTGGCCGAGTTTCCCCTGCGCCACGCTGTCTGGCTGCCCCTGCAAGCCACCGGCACGCGTCTGCAGAGGGGCGTGCTGCTGCTGCGTACCACCCCCTTCACACCCCGCGAGCAAGTGATGCTGCAACGTCTGGCCGACACGTACAGCCATGCGCTGCGGGCCTTCGGCAAACAGCGCAGCCTGCTCGACCGGCTGCCCTGGTCGCGGCGCAGCCTGGTGATCGCCGTGGCACTGGTGGTGGGCGCAGGCCTGATCCCGGTGCGCTTGAGCGTGATGGCGCCGGTGGAAGTGATCGCCGAACAGCCCTACATCCTCACCGCACCCATCAACGGCGTGATCCGCCACATTTTGGTGGCGCCCAACAGCCTGGTTCAGGCCAACCAGCCGCTGGTGCAGTTTGAAGACATCCAGCCGCGTAACGAGATGGTCGTCGCCCAGCAGCAACTGGCCGTGGCCGAAGCCAAGGACACCCGCACCTCGGCCGCCGCCTTCAACGACGCCCAGGCCTCCCACGACACGGCCATTGCCCGGGCCGAGCACGACCTCGCCCGAGTCAGCTACAACTACGCCCTGGAAGTGCTGCAGCGCACCCAGATGAAAACGCCCATCAGTGGCATGGCCGTGTACAGCGACCGCCGCGACTGGGAAGGCCGCGCGGTACAGGTGGGCGAGGAAATCCTGCAAGTCGCCGACCCGGCGCGCATTGCCTACCGGGTCGACCTGTCCACGGGCAACGCCATCGAGCTGGCGGTGGGCAACCCGGTGAGCATCTACCTGGAAAGTTCGCCCATGGGCGGGCTCAAGGCCCAGCTGCGCTCGGTCAGCTACTCGCCCCACACCACCCCGGCCGGTGTCACCAGCTATACGGTGATCGCCGACCCGCAGAGCGGTGAAACCCCGCGCATCGGTGCCCGTGGTACGGCGCGGGTCTACGGTGACTACGCGCCGCTGGCCATTCAGTTGCTGCGCCGGCCGCTGGCAGCCGCTCGCCAGTTTCTGGGGGTGTGAGCATGATCGCCAACGACGCCGTGCTGCCACCGCTGCGCCAGGAACTGCGCCTGGAAACCGCGACCGCGACACCGGAAGGGGCGCCGCGCTGGCGCTTGTACGACCCGCTGCAACATCGCTTCTTTCTGATCGGTGAGGCCGACGTGTCGCTCTTGTCATTGTGGGCCAGTGGCACCGTCGGCGCCTTGCGCAAGGCGCTCTGGCGTCAGCAGCAATTGCTCGATGAACAGCTGCTCGAAGGCTTGATGCGCTTTCTCGGCGATCACCACCTGTTGCAGACCGGTGGCAAACAAGCCAACGCCAAACTCGCCGAACAGCGCGCCGCCCTCAAGGGTCATGGCCTGCGCGGCCTGGTCAACAAGCTGCTGGCCTTTCGGATGCCGCTGTGGAACCCGCGCCCGCTACTGGCCCGCTGCCTGCCGGTGATCGACCTGGTGGGTCAGCGCTCGATGCTCTGGGTGTGGGGTCTGCTGACTTTGCTGGGGCTGTACCTGACCAGCCGCCAATGGGATGACTTTCTCAACACCTTCAGTGATTTTCTCTCGGTCAAGGGCGCCTTTGCCTACGCCTTAGCGCTCGCCGCACTGAAAGTCTGGCACGAGCTGGGCCACGCCTACATGGCCAGCCGCCACGGTTGTCGGGTGGGCAACATGGGCGTGTCGATCTTCATGGGCGTGCCCATGCTCTACACCGAGCTAGGCGACATCGCCCGGGTCGACAACCCGCGCCAGCGCATGTGGATCGCCGCCGGTGGCGTGCTGGCCGAAAGCCTGGTAGCCGGCCTGGCCACTCTGGCGTGGGCGATTCTGCCTGAGGGGACCCTGCGCAGCGTGGCCTTCGTGATCGCCACCTCAAGCTGGGTGACGAGCCTGGTGATCAACCTCAATCCGCTCTCGCGTTTCGACGGCTACCACTTCTGCAGCGATGCCCTGCGCATCGAAAACCTGCAACCCCGCGCCTTGGCCTACGGCCAATGGGCCATCGGCCGAGTGCTGTTTGGCGCAGTCGAAGCGGCGCCCGAGCCGGTCACAGGCAAGCGCGCCACTTTTTTCATCGGCTACGGGGCCATGGTCTGGCTGTACCAGATCAGCCTGAGCCTGAGCATCGCCTGGTTCACCTACAAGAGCATCTTCAAGACCGCCGGGGTGATGATCCTGCTGTACACCCTGTGGCACTTCGTCGGCCGCCGGCTGATGCGGGTCGGCAAACACTGGTGGCGCCTGCGCGAACGGGTCGGCGTGCGCCGCCGGTTGGGGCTGCTGGCCACCGGCGTGGTGCTGGTGCTGCTCTGCCTGTTGCCGCTGGACCGCCATGTGGACGTGCCGGTGATGCTCGGCTGGCAGTACGAAACCCCCATCCAGGCGCCGGAAAATGCCCGTATCGAAGAGATTCTGGTCACCCCCGGCAGCCACGTCGAGGCCGGGCAGGTGCTGATGCGCTTCTGGTCGCCGGAACTGGACAGCAAGCGCGAGACCGCTCAGGCCAACCTGACCATCGCCACCGAGCGCCTGAACCGTATCGGCGGCGACAGCCAGGATCGGGCGCAGGCCATGGTCTTGCAGCAACAGCAGTTGCAAGCCGAAGCCGACCTCAAGGGCCTGGCTGCCCGGGCGCGGATGCTGCAGTGGCGAGCCCCCAAGGCCGGGGTGGTGGTGGATATGCCGACCAACGTGCAGGTCGGTCAGTGGGTGCGCCCCGACACGACCCTGGGCCGGGTGCTGGAAAGCAGCGCCCAGGACGCCAGCGGCTTTGCCCCGGAGAAGGACCTGCCACGCCTCAAGATCGGCGCCAGCGGCGAGTTTCTGCCGGATGAGCCGAGCCTGGCCCGGCGTCCGGTAAGCATCACCGGCATCGACCCCAACGCCAGCGAATTCATCACCCCCGACAGCCTCAGCTCACGCTATGGCGGCCCCATCGGCACCCAGCCCAACGACAAGGGGCGCTCGGTGCCAGTGCAGGCGCAACACCGGATCAATTTCACCGTCGACGGCGAACCAGACAGCGAGTTGCCGCAACGCATTCGTGGCCAGGTGCGTATCGATGCAATACCGCAAAGCCTGGCCAGCCAGGTCGTGAACCACCTGTGGCAGCTGTCGATGGCTGAACTGCGGGACTGATAAAGAATACTACCCAGGTTGCACACGCATGATTACGCGCAGACACTTTTTAGGCAGGACGGCCCTGCTGGCGGCTACCGCTCTGGCCGGCCGAGCCCTGGCCGACCCGACCGATGCCGGCAACCGGATGCTGTTCGGCTACCCCTACGGCGCGGTGGGCAGCAAGCTGGCCAGCGCTCTGCTGCCGCTGCTGGCCGCCGAAGGCGGGCCCAGTTATCACCTGGTGAACCAGGAAGGCCGCAACACGCGGCTGGCCAGCGAGACGGCGGCCCACGCGACGCCGGACGGTTCGACCCTATTGCAGGCCATTTCGTCCTCGTTGACGCTGGTGGCTTCGATCTACAAGGACGTCAAGTTCGACCCGGTCCACGACTTCACCCCGCTGGCTTGTGTCGGCGAATCCCCCTACGCCCTGGCCGTGGGCTCGATCGTGCCGCGCTCGGTCACCGATCTCAAAGGCTATCTGGACTGGGTGGAGCAGAACCCGGACTTTCGCACTATCGGCGTGTCGGTGTATGGCACCGTTGGCCACCTGGCCGTGCGCACACTGGCGGTGGACACCGGCACCACCCTGCGCGCCCAGCCCTACCAGGGCACCGTGCCAATGATGACCGACCTGCGAAATCAGCAGCTGGCGGCCGGCATTCTGGCCCCCGGCAGCGGCGCCGGCATCGGGCCGCAGGCCGACATCCGCTCCATCGGCGTAACCAGCCGCCAGCGTCTGTTTGCCTGGCCCGACCAGCCGACCCTGGCCGAACAAGGCGCCAGCAATATGGATTTCATCAACTGGTTTGCCTGGTACACCCAGGCAGCCGTCCCCGCCGCCAAGCTGCAAGCCCTGCATCAGGCGATTGCCCGCATGCAGGCCTCACCGGCCTACGACACCACGCTGAAAAATCTGCTTCTTGCACCTGCCTCGCTGTCCCCGGAGCAGATCACCGCCCGCCTGCGGGATGAAACGGCGCGCTACAAGGCGCTGGTGCAAAGCTTCAACATCACCCGATTCGACTGAACAGGAGTGTGTGTCATGTTTGACCGCCGTCGCTTTCTTCGTGCTAGCGGTGCCCTGCTGCTGGGTGCCCAACTGCCTTCAGTTGCGTCAGCCGCCACGGCGGGAAACCGGGCGCGCTTGATTTTCGGCTCTCCAGCCGGCGCCGCCGGGACCGAGCTGGGCCAAGCCTGCATGGCCATTCTCAACGCCCGTACTGGCACCGATTACGTCTTTGAAAACGTCGATGCGCGCAATTCGCGCACTGCCGCCTTGCAGATCAAGAATGGGGCGCCGGATGGTTCGCAAATGCTGCTGACGCAGTCGACTTCCCTGGTCATGGCGCCCGCCATCTACAAAAGCCTGGGCTATGACCCCTTGCTGGACCTGTCGGCCGTGACCAGCCTGGCGGACTGCACGTTCTCGCTGACCCTCGGCCCGGCCGTCCCGGCCAACATCACCCGGCTGGACCAGTACGTGGAATGGGTCAACAGCAACCTCGACCAGCGCGATGTGGGCTTCGCCAACTACGGCTCCCAGGGGCACCTGGCGACGCTGATGCTGGCCCGCAGCAAATCCGTGCCGCTGGAGCCCCGCGCTTATCAGGGCACCTTGATGCTGTACAAGGACCTGCTGGCCGGCGGCCTGGCGGCCGGCATTACCCACGCCGGCGACGGCAACGCCAACGTCTGGGCCACCGGGCGCCTGCGCTCGATCGGCGTCACCAGCGCGCAACGCACCGCGCACTGGCCCAACGTGCCGACCCTCGCGGAACAAGGCGTGACCGGGATGGACTTGAGCAGCTGGTACGCCTGGTATGTCGCCGCCTCGACGCCCAATTCGGTGCTCACGGCCCTGCGGGACAAGGCCCGGGTCATGAAAAACAGCCCTGAGTTCGGCACGGTTATCAAGCAGATGAACATGACGGCGCTGGACCTGGACCCGGCGGCACTGGCCCAGCGGGTCATCGCCGAAACCGCCAGTTACCGCTCGCTGATCCTCAACTACGGTATCAGACCACTGGACTGATGGGATCCGCATTCTCTTCTATACTGGCAAAGGGCAAGCAGTCCCGCCAGGAGGCCCCGATGATTGACCGCAGACAATTCGTGCAACGCGCCGGTGCCCTGATGTTGGGCGCGGCCTTGCCAGCAGTGGGTTACGGCTCTGCGAGCGCCCCAGGACGGCTGGTGTTCGGCATTCCCGCGGGCTCGGTGGGTGCGCGCATTGCCGAGGTGGCATTGCGCTTGATGGCCAGCCAATACCAGCTGGACTATCGCCTTGACGTGATCGACCAGCGCAACACCCAGGACGCCTCTGAAACGGTGAAGGCCGCTCGACCCGACGGGACGACACTGTTGCAGGCGCAATCGGGTTCGATGGTGATCATGCCCAATCTGTATCGCAAGCTGAACTACGACCCGGTCGCCGACTTCACTCCCTTGGCGGTGCTGGGCGAATACCCGTTCACCCTGACCGTGGGCCCGGCGGTGCCGGCCAGCGTCACCGACATCGACGGCTATATCAAATGGGTTACCGCCAATCCCGAATACCGCGATCTGGGTTTCGCGATCTACGGCTCCCAGGTTCACCTGATCAGCCTGATGCTGGCCCGCAGCAAGGAAATCGCGTTGCGTCCGCTGCCGTACAAGTCGCCGCGCTCGCTGGCCGAAGACATCCAGAGCGGCTCGCTGGCGGCGGGTATTTCCCTGGCCGGTTCCGGCGCTGCGGCCGGTATCAACAGCAACATCCGCACCCTGGCCATCAGCAGTTCCAAGCGGGCGGAGCAAATGCCCAAGGTGGCAACGTTTGCCGAGCAGGGCCTGCCGGAAATCAACCTGACTGGCTGGTACGCCTGGTTTGCGCCTGCCCACACGCCCCCGGCAGTGGTGCAGGCGCTGCACGAGAAGATTCTGGGCATTCAGACCTTGCCGGATTACCAGAAAATGCAGAACTCGCTGGTCCTGAGCCCTCTGGCCTTGACCCCCGAACAAATCGTCGCGCGAATGCGCCAGGAACTGGTGACCTACCGCGACCTGATCAATCGTTATGGCCTGAGTCAGATGGCCTGATGTGCACACCCGATAAATGGAGCTGTACGGGTCGTCACGTTCGCATGGAGCAAGATGAACATGAAAAGAAGATCCTTCCTCACCGGCACCGCCGCAGCGCTGTTCACCCTGCGCTCGGCACGCCTGTTCGCCGCGTCGCAGCCGGCCAAGCGCCTGATCTTCGGCTCACCCTCCGGTGCCGTGGGCGGCAAGCTGGCCAGTGGCGTGCTGGACATCATCAACAAGCACTTCAACGATGACTACACGCTGCAGGTGATCGACACCCGTAATACGCTGCAGGCCACCGAGACGGTCAAGGCAGCGCTACCGGATGGCAACACGCTGCTCCAGGTACAATCCGGCGCCATGACCCTGTTCCCCAGCACCTACAGGGGTCTCAAGTACGACCCTGTCGCCGATTTCGTGCCGCTGGCGATCATGGCCGAATACGCCTTTACGTTGACGCTGGGGCCGGCGGTCCCGGCTACCGTCACCAACGTCGATACCTACCTGGCATGGGTCAACCAGAATCCCGACTACCGCGACCTGGGATTTGCCCTGTATGGCTCGCAGTCCCATCTCATGGCGCTGATGCTCGCGCGAGAAAAGGAAGTGGCCTTGCGCCCACAGTCCTACAAGACCGCCGACGCGATGCTGCAAGACCTGCAGAAACAGAACCTCGCCGCGTGCATCACCATCGGCGGCAACACCTTGGGCATGGGGCCTGGGGTCCGCACCGTGGGCATCAGCAGCCCGACGCGGCTGGAGTCCTGGCCACAGGTCGCGACGTTCGCCGAACAAGGGCTCAGCCAGTTGACCATGCAGGGCTGGTACGGCTGGTTTGCCCCTGCAGGCATGCCGGCTGCCGCCGCCCAGGCGCTGCGCGATCAGATTGTCGCCGCGCAGAAAACCCCGGAATTTGCGGCGTTGGAACAACGCTTGCTGGTGACGTCGGTACTGGCCAGCCCGGCGCAGATCCGCGAGCGCATGAGCCTGGAGACCACGGAGTTGCACTCGTTGGTGAAAAGCTATGGTCTGACCCAGATGGAAGCGGCCAGCCGGCCGCTGCCAGATCGCTTCGCCACGATGGTCTAGCTGCCCTTGCAGCTGCGGCGGGTGTCCGAGGCGACCAAGGCGTTGGCCGCCGCCCCACTGAAATTGCTCGACGCGTAATCCATGCCCGAGACACTGACGTCGACGACTTCCAGACAGTGCACATCCGAGCCGGTCCACAGGTGATGATCCACCAGTGGACCGACTTTGATGCCGGCATCGTAAGGGCCGTACAGCGTGACCACGGCAGCACCCCGGGGTCCGCCGCCTTTGACCGGGTTGCCGCCGGAATCGTAGGCCTGAACCTGGATCTGTATCTGGCGCAGCGGCTGCCTGGAGATGTTGACGAAGTTGATCGCCAGGTCGACAGAGTCGCTGCTGCTGTCGTAAGACGCTTGCAGACCGGTGATTTCGATCGGCCGGCCGTCCACGCTCCCGCCGCCCCCCGAACTGCATCCTGCCACGATGAGACATACCGCGACGGCCCAGTGCAACTTCATGGATTCCATCCCTCTGCCGTTTGTTGTCAACACTCAAGACTAGTCGAGCAGCGGATGTTTGCGAGCCGGGTTTTCAAGCAGGTCAATGAGCGGGCGAAGGGGCCTGAACAAACGCTACAGGTGCGCAGACAAACGCCGCTAGCCCTTGACCTCCAGCATCTCGGCAATCCGGCTCGCCAGCTCGGCCATGACAAAGGGTTTGGTGATGACCTGCATGCCAGCCTCCAGGCTGGCGCTGCCCAACGCCGCCGATTCGGCAAAGCCGGTGATGAACAACACTTTCAAGCGCGGGCGCGAGACCCGGGCGGCGTCGGCCACCTGGCGGCCGTTCATGCCGCCGGGCAGGCCGACGTCGGTGATCAACAGGTCGACCCGCACCCCCGATTGCAGGATGTCCAGTCCGGCCTGGCCGCTGTCGGCCTGCAAGGTGCGGTAGCCGGCTTCTTCAAGCACTTCCACCACCAGCATGCGCACGGTCTCTTCGTCGTCGACCACCAGCACCTGCTGGCCGCTGCCCGCCACCCATGGCGCTGCCGGGTCTTGCGTTTCGCTCGGCACCTCGCCGCTGTAGCGTGGCAAGTACAGGCTCAAGGTAGTGCCCTGCCCGACACAGGAAAACACCTCCACCTGGCCACCGGACTGGCGCACGAAACCATGGATCATCGACAGGCCCAGGCCGGTGCCCTGACCGATGGGCTTGGTGGTGAAAAACGGATCGAAGATGCGTCCGACAATGTCTTCGGCAATTCCTGCCCCGGTGTCGCTGACCGCCACCCGCAGATAATCCCCCGGCGCAAGGTCCAGCTCGACGGCGGCCTGGCCCTGCAAAGCGACGTTGCGCGTCTCGACGCGGATGACACCACCGCCCGGCATGGCGTCGCGGGCGTTGATGGCCAGGTTGAGCAAGGCGCTCTCCAGTTGCGCGGCGTCGATGCGTGCCGGCCACAGGCTGCTGGCGGCGGCCACCTCGATGCGGATGGCCGGGCCGACGGTGCGGCGAATCAGGTCCTCCATGCCGAACACCAGACGATTGACGTCGGTGGGCTTGGGGTCCAGGGTCTGTCGGCGGGAGAACGCCAGCAGCCGCTGGGTCAAGGCCGCTGCACGCTGGGCCGAGCTTTGCGCGCCCTTGATGAAGCGCTCGATGCCCTGGGTGCGGCCCTGGCTCAGCCGCTGATCCAGCAGCTCCAGGCTGCCGATGATCCCCGCCAACAGGTTGTTGAAGTCATGGGCGATACCGCCCGTCAACTGCCCCACCGCTTCCATTTTCTGCGCCTGGCGCAAGGCTTCATGGGCCTGAGTCAATTCCAGGCTGCGCTCGGTGACGCGCTGCTCCAGTGTCTCGTTGGCGATCTGCACCTGTTGGAACAGCCGCGCGTTGTCGATGGCGATAGCCGCCTGGGCCGCCAGCGCCGTCATCAGCGCTTCGTGCTCGGCGGTAAACTGGTCCGGCTCGGGATGGCCGAAGAACAGGCCACCCAGCACTTCACCGGAGCGCGACACCACCGATACGGCGAGGTAACTGCGTACCGGCAGGTGGCCTTCGGGCATGCCGTGATGGGGGGCGCTGCGGCCATAGCGCGGGTCACGGGCGATGTCGTTGCTGCGCACCACCCCACGGTTGTTGAAGGTGGGCGCGAACACCTCGGTGGCCCGTGGCCGGCCTAGCCGGGTGAAGGCTTCGCGGTCGGCGCCGGACAGGGTGAACAGGTGCAGGCGCTCGCCGGTTTCGTCCCACTGGTTGTGAAAATACGCACCGAAGCGCGCGCCGCTGAGTTCGACTCCGGCGTCGGTGACGGTCTGCACCACTCGTTCCAGGTCCAGGTCGCCGGCCAGCACGGTGTTGATCCGGTGCACCGTCTGCAGGGTCGCCAGGGCCTCGCGCAGGCGCTGCTCGCTGGCCTGCAGCGTGGCTCGAGCCTGATGCATTTCAGTGACGTCGTGGCCTTCGCAGAAGATCCCGAAGACCTGGCCCGCTTCGTCCGTCAAGGGCTCGTAGATGAAATCCAGGTAGCGCTGTTCGGGCGGCTGCCCCGGCGGCGTCAGAAGAATCGGCGTGCGCTCGGCAACAAAGCGCTCGCCGCTACTGTAGACCCGATCCAGCCACTCGTAGAAGCCCTGGCCCAGCAGCTCCGGGAAGACCTGGCGGATGGTCTTGCCGACGAAATCACGCTCGCCGAACAGCCGCACGTAGGCCTTGTTGACGAATTCGAAGACATGCTCGGGGCCGCGCAGCACCGTGATGAACCCCGGCGCCTGCTCAAACAGCCGACGCTGGCGCGCCAGTTCCAGCTCACGCTGGCGCTCGGCAAGCACCCGGACCGAGGTCTCGTGGCCCTGGTTGAAAACCCCGACCACCGCGCCGTTTTCGCCGCGAATCGGGGTGAAGCTGTAATTCCACCAGGTGTCGGTGGCCACCCCGGCGCGGTTCATGAGCAGCCGCTGGTCGAAGGTGGAAAAGCCTTCGCCGCTGGCCATGACCAGTGCCAGCTGCGGGCCCACCACCGCCCAGATGTCGCTCCAGACTTCCTGCGCCGGGCGACCCAGGGCCCAGCCATGGCGCTCGGCCGGGATCGGCGCCCACGCGTCATTGTAGAGCAGACAGAGCGTCGGTCCCCAGTAGATGGCAGTGGGAAAGCTGGAGTTGAGGCAGATGCTCAGGGCCGAGCGCAGCGATTGCGGCCAGTCAACCGGTGCCCCCAGTGGGCTCGAAGACCAATCATGGGCGCGGATGCTCGCGCCCATCTCGCCCCCACCCAACAGAAAGTCCAGCATGGATGCGTCAAAGACCTGAAATTGAATGCGCGCCAGTCTACGGAAAAACCGCCGGGTGAGCACGTGAATCGAGGGACCCGCGGGTCACCTTTGGGGCGCTACATGGCCAACCGCCAAACCCGGGCAACGTCCCGGGCCCGCTCGCGCAGCAAGCGCTCGGCGTTGTCACAGGCAAACTGCAAGGTCATCGGCCCGCTGGCCACGGAAAATGCCGCGCTGATGCCGTGCTCGTACAGCGCTTCGTAACCCTCGCCCAAGGTCCCGGCGATGACGATCACCGGCACCCCGGCCGCCTGGGCCACCCGGGTCACGCCCAAGGGCGTTTTGCCACGCAGGGTCTGGGCGTCGAAGCGTCCTTCGCCGGTGATGACCAGATCGGCATCGCGCACCGCGTCAGCCAGCCCGGTGAGTTCGGCCACCACCTCGACCCCGGGGCGGAAGGTCGCGCCTAGAAACGCCTTGGCCGCAAAGCCCATGCCGCCCGCTGCACCGCTGCCCGGCTCATTGCGCACGTCACGGCCCAGTACCCGGGCGCTCCGATCGGCGAAATGCCCAAGGGCCTGATCCAGCGCCAGCACCTGGTCCGGGGAAGCGCCCTTTTGTGGGCCGAAGACGTGCGAGGCGCCATGTTCGCCGCAAAGGGGGTTGTCGACATCGGCGGCCACTTCGAAACGCACCCGGGCCAGGCGCGGATCAAGCCCTTGCAGGTCCAGTTCGACCAGTTCGCTCAGGGCCAGGCCACCGGGTGGCAGTTCGGCGCCCTGGGCATCGCGCAGCACCGCACCCAAGGCCCGGAGCATGCCGCTGCCGGCGTCGTTGGTGGCACTGCCACCGATGGCGAGGATGATCCGCGTGGCACCCGCCTCCACCGCCGCGTCGATCAACTGGCCAGTGCCATAGGTACCGCTGATGCAGGCGTCGCGCTCGGCCAGCTCGACCAACTGCAGGCCGCTGGCTTCGGCCATTTCGATGATCGCGGTACGGGTTTCGGCCAGCCAGCCCCAGCGGGCCATGACCGGACGGCCCAGCGGACCGCGGACGGTCAGGCGGCGCGACTGGCCGGCGCAGGCCGCCAGAATCGCGTCCATGGTCCCTTCGCCGCCGTCTGCCATTGGGCACTGCAACAGGTCGGCCTGGGGCCAGACCTGGGCCAGGCCCTGGGCAATGGCGTCGGCCACGCCGGCGGCGCTCAGGCTGTCTTTGAAGGAATCGGGGGCAATGACGATTTTCATGTGCGGGTTCTCCGGGTCGATGGCCACATGCTGCCAGTCGCCACGCCGTGGCGCGTCTGGCCCGTGCACAAGGGTCAGCTGAAGTTCTTGTTCATTTCGACAAAGGCAGCAGTTGCACGCCGATATACAGGGCAAGCATGCCTTGCAAACTCATGGGGTCCAGGCCGCTGATCTCGGCCACTCGCTCCATGCGGTAGCGCAGGCTGTTGCGGTGGATGCCCAGAGCGTCGGCACAGCTCTGGCTCTGGCCATCGTGCTCGCACCAGGCGCGCAAGGTACTCAGCAGCTGACCGTTGCTGTCGCGAGCCATCACCCGCTGCAGCGGCTCGATCCATTCTTCCAGGGCATCGTCGCTGCGATGGCGCCACAACAGCGTCGGCAGGCGGTAGCGCTCCAGGGGCAAGATCTGCACGTCGGGCAGGACATCACGGCCATAGGCGAGGAGGTCGGCGACCCGGCGGCAGTGGCGGCGCAGGCTGTGCAAATCCATCGCAGCGCCCGCCACGGCCATGCGCTGCACCGGCCAGCCCTGGGTGGCCAGTCGTTCCAGCAGCCGTGCAGCGTCCAGTGTCATTTGTGCCGGATGACACCAGAGCAGCGAAGTGGCAGTCAGGCTCACGCACCAACTGTCGGCGTAATGACTGCTCAGCCAGGCCGCCAGCCCTTCGGTGCTCTGGGTCGGGGCCAGCTCCAACAGGCAGGGGGTGCGCGACAATTGTGGTTTGAGGCCCAGCTGGCGGGCCTCCTCCAGCAGGCGCGCACCATCGCCAGCGCCATTGAGCAGCAAGCCGAGCACGTCGTCGCAACGTTGTAGCCGCCATTGCCGCTCGGCCTGCATGTGCCGCTGGGCCACCAGCATTTCCGCAGTCATGCGCACCAGTTCGGCGTAGATCCGCACCTGTTCAGGGTCGCCCGTGATCCCGAGCACACCGATCAATCGCTGGTCCAGCAGCAGCGGCAGGTTCACCCCCGGTTGCGAACCCTTGAGGCAGGCAGCCGACGGGAGGTCGATCTCGACCACCCGGCTGTTGGCCAGCACCAGTTGCGCGCCCTCGTGGCGAGTGTTGATGCGCTGGGCTTCGCCGCTGCCCAGGATCAGCCCCTGGCTATCCATGACGTTGACGTTGAAGGGCAGGATCGCCATGGCACGGTCGACGATGTCCTGCGCCAGGTCGTGATCGAGTTCGAACATGATCCGTACAGCCTTGGGCCAATGGCGAGCGTGGCAGGATAGCCTGCACGGCCCGGCGCGGCCACTGGCAGAAAAATTCATGGCCGTGGGGGTGCCTGTCTGTCGGCAACCATGGCATAACAGGCGCCACGCATTCTTCTCCATCGACAAAGGGACTTCGACATGCTCTACCGTGCACTCGGCCAATCCGGTCTTCAGGTCAGCGCCCTGACCCTGGGCAGCATGATGTTCGGCCAGCAGACCGACGTCGAAGCATCACTGCGCATCATCGACAAAGCCTTTGACCAAGGCATCAACTTCATCGACACCGCCGACGTCTACAACGCCGGACGCTCCGAGGAAGTGGTCGGTGAAGGCATTGCCAAACATCGTGACCACTGGATTCTCGCCACCAAGGTGGCAATGGGCCCTGTGGACGGCCTGCCGAATCGGGCGGGCCTGAGCCGCAAGCACCTGTTCAATGCCGTGGACGGCAGCCTGACGCGCCTGGACACCGACTACATCGACCTTTACTACCTGCACCGCGACGACCTCATGGTGCCACTGGAAGTCACGGTACGGGCCATGGGCGACCTGATTCGCGCGGGCAAGGTGCGCCAGTGGGGGGTCTCGAACTTCCGTGGCTGGCGCATTGCCGAAATCGTCAACGTCGCCAGGCAGCTGGGGGTCGAGCCACCGGTGGCCAGCCAGCCGCTGTACAACATCGTCAACCGCCAGGTGGAAACCGAACAACTGACCGCTGCGGCCTATCATGGCCTGGGTGTGGTGCCGTTCAGCCCCCTGGCCCGTGGCGTGCTCAGCGGCAAGTACACGCCGGGGGCCGAACCTGAAGCCGGCAGCCGCGCCGCGCGACAGGATAAACGCATCCTGGAAGTGGAGTGGCGTCAGGAGTCCTTGGCCATCGCACAGAAAATCCAGGCCTACACTGCCGCCAAGGGCGTGGGCATCGTCGAGTTCGCCATCGCCTGGGTGCTCAACAACGCGGCGGTCAGCTCGGCCATCGTCGGGCCTCGCACCGAGGCGCAATGGGACACCTACGGCAAGGCGCTGGAGGTACGGATTGATGCAGAGGATGAGGCATTTATCGATTCGCTGGTGACGCCGGGGCATGCCTCTACCCATGGGTTCAACGATGTGGGGCATTTTGTGAGTGGGCGGGTTTTGGTGGGGTAGACGGGTTGTGGGTCGGCATCTCTTGGAGGCCTTGATGAGGTGCCATGACATGCCCATGACTCGATGAAGATGCCGGATAAGCTCACGCGATCCAAATTTCAGTGGGCTGATCCGCGCTGTTCCGTTCGGCCTGCTGAGGGCGCGGACAATCAAGATCAACTGCAGATTGCGGCCGGCTCTGGCTCTGGCTCTGGCTCTGGCTTTTGATCTGCTTGTGATCTTGACTGTCCGCGCCCTCAGCAGGCCGACTGGAGCAGCGCGGGAGTGGGGGGAGCGAGGCAGGAAGCCGAGCTAGCGCTGTAGGCCATGGATGGCCGTACAGCGCGACCCCCACGGAGCGATGCGCAAGGAGGGAACCCGTAGCGCAGCGAAGGGCCAATGCGGGTGCGGAGGCCTTTTGCTTCCTTTTGGGCCTTTCCAAAAGGGAGTCGCTGTAAAAGCGAAAGGGGCCTTCGGCCACCCTGGAGATGCCGGATAAGCTAGCAGATTTCAATAGCAACTCTGAGATCGTCATAGGGACCTACTTGAAGATCGTCGTAACGACCCACATTTCGGTGAGCTAATCCGTTTTACGTGTTGGTGCAGACTCACCTTTTCGCCCTTACGGCGACTCCCTTTTGGAAAGGCCCAAAAGGAAGCAAAAGGCCTCCGCGCCCGCATTGGCCCTACGCTACGCTCCGGGTTCCCTCACTCCACAGCGCTCCGTGGGGTCGCGCCGTACGGCCATCCATGGCCTACGGCGCTAGCTCGGCTTCCTGCCTCGCTCCCCCACTCCCGCGCTGTTCCGTTCGGCCTGCTGAGGGCGCGGACAATCAAGATCAAAAGCAGATCAAAAGCTAACAGCTAACAGCTAACAGCTAACAGCTAACAGCTAACAGCTAACAGCTAACAGCAACAGCAACAGCAACAGCAACAGCAACAGCAACAGCAACAGCAACAGCAACAGCAGCCGGGGCAATGGCCTTGCAGCCATCCCTGGCCGGGCAACGTGCGCGAATTGGAAAGCGTGATAGGGCGGGCGACCCACGTGGCCAGTGACAGCTTGTTCCAGCCGGAGGACCTGCTGCTGGAACTGGTGCAGAGTCGACCGCGCGAGGCCGTCGCCAGCGCACCCGGCCCGGGCTGAACCTGGCCTCCCAGGAGGCCAGTGCGATCATCACGGCCTTGCGCGATAACCGGCCATGGTCGAAAGGTTCGAGATGCAAGGCCGGCCAAGTCACGGACTGCTACACAAACTCCAAAGTAAAACAAATCCGCCCAGGCATCGGCTGAACCACACGCACCGCCCCGCCATGCAACTGCATGATCGCCGCCACAATCGCCAACCCCAGCCCATTGGAGTCCGAGCTCTGATGGCGCGAGGCGTCCCCCCGGTAAAACCGGTCGAACAGCCGGCTCAGCGCCGCCTCGCTCAACACCGGGCCCTGATTCTCCACCTCGATGCGGCAGCCACCGCCCACCGTGGCCACGCGCATGAGTATCTCGCTGCCTTCGTCGGCATAGCGAATGGCATTGGCCACCAGGTTGCTCAACGCCCGGCGCAGTAGTAGCGGGTCGGCATTCAAGGTCGCGTCCCCGGCCGCATGCAGGGTCATCTGCCGCTCTTCGGCCAAACCTTCGAAATACTCGGCGATGCGCTCCAGCTCATCCTGCATGCACAGGGACTGGCGCTGCAGCGCCGCCTGGGGTTCGTCGGCGCGGGCGAGGAAGAGGATGCTTTCGACCATGCGCGAGATGCGTTCCAGCTCTTCGAGGTTGGACGCCAGCAGGGTCTGGTATTCGTCCTCGCTGCGGGCCTGGCGCAGGGCGACCTGGCAGTGGCCCATCAGCGAGCCCACCGGGGTGCGGATTTCGTGGGCCAGGTCGGCGGAGAACTGCATCAAGCGCTGGTAACCGTTGGCAAGACGGTCGAGCATGGCGTTGTAGGCGTCGCTCAGTTGCTGCAACTCGACCGGGGTGTCGTCGCTGTTCATGCGGCTGTCCAGCCGTGCCGGGGTGATGTCGGCGGCGTGCGCCGCCAACTGCCGCAACGGGCGCAGGCCGCGGCGCAGCAGCACATAGCCCAGTAGCGCGGTGATCAGAAAGGCCAGGGCTACGGCCAGGTAGATGCGCTGGCGAAACTCCGCCAGCATGGCCATTTCCTTGACCATGATATGCGCGGCGGTCAGTTGCACGCTGTGGCCGGCGGAATCAGTCAGCACGCTGGCGGCGCGTAACGGCACCCCCGAAGGCGACATGCCGGTGCGCAAGTGAGCATCGGTCAGTGGCTCGCCCTGTTGCACCACCGGTAGCGGCGGCAAGATGGCGTGCAGCGGGTTGACCATGATCACCGGTGGCTGGCCCGGCTCTTCAATGGTGAAGATGTCGTCCTCGCTGTCGAGCATGTTTTCGAAGATCTGCGGGCTGCTCTTGAGCTTGTCCAGGGTCACGTCGTAATGCAGCAGCTTGCGAAAGTGGTCCAGGCGCGCCAGCACCGCGTGGTCGCTGCGCAGCAGCACCGAGGCTTTCATCGACTCGTACAGGTAGAAGCCCGCCCCCGCCACGGTGAGCATCGCCACCAGGGCGAAGGCCAGGGTCGAGCGCAGGGTCAGGGAAGGGGGGCGTCGGGTCCGCATGGCCGCACCTCACAGACGTAACCGATGCCGCGCACGGTGTGGATCAATTTGACCGGGTAGGGCAGGTCGATCTTGGTGCGCAGGCGCTTGATCGCCACGTCCACCACGTTGGTGTCGCTGTCGAAATTCATGTCCCAGACTTCCGAGGCAATCTGCGCCCGCGACAGCACATCGCCTTCGCGGCGCAGGAACAGGTGCAGCAACGAGAACTCCTTGTTGGTCAGCACGATAACCTGCTGCTGGCGGGTCACGCGGCGGCGCAGCAGGTCCAGCTCCAGGTCCGCCAGGTGAAAGTGATCGGCCTCGCGTACCGAGCCCCGACGCAGGATGGTACGGATGCGCAACAGCAATTCGGTGAAGGAAAAGGGTTTGACCAGGTAGTCGTCGGCGCCCAGTTCCAGACCGCGAATGCGGTCCTGCAACTGGTCGCGGGCGGTGAGGAACAGCACCGGCACGTCTTGGCGGCCGCGCAGCACTTCGATGATCTGGAAGCCGTCGATGCCGGGCAGCATGACGTCCAGCACGATCAGGTCGTAGCGAGTTTCCAGGGCCATGTGCAAACCATCGGCGCCGTGCTGGGTCCAATCGACGTTATAGCCGGATTCGCCGAGGCCCTTCTTCAGGTACTCGCCGGTCTTGGTGTCGTCTTCTATCAGCAGGATGTGCATGGTCTGGGGTCGCTGCAAGCGGCATCGGGACTGGAGTTTAACCAACTGGCGCACCGGCAGCGGTTACATTTTTGTAATCCGTGGCGCGACCCGGCGAATGACACAAATGTCATCCAAGGGTCATCGTGGAGTCCCGATCACAGGGCGACGATGGCCCCACACAAACCGCAAGGAATCGTACCCATGACGTTCAAGACTGCCCTGTCCTCCACCTTCGGCCTGCTGATGCTCAGTGCTGCCGTGATGGCTTCGGCCGCCGACATGCCCATCGTCAAGCCCCTGCGTGGCACCGTGGACAGCGTCGATGGCAACAGCCTGACGTTCACCACCCGGGCCGGTGCGCACCAGACCATCGGCCTGACCGACAAGACCGGCATCCGCCTGGTGTCCAAGACCGATATCAGTTCGATCAAGTCCGACAGTTTCATCGGTTCGGCCGCCAC
Organism: Pseudomonas sp. dw_358; assembly: GCF_018449655.1. Lineage (GTDB taxonomy): Bacteria > Pseudomonadota > Gammaproteobacteria > Pseudomonadales > Pseudomonadaceae > Aquipseudomonas. Next base: position 149,570 of record NZ_JAAVUX010000014.1, read on the forward strand.
GCCGCAGCCCGACGGCTCGCTCAAGGCCCTGGAAGTCACGGTGTTCGAGGCGAGCCTCAAAGGCAGTGGTGAAGGTCACTACGGCTGGCAGAACGCTGATGGCAGCACCGGCACCATGACCAACGGCACCGTCGGCAAGCTGGCCAACGCCAATGGTCGAACCTTGACCGTGGCCTACAAAGGCGGCGAGAAGCAACTGATGGTGCCCCAGGACGTGCCGATTGCCTACGTCGAGATGGGCAAGGTCGACCAACTGACCAAAGGCGCCAAGGTCGTGGTGTTCCCCGGTGAAGACGGCAAGACCGCGCGCGGCGTGGCCGTGGGCAAGGATGGCTTCCAGCCACCGATGTAATTGCCGGTGCGCGGCCTTTCTCCTGTAGTTTGAGACGGGCCGCCACACTTCTGACAGGGAGCGCCACGCCATGGCCAAGCGACGCATTCACAGCTGGCCCGTCCGGCTCACCCATTGGGTCAACGCCTTCGGCATGACCTGCATGTTCATGAGCGGCTGGGGGATCTACAACGCCTCACCCTTGTTTGCCTTTCATTTTTCCCAACCGCTGACCCTGGGTGGCTGGTTGGGTGGAGCGATTGCCTGGCACTTCGCGGTGATGTGGCTGCTGGTGGCAAACGGCTTGCTCTATGTGCTGTACGGCCTGGCCAGCCGCCATTTCAAACGCGACTTTCTGCCGGTCACGCCCACGGCGGTGAAACGGGACCTGGTCGCGGCCCTGCGTTTCAAGCTGGTGCACGAGAAGGGCGTGTACAACGCCGTGCAGCGGCTGATGTACCTCGGCGTCCTGGCCGCCGGCGTGCTGGTCGTGGTCTCGGGACTGGCGATCTGGAAACCCATACAACTTCAGGAACTGGTGGCCCTGCTGGGCGGCTTTGATTTTGCACGCTACGTGCACTTTGCTGCGATGACGGCCATCGGTGCCTTTGTCATCGTGCACCTGGCGCTGGTGCTGATGGTGCCCAAGACGCTGCTGCCGATGATTACCGGCGGTGTGCAACCGGTTCCGAGCGGGAAACACGATCATGATTGAACCGAAAAAACGTGCACTTCAGCGCATCCAGCTGGAGCCTGCGCAGCAGTTGCAGCTGGAGAACCTGCAACGGCGCAACTTCCTCCGTGGCGGCCTGACGGTCGGCGCCATGGCCATGCTCAGCGGCTGCAACTTGCAAGACGGCGATCAGGTCGACAAGGTGCTGTGGGCCATGTCGCGCTGGAATGATCGGGTTCAGGCGTGGCTGTTCAGCGGCCAGAAGCTGGCGCCTACGTTCAGCAAGGCGCAGGTCAACAACCCGTTTCGGTTCAATGCGTTCTACAGCGAGGACGACGTGCCAGAGGTTGACCTGTCCACCTGGAAACTGGGGGTCTCGGGAATGGTTCGTGACAAGGCGCCCTGGACCCTTGAAAAGCTGCGTCAGCTTCCCCAGCGCACGGATATTACCCGGCTGATCTGCGTGGAAGGCTGGAGCGCCATCGGAGAGTGGGGCGGGGTGCCGCTCAGGTCCTTCCTGGAGCACGTCGGTGCCGACACCTCGGCCAAGTACGTCGGCTTCAAATGCGCCGACCGCTATTACTCAAGCCTCGACATGCCCACCGCACTGCATCCCCAGACCCTGCTGGCCCTGGATTTCGGCGAGGTGGCCTTGCCGCCGGACTACGGCTACCCACTGCGCATCCGGGTGCCGACCAAGCTGGGGTTCAAGAACCCCAAGCATATCGTCGAGCTGTTTGTCAGCAATGACTACCCGGGGGGGTATTGGGAGGATCAGGGGTACAACTGGTTCAGCGGGATTTGAATCGGCGCGCGCCCAAAGCAGGGTCCGCGCCGGCACGCCAGCCAATGATCATTTCAACACTGCCGGGTTCACCAGATTGCCCGGCCGCTCCCCCCGCAACGCCGCCAGCAAATTATCCAGTGCACACGCCGCCATCGCCTCCCGGGTCTCCTCGGTCGCCGAGCCGATATGCGGCGTGGCCACTACATTATCCAGCTTGAGCAACGGCGAATCGTGGTTCAACGGCTCGCGCTCGAACACATCCAGACCGGCGCCACGGATGCGGCGGTGGCGCAAGGTCTCGATCAGGGCAGCTTCGTCTACCACTTTGCCTCGGGAAATGTTGATCAGGATGGCGCCGGGTTTCATCAAGCCTAGTTCACGGGTGCCGATCAGGCCTTCGGTCTGCGGGGTCAATGGCAGGGTCAGGCAGACGAAGTCGGCGCGCGCCAGCAGGTCGTCGAGGCTGCAATGCTGCGCGGCAAAGCGCTGGTCCACGGCCGGTTTGGGTGAATGGCTGTGGTACAAGATCGGCATGCCGAAGCCGAAGTGGCCGCGTTGGGCCAGGGCTTCGCCGATACGACCCATGCCGACAATACCCAGGGTCTTGCCGTGTACGTCGGTGCCGTAGTGGGCCGGGCCGACGCTGCGGGTCCATTGCCCGGCCTTGACCAGGCTGGCCAGCTCCACCACCCGCCGTGCGGTGGCAAGCACCAGGGCGAAACCGGTGTCGGCAGTGGTTTCGGTGAGCACGTCCGGCGTGTTGCACAGCATCACGCCGCGACGGGTGAGGTCGTCCAGGTCATAGTTGTCGACCCCCACGGAGACGCTGGCGATGGCTTTAAGCTTCGGCGCCAGGTCGAGCAGCGCGGGGTCCAGCTTGATGCTCGCCCCCAGCAGGCCGTCGGCGCTGGGAAGCGCTTCGCGCAGGCGCTGGAGGTTGTCGCGCTTGGGTTCGTCGATGAAGGTCACGTCGGCGGCGTCCTGCAGTTTTGCCAGCAGGGCCGGTGACAGTTTCTTGTACAGCACCACGTGTTTTTTCATTGCAACGAGCCTTTCAATGGTGGGCGGCAGCGTGCCGGTGACGGGTCACGGGCGGACGCACTGCCTTGTCGGTGCCACTGGGACGCAGCAGCAACGTGAGAATGGCGGAAATCAGCAGGGCAGCGCTCATCAGCAGGTAGGATGCGCCAGGGTTGCCGGTGGTGCTGTTGAGGTAGCCGACCAGCCAAGAGCCGCCGAACGAGCCCAGGGCGCCCATGCTGTTGATCAGGGCCATGGCGCCGCCGGCCACGTTGGCCGGCAGTATTTCCGGCACGATGGCGAAGAACGGCCCGTAGGGCGCATACATGCAGGCCCCGGCCAGCACCAGCAGCGAATAGGACCACCAGAAATGCTCGGTGCCCAGCGCGTAGGAGCCATAGAAGGCCACGGCGCCCAGCAGCAGGGGCGGCCAGACAAACGCCTTGCGCTGTTGCAGTTTGTCCGAGCCCCAGGACACGGCCAGCATCGCCAACGCCGCCGCCAGATAGGGTACGGATGCCAGCCAGCCGGCCTCGACCATGTTCATCTGTGTGCCATGCTTGAGGATCGACGGCAGCCACAGCACGAAGCCGTAGACACCGATGCTCCAGCAGAAGTACTGCACCGACAGCAAAATCACCTTGCCAGACCGAAAGGCCTGGGCGTAGTTCTTCACCGGCTTGATGCCGACTTGGTCGGCGGCCATGGCCTCTTCCAGCGCTTCGCGCTGGTCATCGCGCAGCCATTTGGCGTCGGCGGGCTTTTCATCGGCCAGCCGCCACCAGAAGAACGCCCAGATCAGGGCCGGCGCACCCTCGGCAATGAACATCCAGCGCCAGCTGAAGTGCTGGATCAGGTAGCCCGAGACCACTGACATCCACAGCATGGTCACCGGGTTGCCAAGAATCAGAAAGGTGTTGGCCCGCGAGCGTTCGGCCTTGGTGAACCAGTGGCACAGGTAGACCAGCATGGCCGGCATGACCACCGCCTCGACCACCCCGAGCATGAAGCGGATGGCGATCAGCCAATAGGCGCTATCGACCATTCCGGTCAGGCTGGCGAGGATGCCCCAGGCCACCAGGCTGACGAAGATCAGCTTCTTGACGCTACGCTTCTCGGCATAGATCGCGCCTGGCACCTGAAAGAAGAAATAGCCCAGAAAAAACAGCGCGCCCAACAGCGACGACAGCCCTGGGGTGATGTGCAGGTCCTGAGCCATCCCGGAGGCGGCGGCAAAGCCATAGTTGGCCCGGTCCAGATACGCCAGGCTGTAGGTGATGAAGACGATCGGCATGAGGAACCACCAGCGACGCGTGGCGATTCGGGTCAAATTCTGCATGGTCTTTCTCCTGAGCCTTTTTTTAGTTGTCGCAGCAGGTCAAGCACAAATGCGTAAATCAGGCGCTTCTGGCTAACGTTCGGTCGAGCAGGGCCTGGCGGTTGGGCAGGCCTTCCATATCGCCGGGGCTTTGCACGGCCAGACTGCCGACCCAGTTGCCACGGTCGACGGCGTCGGCCAGGTCGAGCTTCTCCAGCAGGGCGCTGATCACCCCCACGGCAAAACCGTCGCCGGCCCCTACAGTGTCCACGACGCGCACCACCGGATGGGCAGCGGCGTAGCCTTCACGCTGAGCATCGCGATAGTAGGCGCCCTGGGCGCCGAGCTTGATGGCCACGGCGTCGGCGCCTTGTTCGAGGTAGAACGCGGCGATGTCCCGGGGTTCATCCAGGCCGGTCAGCAACTGACCTTCGGCCAGGCCCGGAAGCACCCAATGAGCGCGACTGGCGAGCAGGTTGATCTGTTCGATCATGCGCTGCTGGCTGTCCCACAGGCTGGGGCGCAGGTTGGGGTCGAAGGACACGCTGTGCCCGGCTTCGCGCATGGACTTCATCAGGTGGTGGGACACTTCGTTCATGGTCGGCGACAGCGCCGCCGGAATACCGGTGGCGTGCAGGTGCCCGGCCTGCAGCAGTTCGGCGGGGACGTCGGCGACCGTCAAGCGGCTGGCCGCCGAGCCGCGGCGGAAGTATTCGACGATAGGGTCTTCGCCATCATCGGCGCGGGACTTGAATTGAAAGCCGGTAGGGTGCCGGGGGTCGATGGCCACGTGCCGGCAATCCAGGCCTTCGCGCTCCAGGCTTTGCACCACGAAGCGGCCCAGCGAGTCCTTGCCCACCCGGCTCAGCCAGGCAACGTTGAAGCCCAGCCGCGCCAGGCCGATGGCGACGTTGTTATCGGCACCGGCGATGCGCTTGTGGAAATGATTGACGCCGGCCAAGTCACCCGGCTCGTCGGCCACCAGCATGGCCATGGTTTCGCCAAAGCTCAAAACATCGAAATCAGCCATGGACGGGCTCCTTGTGCGGTTGCCCGAGGCGGGCCAGGGTGGCGACGTGTTGGCGGGTGACCTCCAGCAGGTCGCCGCCTTGCAGGGGAAACTCCACCGCGCGCACTATACCGGTGCGCATGCGGGCGAGGAGTTGCTCCCACAGTTGCAAATCTTCAAGACTGGGCGGCACGGCGTGCAGCTTGTCACCCCGACGCTCCACCCCTTTGCAATGTAGATACTGAACTTCGTGGCCCAGTTCCAGGGCTGCGGCGAAGGCCGATTCATTCTGCCAGTGCCAGTTGCCGGCATCGAAGGTCATGCCCACCGGCACGTTGAGCGCGGCCGCCTTGTCGAAGAACTGCACCAGCGGCGCGATCTTGCCGCCCTGGGGCGTCTGGTCGTTTTCCACCAACAGCCGCACCGGGTGCTCGCGCAACAGAGGGCTGAGGGCGGTGAGGTCGGACAAGGTCGAGAAATACCCGAGCGAGACCTTCAGCCAGACTGCGCCGTAACGCTGGGCTTCGCTCAGGGCCACGGCCAAGGCCGGGTTGGGCTGCGGCTCGTCAAGCTGCCAGATCTGCAACGGCGAGGAATACACGCAGGTCAACCCGGCATCGCTGATGGCCGCCACGGTGCTGGCAGCATCAGGCAAGCCCAGTTCCTCACGCAACTCGATGTAGCGTACGCCAGCGCTCGCCAGCAGCGGGATGAAGCTGGCCTGGCCTTGCTGCCGGACATAATCGGCGCCGTAGCTGCCGAGACTGATGGATACGGGGTAGAGAGTCATTATTGTTGGGCCTCTGAAACCGATTACAGATTCATGTAAGCACTGACCTTGACGGTCAGCGTTGATTCAATCCTGGCGACGAAACGGGGTGGAACCGCGCACGATCAGTTGCGCGGGAAAATCGAACGTCTGCACCGGCTCATGGCTGCCATGCAGCCGCTCGAACAGGCAGTCGAAGGCCTGCACACCGATACTCGCCGTGGGCTGGGCGAGGGCGGTGATGCCGTTGGCCACCAGCGGGTACCAGTCCAGGTCATCGAGGGCGATCAGGCCGACGTCGTCCAGCGCCGTGGGCGAGTGGGCACGCAAGGCCAGGGTGCAGGCCAGGGTCGCCACGCCGTTGGCGCAGAACAGGGCCTTGGGGCCACCGCCCGCGGCCCGCAGGAATTCGCCCAGGCGCGCCGGCAATTGCTCGCCCAGCTCCAGCACCGGCGCGCCCTGGGTCAGGCGCCGAAAAGCATCGATGCGCTCGATCCGCGAACTGGTCATGTCGGCCGGCTCGCTGACCATGGCCAGCTGGGTGTAGCCGCGCTCGTGCAAGTGCGCGACGGCCTGATGCACGGCGTCGGTGTTGTCCAGCCCCACCAGGTCACCGGGCAACTGGGCGACCTTGCGATCAATCAGCACCATGGGCAGCTCGCGCTGCAATTCCTGCAATTCGGCGACATCGCGGCCCAGCGTGTTGATGATCAGGCCTTCGACGTTGTAGGAGCGCAGGGCCGACAGTTGCAGGCTTTCCTGGGCGGGGTCGCGGTCGGTGTTGCACACCACCAGGCTGTAGCCGTGCCGGCGGCAGGCTGTTTCGACACCGTGCATGACGGCGATGGAGTAGGGGTTGCGGATGTCGGCCACCAGCATGCCGATCAGCCGTGTGCGCCCACGCTTCAGGCCACGGGCCATCTGGTTGGGGCGGTAGCCGAGAGTGTCGATGGCTTTTTCGATGCGCAGGGCAATGGCGTCGGACAGTAGCGCCTTGTCGTCGCCGATAAAGCGCGACACGCTGGCCTTGGAGACCCCGGCGTGGCGAGCCACGTCCAACATGGTGACGCGCGGACGCGCTACGGAAATGAGTGGTGTCACGGCCTGATTCCTCTTGTGGGTGTTATGGCCAGGCGGCGGATGAAACCGGTTTCAATTGGTGTTCATACAATCATCAAACGGCCTGATGCGTCAACAGGTCGCAGTCTAGTTGAGCAGCCCTGCCGCGATATTGATCGAAAACCCGAGAATGGCCGTATTGAACAGAAATCCCAGCAAGGAATGCCCCAGCACGATCCGGCGCATGGCCCCGGAGGCCACGCCGACGTCCGAGGTCTGCACGGCCACGCTGATGGTGAAGGAGAAATACAGGAAGTCCCAATAATCGGGGCGTTTCTCGCCGTCCGGAAAACTCAGGGCCGGTTTATGGTTGTCGCTGATGTAGAACAGCCGCGCGTAGTGCAGGGCGAAGATCATCCCGGTCATCAGCCATGAACCGACGATGGTCAGGCCGGTGACCGCATAGTGCAGCGCCTGCACATCGGCCTTGAGGCCCTTGCTGCCAGCCAGTTCGATGCCGATGGCGGCCAGGCTGGCGAGGGTTGCCACGCACACCGTGATCAACACCAGCCCGGCGTTCTCGTCCTCGATCTGCGCCGTGCGTTGCACCTGATCGGCCCGCGAATGCATGGCCAGCCAGAGCATCAGTGCGAGGTAGCACCAGACCCCGGCGTTCCAGCCGGTGAGCACGCGCATGCCCAGGTCATGGATGGGGACGGCGAAACCGACGACGATGCCGAGCACGGTCGAACCGGTCAGGCGGGGGTGGGTACGAGCCAGGGTGTGCAGGGCCATGATGGGATCTTGTTCAGGGGAGGGCGAGCGTGAGGCAGTGGGGGGTGGGGGGAGTTCCGTGGGGTGGCAGATTGTTCATGATCGCCATGATGATCGTGGCGTTGCCACCCAGGATTTTCGGCTTATCCCACATCTCCAGGGTGGTCGAAGGCTCCTTTCGCTTTAGATTGACTCCCTTTTGGAAAGACCGGAGTGCCGGTCCAGCCAAAAGGGACATAAGGCCGCCGCACCCGTATTGGTGCTACGCTACATGTTCACTCCTTGCATATCACGCCGTATGCGCCGCGCCGTACGACCATCAATGGCCTACAGCGCCAGCACAGCGCCGCCGCGACCCCGGCCGCGATCCGCTGTTGATCTGGCTGTTGATCTGGCTGTTGATCTGGCTGTTGATCTGGCTGTTGATCTGGCTGTTGCCCCCGGTGTCAGGGTAGTTGTCGTGTCCCCCGCTTTTTAAAAGCATTCCGGGGGCGGCAAGAGTATGGTCATGGGTTTCTACTCAGAAGAACGTAAAGCTGCGCTGTTGAAAATGATGCTTCCA
>NZ_JAAVUX010000015.1 GCF_018449655.1 Pseudomonas sp. dw_358
AGTAGCTCGACGCCACAACGTCGCAACGTTTTGACTGACCCCAGCGCAGGCCTCTCTGTACCCTTGTGGTAAGGTTTCCTCCCTGAAAAGCCTCAATGCCTGCTCACAACAAGGACGCCAGCATGCCGCAAGCCCGCCCTCTCACCCCCGGTTTCATGGTGGTTCACGGCAATCGCCTGGATGAATTGCGCAACCTGGTGGTCAGCTGGATGCAGCGTTACCCGTTGGCTCCGCTCGAGAATGAAATTGCCCTGGTGCAGAGCAACGGCATTGCTCAATGGCTCAAACTTGCCTTGGCCGAGGACCCGCAGGAGGATGGCGCAGGTGGTTGCGGCATCGCGGCTGCGATCGACGTCCAACTCCCAGGCAGCTTCATGTGGCAGCTCTACCGCAATGTTCTGGGCCGCGACCAGATCCCGCCATCATCGCTGTTGGACAAGGCACCTCTGACCTGGCGCTTGATGCGTCTGCTACCCGAACTGATCAATCGGCCTCACTTCGAACCGTTGCAGCGTTTTCTGACCGACGACAACGACCTGCGCAAGCGTTACCAACTGGCCGAGCGTCTGGCAGACTTGTTCGATCAATACCAGGTCTACCGCGCCGACTGGCTCGAAGACTGGGCGGCCGGCAAGCATCAGTTGCGCAGCGGTCGAGGTGAAGCCAAACCTTTACCTCCTGCCAATTGCTGGCAGGCCGAGCTATGGGGCGCGCTCCTTCAAGACGTCGGCGCAGAGGGCATGGCGCAAAGTCGCGCCGGCGTGCACCGGCGTTTCCTCGAGCGCATCACCACCTTGGAAGATGCGCCAAAAGGGCTGCCGTCCAGAGTCATTGTCTTTGGTATTTCCTCGCTGCCCGCTCAGGCGCTCGAAGCCCTGGCCGGTCTGGCGCGTTTCAGTCAGGTCCTGTTGTGCGTGCACAACCCTTGCCGACACCACTGGGCGGACATCGTCGCGGACAAAGACCTGTTGCGTCACCAGTACAAGCGCCAGGCCCGCAAGCCGGGTACGCCGGCCATCATCGACGCGGATTCGCTGCACCAGCATGCCCATCCTCTTCTGGCCGCATGGGGCAAGCAGGGCCGAGACTACATCAATCTCCTGGACAGTCACGACGACCCTAGCCTCTACCGCGAGGCCTTCCGCGATGCGCGGATCGACCTGTTCAGCGAGAGCGAGCCCACCACCGTGCTGAGTCAATTGCAGGACGACATCCTCGAACTGCGCCCCCTGGCCGAAACCCGTGCCACCTGGCCGCCTGTCGATACCGGCAATGACCGTTCGATCCGCTTCCATGTGACCCACAGTGCCCAGCGTGAAGTCGAGGTATTGCATGATCAGTTATTGGCCCGTTTCAGCGCCGACCCGAAACTGAGGCCACGGGATATCATCGTCATGGTGCCCGACATCGATGCCTACGCCCCGCATATCCGTGCCGTGTTCGGTCAGCTCGAACACAACGATCCGCGCTTCATTCCCTTTACCCTGACCGACCAGGGACAGCGCGGCCGCGAGCCCTTGCTGATTGCCATCGAGCACCTGCTGAAACTGCCAGACAGCCGCTTTCCTGTCAGCGAGATTCTCGACCTGCTGGATGTACCCGCGCTGCGCAACCGTTTTGGCATTGCCGAGCGCGACCTGCCCACGCTGCACCGCTGGATCGAAGGCGCAGGCATTCGCTGGGGGCTGAACGCCGAGCAGCGTGCCGGCATGGGGCTGCCCGGGGACCTGGAGCAGAACAGCTGGCGTTTCGGCCTGCGCCGCATGTTGCTCGGCTATGCCGTCGGCACGGGCGAGGCCTGCGGCGGCATCGAGCCCTACGATGAAATCGGTGGTCTTGACGCTGCCCTGATCGGGCCACTGGTTGCGCTGCTGGATGCATTGCAAATTGCTCATCAGCAACTGTCCGCACCGGCAACGCCCGCAGCGTGGGGGACACGGCTGCGTGACCTGCTGCAAGTCTTCTTCCTCGCCAGCCATGAACACGACGAGTACCTGCTGGCTCAACTGGAAGACCTGCGCGAAGACTGGCTGCACATCTGTGAGTCGGTCAACTTGCAGGAATCGCTGCCTCTCACCGTGGTACGGGAAGCATGGCTGGCCGGTATGGACCAGGGCAAGTTGTCCCAGCGCTTTCTCGCCGGCGCGGTCAATTTCTGCACCCTGATGCCCATGCGTGCCATTCCCTTCAAGCTGGTCTGTCTGCTGGGCATGAACGACGGCGACTATCCGCGAGCCCAGGCGCCGCTGGATTTCGACCTGATGGGCAGCGACTACCGGCCGGGTGACCGCTCCCGGCGCGAAGACGACCGCTACCTGCTGCTTGAAGCGCTGTTGTCCGCACGTGAACAGTTATATGTCAGTTGGGTGGGCCGCAGTATTCGCGACAACAGCGAGCGACCGGCGTCGGTACTCATCGGGCAGTTGCGCGATCATCTGGCAGGTGGCTGGCAGCTGGCCAGCGATCAATCCGCTGACAGGGCCCTGGCCGGTGAGCAGCTGCTGCATGCCCTGACCCTGGAACATCCGTTGCAACCCTTCAGCGCCCGTTACTTCCATGAGGGCAACCCGCAGCTCTTCAGCTTCGCCGGTGAATGGCAATTGCTCCATCAACCCCAGCCGCCAGCCTCGGCGCCTCGGCCGCTGGCCCCCTATGAGGCGGAAGAACCGCTGAGCCTGGCGCAACTGCAAGACTTCCTGCGCCACCCCATACGGCACTTCTTCAGCCAGCGATTGAAAGTGTATTTCGAGGCCGCCCAGGCGCCCTTGGCCGATGAAGAACCTTTCGTGCTCGACGCGCTGCAGCGTTACAGCCTCAGCGAAAGCCTGCTGCGCGCCGCCATGGTTGACTCAGGTAGCGTCGAGGTTGCGCTGGCGCAACAGGCATTGCGTCTGCAAGGCAGCGGGCAACTGCCCATGGCCGGCTTCGGCGAATTCATGCAGCAGGAATTGATCGCGCCTCTGCCCGATCTGCTAGAGCGCTACCAGCAGTTGCGGGTGCTGTGGCCTACCCCGGTGCACAGCGCCATGCCACTCTCGTTCGAGCACCAGGGGTTGATGCTGGAAGGCTGGCTGGGTGGCTTGCATCGGCGTGCCGACGGCGGGCTGCTGAGCGTCGAGACCATTGCCAATGCCATCGGCCCGTTGCGTACCCGCAAATGGCATCGCCTGACCCGGGCCTGGGTTACCCATCTGGCCGCCTGCGCCATGGACCTGCCGCTGACCACCGCGTTGGTCGCCAGTGACGACACCCTTGTGCTCAAGGCCGTGCCCCTTGCAATGGCGCGCCAGTGCCTGGGTGATCTGTTGCTGGCCTGGCAGTCCGGCATGCGTCGGCCGCTGCCGGTTGCTGTCAAGACAGCCTTCGCCTGGCTGGGCCAGAGCGACCCGGACAAAGCCTTGGCTGCTGCCCGCAAAGCCTATGAAGGCGATGGTTTGACCACCGATGGCGAGCGTCGGGAAAGTCCTGCCCTGGCCCGCCAGTACCCCGATTTCGATAGCTTGCTGGCCAGCGAAGAGTTCGAAGGCTGGGCCGAAGCCCTTTACAAACCCATGTTCGAGGCCGGCTGGCAATCCATCGACGCCTCTGCCGACACCGACGCGAGGGAGCGCCCATGAATTCGCCCATTGAGCCGCGTCTGCCGCTGGCCTTGACGTTCCCGCTGCGTGGCAGCCAATTGATCGAGGCCAGTGCCGGCACCGGCAAGACCTTTACCATTTCTGCGCTGTATCTGCGTCTTATCCTTGGCCACGGTGGCGCCGAAGCCGGCTTCGGCCGCGAACTGTTGCCGCCGCAGATTCTGGTAGTGACCTTCACCGAGGCCGCCACCCAGGAGTTGCGCGACCGTATACGCCTGCGCCTGACCGAGGCGGCGCGCTTTTTCCGCGACGAGATCGCCAGCCCCGATGCGCTGCTCTCCAGTCTGCGCGACGAGTACCTCGCGGTGCAGTGGCCCGGCTGCGCCGCGCGTCTGGACATCGCCGCCCAGTGGATGGACGAGGCGGCAGTCTCCACCATCCATGGCTGGTGTCAGCGTATGTTGCGCGAGCACGCCTTCGACAGCGGCAGCCTGTTCACCCAGACTCTGGAGACCGACCACAGCGAACTGCTGGGCGAAGTTCTGCGCGATTACTGGCGGCGCTTCTGTTACAGCATGCAGGGCGGCACCTTGAACTGGGTACGCAGCAACTGGGGCGGTCCAGCCGCCCTGCTGCCTCGCGTGCGGGCCTTGTTCGGCAGCCCGCGCAAAGAAGGTTCGGGGCTGGAGCCTGCCGCCATGATCGAGGCCACCTTGCTGGAGCGCCGGCAGTCATTGGCTGAGCTGAAACTGCCCTGGCTGCAATGGGCGGCCGAACTGCGAGAGATCTTTCATTCGGCGCTGGCCAGCAAGGCTGTGGATGGCCGCAAGATCCAGGCGCGCTACTTCGAACCCTGGTTTGAAAAGCTCAGTGCCTGGGCCCAGGACGATAGTCTGGAACCACTGGACATCGGCACCGGTTTTACCCGACTGACTCCGGATGGCGTCGCCGAGGCCTGGAAAACCGAGCCGCCCGCGCACCCGGCGCTGGTTGCCATGCTCGACTTGCCCCAGCGTCTGGCCGCGTTGCCGACACCCGATGCCGCCGTGCTGGAGCATGCCGCGCAGTGGGTCGGGCAACGCTTCGACGAAGAGAAGCGCCGCCGCGCGGAAATGGGTTTTGACGACATGTTGCTGCGCCTGGACGCGGCCCTGCAAAGCAGTGGCGGCGAGCGCCTGGCCAGCCTGATTCGCGAGCAGTTTCCGGTGGCGCTGATCGATGAATTCCAGGACACCGATCCGGTGCAGTACCGGATCTTTGCCAGCATCTATCCCCTCGAACAGAACGATCCGGGCATCGGCCTGTTTCTGATCGGCGACCCCAAGCAGGCCATCTACGCCTTCCGAGGCGCGGACATCTACACCTACCTGCGTGCGCGGCGAGCCACCGAGGGCCGGCTGCACACTCTGAATACCAACTTCCGTTCCAGCCACGCGATGGTCGAGGCGGTCAACCACCTCTTCCTGCGCGCCGAACAGCGGCCGACAGGGCGCGGTGCCTTCCTGTTTCGTGAAGGGACCGACAACCCTGTGCCGTTTCAGCCGGTTTTGGCACAGGGCCGCAGGGAACGCCTGGTTGTCGATGGCGGCGAAGTGGCGGCGATGAATTTCTGGCAGTTGGCGGCCGACGAACCCGTTTCCGGTCCGGCCTATCGCAGCCGCCTGGCCAGTGCCTGCGCCAGTGAAATCGTGGGTTTGCTCAATGCCGGGCAACAAGGTCGCGCGGGGTTTACCCAAGGTGAGGCGTTGCGCAGCATCCTCCCGGCCGACATTGCCATTCTGGTCCGCGATGGCCGTGAGGCCCAGGCCGTGCGTGCCGAGCTTTCTGCTCGTGGCGTGCGCAGCGTCTATTTGTCGGACAAGGACTCGGTCTTCGCCGCCCAGGAGGCCCATGACCTGCTGAGTTGGCTCAAGGCCTGTGCCGAACCCGATGCCGAGCGGCCATTGCGCGCGGCGCTGGCCAGCATCACCTTGAACTTGTCGCTGGCTGAGCTAGAACGCCTGAACGAGGATGAGCTGGCCTGGGAGCAGCGGATCATGCAATTCCGCAGCTACCGGCACATCTGGCGGGTACAGGGTGTGCTGCCGATGCTGCGCAAGCTGTTGCATGACTTCAATCTGCCGCTGACCTTGATCGGCCGCAGCGACGGCGAGCGCGTCCTGACCAACCTGCTGCACCTCTGCGAATTGCTGCAGCAGGCCTCCGGCGAACTGGACGGCGAGCAGGCCTTGATTCGCCATCTTTCCGAGCACCTGGCCTTGTCGGGGCAGGCGGGCGAGGAGCAGATCCTGCGCCTGGAAAGCGATGAGCAGTTAGTGAAGGTGGTCACCATCCACAAGTCCAAGGGTCTGGAATACCCTCTGGTGTTCCTGCCCTTCATTTGCTCGGCAAAACCGGTGGACGGCAAGCGTCTGCCCTTGGCCTGGCATGATGAACAGGGCCAGGTGCAGGTCACCTTGGCACCCACCGAAGAGCAAATCGAGCTGTCGGACAACGAGCGTCTCGCCGAAGATCTGCGCTTGCTGTATGTGGCCCTTACCCGAGCACGTCATGCCTGCTGGCTGGGCGTCGCGGACCTCAAGCGCGGCACTCGCAAGGAATCGCTGCTGCACCGCAGTGCCATGGGCTATCTGCTGGGTGGCGGTGACGTGCTGCGCGAGTCGGCGCAGCTTTCCCGCTGGCTGGCGGACGCCCAACAAGGGTGCGCCGCCATCAGCCACGGCGCGGTCCCCGAGGATGACGGTCAGCGCTTCGTGCCGCCGCGTAACGAAGCGGCTCTGCGGCGCCCGCGACTGCCACGACGCCGCGCGGCGGAAAACTGGTGGATCGCGTCTTACAGCGCCTTGCGCATCAGCGACGGTAGCGCCTCCGCCGCACCGGACGATGCCCAGGCGCAGAAGCTCACCGATGACGAGCGTCTTGATCCACTGGCCGCACGCCAGATACCGGCCACCAGTGGCGACATTCACCGTTTTCCTCGCGGCCCGGGCCCTGGCACGTTCCTGCACAGCCTCTTGGAATGGGCGGGCAATGAAGGGTTCGCCGACGTCAGCCGGCAACCGGAACTGTTGCAGGATGCCGTAGCACGTCGGTGCAATCGCCGCGGCTGGAACGGCTGGATTGCGACCTTGACTCAATGGCTGGAGCATCTGCTGCAAGCTCCCTTGAACCTTGATCCACAGATTGCGCCTTTCAGCCTCGGCCAGCTCAGCGAGTACCGGATCGAGATGGAGTTCTGGTTCGCCAGCCATCGTGTCGACGTGAAGCGTCTGGATGCGCTGGTCACGGCCGGCACCCACCTCGGCCAGTCGCGTGCGGCGGCGGAAGGGGCACTGCTCAACGGCATGTTCAAAGGATTCATCGACCTGTGCTTCGAGCATGACGGGTGCTATTACGTCGTTGATTACAAATCCAACTGGCTCGGCCCGGATGCACTGTCCTACACCCACGCGGCCATGGTCAACGCTATCCTCGATAACCGCTATGACCTGCAATACGTGCTGTATCTATTGGCCCTCCACCGGCAGTTGAAGGCACGGCTGCCCGACTATGACTACGACCAACATGTCGGCGGCGCCTTGTTCGTGTTCCTGCGCGGTATCGATTCGGCCAGCCAGGGCCTGTATTTCACCCGACCGCCCCGTGAGCTGATCGAACAGCTCGATGTGTTGTTCAGCGGTGGCGTACAGCCTGCCGCCCAATTGCAGGGAGAGCTGTTCTGATGCGCACTTTCGCCGATCTGTTGCCCACCCCGCTGGACGCCGAAGGCCTGGCGCGGTTAAGCCCGTTGACCGCCGTGGATGACTTGCTGACCCTGCTGGAGCGCTGGGTCGAACGCGGCTGGCTGCGCGCCCTGGACAAGGCTTTCGTGGCCTTTCTAGCCGAGCGCGACCCCCTGGCCGACCCGCTGCTGTTGCTGGCGGCGGCACTGACCAGTCACCAGTTGGGCCATGGTCATGTCTGCCTGGACCTGAACGCCACCCTCGCTGAACCCGACTTCGCGCTGTCCCTGCCACCGGAAGGCGACGCGCTGTCCGGTCCCTTGCTGCTGCCCTCGCAATTGCTGCAAAACCTCGATGGTGCCACCTGGCGCCGTGCGGTCGCGCAGAGTGTCCTGGTGGCCGAGGCTGACGACAGCAATGCCGCCGAGGCGCCGCTGGTGTTGTCCGGTTCGCGGCTGTACCTGCGCCGCTACTGGAACTACGAGCGACGCATCGATGAAGCCCTGGGGCGGCGGCTGGCCGCGCCCGAGCCTACCCCCGACGACCTGCGCGTGCGCCTCGATCAGTTGTTCGGGCCGGCGACGGGCGAGCCCATCGACTGGCAGAAGCTCGCCTGCGCCCTGGCCACCCGAGGGGCTTTCAGCATTGTCACCGGCGGCCCCGGCACGGGCAAGACCACCACCGTGGTGCGTCTGCTGGCCTTGCTGCAAGCACCCGCCGTGGCCGCGGGGCAGCCATTGCGTATCCGGCTGGCGGCGCCGACCGGCAAGGCCGCTGCCCGTCTGACCGAGTCCATCAGTGCACAGGTGCTCAACCTCAAGGTCAGTGAAGACGTTCGCGACAAGATCCCCAGTGCCGTCACCACTGTGCATCGCCTGCTCGGCAGCCGTCCGGGCACCCGCCACTTTCGCCACAACGCCGCCAATCCCTTGCCTCTCGACGTACTGGTGGTGGATGAAGCCTCGATGATCGACCTGGAAATGATGGCCAACCTGCTGGACGCGCTGCCCACCCATGCGCGCCTGGTGCTGTTGGGCGACAAGGACCAGTTGGCGTCGGTGGAAGCCGGTGCGGTGCTCGGTGACCTGTGCCGCGATGCCGAAGCCGGTCGCTACAGCCCCCAGACCCGCACCTGGCTGGAGCAGGTCAGCGGCGAGAACCTGGGCACTGGCGAGTTGCAGGAAGGCAGTGCCGAACAGTTTCCACTGGCGCAGCAGGTGGTGATGTTGCGCCACTCGCGGCGCTTCGGGCAGAGCAGTGGCATTGGCCAACTGGCCCGCCAGGTCAACCGCCAGAATGCCCCGGGTGCCAGGACCTTGCTGCAGGAGCGGGCCTATCCAGACATTTATTCGGTGCAGCTCAAGGGCGAACAAGATCGGGCCCTCGAACGCCTGGTGCTGGACGGCCACGGCGGCGGCGAGGACCCACCCCAGGGTTACCGGCATTATCTGCAAGTGCTGCGCGATACTCGTCCAGCGCCAGGGCTGTCCCTCGATGACCTGGCATGGAGCGATTGGGCCCGCCAAGTGTTGACGGCCTTCGACACCTTTCAATTGCTCTGCGCCGTGCGCAAGGGCCCGTGGGGCGTGGAGGGGCTTAACCAGTTGGCCACTCGCACGTTGCTCGACCATGGCCTGATCGAAAACGACAGCCAGTGGTATGAAGGCCGTCCCGTGCTGATGACCCGCAACGACTACGGCCTGGGTTTGATGAACGGCGACATCGGCATTGTCCTGCGCCTGCCGGAAACCACCGGCAGTGAGCATCAGGTCTTGCGCGTGGCCTTCGCCCGCAACGACGGCAAAAGCGGGGGTGTGCGCTTTGTCCTGCCCAGCCGGTTGAACGACGTGGACACGGTGTATGCCATGACCGTGCACAAGTCCCAAGGCTCGGAGTTCACTCACACCGCTCTGGTGCTTCCCGACGCCTTGAACCCGGTGCTGACCAAGGAGTTGATCTACACGGGCATCACTCGCGCGAAAAGCTGGTTCAGCCTGATCGAACCGCGCCAGGGGGTGTTCGAAGAAGCGGTGAAGCGTCGGGTGAAACGCTTGAGTGGATTGCTGGCCGATAACCTCTGAACCGCGCTCCTACGCTGCCCGTTCGATCCCCATGAACTTGCGCACTCGCTCGCTGTGCACATCCTGCCGGATCGCATCAGGCGCCGCGTCGAGCTGAATATGGCCGTTCTCCATGAAAATGACTCGATCGGAAATCGACATGGCGAACTCCATTTCGTGGGTCACGATCAGCAGCGTCATGCCTTCGCGGGCCAGGCTCTGGATCACGTTCAACACATCGCCCACCAACTCCGGGTCCAGCGCCGAGGTGGGCTCGTCGAACAACATGATCTCGGGGTCCATGGCCAAGGCACGCGCAATGGCCACCCGTTGCTGTTGGCCGCCCGACAGCTGGTGGGGATATTTGCTGGCGTGGGCGAGCAGGCCGACTTTGTCCAACAAAGCAAAGGCCCGATGCTCGCTTACGTCTCGCGCCTGGCCGTGGTAGCGCGGCGCCAGGGTGATGTTGTCGAGAATGGTGCGGTGCGGGAACAGGTTGAAGTTCTGGAACACCATGCCGATGTGCCTGACGCCACGACGCACCTGCGGATTGCCCGGGGTGTCGCTCGCGTTGATGAAGCTTTCACCGAACAGCACGATCTCGCCCTGATCAATGGTTTCCAACCCGTTGATGGTACGAATCAGCGACGTCTTGCCCGAGCCTGACGGGCCGATGATCGCCACCACCTGCCCGGCATTGATACGCAGGTCGATGCCTTTGAGCACGTCGTGGTCGCCGTAGCTCTTGTGAATATTCTGCAGTTGCAGCGCAGGCGCATCCCCCGGCGCGCTGGCCGGCCGTACGTTGACTGCGCTGGCTTTCAGGGAGGCCTTGAGGTCTGCCAATTGGGGCGCAGTCAGGGTTCTTGGCTTGCGCCGATCCAGGCTCAAATAATGCTCCAGGCGCTGGAACAACCAGCCAAACACCGAAACGATCAGCACGTAGTACAGCCCCACAGCCGCCAGGGTTTCCATCACCAGGAAGTTCTGAGCGTAGAGCCTTTGGCCCACGGTGAGCAGTTCGGTGAGGGAGATCACCGATACCAGCGAGGTCAGCTTGACCACGGTGATGTATTCATTGATCAGCGTGGGCAGGGAAATACGAAAGGCCTGGGGAATCACGATCAGCCGCTGCATGCCAAGGGTGCCGACACCCAAGGCACGACCTGCTTCCTTCTGGCCCTTGACCACGGAAATCAGACCGCCACGGTGGATCTCGGCCATGTACGCGGCTTCCGTGACCACCAGGGCCAGTAACCCGGAATTGAATGGGTTGGACAGCACCCCTCCGGTGCCGGGCAGCAACTGCGGCAGGTTATAGACAAACACCACCAGCACCAGCAGCGGGACACTGCGGAAAAACCAGATATAAATACCTGCCGGAACGCTCAGCAGGCGAGAACTCGACAGCTTGGCCGAGGCCAGCAGGAAGCCCAGTACCATGCCGATCAGCCAGGCCAGCCCACTCAGCTCGATGACCGTGAGGCTGGCCTCCCAGAAGGACGGCATGGAAAACAGCGAAAGAAAATACGACCAATCAAATGTCATGGATGGCTCTCGGGCAAGGCCTGCGGCCACCTGGTCGACAGGTGGCCGCCGGTGTCAGTTGGACGCTTCTTCCAGGTCGTACTTCTTCAGAATGGCAGAGTATTCGCCACTTTTCTTGGCCGCGGCGACGGCCTTGAGCAAGGCCTGATAGGTGGCGTCATCGCCTTTCTTCACATAGATACCCAAGGTTTGCGGATACACCAGCTTCTGCGAGGTCACCACCACGCGCCCATTGGTTTTCTGCGCGATCATGTGCGCAGCTCCGGAAATTTCCACCTGAGCCTGAATGTTTTTCGACAGCAACGCCTGAGTGACTTCCGGCGCCGACGGGTACTCGCTGATGGTGATGGCACCTTTGTTGTTCGGCACGCAGTAGTCAGCCGAAAGTTTGTTGAACGCCGCCACCCAGGTGGTGCCCTGCTCAAGACCGACTTTCAGCCCGCACAGGTCTTCCGGTACAGCCGGCTTGAGGTCGCTGTCCTTTGGCACCATGATCGCCGCGCCGGTCTTGGCGTAGGGAATGGTCTGCGCCTGCGCCTGACGTTCGGGGGTGATGTACATGCCGGAAATGATCGCGTCGTAATGGCCGGCGTTGAGGCCCAGGATCAGGTTGGGGAACTTGGTGTCGACGAACTCGGCGGTGGTGCCCATTTCCTTGGCCAGTGCGTGGGACAGCTCGGGGTCCGAGCCGACCACTTTCTTGTCGGCGTCATAGGACTCGAACGGTGGATAGGTGATTTCCATCCCGACCTTCAAGGGTTTTTCGGCGGCAAAGCTGGTACTGGCGCACAACACGGCGGTGGCGAGCAGGGTCAGGCTGGCGGTCTTTTTGGACATGTACGAGTGCTCCGGGGGCGTGATGGGGGTGCGACACACTGATTTCATCAAGGCAACGATCAGGAAGGCTGCGCCTGGTCTTTCAAATGGCCGAAGCTCGACGGCTTGCGCGCCTTGCTCGGCAGTTGGATCTCACCGTTTTCGACCTTGCGACGCAAGTACTGATAACTCTGCAGCGCCTGGCCGAACATATGCTCGCCAATGGCGATTTCTTCGTACGCCTGACCGGCCGTGGCAAAGCTGGGCAGCGGCTTGATCTGGGTGTGGTAGTCGCAGGCGTAGAACAACGGAAACGAATAGCGCTCCTGGCCCACCTTGCGCACCCGGTGAGCGGTGGCCACGAAAGTCCCGGCGGTCATGACTTCCAGCATGTCGCCGATGTTGACCACGAACGCGTCCGGGAGCGGCGGGGCATCGATCCATTGATGCTGATCGTTCATCACCTCAAGGCCCGGCTGGTCGGCATGCAGGATGGTGAAGCACTCGTAGTCGGTGTGGGCGCCGATGCCCGGTGCGTCCACCGCGCTGGCATCGAAGGGGTAGTGGATCAAACGCAGCTTGGACGGTGGCCGCGTGACCATGGCGTCGAAGTAGGTTTCCTCCAGACCCAACGCCAGGGCAAAGCCGCCGAAGAGCTTGCGGCCCAAGGCAAACACCGCCGCGTAATAGGCTTGCACCGAGGCCTTGAAGCCGGGGACCTCCGGCCAGTGGTTCGGGCCCAGCAAGGGAGTTTTGGCGAGAAACAATGGATCATCGGCGGGCACTTCGTAGCCGATGTCGAACGCCTCCTTGTGGTCCGGCTTGCCCTTGGAATACACCTCTTCGCCTTCGGGCACGAAGCCCTTGTGGGACTCCGATGCGCCGATGTAATGCTGCATCTTGGTGTCCAGCGGCTGGGCGAAATAATCCTCGGCCGCCTGACGCAGGTTGGCGATCAGCGCTGGCGCGATGCCGTGCCCGGTGATGTACAGAAAACCGACATCACTGGCGGCGCGTCCGAGTGCTTCGGCCACCCTCAGGCGGTCTTCCAACTCGCTGCTGAACAGCCCGGTGATGTCCACCACCGGGATACTGCTGAAATTGGCTTCGCTCACGGCATGGCTCCTTTTATGGGTTTTTTGGGGTCTGGCAGGCCTGATTGAATCGATCGAAATGCGCGCGTTCGCAGTGGGCCATCCACACGTTCAGTGACCACAGGTCGGCAACCGGGACATCGGTGAACGGCAGGTGATGCAGATAACCGTCGGCGCCGAACTCCGGTGTCAACGTGCTGATCTCGACTCCCCGCGCTAGTTGGGAGCGCCACACCGCTTCCCAGTGACGCTGGTGGAACGCCAGTTCGCGAGCATATTCCGGTGCGCCGGGGTGCGGCACTTGCGGCCCCTGGTCATAACCGACCCGGGCCTGAATGTGGTGCACGCGCTCGATGAAAGCCGACAGGTCGTCCGCCGGGTCGTCCAGCAGGCGCTCGCAGGTCACGACCCAGTGGCTGATGTCGCTGGTAAAACGCAGGTCCGGCAGCTGGCGGATCAGCTCCAGGGTGACCCAGGGGCTGAACAGCGAACGGGAACGGTGGGTTTCGAAGGTACAGAATTGACCATGCTTGCGCGCCAGAGCCATGGCCTGGCCGTGGAACTCGACCTGTTCGCTCAAACTCCAGCGGTCGTTGCCGGCCAGCAGATTCACGAAGCGCGGCGCCATTTCGCCGGCCAGGCCCAGCTTCATGTCCAGGTCGGCCAGATGCTCGGCGATGCTGGCGGATTGCTTGGGCAACACGTCATAAGCCGTGAATACGGTAGCGATGTAGCCGACGGTATTGGCCTTGAGGAAGGCGGCGAATTCGTGCCGATCAGAGGCTACAAGGGGCAGCCGGGCTTCCAGGCCGGTAAAGCCATGTTCGAGCATTTCCTCCAGGGCTTGCGCCTTGCTGGCGGCGTAGCCCCACAGGCTGCGGAAAATTTCCAGTTTCATCAAATGCCCCTCAGCACGGTCTTGTGACTTTGTAGTGGGCAGTTGCGAAAGGATCGGGCCGGATGGGGCCTCTCTGGGCCCCTGGCGCCGATGTTAGGCAGGGAGGGGAAAGGGAAAGAATAGGAAACTGCAAATCGATAGTTCAGGAATTTCTGAAGTAACCAGACGGTCTGTCAGTCGACAAACCTGAGACTTTGCGTCTCGCCCATTAAATACGGGCGGTTCAGCTCGGTCACCTGGCGGATGTAATCCCACAACAGGGTAATCCGCTTGAGCTTTCTCAAGTCCTCCCGGCAGTACATCCAGAATTGCCGAGTGATATCCACTTCCCTCGGCAACACCGCCACCAACCGCGCATCCTGCGCCGCCAGAAAGCACGGCAATATCGCCAGCCCCCGTCCTTGCAACGCCGCCACGTACTGCGCCACCACGCTGGTGCTGCGCAAATGGGCGTTGGCATTGGGCAACAGGTGGTTGAGGTAGAGCAGTTCCGAGCTGAAGGCCAAGTCGTCGACGTAGCTGATGAAAGGGTGTTCGCTCAGGTGTACCAGGCGCTCGATCGGCCCATGACGCTGCAGATAATCCTGAGTGGCGAACAGCTGCAGGCGGTAGTCGCACAATTTGCAGCACACATAGGCACCGTGCTCCGGGCGTTCCAGGGCGATGACGATGTCGGCTTCGCGTTTGGACAGGCTGATGAAATGAGGCAACGGCAGAATATCGACACTGATCGCCGGGTACTGATCAACGAAATGGCTGAGCTGCGGGGTGATGAAAAAACTGCCGAAGCCTTCTGTACAGCCCATGCGCACGTGCCCGGACAGCGCCATGCTGGCGCCTGACACCTGCTCGCAGGCCATGTGCAGGGTGCTTTCGACGGTTTCGGCGTAGCTCAGCAGGCGCTGGCCGTCGGCGGTGAGGATGAAGCCGCTGTGGCGGGATTTTTCGAAGAGCAAGGTGCCCAGCGCGGTTTCCAGGCCGGTGATGCGCCGCGACACGGTGGTGTAGTCCACCCCCAGGCGCTTGGCGGCGGCGCTGGCCTTGCGCACGCGGGCCACTTCGAGAAAGAACTTCAGGTCGTCCCAGTTCAGGGTCGCGAGCCGTGGTGAGGTCGGGTTTTTTTGCATGATGAACCGGCTTTAATGAGCATTATTATTGGAAGTTTGCACATCTATACTCCTTCACCAAGCTCCCTACAAAAACAATATGCGGAGGTTTTGATGAACGCTTCACTGCAATCCCACACCCAGGTTCACACCGTCAAACTGCTGATCAATGGCCAATGGGTCGAGTCCGAAACCCAGGACTGGCTCGACGTGGTCAACCCGGCCACCCAGGAAGTCCTGGCCAAAGTCCCCTTGGCCACGGCGGCCGAAGTGAACGCTGCCGTCGCCGCGGCCCAGGCGGCCTTCAAGGGCTGGCGCAACACGCCCATTGGCACGCGCATGCGCATCATGCTCAAGTTGCAGGCGCTGATTCGCGAGCACTCGCCACGCATTGCCCGGACCTTGAGCGCCGAGCAGGGCAAGACGATTGCCGATGCCGAGGGCGATATCTTTCGCGGGCTGGAAGTAGTGGAGCATGCCTGCTCCATCGGCAGCCTGCAGATGGGCGAGTTTGCCGAGAACGTGGCCGGGGGCGTGGACACCTACACCCTGCGCCAGCCCATCGGCGTGTGCGCCGGCATCACCCCATTCAACTTCCCGGCGATGATTCCGCTGTGGATGTTTCCCATGGCCATCGTCTGTGGCAACACCTTCGTCCTCAAACCCTCCGAACAGGACCCGCTGTCCACCGTGCAACTGGTGGAGCTGGCGCTGGAAGCGGGCGTTCCGCCGGGTGTGCTGAACGTGGTGCAGGGTGGCAAGGCGGTGGTGGATGCGCTGTGCACTCACCAGGACATCAAGGCAGTGTCCTTCGTCGGCTCCACGGCGGTGGGCACCCATGTGTACGACCTCGCTGGCCAGCATGGCAAGCGCGTGCAGGCGATGATGGGGGCGAAGAACCACGCTGTGGTGCTGCCTGATGCCAACCGGCAGCAGACCCTCAATGCCTTGGTGGGGGCCGCCTTTGGCGCTGCCGGGCAGCGCTGCATGGCCACCTCGGTGGCGGTGCTGGTAGGGGCTGCGCAGCAGTGGCTGCCGGAGCTCAAGGCGCTGGCACAGAAACTCAAGGTCAATGCCGGCAGCGAGCCGGGCACCGATGTCGGCCCAGTCATCTCCAAACGGGCGCGGCAACGGGTGTTGAGCCTGATTGCCAGCGGCGTGGAGGAAGGTGCGACCCTGGAGCTGGACGGGCGCGAGATCACGGTGCCGGGTTTTGAATCGGGTAACTTTGTCGGGCCGACGCTGTTCTCCGGTGTGACCACCGATATGCAGATCTACACCCAGGAAATCTTCGGCCCGGTGCTGGTGGTGCTGGCGGTGGACACCCTTGATGAAGCGATCGCCCTGGTCAACCGCAACCCCTTCGGCAACGGCGTCGGGCTCTTCACCCAGAGCGGGGCGGCAGCGCGCAAGTTCCAGAGCGAAATCGACATCGGTCAGGTCGGCATCAATATTCCGATTCCGGTGCCCGTGCCGTATTTCAGTTTCACCGGTTCCCGTGGCTCCAAGCTCGGCGACCTGGGACCCTACGGCAAGCAGGTGGTGCAGTTCTATACCCAGACCAAGACGGTCACTGCGCGCTGGTTTGACGACGACAGCATCAACGACGGCGTCAACACTACCATCAGCCTGAAGTAGGAGAACGATCATGCACATTGCATTCATCGGCCTGGGCAACATGGGCGCCCCGATGGCGCGCAACCTGATCAAGGCGGGCCATACCCTGCATCTGTTCGACCTCAATCAACAAGTGCTTGGCGAGCTGGCGGAACTGGGCGGCCAGGTCAGCGACTCGCCACGGGACGCCGCTCGCGTGGCGGAACTGGTGATCACCATGCTCCCGGCGGCCGCCCATGTGCGCAGCGTCTACCTGAACGAGGACGGCGTGCTGGCCGGCATCCGTCCCGGCACCCCGACCGTGGATTGCAGCACCATCGACCCGCAGACCGTACGGGACATCTGCGCCGCCGCCGCCAGGCAAGGCGTGAGCCTGGGCGACGCGCCGGTGTCCGGTGGCACCGGCGGCGCTCAGGCAGGAACACTGACCTTCATGGTCGGCGCGAGCCCAGAATTATTTGCGACCCTGCAACCGGTATTGGCGCAGATGGGCCGCAACATCGTCCATTGCGGCGGCGTCGGTACTGGGCAGATCGCCAAGATCTGCAACAACATGCTGCTGGGAATTTCCATGATCGGTGTCTCGGAGGCCATGGCGCTGGGGGATGCCCTGGGCATTGACACCCAGGTGCTCGCCGGAATTCTCAACAGCTCCACCGGACGATGCTGGAGTTCGGACACCTACAACCCCTGGCCGGGGATTATCGACACGGCACCCGCGTCGCGGGGCTATACCGGCGGTTTCGGTGCCGAGTTGATGCTCAAGGACCTTGGCCTGGCCACCGAGGCCGCGCGTCAGGTCCACCAGCCGGTGGTGCTGGGGGCGGTGGCGCAGCAGTTGTATCAGGCGATGAGCCTGCGCGGGGAGGGCGGGCTGGACTTTTCGGCGATCATCAAGGGGTATCGCAAAGCGTAGTGGCTGTGCGATTGAGCCTAGGCCCGAGGCTGACCCCGCCCCCTGCGGGAGCAGCCCTTGGGCCCGATGCAGGTGACCCGGTCGGGCGGGATCGACCGATGATGCCATCGCAGGCGAGCCTTGCTCCCACCGGGTGCAGTGGCAGCCGAAGCTATTCCAGCCAGCCTTAGAATCCCGCGGCTTCAGGTGAAGTCATCCTCTCAATCAAATGCATTAATTGGCTTCCATTCGTTCCCTATAGGCAAAGGTCATTTGCCCCACCCTGCCTTACTCTTACCTTGATCCCCCGGTAACCTGCCTCCATTCATTAACGAGGCACGCCCCATGAAAAAGATTCTGCTCCTCAACGGCGGCAAGCAATTTGCCCATTCCGAAGGCCGCTATAACACCACCCTGCACGACGCTGCCGTGTCGGCCCTGGACCACGCCGGTTTCGACGTGCAGACCACTTTCATCGACGGTGGCTACGACATCAGCGAAGAAGTGCAGAAATATCTCTGGGCCGACGTCATCATTTACCAGATGCCCGGCTGGTGGATGGGTGCGCCCTGGACGGTGAAAAAATACATCGACGAAGTCTTCACCGAAGGCCACGGCAGCCTTTATGCCAATGACGGTCGCACTCGCTCCGATGCCTCGCAGAAGTACGGCAGCGGCGGTCTGATCAAGGGCAAGCAGTACATGATTGCCGCCACCTGGAACGCGCCGCAGCAGGCGTTCGATGACCCCACCGACTTCTTCGAAGGCAAGGGTGTGGACGCGGTCTACTTTGCGTTCCACAAGGCCAACGAGTTCCTGGGCATGACCGCGCTGCCGACCTTTCTCAGCGTCGACGTGATGAAGCGTCCGAACATCGAAGGCGACGTGGCCCGCTACCAGGCACACCTGCTCAAGGTTCTGGGCACTGGCATCTGAACCCATTGTGCGGTTACATCGCGGTTCTGCTGAAGGAGCACTGCGGTGAAGGCCCGATCCGATGAGTTACAACTGTTTGTCGCGGTGATCGAGTGCGGCTCGATCTCGGCGGCGGCCGAACAATTGGGGCAAACGCCTTCGGCGGTCAGCCGCAGCCTGTCGCGCCTCGAAGCCAAGCTCGACACCACGCTGATCAACCGCACCACCCGGCGCATGGACCTGACGGAAGAGGGCCGTTACTTCTTCGAGCAGGCGCGGCTCATTCTCGGTCAGATGGACGCCGTCGAAGAGCGCCTGGCGGCCCGTCATCAGCGGCCCTCCGGGCGTTTGCGGATCAATGCGGCCTCACCCTTCATGCTGCACGCCATCGTGCCCTGGGTGGGCGAGTTTCGCGCGCTCTACCCGGACATCCAGCTTGAGCTCAACAGCAACGACCTGATCATCGACCTGCTGGAGCAAAGCACCGACATCGCCATCCGCATTGGCGCACTGGCCGACTCCAGCCTGCATGCCCGCTCATTGGGCTGCAGCCCGCTGAACATCCTCGCCAGCCCCGAGTATCTGGCCTGCCGTGGCACGCCGCAGCGGGTGCAGGACCTGGCCGATCACACGCTACTGGGTTTCACTCATACCGAGACTCTCAACCACTGGCCCCTGCGCCACGAGGAGGGGGACCGCTGGCTGATTCGACCTCATCTGTCCGCTTCCAGCGGCGAGACCTTGCGCCACCTGGCGCTGGCCGGCGAGGGGGTGGTGTGCCTGTCACATTTCATGACCTTCGCTGACATCGAACAGGGGCGCCTGGTGGTTTTGCTCGCCGACGCCAACAGCGGCTATCGTCAGCCGATCAACGCGGTCTACTACCGTAACTCGCAATTGGCCCTGCGGATTCAGTGCTTTCTCGACTTCATTCAGGCCAAGCTGGCGCAATACGCGTGTTGAGTATTTGATAACTGCGATCACATGAGCCTTAATGACATCATTCGTACCAATTCCGTCGCTAAGGACACTTCATGCGCGTCGTCTGTTTTCGTTCGTTGGCGCTCAGCGCCGCTCTGCTTGCCAGTTCGTCGGCCTATGCCGTGGCGTTGGATGCAGGGGCGGTGGCGGCTCCCGATCAGTACTCTGCCGAGGTGGCGGCGCAGATTCTGAAAAAAGGCGGCAACGCCGTCGATGCTGCGGTAGCGACGGCCTTCACACTGGCGGTGACCTACCCCGAAGCTGGCAACATCGGCGGCGGCGGCTTCATGACCTTGTACGTGCATGGCAAACCTTACTTCCTCGATTATCGTGAAGTGGCGCCCAAGGCGGCCACCCGCAACATGTACCTGGACGACAAGGGCGAGGTGATCAAGAACGCCAGCCTGGTCGGCGCCAAGGCCAGCGGTGTGCCTGGCACCGTGCTGGGCATGTGGGAAGTGCATCGGCGTTTCGGCAAGTTGCCTTGGGCCGAGCTGCTGGCCCCGGCCATCGCCTACGCGAAGAATGGTTTCACTGTGGCCGACCGTCAGGCGCAGTACCAGCAAGACGCAATGACCACCTACAACAACAGCACCAACTTCGCTGACTACTTCGGTGCCATGAAGGCCGGCGACACCTTGCGCCAGCCCGAGTTGGCCGAAACCCTGGGGCGCATCGCCGAGCAGGGCGCCAAGGATTTCTATCGCGGCAAGACCGCGCAGTTGCTGGTGGCGCAGATGCAGCACGACAAAGGCCTGATCACCCATCAGGACCTGCAGGATTACCGCGCCGAATGGCGTGAGCCGATCCGCATCACCTGGCGCGGCAACGTCATCTACACCGCGCCGTTGCCCAGCTCCGGTGGTATCGCCCTGGCCCAGTTGCTGGGCATCAAGGAGCTGCGTGCGGCGGACTTCAAGGGCGTACCGTTGAACTCCTCGCGCTACATCCATTTGCTCGCGGAAATCGAGAAGCGGGTTTTCGCTGACCGTGCCGATTACCTCGGCGACCCGGCCTTTACCCAGGTGCCGGTGCACCACCTGATCTCTGCCGAATACCTCAAAAAGCGTGCGGCCGAGATCAACCCGACGGCAATCTCGCCTACGGACAAGGTCAAGCCGGGCCTGGAGTCACGCCAGACCACGCACTTCTCCATCATCGACAAGGAAGGCAACGCGGTCAGCAACACCTACACGCTCAATTGGGAATACGGCAGTGGCGTGGTGGTGAAGGGCGCCGGATTTCTCATGAACGACGAGATGGACGACTTCAGCGCCAAGCCCGGCGTGGCCAACACCTTCGGTGTGGTGGGCGGCAACGCCAACGCCATCAGCCCGGGCAAGCGCATGCTCTCGTCCATGGCACCGACCATCATTACCCGCAACGGCAACGTCAAGCTGGTCATCGGCACGCCGGGCGGTTCGCGGATCTTCACTTCGATCTTCCAGGTGATCAACGACATCTACGACTATCACCTGCCGCTGGATCAGGCCGTGGCGGCCCAGCGTGTGCACCATCAGTTGCTGCCCAAGGACACGATTTTCTTCGACACCTTCGCACCGCTGGTCAGCCCCGTGGCCGATGAGCTCCAGGGCATGGGCTACACCTTGCAGAACCAAGGCTGGAGCATGGGCGATATCCAGGCCGTGCAGGTCACGGGCACCACGGTGCAGACCGCGTCTGACCCTCGCGGACGTGGCGTTGGCAAAATCGTCAAATGACCCCGCGCGCGACGCTGTGTCTGGGCCTGGGCGCGCTGGTGCTCGCCGGTTGTGCCAGCAAGCCGAGCACGCCGGGAACGCCGGAAACAGCGGCCGAGGCCACACCGCCCTCGGCCGCCGAACAGATGCTGGCCGACACCCTGGCCGGCTCGCCGATCCCTGCCAGCCTGATGCGCGACGGTCAGCGCCTGAGCTATGCGGTGGCGCAATCGAAAAAGGAAGGGGCTGAGCCCTATCAAGCGCAGATGGATGCCAACTGCGATGGCAGCGGCGCGCGGTTGATCTACCTCGACGGCGCCCAGCGCGTCTACCTCGGCAGCAAGGACGGCAAGTACGCGCCCCCGACCGGCATCCCCGGCAAATACCTCGCTCAGCTCAAGGCCAACACGGCCTTCCAGCTGGCCTGCAGCCAACTGCCGGCGGCGGACTGGCGGGTGGCTCACGGCACGGCCAAGGATTCGATGATCCTGATCGACCGCAGCAGCCTGAAGACCGAAGGCGGCGTCACCCAGCTCTGGGGTGCCTACGACGAGCCGCAACTGGGCCATGACAAACCCTACAACGCCCCCGTCGCGCAAAAGCGCGAGCACTATGCCGTCGATTGCGGCCAGCAGACCTACAGCCTGCTGGCCGCTTTCGACCTGGACGACAAACAGACCGTGACCGATGGCAAGGTCTTCGAACACCCCAAATCGGCGCCCGTGGCCAAGGCCCATGTGGACTACCGCCTGCTGTTCGAACTGGTGTGCAAGAAGCCCGAGCGCCTGGCGCAGCTGCCTGCATTCACGGTGCGGGCCATGGCGCCCGCCGCGATGAAAATGCCCGGTGTGACCCCCGAGGCGCTGACGGCGATCAAGCGCCTCGGTCTGCGCGCGCCACCCAAATCTCTCAAACATGTGCTTGAAACCGGTACCTCCAGCCTCAAAGGCAAGGCCGGGACGTTGCATGAGGATCAGTACTTCGACACGGACCGGGCCACCGGCCAGATGGTGGTGCGTGCCCGCGGGGAGGGGTATGAGGGCAGCTCAGTGACCTTCCGAGGTTTGTTCTCGCTGGCGGGCCAGAACCGTTTTCAAAGCGAAGGCCAAGAGATGGTCAGCAACCAGCAACTGCTGGGGCTGACCTTCAGCGGCAACTGGCAGACCCTGCCGGTGGGAGAAAAGCTGAGCTACATGAGCGTGGGCGTGACAGTGAACAGCGCCGCTGGCGCCTATGACCGCGACCCCACCACGGTGCACTGCGACGTCACCGCCGACGGCCCGGCCAGCACGCTCAACCCGGCCTTCACCGGCAACGCCCGGACCTTGCGCTGCAGCACCGACGGTGATGAGTACAAACGGGTGGAGACGGTGTACTACCTGATGGATTACGGCTGGTTCTTCAAGGCCGGGGTGGACCCTAACGCGTTCTACTTTGAAACGCGCAAGGTCGAGTCGGCAGAGTAAGCACGCTTCAGGGCATTCCTGTAGACACCCTCACACCTTGAAATGACTTACCAAGGTCTGCAACTGCCCACCCAGCCGCGCCAGCTCGGCGCTTGATGCGGCGGTCTGTTCGCTGGCCGAGGCGGTCTGCTCCGACACATCGCGGACGTTGACGATGCTGCGGCTGATCTCTTCGGCCACCGCGCTCTGCTCTTCGGCCGCGGTGGCGATCTGCTGGTTCATCGCCTGGATATTCGACACCGTGCGGGTGATGGTTTCCAGCGAAGACCCGGCACGCCGCGTCAACTCGACACTGCTGTCGGTCAGGTTGCGGCTGTTGAGCATCACCGCCGCCACTTGCTGGGTGCCGCTTTGCAGGCCGGCCACCAGGCCTTCGATTTCCTCGGTGGACTTCTGCGTACGCTGGGCCAGCCCGCGCACTTCATCGGCAACCACAGCAAAACCCCGTCCTGCTTCACCGGCGCGCGCGGCCTCGATGGCGGCGTTGAGGGCCAGCAGGTTGGTCTGCTCGGCCACCGCCTTGATCACGTCCATCACGCTGCCGATCTTGTTGCTCTCGTTCTGCAAATTGGTCATGGCTTCGGTGGAGCGGCGCACTTCTTCGGCCAGACGCTCGATCTGGGCAATGGCCTCGGCCACCACCTTGTCACCGGCGCGGGCTTCACGGTCGGCATCGGTGGCGGCTTCGGACGCCTGCTCGGCACTGCGCGCGACTTCCTGCACGGTGGCGGTCATCTCGTGCATGGCCGTGGCCACCTGGTCGGTTTCGATTTTCTGGCTGTTGACCCCGGCGCTGGTCTGCTCGGTGATCGAGGACAGTTCTTCAGCGGCGCTGGCGATCTGCGACACGCCGTCGCGAATCCCGCCGATCAGCTGGCGAAGGGTTGCGGACATGCGCTGAATACCTTGTTGCAGCACGCCCAGTTCGTCGCGGCGGGTGACTACCAGCGTCTCGCTCAGGTCACCACCGGCGATGCGCTCCACGGCGGCCATCGTCTGTTGCAGGGGGCGGGTGATCTGCCGCGTGATGATCCAGGCCGATAACATGCCGAGCAACAATGCCAGCAGCGCGGCGCCCACTTGCAGAGTGCGGGCCTGGGCGCTTTCTTCGTCGCGGCGGTCGACCTGGATCTGGAACAGCTCGTCGCTCAGGCGCACGATGTCGTTGCCTTGCTCGGTCATGTCCTTGCGCGCGGCGTTGATCTCGCCGATGTCGGCCTTGAACGCGCGCAAGGCATCACGGTAGGCGCCCAGCGCCGTCTGCAACTTTGCAAAGGTGGCTTGTTGGTCGGGCAGCGCAGCCTGCAAGGCGGGCAGGGCAGCTATAGCCGTGTCCATTTGGGCGAAAGCGGTCTGTTCGGTTTTTTCGGTGACGTTCCCGGCGTACCCGCGCACTTCATAGC
Source organism: Pseudomonas sp. dw_358 (assembly GCF_018449655.1). Lineage (GTDB taxonomy): Bacteria > Pseudomonadota > Gammaproteobacteria > Pseudomonadales > Pseudomonadaceae > Aquipseudomonas. Next base: position 23,800 of record NZ_JAAVUX010000015.1, read on the forward strand.
GTACCGCCATGACCTGTTCGCGGGCCTGGGTGACGGCCCCGATGTGAGCGACCTGGGTTTCCCCGGCCGGCTCCGCCAGCACGGTCTTGTTCATCTCTTCCACCAGGGCGTAAGCGTTGGTGGCGGCATCGGCCATGTTCACCCGCGCGGTGGCGCTGGCCACATAGCCTTGGCGCATGCGGGTCAGGGACTGGCCGTAGTCGGCAATACGCTTGTTCTGCTCTTGCAGACGCTGCAAGTTATCCGGGCTCTTGAACGTGTCCAGCAACTGACGTTGTTGCGCGCTGAAGGCATCCAGCTGGACTTGTACTGCCTGGGCGGCGGTCTCGTCACCATTGGTGAGCATGTATTGCAAACGCACCACGCGCAGTTTCGTCAGCCCGCTGTTGAGCTGGGAGATATCCCCCATCCAGTTGCTGCGGGCGATCAACCCACCCAGGCTGGTCCAGCCGATCAGCGCCAGCAGAGCGGTCAACACCAGCACAAGGCCAAAGCCCAGGCAGAGCTTCAAGGTTACGCTGATGTTGCCAAACCAAGTGTTCATGCATTTCTCCAAAAAGCTGCCAAATACGAAACACGCCGCATGAATTGTCGGTTTTAAGGCTGCGAGGCTGTGCTCTAGACCGAGTTATCGGCGGCGTTTGGCAGAGCTGAACATTTTGTTTGCCGGTTCGATGTAATCAATAGCATGGCGAAAGAGTGGCAACGTTCTTGCTTTTGTCGGTATCGTGGGCAATACAAAGCCCCAATGCAGTGCACACTCACGTTCAACGACCGAGAATATTTGCTGATGGCTGCCGTTCCCCTGTTGATCTGTGATGACTCCAGCATGGCGCGCAAGCAATTGTTGCGTGCACTGCCCCAGGACTGGGCAGTGTCGGTGACCCAGGCCACCAACGGTCAGGAGGGGCTGGAAGCCATTCGTCGGGCCCAAGGCCAGGTTGTGCTGCTGGACCTGACCATGCCGGTCATGGACGGCTACCAGTTGCTCGAAGCGGTGCGCGACGAGGGCCATGCCTCGCGGATCATCGTGGTGTCCGGGGATGTGCAGGATGAAGCCGTGCGCCGTGTCATGGCGTTGGGCGCGCTGGCTTTCCTGAAAAAGCCCGTGGCTCCCGATGACCTGTACGCCACGCTCAAACGCTTGGGGCTGATAGGCGCTCCCGGCCGCACTGCCTTCCCGGCGCGGCCCAGTGCCAACGCCGAGGTGAGCTTCAACGAAGCCCTGCGCGAAGTGGTCAACGTGGCCATGGGCCGCGCGGCCGCGCTGATGGCACGGGTGCTGAATGTGTTCGTCGAACTGCCGGTGCCCAACGTCAACATCCTCTACGTCGGCGAGCTGCAAATGGCCCTCGCCGACGCTCACGCCAACCCGCAGCTCACCGCCATTTGCCAAGGCTTCATCGGCAGTGGTATCGCCGGCGAGGCGCTGGTGATCTACCACGACTGCGACGTCGCTGACCTCGGCCGCCTGATGCTGCGCGCCCAGGCCAACGAATACACCGACACGGAAATGCTGCTGGACCTGTCGTCGCTGCTGGTGGGCGCCTGCTTGAGCGGCATCGCCGAGCAGGTCGACGTGCAGTTTGCGCAGAACCACCCGCAGCAATTGGGCGTGCACATGCCGATCGATGATCTGATTCGTAGCAACCAGCCCCGCTGGAAGCCCACCCTCGCGGTGGAAATCAGCTACGCGCTGGAAGGTCATGGCATCCACTTCGATTTGCTGCTGCTGTTTACCGAAGACTCGGTGCAACGGCTGCGCAACAAACTCGCCTACTTGATGAATTGACTATGTCCGCGCAAATCGAAATCAACGAGCTTCACTGGTTGCTGGCGATCACCCAGAGCATTGACGTTGGGGTGGTGGTGCTGGACCGCAACTATCAGGTGCAGGTGTGGAACTCCTTCATGGAAAACCGTTCCGGGGTGCCGTCACGGGATGCCTTGAATCATTCATTTTTCGCGCTGTTTCCGGAAGTCAGCGACAGCTGGTTCCGCAAGAAAGTGGAGAGCGTGGCGACCCTCGGCACCCCGGCGTTCACCGTCTGGGAGCAGCGGCCGTATCTGGTCAAGTTCAAGAACTATCAGCCGATCACGGCGCAAGAAGAGTTCATGTATCAGAACACCACTTTCTTGCCGCTGCGTTCGGTCACCAGCGAGATCAACCATATTTGCGTGGTGATCTATGACGTCACTGACGTGGCAGTCAATCGCCGGCAACTGCAGAGCAGCAATCTGCAACTGCAAGAGCTGTCCAGTACCGACCGGTTGACCGGGCTGTACAACCGTGGCCACTGGGAAGAATCGCTGAAACTGGAGTTCGCCCGGCACAGCCGGTATGGCCACGCCGCGGCGTTGATCATGTTCGACATCGATCACTTCAAGCGGGTCAACGACACCTACGGGCACCCGGTGGGCGACGTGGTGATCCAGCGGGTGGCCAGTGTGGCCAAGGCTCTGGTGCGCGATGCCGATATCGTCGGGCGCTACGGCGGCGAGGAGTTTGCCATCCTCTTGCCCGGCACCGACAAGGCCGGCGGGCGTATTCTTGCCGAACGCATACGCGCCGCCATCGAAGCTGAAGAAGTGTTCCACGGAGGCGCGCGCATACCGTTCACCATCAGCCTCGGCGTGGCCGACCTCAATAGCCCGGCCAAGGATTACAAGGAACTGATCGAATGGGCCGACCAGGCGCTGTACGCGTCGAAGAAGGGCGGCCGCAACCAGGTCTCGGTGCATGGCTGAAGCGCGCCTCCATGTGGTGATGCTGGGGGGCAGGCACCCACGGGCCAGTATCGAAGTGCACGACGTGGTGTTCGTCGTTGCGCCGGATTTGCAATCCGCTTACCCACAGTTGCGCGAGGCCTGGTTTGGCAGCGCCAAGGGTGTGCACATCGATGCCTGGATGCGGGTTGACGGTGTGGACGCATGGAAGGTGCAGATGAGCGACCTGGCGCCCGGTGCGCACGAGCCACGGCTGTACTTCATCAACCTGGGCGGTTACGAGCCCGGGGTGTTTGGCGAGGCCCATCATTATTTGCTGGTGGTGGCGACGGACAAAGCCGCTGCCCGTACACAGGCGCGCTCGCGAATGATCAAAGGCTGGCAGCAAGGGCACGTGGATGCCCTGCTGGAAGTGGACGACTGCATTCCTATCGATCAGGTGGGGGGGCGCTATGTGCAGTTGCTCAAGGGGCCGCACCAAGGCATTGAGGTGGGTTGCGACTACATCGTGCTGTAACGGACTGCCGTGTGGGAGCAGGGATTGCCCGCGATAGCATCGCTACGCAGCCCAAGGGCTGCTCCCACAGGAGGAGTTGTCTACTTGGAAATAGCCCCGGCAAACTTGCTGATCGCCGACACCACGGTTTGCGCTCGCTGTTGCATGTCCTGAATCACGGTGTCGGCATCCCCGGCCAGCTCCAGCGCCTGAATTGCCTGCTCCTTGTTCGAGCCGATGATCCCCACCGCCGTCGAGGCCAATTCCTGGTTTTGACGCACAACACTGACAATTTCCTGCGTCGCCAGGGTCGTTCGCGAGGCCAGTTGCCGGACCTCGTCTGCCACCACCGCAAACCCGCGTCCTTGCTCACCGGCCCTTGCCGCTTCGATGGCCGCGTTGAGGGCCAGCAGGTTGGTCTGCTCGGCAATGCCGCTGATGGTCTTGACGATGGTGCCGATGGTCTGGCTCTGCCGGTCCAGCGCTTCGATGCCCTGGGTGGCTTCTTCCATGGACTCGCCCAGGCGTTGCAGCACGCTCAAGGTCTGCTGGATCACGTCACGGCCGGTCTGGGCACTGCTGTCGGTCTGCACCGAGGTGGCGTAGGCAATGCTGGCGGCTTCGGACACCGAACGCTCCTGGTCCACCTGATCGGTGATCACGGTGGCGAACTTGACCACCTTGGACAGCTTGCCGTTGGCGTCGATGATCGGGTTGTAGGTCGCCTCCAGCCATACATCCCGGCCGCCACTGTTGACCCGCTGAAAACGACCCGCCACATACTCGCCCTTGCGCAGACGCTCCCAGAAACGCGCATAGGCATCGGTGCTGGTCTCGGCCGGGGTGCAAAAGATCCGGTGGTGCTGGCCCTTGATCTGGTTGAGTGAATAGCCCATCGCACCGAGGAAGATATCGTTGGCAGTGATGACCTTGCCATCCAGCGAAAACTCGATCACGGCGGTGGAGCGCAGCAGGCCCTTGACCAGGTTCTCGTTCTCGCGGGAAGCCTCGATGGTGCGGGTCAGGTTGCTGGAATAGAGACGGGTTTCCTCAATCTTGCCTTGCTCATCCTTGAGCGGCACGACCATGGTGCGCAGCCACACATGGGTGCCGTCGCGGTGGGACAGGCGCAGCGCGCCGCTGAACGTCTTGCTCTCCTGGATGGCCGTCAGCGAACGGATCTGGTGAGGGTCGCGCGCCACGTCGGCGGGTACCAGGTCACTGATCCTGCGGCCGACCACCTCGCTGGCCTTGAAACCCAGCTCGGTCTCGAACAGCGAGTTGACCCACTCGATCGAGCCATTGGCTGCAATGGTCATGGCGATCATCTCGCTTTCCATCGAGGTCTTGACTTGCTCCAGCTGCGCCAGGCGGCGTTCAAGCTCTTTGTGTGCTTTTATGAGTTTGGCGTTGAACATGGCGTAGCATCCGAAGGAAGTGAGGTCGCATGTACGCTCTACATCGGCGCTTCGGAGGGGTTCTTTAAGGACTTTTAAGGGTAATTGGCGATTAGTCCGAAACCGCATCGACCCGGCCGATCACCCGCAGGTACAGACTCATGGTCGTGCCCGCGCCCAGTGCCGTGGCAATACGCACCAATCCTCCGGCGCTGGCAGCGAATTCCTGCACCTGGGCCAGCCCCAGCCCGGTGCCCTGTCCCTCTGCCTTGGTGGTGAAAAACGGCTCCAGCACCTGAGCCGCGACGGCCTCGCTCATGCCCGGGCCGTTGTCACTGACGCTCAGCACCAGATAATCCCCCTCGGCCAGTTCCAGGTCGTCATCCACCGTCTCCAGCCGCGTGGCGATGTGCACCCGGCCAGGCCCGGCCAAGGCATCGCGGGCATTGGCCACGAGGTTCATCAGTACCGCCAGCAGCTGGACTTCCACGCACATCACCCCCATGCCCCGCGCGGACAGATCGAACGACAGCGCCAGCTCGCCGGTGACGGTGCGCAGCAACAACTCGCGACTCGCCTCGATGCGCTCGCTGATATCCACGCACATGACCTCGGGCCCGTCGGTGCGCACATGCTTCATCAAGCGGCTCACCAGCAGCCGCCCCTGTTCCACCGCTTGCAAGCCGGTGTCACTGATGCGCTCCACATCCAGCGGTCGCCGGGCGCGCATGCGCACCATCTGCAGGCTGGCGCTCAAGGCCTGCAGCAGATTATTGAAATCATGGGCAATGCTGGCAGTCAGCATGCCCAGCGACGACACCCGTCGCGAGTGACGCAAGGACTGCTGAGCCTGCTCGGTCTGCTCCAGGGCCTGCTCCAACTCGACCTGCAACTGCTCTGCCTGCAGCTCGCGCTGCTGATTGAGCCAGCGCAGCTGCAACAAGGCGGCGGCCTGCTGGGCCAGCGCCTGCAACCCGTTCAGTTGCGTGGAGCTCAAATGGCGAGGGCGTGTGTCGATCACACAAACGGTACCCAACGGCTGGCCACCCTCGCTGACAATCGGCGCGCCGGCGTAAAAGCGAATATAGGGCGGCCCCAGCACCAGGGGGCTCTCGTGGAAGCGCGGGTCCAGGCGGGCGTCCTCTACCACCAGCACCTCCTCGGGCGCGAGGATCGCATGGGCGCAAAACGCCAGGTCGCGATGGGTCTCGCCCACGTCCAACCCCACGCAGGCCTTGAACCACTGCCGGTCACGATCCACCAGCGACACCAAGGCAATCGGCGCCTCGCACAGGGTCGTGGCCAGCAGCACGAGGTCGTCGAAGCCTCGCTCGGGGGCGGTATCCAGTATGCGCAGATGCTGGAGGGACTGAAGGCGGTCTTCCTCGTGGCGGGGAAAGGGGGCAGGATGGTGGGCCATTGGATGTGCTTCGCGACGAGGTGGCAGAGTGGCCTGATGATGGCCTGTGGAGGAGGGGTGGGGCAAGCTCAAGGTCAACGTGTAGGAGTCAGGCTTGCCTGTGATGGCATCGCCGCGCAACTCCGCCGAGAGGGGGCGTCAGCATCGCCGGCAACCGTAACCGGCGCTCAGCACTGATCCCGCGACGAGGCGCCCTAGGCCAGCGCCTGTAACCGCTCCTGCACCGCATCGTCAAAAATCATGTACAGCGTCTCGATATCTGCCGGTTTCAACCGTCGGGTCTTCTCCAGCTCGAGAATCACGGCAATCTGCATCTCGCCTTCGCGCTCGATGTCGGCGCGGGTACTGGCGGCATTCAGCGCGCGCACCAGGTCGTTGATCGGTCCACGGACCGGCTTGGGCAGTTTCAGCAGGTCGAGTCTTTCTTGCGGCATGCGGTGTCTCTCCAGCAGCGGGTTGAGCGCAGGTCGCAGGGAGCGGTTGGCACTGGAGGACACTATAAGGCCGTAGTGGCCGGGGTGGGCGCTAAATCTCGTCACTCAGGACGGGGGAAACCCGATTCGGCCCAGTGCAGGCCCTGCCAGCACTGGGCCGATCAACGCGATCAGCGTTGCACGCCTTTGATCTGTTCCAGCCGGATGGGATAACCCTGGCCAGGTTGGGTGACCGTCTCGGTCTCGACCGTTTGCACGATATGCCCGTTGGCATCCTTGGTGACAGCGACGCTCTTGCTGTACGCGGTCTGTACGCAGCCGGACAGGCAAGCGACAGCCAGCAGCGCAGAGGCAAATTTCAGAGTCATGGTGGATTCCTATCCAAAAAAAGGGCCGCCAGAATACCCGTGGACATGGCGATGTGCCATTTTTTTAATCGATTCGCGCGTTACCCGAATTATGAAGGTGTAGACCCTTCCAGACGATCGCCTGCGCCACGATCACACGCTGCACATCAAAGGTGACAGCGGGAGCGCCATGCAGCCGGTAGCCCATCTTCAACGCTGCACTCACGCGAAGGCAGAAAGCGGCATCATCAGGCTCGGTGAGCACGCGGTAAATCGGCAATCCGTCCGGTGGCAGTGACATGGGCTCGTTCCTTCTGATGATGGGCCGCTTGCCGCTGGGTCTGGCGGTGGTGTCAGCCAAACCGAATTCATGCCGCCAACCGAATCGCCACCTCGCACCTTCTCTCGGCGCTTTGTATCATCGAGAGCAAAATTCGAGGGCAACCGCCCGACCAGCGCAAAGCGATTCGGCAACGCCGATGCATGGGAGAGCGAATGGCTGCCCTGGAACATGTTCTCCAACCCCACTGAACACTGCGAGGCCGCTTGATCCATGGTTAAAACTGTCCGCTTACCCAAACCCGCCAGCGACTTGTTGCTGCTGCACATTGAACTGAAGTGGATCACTCCGGCGATCTGGCGTCGGTTCGCGGTGCCTGAAAATATCACCTTGGGCAAACTGCACCATGTCATCCAGGCCGTCATGGGCTGGACTGATAGTCATCTGCACGAGTTTGAAATTGCCGGCGAGCGTTATGGCGTGCCCGATCCCGAAGGCTGGGGGCCGACGGTGAACCCGGAAGCTCGTAAAACGCTGATCAAGGCGCTGAGCGGAAAACGAACATTCGACTACCTCTATGACTTCGGTGACAGTTGGCACCACCGTATCAAGGTCGAAAAAACGCTACCCGCCATTGCCTGTCCACAGGTGCCATGCTGCATCGACGGTGCCAATGCATGCCCTCCGGAAGACGTCGGTGGCGGGCCCGGTTACGAGGAATTTCTGAAAGCGATGGCCAACCCCGATCATCCAGAGCATGAGGCGATGATTGAGTGGCATGGTGATGATTTTGATCCTGCGGCATTTGAGTGCGAGCGTGTGAATCAGTGGCTTCAACGGATTAAGGTTTGAGGTGCACGGCGGTGTTGTTCGGGTGGTTAGGTGGTGAGGATTTGGGGGTGGATGAGGTCCAGCCAGCAAACCAGGGACCGCTGAAGGTGCTTTTCCTGTGGTGCTTCAGTGCCGGGGTAAGTTGAACGCGCTACTTAATTTAATGATTTTAATAGACTTCTTCAGTTTAGAAATTTCACTGGAACACTCTTTGGAATACCCACCCAGCGCGTTTGCCCAGCAGGGTGATTGGCGAGACCGGGTACAACGCTGAGTCGTCCCAACCATTTTAATCTACCGCCTTCCGCCAGTATTTACGTGGGGTACGGTACAGTCATAACGCTACCAACACTTTTCACCGAGCAGCGGGGGTAGGGCAACGGCCACGAGCACTGCAGCTGAGCGGCGCGCGCCGTATTTCGCGTTTTATGGATACCGCGCCAATGCTTTGCAGTGCAACTGATCGAGGTTTGTATCAAAAATCTAGACGTATCAACCGCAGTTGCTTAGGGTGTGGCCATTCAATATCGCGCTTTCAGGGAATGAAAATGGAATTGAGCGTCGACGAGGTCGTAGGCGCTTTGGAGCGAGCGGGCTTCCGGCTGATCCCTTGATCGGCAACAATGTATTCCGCTTGACCCATCCAGCACACACTAAGCCCCTCTGTGTAAAGCGAGGTGTTGGCTAAAGCGGCACTGTTTCGGCGCCCAATTCTAAAAGGGATTTTCGATGGCTCAGTTGGCAGTTAACCATCTACCAGCCAAAGCATGGCTGACCGAGTTTCTTTTCACTCGCGTCTTGTTCACAGGGCCTACTGGTCAGCCGCTCTATAGCTACCATGTCACGGAGGACGAATATACCGGGCTGGCAGCCATCCTGAAAATGGCGCTTATAGCTAATAGCCCGACGCAGGAGCTGTATGTGGCGGCTTGTTTTTGTCTATTCGTCAGCGAAAATTACCGTCGCCATTACGACGGCAATTGGTCGTGGCAGGGGGCTGAGTCTCGTATAGGCATAACCCTCACACCGGCGCAGCACGCCAGCCTGACCGGAAAGGGCTTAGGTTACTGGAAGCGGAAAGTGCGCATCCGAGACCAAGGTCGGGATTGGCTGGGCACATTGTTTACGGAGGGTGGACTGCCTTGGCCGCTGCTCAGCAGCGAGTCCCACGGGTTTGGCCGAGCGGTGCGCCGTGGTATCAAGCACTTTTACCGTACCGAGGGGCACCGGCGCACCACCGCTGATCTGCTGGCCGACTTTGAAGATGGGCTGCCGCTGTCGTTCCGCAATCTGGAAACACGCACGTTGCTGGCTGGAATCGTCGATCAACTGATGACGCTGGTTGATCGTTACCCTATCAAGGACGAGGTTGATCCGGCGGCCTATCTGGATCGAGTTGATCCCCATTGGCACGAAGCCTTTCCCATACCGTTGGACGAGACCAATGCCCGTCATCTGCTCAACGAGTGGCTACGTGACGCAGGCATTAAAAGGCAGGAACGCAAAGAGGCGTTAGCCAAAGCACGAGCGTTTACCTGCGAACACATTCAGCAGGGACAGTTACCGCACTGGACAATCTTGACCGAGCTTAATCTGCCCCCAGAGACTTTACTGCCGATCAATCCATCCTCACTTCGTAATACCCGCCTCGAGCTGGCTTATTTCGAAGGTGAAACCCTGCTTGAGCGGGGGCCTGCTGTTTATGCCCAGTTGGCGGAGAAAGCAGTAAAGATCCGCTTTGCCAATGTGCAGGTCTCCCTGCGGCGTCGATATCTGAACAAACCTGTGAGTTTGCGGGTTATGGAAAGCGGTAGCACCATCCACACCTTCCTATTCGAGAACAGCGCTCTGGATTATCAGGATGTACCGCTGGTGTTCGAGTGCCGAGCGGATCGTTGGCATCTAGTAGGGACATCCAGCTGCAAGCTCGCCAGCAGCAAGGTTAGGGTACGAGTGCCCGAGCGTTTTACCTTCAGTGATGCACTGGAGTCGACCGTACCGGTGCTAACTGACGTCGAGTCCGGGCAATGGATCGAAACCACTGGCAACCTGATTCTCAAGGATGATGCTGAGCGCTACGAGATATGCCTTTCGCAGCCTGGCGGCGATGTTGCGCCTTTAATGTTGACGGGGGTTTACGCGCTGTTCGAATGCTCGCCATCAACCGTTTATCTGGGCTGGCCCACCTTGGAGTTGGCCGAAGGAAGCACCTGGCGAAGGGATGAATTGATCGAATTCGCCAACGGCCGGCCACTCGATCGACGCAACGCTCTAGTGTTCGGCGCAATCAACTATATCGTTCGCAGCCGTAAAGGAGAAACGCTGCTACGGCGCCGATTTGGTGTGTTGCCCCGCGGCTTCGAGCTGGGGCTATACCCTGCTTACGGCCGCCGTCCGGCCAGGTTACAGGTCAAGAACGCCGATAACCTGTCTTTGCATGTAGCGGGTGAGGGATTGCTGTGCTCGGCCAGTCAGGGCAGCTACCAGATGGAGCTGAGCGGCCAGCATTGTCCGCAGGCGTTTACGTTGCAGATCGGCCCCGCAGCGGGTCTATTGCACCTGCGTTTGCCCTTTCCTTATCAGGGTGCACGCCTGCTTAGTGTCGACGGCCAGCATACTGCAGTGAAGACTTTGAACCTTGCCGAGCTGACTGGGCACCGGTTGCAACTAAGCTCCGGTCTGCCACAAGGACAGATGTTCTATCTGCAATTCGAACTTATGTGCCGAGAGCAGTCTCACCCCAAAAGGGTCTTCGCGGTACGCGTTGGTCAGATGCCGATGGTCCTCAATCTCTTCAGCTATGTTGCTGACCTGCAAACTATGCTAGCTGCAGTTGATGAGCAAGATGCCTATGTACACTTGACTGTAGAAACCGAACAGTTACTGATGCAATTGGACATCAGAAGATACGGTGGTCGAGTGTTGATGGAGGAGGCCAGCGCTTTTTACGTATGCGGAGTCGATGGCACCGATATCCTTGATGACGCGCGTGCCGAAGCCATGCTGCTGTCGGACCCTAAGCAAGCTCCGTTGCAATTGGTTGAAAACACCACGGAAGGGGTCGGAACGGGTCGCTTCGCTATCCCTCAATCGATGCTGATTGATGGCCCTTGGTTGATCTACCCAGGCAAGGAATCACCGATTCAATTCCGCCCCCAGCTATACTTGCCTGCGTCTATGAGCGTGCCCGTCGATTTGCAAGTGCGTTCATTGCACCGTGCCGCACAAGTGTTCCATCCGATCCACCGTCCGGACGTCATCGAAGAGCAGATCCGCGCGATGGCGAATGATTTCGCTCACAGTGGTTGGCAATACCTCGCGGACTTGAAGCGCCAATACGCTCACTTGCCATTGTCTTCATTCGAAGCCTGGAAAGCCTTGGCTAAAAATCCTCAGGCATTAGGGCTGGCGGTATTCCGACTGGAAATGGACGAAGCCTTTTGCGCTCGCATTGCCGATGAGCTGGCGCTGATGTGGGAAACCATACCGCTGCCCATGTGGGCCTCTGCTTACCAGATATTTGCTGAGGGGCTCAAGTTGACAGGCCTGCCGTCTGAGCATGTCGAGCGGCTGGTGAAAGATCGTGCGATTGTATTGCGCTACATCGTTTCCGGCTTTGACTATGTAGGCAATTATCTGGGTACCGGTGATTGTTGTGAACTCAGGCGTTTGTCGGCCGAAGATATCTTGCCAATGTGGTATCAGGACCTGCGCCGTCTTCATGCGGCTAACCTGGACTGGCCGAACGTCCTTGGAGAGGCATTGGCCCATTGGGTGGCCGAGCAACCGTTGCCACTCCGCGTTAAGGCTATGAGCCTGGCCGAGTTTACCGACGCAGTGACCTATCTGCCTATCTTCATGGCTTACGTAACGGCCGGCAAAGCCTCGGTCAACGACCTCGGCATACCGACGGCCTATTTCAAGTTTGCCGCGCGTTGGCTAGCTGATTTTGATCGGCATGGCTGGTTCAACCCTGTTCATGCACTTACCGTTTCCTACCTGCTTGCTGCCCATACAGATCGCTAAGGAATAGCCATGCGTAACTTCTCTGAGCTTGTCGAGCAAACCCTGGATCGTACGCGCGAAGCAACCCTCGGCGTATTGGGAATCAGCGATGGAGGTCTGCGGCGTCATTTGCACCAGAGCCTGTGCAACGAACTAGGGGCCGATGGCTGCATGCTGGCCCCGCCCGTGTTCGAGCATACTTTTGGCTGGCACGAAGCCAACCTGCGGCTGCAGGATCTGCAAGCAGAGAAGCTTCTCAGCGCTGAGCTACTTGAAACTCTGGCGACGGCGCCTGCTTATGTTTTTCCAAAAACAGCGCGGCCCTACGTCCATCAGGTGCAGGCTTGGCGTTCACTCCTCAATGAGAAACCTCGTTCGGCAATCGTTACCACGGGCACTGGTTCTGGTAAAACTGAGTGCTTCATGGTGCCAATCCTGGAGGACTTGATTCGTGAATATCAGCGCAGTCAGCAAGCGTTGGTTGGCGTGCGCGCGCTATTTCTCTACCCGCTCAATGCCCTCATCAATTCACAGCAGGAGCGTCTGGACGCGTGGACCCAGCGCTATGGCGATAACATCCGCTTTTGTTTGTATAACGGCAAAACTGCGGAAAAGGCGTCGTCCAAACGCAATGAGCAAAAGCTCAAGCCGAACCAAATCCTCTCTCGCGAATTGCTTCGCCGCGAGCCTGCGCCAATTCTGATGACCAATGCGACCATGTTGGAGTACATGCTGGTCCGTCAGGTTGACAGCCCCATATTGGAGATCTCGCGCGCGAGCCAATCGTTGCGCTGGATCGTCTTGGACGAGGCACATACCTATGTGGGTTCGCAGGCCGCGGAGCTTTCGATGTTGTTGCGTCGGGTGGTGCACGCTTTCGGCCGAAGCCCGGAGCAGCTGCGCTTTGTTGCCACATCTGCAACCATTGCCGGGGCTGAAGCCACCGACCGGCTGCGCCGTTACCTGGCTCGTCTGGCTGGGGTTGCGGAAGAGCAAGTGGATGTCATTGATGGTTCGCGTAAATGGCCCGACTTGCCTGAGGCTGGCAGCCAGCAAACTTTGAGTCTCGCTGGGCTGCAGGCCATGCAGCCTGCAGAGGAGACTTCCACCGAGCGCTATCAGGCGCTGTGCGCACATCCGATAGCCCGGCAACTGCGCCACGCCGTGGTCAGCTCAGGAAAACCGCTCGGGCTCAATGACCTCGTGGCCGAAGTTGCCGATCAGCTCGAGAGCAAGGAGCGCGTTGGGCAGCAGCGTGAAGTGTTGCAGTGGCTGGATGTGCTGACTGGTACACGGCCGGCTGCCAAGCAGCCTCCCTTTCTCAAGTTACGTATCCACATGTACCAGCGCATGCTGCACGGGCTCTGGTCATGTATCGATCCGCAATGCGGCAGCAAGTCCGAGCATCTGTGTGACTGGCCTTTCGGCAACGTATATGTGTCGCAGAAGGCAAGATGCACATGCGAGGCCCCGGTCTACGAGATAGGCTTCTGCGAGGAGTGCAAGGCGCCGCACCTCTTGGCTGAGGACCGGAATGGAGAGCTGTTGCAGCCGCGGGCTTACGCCGGCGACGAGTTTGCGCTGAACGACGATGACGCTGGCGCTGATGATGGCGACGCTGGTGGTACTGGCCCTTCGAAACGAGTACGAACTGCTGCGCAACGTGTTGTAGTTGCTGGGGGTAGTACGCTTGCCAAGCCGTTTCACCGTCAGCCGCTGGATCTTGTCAGCCTTAAACTGGGGACGGTCAATGCTCAGCGACCTTTGTCCATCGCGTTTGCGCTGGAAGGGCGTGAGCCAAAGGGCGGAGAGCCGGAACATTTCTCCTGCTGCAGCGTTTGCGAACACGCAAAGTCGGGCACCAGTCGTTTTTTGCGTGGCGCCTATCTAGGCGCCCCGTTCTATGTGGCTAACGCCGTCCCCACCTTACTGGAGTTTTGCCCAGATCCGGAAAAAGCTGACTCGGAGGGACGCTCTCCTGAAGAGCTGCCGGGCCGTGGTCGTAAGCTGATTACCTTTACCGACAGCCGTCAAGGCACAGCGCGCATGGCGGTACGCATGCAGCAGGAAGCAGAGCGTTCGCGGCTGCGCGGCCTGGTGTTCGAGACCTTGAGAAACGCCCAGGCGAAAGCTGATGCACAGCCGCAGGACTTGCCAACTGCCACCGCGGAAGAGTTGCTGACTAAAGCTATCGAGCTTGAAGGTATCGGTTTGGCTGCCGCGGCCGCAGATCTTCGGCAAATGGCTGCAAAGATGCAAAGCGGCGTTGCTGCGGCGTCATCTACCGTTTCCCTGACGTGGTCTCAAATTCTTCATGAGTTGGCTGCCGCCAAGGATATCGACCCTTTCATCATCAAGTACAATCGCCACGCCAACCCGGCATTGTTCGATGGCCATGAGGGCGGCCTGACCATGGCGCGGCTGTTGATGAGCCGTGAGTTTTCCAGAAGGCCGAAGTATCAGAACAGTTCCGAGACCTTGGGCCTTATCAAAGTGGGCTATACGGGCTTGGAAAAGGTCGCCACTACGCCATCACACTGGACGACTACGCAGGCTTACGCTGCCACTGGTCAGACCGATGCGCCCCGCACTGCCTTGACCCTGCAAGACTGGCGCGACTTTCTGCATGTGGCGCTTGACTTCTTTGTGAGGGAAAACACGTTCATCCCCATGGAAAACAAGCTGCGTCGCTGGATGGGCAGTCGGCTCAGTCCGAAGTCACTCTATGCACCCACCAGTGATGTGCAGGAAAGCAGCAACATCAAGAAATGGCCACAGGTCAAATTGCATAGCGCACACCGGCTAGTCAAGTTACTGGAAGCCGCTACGGGACTGGACCGTCGCCACCCTGGCGATGCCGATACGATGAGCGGCTGGTTGGAGGGTGCATGGGTTGCGTTGGTGGGAGCGCAGATTCTTGAAGGCTCCGACACCGGCCACCGGTTGAAATTGGAAACTCTCAACTTTTCACTACCCACCAACGCCTGGCTTTGCCCTGTTACCCATAGGCTGCTGGAAACTACGTTCCGTGGGCTCACCCCTTACTTACCACGAACCATGGGTACGCGTAGTTATCGCTGCACGCGAGTCGACATGCCAAGGTTCGCTATGCTGGGCGCCGGCGCCAGTGCTCAGTCGAAGCAACAGCAAGTTCGCAAGCTAGTCAACGCCGACGCCACCGTTGCTGGCTTGCGTGAGCAAGGACTATGGAGCGACATTTGCGATCGCACGCTGGAGGGCGGTTTCTACTACCGCGTTGCCGAGCACTCAGCGCAACAGCCAGCTGAATTATTGGACAAATATGTCGAATGGTTCAAACGTGGCGATATCAATGTGCTGAACTGTTCGACCACCATGGAAATGGGTGTGGACATTGGCGGTATCTCAGCAGTGGTGATGAATAACCTCCCGCCTCATCCCGCCAATTACCTGCAGCGAGCTGGCCGCGCTGGCCGTCGCGACGAAGCGCGAGCCATTGCCTACACCCTGTGCAAAGCCGACCCGCATAACCAACGTGCATTTGCCAATCCCAAATGGCCTTTCGTGACCGCAATTCCTGCACCGGCAATTACTTTGAGTTCGACCCGCATAGTGCAGCGCCATGTCAACTCACTACTGCTGGGCATTTTTCTGCGAGCGCACAGCAGCGCCGACGGCGATCGCACCAAACTGACCTTGCATTGGTTTTTCGGCACAGAAGACTCGCCCTGCCAAACCATGGTGGGCTGGCTGCGGGCATGCCCGGAGGAGTTCACCCAGGCCGTTCGACATCTCGTGGCGGGTACGAGCCTCGCTGGGCGGGCAATGATCTATGTGGTGGAGAGCACGCTAGGCGCGCTCAAGGCCTTGGAGCATCGCTGGCTGGACGAATACCGCAACCTCAACGAAAAAATTCAAGGCGCCAAGGACGAGGCCTACAAGCGTGCGCTCACTCTCGAGAAGCAGCGCCATGAAGGTGAGTACTTGTTACGTGATCTCGCTTCGCGGGCCTTCCTGCCAGGTTATGGCTTCCCGACCGATGTGGTCACGCTCAAGACCTACAACATCGAGGACTTCGTGCAAAAGCGCAACGATAAAAAGGAAAGCCGCGAGGACAGTTTGGCCAGCAGTCGGGAAATGCCATCTCGCGGGTTGAACATCGCTATTCGCGAATACGCACCAGGCGCGCAAATCGTAATCGATGGACGAGTGTTCCGCTCGGCCGGAATAAGCCTGCAATGGCATGCTAACGGCGAGATCAACGAGGCACAGAAATTCGATCTGGCCTGGCGCTGCCCGGAGTGCGGGAACAGCGGCATGATCGAAAACGCTTATGCCAACAGTGACAACGTGCGCTGCACCTACTGCAGTACCATGATATCGGCCGATCTACGTCGCCGCGTGCTGCGTCCCGCGGGTTTCGTAACCGATTTTTATGAAGAAACCACCAATGACGTCAGCTCACAGAAATTCATCCGCGTTGAGGACCCACGTATCCAGCTGAGTGGGGAGAGCAGTGCATTACCCGATCCTCGTTGCGGATTCTTCCACTTCGGTCACGACGGCACCGTATTCCACCATTCCTCTGGCGAGCACGAGCAAGGGTATGCCGTGTGTCTGAGTTGCGGGCGGGCAGAGTCAATGCTTCCGGGAGCGGAGGTGCCGCCTGGTTTGCGCGCTGATCAAATGCATCGACCGGTCGGCGGTCTGGCGGGCAGTCGCAAGGACAAGGATTGCTCCGGCGCGGCGGTCACTCACCACGTACATCTCGGCTACCAAATTCATACCGACGTACTTGAGCTTTATCTGCGTAATCCATTGACCGGTCACTGGTTGCCCGACTCGGCTGATGGCCGCGTCATCGCCTCGACTCTGGGCGCAGCGCTGCGAGATGTTATCGCAGATCAACTGGGAATCGTCAGTACGGAAATGGGCTTCTGCCATCGAGTCGATCGCGACCGCGAAAGCCGTCAGGGCAGAGCCGTGATTCAACTGTACGACGAGGTCAGCGGCGGCGCAGGCTTTGTTCTTGAGGGGCTCAACGACATTACCAGCCTGCTGAAAAAAGCCATGCAGCGCCTTCAATGTCCTGCCGATTGCGAAACGGTGTGTTCGCATTGCCTCGCCGGCCAGGACAGCCGAGTCGAACGGGAGGAGCTTGATCGGCGTCTTGCCCTACAGTGGCTGCAGGATGCCGCCTTGATCGACCATCTAGGTCTGCCCTCTGTGTTCGATCCAATCCCCGGCGCGCGCTATTGCCCGGTCGGACCCTTGCGCTATCTTGCCAGTGCACTCAACAGCCATGAGCAGGGCACCGCCCCCGCTCGGTTGCTGCTGTGTCTGCAGGGCGATCCACAGGAATGGGACTTGGACAACCCGCGTTTCAGGCAGCAGGTACTCACTTGGGCAATTTCCGATGGGCTCAAAGTGACCTTGGGCATAGCTGTGGACTGTGCGCTGCACTCCGACCAGAAAAGCGTACTGCTACAACTGGCGCGGATGGGCATAGACCTTGCCGTACTGCCCAGAAGCGACGTGCCAACTCGTTCGCTTCTGCTTGCTCAGCTAGAGACTTGCAACATTTGCCACAGCGTCTACGCGAGCGACCAGTCCGCAGCACTACCGGGGGCCGGTTGGCTGAGCGGCCAAGGCGACATCACCTGGGTTGCTACCAGCGCGGAGTCAGCAATACAAGGGCAACCCCTCAGCACCAGCAGATGGCAGAGCGACAACCAGGCGGCACGCATCGTTGAAGTCACCGCTGAACTTGATGGGCCGGTCAACACGTTGAGCAAGCGTCTGGCCGTCTTGATTGAAGACAAAATGCCAGAGCTGGCGCAGTTGCTGGCAAGTGATCACGCGATGAGCATCAGCTACTCCGATCGTTACCTTAAATCGCCATGGTCGTTGATGTTGTTTACTGGTTTTCTGAAGTTGTTCGAGGGGCCGGAGCTCAAGACCATCTCTTTGGCCACTCTGGCCGTCGGTAATGGCCCAGCCAGCACGTTGATGCACCATGATTGGCAACGAGCCGAGGATCAGAAGGCGCTCATGGTTGATTGGTTGTCAGAGCTGGTCGGTATCGAACCCCAGCTTACCTTGGAGCGTAATAGCCGTGACGTGCTGCACGGCAGAGCCTTGACGGTTACATGGCAATCGGGACGGGTCAGCCAGATTCTATTTGATCAGGGCATGGGCTATTGGCGGCCACGCATGCCTTACCGCGATGAGCTGGAGTTTGATTTCCAGGCGCCTGCGCAGCGGCAGATGGATGATATGAGCGAGAAGTATGCTCGGGCGCAAATGCAACAAGGTGGGCAGTGGCCGACCTTTATGAGCTGGAAGAATAACGTCTAGGAGGGGCGTCACCTGCGTCTGGGGTGGCGTTTTAGTTATTGGGGCGTAACCGTCCGGCGAAGTCACCTACCCGATCCCTGTAATAAGGGCGATGTTCTCCACTTAAAAAATACGTGGACACCATCGCCCTTATCATCAGGATTGCCATGCGTCAGAGAACTTCTTACCCCAAGCCCTTTAAAGCTCAGATCGTCCAGGAATGCCTGCAACCTGGCATGTCGATGGCCAGCGTAGCCCTGCGCCACGGCATCAACGCCAATCTGGTTCGCAAATGGATACCTCTTTATCGTGATTGTGAGCCGACAACGCTGCCCGCTTTTGTTCCGATAAAACTACCATCCCCACCCCAGGCCGATCTGGAAATGTCCGTCAGTATCGACGTTCCTTTCGGCCATCAAAACCTCATCGTGAAGTGGCCGCTGGCCGATCCCGACGGGTGCGCCCGTTTTATCCGTGGTCTCACTCAATGATCCGCATCGACGCCATCTGGCTCGCCACCGAGCCCATGGATATGCGCGCCGGCACCGAGACCGCCTTGGCCAGAGTTGTCACGGTGTTCGGTGCGGCGAAGCCGCACTGCGCTTATATCTTTGCCAATCGACGGGCCAACCGAATGAAAGTACTGGTGCACGACGGGATTGGTGTCTGGCTGGCGGCACGCCGGTTGAACCAAGGCAAATTTCACTGGCCAGGCATTCGACAAGGTAGCGAGCTCGAACTGGATGCCGAGCAACTTCAGGCCCTGGTACTTGGTCTGCCTTGGCAGCGCGTTGGCGCTGGCGGTGCAATAACGATCCTTTAAAAAGGCTGTAATTAACGTCTGAGCTTGCTGCCGCAGGCGGTCTGCTTTGGTAAAATCCACGGCATGACTTCCTTGCCCAACCTCGACCAAATGACCCCCGACCAGCTGCGCGCTCTCGCTGCGCAGTTGCTGTCGAAGGTCGACACCATGGGCAGAAAGAGCCACCGCGATGACACCATCATCGAGCAGTTGACCCACGAGATCGCACTTCTCAAGCGGCACCGGTTTGCCAAGCGCAGCGAGCAGATCAGTCCCGAGCAAGGCAGCTTGCTCGACGATCTGCTGAACATCGATCTTGAGGCTATCGACGCCGAGCTGACGGCACTGCTTCCCGCTCCTGCTCCAGCAGAGGCGCGCCAAAAGCCGAAGCGCGCGCCGTTGCCGCCACAGTTTCCACGCACCGTCATTCATCATGAGCCAGAAAACACCCAGTGCTCCTGCGGTTGCCAGCTCCAGCGCATCGGCGAGGACGTCAGCGAGAAGCTGGATTACACGCCAGGCGTGTTCACCGTCGAACAACACGTGCGTGGAAAGTGGGCCTGCCGTCAGTGCGAAACACTGATCCAGGCGCCGGTACCGGCCCAGGTGATCGACAAGGGCATCCCAACCGCAGGCCTGCTGGCTCACGTGATGGTGGCGAAGTTTGCTGACCACTTGCCGCTGTATCGGCAGGAGAAAATCTTCGGGCGCGCCGGTTTAGCGATCCCGCGCTCGACACTGGCGCAATGGGTTGGGCAGACCGGTGTGCAGCTTCAACCGTTGGTTGATGCCTTGCGAGAAGCCGTTCTGGCGCAGCAAGTTGTCCACGCCGACGAGACGCCGGTTCAAATGCTTGCGCCCGGACAGAAGAAAACGCACCGAGCTTATGTATGGGCTTACTGCACCACACCGTTCTCGGCAATTAAAGCTGTGGTTTATGACTTCAGCCCGAGCCGGGCCGGTGAGCATGCGCGTAACTTCCTCGGCACGTGGAACGGCAAGCTGGTGTGCGATGACTTTGCTGGCTACAAAGCAGGCTTCGAGAAGGGCATGACCGAAATCGGCTGCATGGCCCACGCCCGCCGTAAGTTTTTCGATCTGCACGTGGCCAATAAAAGCCAGTTGGCAGAGCAGGCGCTGCACTCGATTGGCGGCTTGTACGAGGTTGAACGCCAAGCGCGAGACATGAGTGACGAGGATCGTTGGCGAATCCGGCAAGAAAAAGCAGCACCATTGGCGAAAGCACTGCGCGAGTGGATGTTCACCCAGCGCGATCTTGTGCCTAACGGCTCAGCAACAGCCAAAGCCCTGGATTACAGCCTTAAACGCTGGGTAGCGCTGACGCGCTATCTGGAAGATGGAGCTGTACCCATAGACAACAACGCAGTCGAAAACCAGATTCGGCCGTGGGCACTTGGACGTTCCAACTGGTTGTTTGCCGGATCGCTTCGCAGCGGCAAGCGGGCGGCGGCGATCATGAGTTTGATCCAATCGGCGCGCATGAATGGGCACGATCCGTATGCCTATCTTAAAGATGTGCTGGCGCGGTTGCCGACGCAGCGGGCGAGTGAGATTGAGCAACTGCTGCCGCATCAGTGAGTATCTGCCTAAGTCGTGCAAGGTGACTTCGGCGGACGCTTACATTGGGGCGATGTATGGAAAAGATCATCTGTCAGGCGTATTGATCCAGTCGGCCATCGCCCGGCGAAGAGCGTTTTTTGGAATCTCAGGAAAATAATGAGCAGAAGCTCTGTATGTGGGAACCATCTATACCTCGCCCTCCAAGCCCAAGGGAAAGTTTTCGTGGACGTGCCGGCCCTTGAGGACTCGATCTTAAATGGCGAGGTGGGGTCATCGCTGTATAAGCTCATGGCGATTTTGCCAGGCGCGCGAATAATTGCTGCGTAATTTTGCTTCCCATGGATGATGCTTGTTGAGCTCAGTCTCTATCAGGATTCGATATCGAAGTGTAGCCGACGGCTTTTGATAACTACTTCCATCCCTGATTTTAAGGTACGTAGGAGCGACACCCGTTGCGCTCAGGTATTTGGGCTGCAACGTCGGCTCAGCCGAGTGATTCGTCAAAGTAATCGCTGTCGAGCCTGGGGACTTTGTAAATCTGCGAGCTAATGCCCACATCGTGGTCGAGCATCAGATTGACCAGGCGTTTGCCATCGACCAGTACCAGCCCCTCAACCGAGCGCGCGAATTCAACGGCTTGGGCGGTGAAGCCGGAAGTGGTGATGAATACACCGCGTTTGGCTTTCTGCCCGGCAAGGGCGCCATAAAACGCTTGCAGGTCGGGGCGGCCGACGGTGCTCTGCCAGCGCTTGGCCTGCACGTAGACCTTTTCCAGCCCCAGTGCGTCCAGCGAGATCACGCCGTCAATGCCGCCGTCGCCACTGCCGCCGACCTGCTGCAGCGCCTGACGGTTCGCTCCGTAGCCCAAGCTGTGCAGCACATCGAGTACGATGTGCTCGAAGCGCGTCGGGCTCGCTTGCAGCAGGCTGTCCAGCAGGTCGCCCGCGACGCTGGTGCGCAACTCGAGGATGGCTTGGTTCAGGCGCTCTTGCGGGCTGCTAGTGGCGAGGTCGGTCTTGGTAATAAGCGCTGGCGTGTCGTTGCTCTCATCCAGCGAGGCGGCATCCGGTGCAGCCTTCAGCTTCACGCTCATGAAGTTCACAGCTAGATACTCGACCTGCTCTGGGGTCAACGGGGTCGGGTTGGCCTGGGCGAATGCGCGGCCGGTGTCGGTCAACTGCCAGTAACCACGCTTGGCGCTGCTGGAATAGCCGGCGCGCTTGAGCCGATCATGTGCCCAGCCTGAACGGTTCTTGTAGGTGGCCTGGCCACTGGCGATGGTCTCCTGCCTCTGCGCCTCGCTTAGACCAAGCGTCACGGAGGCCGCTTCGTGGGCCTCGCCCGCCGTGGCACCCTCCAGGTGGGCGGCGAGAAAACGCAGGATGGGCTCGATGAACTGGTCGTAGGTCGGGACAGACATGGTTCGTTTTCTTCCTGATGTAAGGCTTAGCTCAATTTGGCAACCTGGCGACCGCGCTTGGCCTTGGGCATGGCGGCGCGTTGAGCCTTGATGCGCTCCAGCAGCACGCTGGCCGGTTCGTCGTTCGGATCTTGTGGGACTAGTTCGCCGCGGAAGGCTTCGGCGAGAATGCTTTGGGTCAGGAGATCGATACGTACTTGGGCTGCTTTGATACGTGCTTCCAGTTGATCGGCGAAGGCGAAGAGTTGCTCGACGCGCCGGACAATTTCAGCTTGCTCATCGTGAGGAGGTAACGGAATTTGAAGGGCTCTTACGTCGCCGATGTTTATGCCGCGAACGGCGACGCCGCGAGTGGCGTTTTTCATTCGACGCTGTGTTGAGTCTGCCAGCAATGCCCAATATACAAAATCAGTCGAAATGAGCGGTGATATTGAGAGTCGAGCAGTATCCTGCGTAATATTTGCTCCCTCAAGGCTTGCCGGGATCTTGATCAGACGGCCAACGCTCCCCCTGATAGATAGCAAAAGATCGTTTTCTAGAAGTCGGGCACGCTTGAATTGTTGATCAATCTCGGAGCTGGTTTTCTTGATATTGGTTATGTTGAGCTTGTTACCTGGAAAATCCGCAACTCGGATGTACGGGACGCCCTCTTCCAACTCTGGTCCTGGTTTTAGAATGCCGTAGGTGATTGGTCGTCCCGGCACACACACGTCACGCAGTTCGGCAATATCCCAACTATCCGGCAAATCATCTGAGCTGAGGTCGTGAGCCTCTTCTGTAGGGTTAGATGCATTACCACGAGCATGTCCGCCTTCCGCAATATGAGCATTTTTTATTTGCTGATGTAGCTCGGAGCCCTTGTCCATGGGGGGGCTATTAGTGCGCCACTCCTCTGTCAACCGCCCGGATACGGCGGCAGCGAGGACGGACTGGCGAAATCGCTTCAGCAGCGCGGGGATGCTGTCGATGCGGGCTTTTAGGGTATCGACCTGTGCCAGCAGTTCGTCGAGCTTGGCGGCGATGCGGGTTTGCTCGGCGAATGGTGGAACCAGATACGCTGCATCTTTCACGATTTTGAAATGCCTTGCGTACCCTCTGCTTTCAATCGGAAGGTTGCGCAGAAAGAAATACAAGAACCGTGTATCTATTTCAGGGTGCGGCTTTAGAACCTGCACGCCATCTGCACCTGGAATAAATGGAAAGTCTATCCATTTTACTTCGCGAGTGTGATCGCCAAAAATTATCAGTGGCTTATTTTCAGATACCACAAAACTTGCATCATCCAAATAGCCGGAAATGAAGCTCCGTCCTTGATCTACGACGGGGAATTTTCCTTCAGTCAGAACGTCAGCTGACTTTACCTTTTTTCCGGAAATAGAGATCTGACTAAATACTTCGTCGAATCCAAGGATTAACCAGTTTGCGGGAATATCATTACTAGTCATGCGTCTTCCTCGCTAGAAAAACCCATGACTTCTGCTAGTAGCCGCTTCTGCGCCCCCACCTCATCCCCTGCCCCCAGCGCCTTCATCAGATCTTCCAACTCACGCAGCGCCTCAGTCAGTTCTGCCATGGCCTCCCCTGCCAGAACTTCCGGAGCGGGCAGGTCGGTGGCGTCCAGGCTGCTATCGTCCTTTAGCCAACTGAGGTCCAGCGAGTCACCACGTTCATTGCGGATGTAATCGCGGGTAAAGCAGCGGAAGCGGCTGGCGTCGCCAATGCCCTCGACGTTTTCAGCGCGTGGGCTTGCGCCGTTCGGGTCTTCGCCATAGGCATCTTCGAACGGCTTGAGGTGGGCTGGGCCGAAGGGGGTGCGTTTGCCGAAGCTGGGCATGTTGCTGCGCAGGTCATAGATCCAAACGCGCTTAGTGCAATCCTCCTCCTGGCGCGAGTTTTCCACGGTGCCCTTCTGAAAGAACAGCACGTTGGTCTTCACGCCCTGTGCGTAGAAGATACCGGTAGGCAGGCGCAGGATGGTGTGCAGGTTGCACTTGCCCATCAGGTCGCGACGCACCTCGGTGCCGACGCCGGCCTCGAACAGCACGTTGTCCGGCAGCACCACGGCGGCGCGGCCACCCGGCTTGAGGCCGCGGTAGATGTGCTGGAGAAAGGCCAATTGCTTGTTGCTAGTGCGATAAGTGAGGTCGTCGCGGGTTGGGCCACCGCCACCCTTGGCGGTGCCGAACGGCGGGTTAGAGAGGATGACGTCGACTTTGGGCAGGTTGGCCCCGACCTGACCTAGTGCATTGCCCAGGTGCACCACGCCTTCTTCATCGCCTTCCATGCCATGCAGGAGGGTATTCATCAGCGCCAAGCGGCGGGTGCCGGGAACCAGTTCTACGCCGACAAAGGCTCGATTGCGCTGGAATGCTTGTGCTTTGGCGTCGAGGTCGTAGTGGTCGTCGGTTTGGCTTTTGATGTAAGCGTCAGCAGCAATCAAAAAGCCCGCAGTACCTGCGGCTGGATCTTGAATAGCCTCACCCGGCTGCGGCTTGATGCAGCGGATGATACTGTCGAT
Organism: Pseudomonas sp. dw_358; assembly: GCF_018449655.1. Lineage (GTDB taxonomy): Bacteria > Pseudomonadota > Gammaproteobacteria > Pseudomonadales > Pseudomonadaceae > Aquipseudomonas. The sequence continues at coordinate 48,373 of NZ_JAAVUX010000015.1, forward strand.
CAGCGGCCGAGGGGTGAAGTACTGGCCGGCCCCGGACTTGGTCTCGCTGGCGTTCTTTTCCAGCAGGCCTTCATAAAGATCGCCGAGGCCGTCTTGGCGGGCGCTGAACCAGTCGATGCCGTCGAGGCTCTTGATCAACTGCTCGAGGTGGCGCGGTTCCTTGAGGCGAGTCTGAGCGTCGGCGTAGATGGCGGCGATCAGCGGGTCAGGGTTTTTGCCAAGGTCCAGCAGCATCTGCCGGTAGTGATCGAGCAGGTTAACGCCGGACTTGCCAGCCAGGTCTGGCCAGCGCGCGCCTTCGGGCAGCTTGTGGCCGAAGCTGTCGTTGTTCTGCACCTGTTCGTATTCCATCTTGATGAACAGCAGAAGCACGAGCTCGGTGACGTAGTCGCTGTAGTTGATGCCATCGTCGCGCAGGACGTCGCAGAGGTTCCAGAGTTTCTGGACGATATCGGAGTTGGTCATGGGGTACCTGTGGCGAAGTGTGTAAAGCGCCAGATTGCGCTGGCGCAAAGAAGTGGTTGTCTGGGCTCAGTCGTCTGAGGAGCGTTGTTCGGCCTTTAGCGCTCGGCCGGCCGCAGTCAGGCGATAGCGTTGCTTGCTGCTGTTGGGTTTGTCTGGAATGGTCATCTCGACCACGCCAAGCGCCAGTAGTGGGGCCAAAACCTGCTCGCGGAACTTGCTGCGGTTGCTGCGCCCGACGAAGGTCATTAGCTCTGGCGCAGTGTGATCGCCTGTCATCTTGCACAGCAGCGTTATCTGCTCTTGCTGCAAAGACAGGCGAGTTTCGGCTTGTTCTTCTTCGACAGCGGACTCAGTCCCTACTTGGTCCCTACTTGGTCCCGACTTAGTCCCTACTTGGTCCCCACTTGGGCCCGAAAGAGGCCCTTTTTCAACGGCGCGCTGAATCACCACCTTGAACTGATTACTCTGCCGGTCGTCCTCCAGCCGGATCATTGGCCAAGCATCGATAGCGCGCGGGATGCCGGTGCCCAAACCGCGATAGGGAAGAATGTGCACAGCATGGGAGGTGAGCGTCGGGTTGCGACGGTTGGACAGGCCGAATCGAATTTTCTCGGTATCGAGCACGTCAGGCAGGTGCCCGGGGCTGATCAGTTCGATGCGATCGGCGAAGATCATGATCCGGATGGAGGCGCTGACAAAGTAGTCGCGGTGGATCAGGGCATTGACCAGCAGTTCTTCAAACACCTCCTCCGGCACTTCCAGCTGGCCGAGGGTATTGAAGCCCTGCTGGCGCTGCACGTGGTGTAGGTTGCGCTTTATGAAGGCAAGGCTGCGTCGGTACTGTTCCTGCAGATTGCCGTCGATATCTTCGCTGTCTAGATAGTGGCGGTCATGCAGAACCGTGCCCGGAAACGCCACGGCCTTGATATCGAACGCCGGGCACAGGCGTTGTGGCGCTTGGCCGAAGAGCAGCAAACCGGCCAAATTGGGTGTGTCGCCACTGGCGAGGCCAAGATTTTCCAGGATGCGGGTGGTTTCCAAACCTGTCTGTTCGGGGCTCTGCCGAAAGCGTCTTTGGAAGTACTCGCCAAGCGCTTTGGCGTCGATATCCGCCACGCTGCTGCCCGCGACCGGTACCGCATCGGCGCACACCAGCCCGGCCTGCTGGAACAAACGCTGCAGTTCTTCACGGGCCGTGACCCGACGCTTGTCGGCGCCGTTCTTAACCCAGATGCGACCCTGGTTGTCGACATAGGGTTTATTCAGCCCTTGTTCGACTGTCACCACCATGACCAGCCCGTGCTCGGTCTGAAGGTTGCTGGACAATGGATTGATCGCCGGACGGACATTCTGTGAGGCCGCGTTGGAGAGCAGTTGATTGAGTCGCGAAATGTCGGCGCTACTCAATCCGCTCACCGTGCCGGAGTCGTCTACGCCAATCAGCAAATAGCCACCGGACGTATTGGCGAACGCCACCAACTCGGCTGCCAAGGCATCGATATTGCTGAAGTCGCGCTTGAACTGATGGCGGCTGTCCTCACCACGGTCAAGGATCTGATGAAGCTCGGCAAGGGTCATTAAGCGTCTCTAGATGTTGCAGTCGATAACTCGTGCAATAGGAGGGCATTATCCCTCATGAACGAGTACCGTGGCCAACCCAGCGTTCAGGATCGGCCTCATCCCGTCTGTGCCCACAGGTTGTCATTCAGGGCGTCCAGTACCACGCCCAGGTTGCCGCCGAGCATCTTGTCCAGCCGCGTGCTGCCGCCATCGCTCTTGAACGCCTCACCAATCTGCTTCTTGTCAATAACGACCTCGTGCACCAGCTGCTTGGCCAGGCGGTCAAGCCACTTACGCTGAATTTGAGTCCAAGGCTGCAGGGTATAAATCGTCTCCATCGCCTTGGTTACGCGCTGCTCGAATGGTAGCAAAGCCTCTCCAAGGGCGGCGCGGCGGATGAAACCGACGATACTGGCAGCGATTTCCTGGTTGGTTTGGTTGCGCCAGGCGCTTTGCAGGTTCACCTCACTGTAGCCATGCCCGTCGAGCAGCAGGCGCACTTCGCGCAATTGTTCACGGGTCAGGTCTTGCGGGCGGTTGACCACTACGCCGAGGGCCACTGACTGGTTCAACTGATTCTTAATGAAGTCGTTGAAGCTTTCCAGATAGTCGGCGGGCTTTTGGTAATTGCCGTAGTTCTGCTCACGGACCATCAGTTCGTCCGTGTGAGTGGAGATCACCGGGTAGTTCAGCGATCCCAGCAGGGCATTGACCGTGGCGAGCTGATCGAGCAGTTGGGCATGCTGTTGGATGAACTGGGCAGCTTGCTGTGGGCCGAGCTGGTGAAGGTGCTGATGCAGTTTGTCCGGGGCTACGCCCCAGGTGTTCTCCAGTTCGGCGAGCTTGGCCTCTAGGGTTGGCTTTTGCTCGGCCTTATGGCTGGCCTTGCGCAGAATACGCATGATCCGCTGGCTAAGCTGGTCCAGGACGTCGTGGGCATGACTAGTGTCTGGCTGGTTACCAGGAGCATCGAGGCTGGCTGGGTTGGTTAGCTCGCTGACCAACTGTTCGAGGCTGATGCTTGGGTCTTTCACTAGTGGCTTCATTGTATCTACTGGCTCGAGGGCAGCGTACAGATCAACCGGATCGTAGATTCTGAATACCGTCTTGCCGATTTCATCGCAGCGGCGAGTCGCGCGGCCCTTCATCTGTTCGTAGAGAATGCGCGAGCGCACCCGGCGCATGAACACCAAGTGGCAAATGCGTGGTACGTCGATACCGGTGGTCAACAGGTCGACCGTGATGGCAATGCTCGGGTAGCGCTCGTTCTTGTACTGGCGGATCAGTTGTTTGACCTTGTCACTTTGCCCGGTGATGATCTGTACAGCTGCCTGGTTGTAATCCTCGCCGTGAACGTCCTTGAAGGCTTCGTCGAGAAGGTTTTTGACTCGCTCGGCATGGGCTTGGTTAACGCAAAAGATCATCGTTTTTTCGTCGCCCGACGGGTCGAGCTCTTGTGCCAGTTGCTCGCAGATGACCTTGTCGAAACCGGGCGTAATCACGCGACGATTGAAGGACTCGATTTCGAAGTCGAGTTCGTCCTCGAGCTCGGCGACATCCACCTCGCCGGTGCTCGTATCGATGACGCTGACGCTCTCGCCCTTGGCAAAGTGGATGCCATTCTGGCTCAGCAGGGTTTGGTAGCGGATTGGAGGTTCGTGATCAATCAGCCAGTCGTCAGCCACGGCCTCACGGTAGCTGTAGGTGTATATCGGAGCCCCGAAGACCTCGCTGGTGTGCTTGGCTGGGGTAGCGGTGAGCCCGACGCGGCAGGCGTCGAAATAGTCGAGCACGCGACGATACTGCGATAGATACTGGTTGAAGTCGCGCACTGCCAGCTCGCCTTCAGTCATTTCCTGATCGAGGGTGTAACCGCGGTGGGCTTCGTCGACGATGATGCAGTCGAAGGCATCGATGGGCGGCGGAGTGTCCGACTGGAAGATGCGCTTGACCATGGCCTGCACAGTGGCGACCTGAACCCGTGTTTCAGCTTCGGCAGCCATGTCACCTAGTTCTTTGACGTCGTAGATCTGCGCCAGCGTGTGGTTCTGTTCCAGCGTCGCCTCATTGAAGGCTTCGATGGCCTGTTCCCCCAAGGCGCTGCGATCGACCAGGAAAAGAATACGGCGAAAGCGCTCGGCCTTGAGCAGGCGGTACATCAAGCCAATGATAGTGCGCGTTTTGCCGGTTCCGGTCGCCATGGCCAGCAGACAGTTGCGGCGATTGGCGGCTAGGGCCTGTTCGACGGCGCGGATGGCGTTTTCCTGATAGTCACGCAGCTTGAGATAGGCGAAGCCTTCCTGCTGTAGTTTCGCCTCGGCGTCCTCACGGCTGCGTTTGAGCAGGTCGAGTAGGCCGCCCGGCGTGTGGAAGTCCTGCAGCGGCCGGCGCAGGTTGGCCGGGCTGCGCAAGTCACGAAACCAGATGCCAGACAGCTCAGCGAGCTGCTTAATGAAGGGCCGGCCATTGCAGGCAAAGGCAAACGGGACTTTGAAGTAGCCGCCCTGGCCATCCGCCCAGCCCGTGTTCTGCCCGGCCGGTTGCAGATTGTCGGTAACGATCAGTTGGCGTGAATAGCGCTCGGCTTGGGGAATGCGGTCCGCTATGTTGACACGCTTGCGCTTGGCTTCGACGATGGCGACTGGGATTAGGCCGGCGAACAGCACGTAATCAGCGTTTTCTTTCGGCTTGCTGGTTGGCCATTCGGCGATGGCCTTGTTCTTGCCCTTTTCGGGCCGAGCGCCCTTGCTGTAGGTAAGATCGAGCGAATCGGCCTCCCAGCCGGCATCGTTCAACTGTTGATCGATGAGAATACGGGTGAGGTCTTCATTGAGGTCGAACTGGCTGCTTGCCTGCTGAGTTTTACGCGTGACCTGCTGGGCAGCTTGCGGCTGATCTTCAAGCTGTTGTTGCAGCACTTTCAGCCGCGCCTCGAAATCAACTCGAGCCTTCGATAGCTCTGCCTCGCGTTCAAGGGCAATCTGCTCGTAGACGCGGGCTTCCTCGTTCATCTGCCCAACAAGATTGGCTTGCTCTTGCCTTTCTTGCGCCAATAGCTCGGCTAATTGGTGGTTGTTCTCCAATTGCTGGCGACTGTCGCCGAGTTCTGCGCGAAGTTTTTCGATCTGCCCCTGCAGCTCACGTAGAGGCTCACTCGGATCGGCCGGAACCATGAAAGGCCCAGGCTTGAAGGTGTTGCCGCCCGTGCCAAATGACTGGTGATACCAGATCGCCAAGGCGCGGGCGACCCTCAGCCCGTCCAGTGCCTCACGATGCTGGGTGCGGAATTCATGGGTAGCCTTATTGCCTTCGATGCGCAGCGTATGGAATAGGTTACGGATGTTACCGTCGAGCTGGATTTCACGACTCAGACGGAACAGCAGATCAGCTTGGGAAGTGGTGGCGTCGAACTCAATGCCTGCTCTTACCGCCAGATCCTGGGCGAGCGCTTCGCCCAACTGGCGCAGTTTGATCAGCGTCGTGTTGGGGTCACTGGAAAATACTCGCTCGGCCGCATTGGCAAGTTGGAAAAAAACCGGATCGTGTTCTTTGAAAAAGGCGAAGTTGCTGTTCTCTGCCATGTTCCATCCCTTGAGTTCGTCACCAGCCATCCCGAGAGTGGTGGCGCTATAAAGGCATAATGCCAGACGAAGCGTGGTGCGTGTATAACCATGTGCCGTCGGTCCAGCGTGACCAGCTTCTGGCCGAGGGCGAGATGTTACGCTTGTATGCGGCGCGACTTGCGCATAATCGGGCTGGCGTTTAAAAGTCATGATTTCCTCAGCACTGAGGAGGTTGCTTATAGGCGCGTTGACGCCATGATTTTCCGAGGCGGTGGCGATTACCGATGGTTAGGAACGGGAGCTCCACTCAACGCTTAAAAACCCATGGCCTTTCCAGGCGTCGTGCGAGCAGTTGGACAGTAAGCAAATAGTAATACTGTGTTGCCTCACTGCGGCCGGTGAGGAAGTGTTCAAGAAACCAAACCAAATGCTTTCGCTGCCAGGCCCAAGGAGTTGATCGCTGCCAGCGTTTTGCGATTTCAGATTGGATGATTCTCGCCTGCCGCAAATGCCGGTGCCGCGTCGCATGCGATCCTGTCAGCACGGTACTCAAGAACAACTCCATATCAAACGCCTTAGTCATACCCTCCCCCCTATGTAGGCAGCAACCACTTCAATCCGTCCATGCCCCAGCTCATCGCTGATCTGCATGCGAGCCTCAAGATCTAGGCGCCGGTCTATGGCGTAGCACTGACCACCATTTACAGGCGCACGGTGATGTGTGATCTGTTCATAGCGCTCACATGCAAACGCCGCCCGCAGTTCGTGAAAGCCTTTGAGGTCGTGTGCTTTCAGGACCTCTCTCGCTGGCCGTGCTATTTCCTGCAGAATGTCCAGATAGCTCTCGTTTGGAGCAATCAGGTTGCGGCTATCCGTGGGGGATACTTGCAATGCAAATCTAAGTGCACCACGAATATGGTCATCCACCTTAATCCAGCGGGGGGCAGATGCACCGGCGCGGCCGCCTTTGGTGCCATCCTGAATATTGATTTTGCCGTAGAGCGCGGCTTCACGGCTCAGCCGTGGCAGGTCAGCCAGGATGGCCTCGCGCAAACGCATCCCCGTGGCTCGCGTCAACTGAACTATCGCTGCTACTCGCATCTGATCACGACTACAAAGCGTCTCGACGATCTGCTGTACCTGTTCGCGGTCTTGGCCTTGCGGCGCCGATTGACGTACACCGGTGCGCTGCATATCCAAGGCCTTGCTCGGACTTGGCAATTTTACATATTGATCACCGCGAAGGGCTGCCATGGTTCGGTTAACGCTGGATAGCCGGTTTTGTGCAGTGCTGATTGCTAGGTCGCTGTGCTCAACCAGGCCGCGAAGGTATGCGGCATAGTTCGACAACACCTCGCGGTCAATCTGCCGCGCATCGTTGACCCCGGGTCCCGCTTCAGACCGGCACCACTTCACGAATGCCCGCCACCGATCGCTGTGCGCCTTGACCGTGCCGTAATGGCCACCACCGAACATATCTTTCAGCGCCTGCTGACCCGCATAGCTCAACTGCCTGCCGTAACCGAAATTGCGGCCATCGCGTCTACCTACCAATGCCATGTCAGTCACCTCATCATCCGATCTCCAACCCTCGCCCCACGTCATCCCGCCAAGAATGCTGAGTGTTATCAGGGATCAAGGCCCCTGCGACCTGTGGGGATGTCCTCTAACGCGGGACTGGCGGCTCCTTACGACCAGGAGCAAGGGCATCTCATGATCTGGCCTCCTGAGCACCGTTACCGGTGGGCGGGTGGAGGCTGCATTGGCTAACGAGACCAGTGCCGCGAGATCCTGAGCCAGGTGCAAGCAGCAATGCGATGACCGGGGCATGCCTGACTGTCAGTCAGGTGCAGTCCATTCCTTGGTCTGCGGCACCATCATCTACATCGCTGTTGCTGGTGACATCGGCGTTTGTCACGCCGATTGTCACGAGGGGGAATGCCGCAAAGCCATGTGCGATCAGGGCTGCAGCAGTGGTGGAAGTGCCCGTCTCTTTCCAGAAGAAAGAGACGGGCACAGGTTGGCGCAAGATTCGGCCAAGCGGATAGGTTGCTGCAGGGCAGCGAAGTAGGAAGTGTCGTCTGGCGCACGAGGGCCATGATCTGAAGTAGGCATCCATCACCGGGGAGGTGACCGGGCGAGCTGCCGGACGCGAATCGCCATTTGGGGGGAGAACCACCGCAGGAGCGGCGTGGCCTTCAAGGTTCGGACCACCTGGGTTGCTGTCATCGACAGCGGTTGCACGGCCAGTTCTACGCCTGTGGAAAAATCTGGTCAAGGTTCGAAATTCAGCGCCACTTTGGACTTCAAGAGCAGTTATCCACCGGTGGAATTCCGTGGTAAATCCTGGACAACGTCGTGGCTTTTAGCTCTTCAAAGTAAGGTCCATCCAAACAGGGCGGCTTTGCAGCCCTGTTTGGATGGACCCGCGCTGACAAGCGGATAAACGAGGCTGCTTTCCCTGATTCCTGAGCGCTCAGTTGCTGTCGCCACCGTTACCGCGCCTGTACAGCGCTAGCGGATCGGCACCACGTTCCTGTCTCTGGCTTGGCCATATGCTGAGGCGAGCAGGCTGCCGGTGGCGGCCTTTTGGATGTACTCGCTCCACCAGGCCATCATCGGGCGTCGGCGCTCAATGTAGTCGGCTCGGTTGTAGGCGCTCCGCACCTCATCCTTGTCGACATGCGCCAGTGCAACCTCAATCAGCTCCGGGTCCCAGCCATGCTCATTTAAGATGGTGCTGGCCATCGAGCGCATGCCGTGGCTGACCAACCGATCCTGGAACCCCATGCGCTTCAACGCCATGTTGGCGGTTTGGCTATTGGCGTGGGTACGTGGATTTCTGTCTGCCGGGAATACGAATTCGCGATGGCCGCTGTGAGTTTTCAGTGACTCCAACAGAGCGACAGCGTGATCACTCAACGGAATGCTGTGAGGGCGGCGCTTTTTCATCCGCTCCGGTGGGATAGTCCAGACACGCCTTTCAAAGTCGATGTCTGCCCAGCGAGTAGTCGCCGCCTCGGCGGGGCGAGTCATCGTGTGCAACTGCCATTCGATGAGGCAACGGGTTGTGCGTTTGATGCTGGCGTTAGCGATCTCCAGCATGAGCTCGGGGAGCTCTTCGGGCGGTAGCGCTGCCATGTTTTCTTTCTTGGGCTTTTTGAACACCGCCCTTATACCGGTGAGAGGGTTTGCGAAGATCAGGCCGGAGTTGACGCCGTAGGTCATGATCTCGTTTAGCCGTTGGCTAAGACGTTTGACAGTCTCCAGGCTGCCTTTCGCTTCGATTGGACGAAGCAATGCGATCACCATCGGCGCCGTGATTTTCGTGAGTGGTGTCGTCTTCAAATCGGGGAACACGTGCAGCGTGAGCGACCGCCAAATGTCCTCGGCGTAGGCAGGGGTGACCGAGTCCTTCTTGAGTTCGAACCAAGCGGTGGCCACGTTCTCGAAGGTGTGTTCCGTTTCTGCGCGCTTGGCTTCATTCAGCGTATTACGCTGCACCTTCGGATCGATGCCCTGGGCGAGCAGCTCCCGCGCATCGACTGCCATCTTTCGTGCGTTCGCCAACGACAGTTCGGGGTAGGTCCCGAAGCCGATGTTGATGCGCTTTTTGGTCACTGGTTCGCGGTAGTTAAAATTCCACAGCAACGAGCCGTTGCTGCGTACGCGGAGCTGCAAACCGTCACCGTCTGTGAGGACGTAATCCTTGGACGCCGGTTTGACTCCCTTGAGCTGTCGATCGGAGAGGCGGAGGTTTTGAGCAGGCATGAGATTGTCCTCAGGCACTAATTCGGTATTCCAAAGATTAGCACCGGACGGACTGGAATACCGTCTGGAATACCCGAATGGCTGGAACTCAAAAACTCTCAAAAGACCGAAAAAGCGCTGGATGCCTCGTATTTACTGGATTCCAGGCACAAAAAAAGACGTCCGTGGACGTCTTTAGATGATGAAGTGGTGGAGCCGGGGGGATTTGAACCCCCGTCCGCCAGTACTCTGCTGTCGGTTCTACATGCTTAGCCGTGTCTATTAAGTTAACCCTCGGCCGCCCGACGGGCAGGGTGCTTCAGGCGAGTTGTGTAAGTTTTAGGCGCTTCGTCCACAACGTACTAGGCGACGATTCTGTTCTATATGACAATCGCTTCGGGTTTACAGACATCCCCTAACGATTGCTGGAGCCGAAGCTACCAGAAAGGACTTGCTAACACCGCTTACGCGGCGAGAGCGTAGCCCTCGTAATTGTCATCATTGGCAATTATAGAGTTTTGCAACAGTGGATTTACGAGTTCTGTTACCAACTCGGCATGCCCCTAGAGTTTCGTTACCGGCGTCGAATCCTAATCGGCCCCGCTTGCAGCTCTTGCCTTTCTGCCTGAGCAGTCAGGTCGCGCAGTGTACCCCAAGGGGGCCGCGCTAGCAAACCGGCCAGCTTGGGCTGGCCGAGGTGCCGGATTTGCGGGGTGTTACTTGGCGCCGTCGCTGCTGGAGCCGGTGTTTTTCAGGCTGTTGATGGCCTGGGTGGTGATCTCGATGCATTTCTTGTCGTCGCCGGCCTTGTGAGCTTTCATGGCCTGGTTTTCGGTTTTCTTGATGCCCTTCAGCTGTTCGGTGCTGAGGTTGGTGTTGCTCGACGTGTGGGCGTCTTTGAGGGTCTGCAGGTTGGCGCCGCAGAGGTCTTCGGCTGCGAAGACAGGGGATGCCAGCAGGGCGGCGGTGATGAACAGACCAGAAATCAGGGTGCGCTTCATGGGTATCTCCTCGAACTAGATGGCCCGGAATCCGCCAGAGAGGCATACCTTCCGAGGTGGTTAAGAGCCCTTTTGTTCAGGGCCTAAATACACGGACTCTAACGATTCTCAGGGGTTCTATTTTTTCTTTGATACGGGCAAAGAAAACTCGATTTCGTCACCAAAAGCGCTCAAATGCACCAAAGAAGGGCGCAAATCTGCGGTTTAGAGCCCTTTGTGCACGTTGGCGGTGGTGACTCTGTCCACCAGGTAAACCAGGCTGTGGTAGTCGATATCACTGTGTTGTGACAAACCGATTTCACAGGTTCGGCTGGTGCTGATGCCTTCCTGGCAGCCGTGTACCGCGCTTTTCAGGGTCTTTAGGGCGCTGGCGTTGAGTTCGGGGGTGGTGAAGCCTTTGTCGCCCGCGAAGCCGCAGCAGTGGATGCCTTCTGGTATGACCACGTTTGAGCTGCAACGTCTCGCCAGGTCGATCAGGGCCTCGCTTTCGCCCAGGTGTTGGGTGCTGCAGGCGACGTGTACGGCGACAGGGGCGGATTGGGGGGTGAAGGTCAGGCGGTCGAGCAGGTGGGTGCGGATGAAGCGCACGGGGTCGTGGATGCCCAGGCGGGTGTCGTTGAGGTTGTCGAGCAGGCGCAGGGTGCAGGGGCTGGTGTCGCAGTAGATGGGGTCGCGGCCGCCGCGGCTGGCGGTGAGCAGGGTGTCGAGCAGGGTTTGGCGTTTGCGTTCGGCTTGCTCGGGGTAGCCTTTGGAGGCGAAGGGTTGGCCGCAGCAGAGGCTGTCCAGGTGGTCTGGGAGGATGACCTGGTAGCCGGCCTTTTCCAGCAATTGACGGGTTTTGGCGGGCAGGGACATTTGTTCAAGGTCGCTGGCGGCCGGGCCCATGGTGCGGGCGACGCAGGCGGGGAAGTAGACGACGCGGGGGCGTTCGTCGTTGCGCGGTGCCGGGATGCGCAGGGCTTGCTCCGGTTGGGGTACGGCGGCGGTCCACTGCAGGGCTTTGCCTTGGGTGAGGCGGGTGAGGCGTTGGGACAGTGCGCTGAGCCGGGGCGCGCCGATGAGCATGCGTGCGCCGTTGGCGGCGTGGAGGGTGAAGCGCAGGCCTTGCAGGGCGGTGCTGAAGTGGTCGGCGAGCCAATGGGCAGCGCGGGGGTGGGTGGCGTTTTGGGCGCGGAGTTTTTTGATCAGCTCGCCGGTGTTGATCCCCACTGGGCAGCGTTGTGCGCAGAGGCCGGTGGCGGCGCAGGTGTCGATGCCCTGGTACTGGAAGTTTCGGCGCAGGGTGTCGGTGTTTTCGCCGGCGCGCTCACGGGCCTGGATGTCGCGCCAGAGGACGATGCGTTGGCGTGGGGTAAGGGTGAGGCTGCGGGACGGGCAGACCGGTTCACAGAAGCCGCACTCGATGCATGTGTCGATGATTTCGTCGGCGGCGGGCAAGGGTTTGAGGTGTTTGAGGTGGATGTGCGGGTCGCGGCTGAGGACGACGTCCGGGTTCAGGATTGCGTTTGGGTCGAGCAGGCGTTTGATCTGCCACATCAGCGCGTAGGCGTCGCGGCCCCATTCCAGTTCGACGAAGGGCGCCATGTTGCGGCCGGTGCCGTGTTCAGCCTTCAGTGAGCCGCCGAATTCCACGGCGACCAGTTGCGCGACGTCGTCCATGAAGGCTCGGTAGCGCTGGATTTCTTCGGGTGTGCTGAAGCCTTGGGTGAAGACGAAGTGCAGGTTGCCTTCCAGGGCGTGGCCAAACAGGACCGCTTCGTCATAGCGGTGTTTGTCGAACAGCGCGATGAGGCGGCGCACGCCGGCGGCCAGTTGCTCCACCGGGAAGGTGACGTCTTCGATGATGACGGTTGTGCCGGTCTGACGGATCGCGCCGACGGCAGGGAAAATGTCTTTGCGGATGGCCCAGAGGCGCGTGTTTTCCTCGGGGGCTTCGGTGAAGTCGATGCGTTGGAGGACGGCGAAGCGGGTCAGTGCCGCCATGATGTCGCTGACCTGTGCTTTCAAGGCGGGCTGCGAGCTGGCGCGGGCTTCGATGAGCAGGGCACAGGCTTCGACGGGCAAGGTGGCGACGAAGGTCGGCATGCCGGGTTTGTGCTCCACCGCGCGCAGGCTTCGGCGGTCGAGCAGTTCGACGGCGGACACGGGCTGTTGCTTGAGGGCGGTGACGGCGTTGCAGCAGGTTTCGATGTCGGCGAACACCAGCAGGGCAGTGGCTTTGTGCGGGTGGTCGATGACGGTGTCGTAGGTGACCGCGCTGATGAAGCCGAGGGTGCCTTCGGAGCCGACCATGAGGTGGGTGAGGATCTGCAGCGGGTCGTCGTGGTCGATCAGGGCGTTGAGGGACAGGCCGGTGGTGTTCTTGAGTCGGTATTTGTGGCGGATGCGTTGGGCCAGTGGGAGGTTGGCGCGGGTCGCTTCGCCGAGGCGTTTCAGTTCGTCGAGCAGGGCGCCGTGGCTCTGGCGAAAGGCTGTGATGCTGACGGCATCTTCGGTATCGAGGCCGGTGCCGTAAGCGAGGATCAGGCGCATGCCGGCGAGGGTATGGTAGCTGTTTTGCGCGGTGCCACAGCACATGCCGCTGGCGTTGTTGGCGACAATGCCGCCGATCTTGCAGGCGTTGATCGAGGCGGGGTCGGGGCCGATCTTGCGGCCGTAGGGGACTAGCCAACTGTTGGCGTGGGCGCCGATCACGCCGGGTTGCAGGCGGATCTGCCGGCCTTGGTCGCGCACTTCGCGGCCGTTCCAGTGCTCGCCGAGGACGATCAACACCGAATCACTGATGGCCTGGCCGCTGAGGCTGGTGCCGGCGGCGCGGAAGGTCACGGGCACGCGTTCGCGCTGAGCGAGTTGGAGGATGCCGATGACCTCGGCTTCGGATTCCACGCGCACGATCAATTGAGGGATGAGGCGATAAAAGCTCGCGTCGGTGCCGAAGGCCAGGGTCTGGGGCGGGTCGTCGAAGCGGCGGTCGGGCGGGATCAGTTGCGCGATGGACTGGAGGAACGCGGGCGGCAGGGTCATCGGTTTTCCAGGGTGAGGAAAATCAGATTATTCGGCCGTGGAGACGCAGGCCGGTACCTGCTCGAGGGTAGGTTCAGCTTCGGTGGGTGTCAAACGAGGGGCTGCAGGCAGCCCCGCTCGTTTAGTCTTCTTTACCCTTGCTGCGGACAGCGCGTTGCAGCTCGCGGTTGGAATCGCGTTCGCGCTCGGTGTCGCGCTTGTCGTATTCCTTCTTGCCTTTGCCCAGGGCGATTTCGCACTTGATCAAGTGCTTGCTCCAGTACAGCGACAAAGCGACACAGGCGTAGCCTTTCTGTTGCACGTTGGTGAACAGCTTTTCCAGCTCGCGCTTGTTCAGCAGCAGTTTGCGGGTGCGCACCGGGTCGGCGATGACGTGGGTACTGGCCGTGGTCAAGGGTGCGATGTGGCTGCCCAGCAGCCAGGCTTCGCCATCCTTGAGCAGGACGTAACTGTCGATCAGCTGAGCCTTGCCGGCACGCAGACTTTTTACTTCCCAGCCGGACAGGACCAGACCGGCTTCGAAACGGTGTTCGATGAAGTAATCGTGTCGCGCTTTCTTGTTCTGCGCGATGGTCCCTGTGGGGTGTTTCTTCTGTTTGGCCATAGGGGCGGCATTATAGGGAAGCGGCGGCTTGTCGGCTATGGGCATCCTGCGTGCTTGAGACACTGAGTTGAATCCCGGACAATGCGGCAACTTTTTTGATCACCCGGGCCTGCCTGCTGTCGACACAAGGCAATGGCCCTCAGGGGAAGAACATGACCACACACATTCAACGCTCGGCCTTGTTGCCGTATCCCGCACAGGCTCTGTATGACCTGGTCAACGATGTGGCCCGGTACCCGGAGTTCCTGCCGTGGTGCTCGGCCTCGACCGTGCTGGATGCCACGGATGTCTCGATGCGGGCCAAAGTCGAGGTGGCCAAGGGTGGCCTCAGCCAGCATTTCGTGACGAAAAACCAGCTGGTGCCGGGGCAGTCCATCGAGATGAACCTTGAGGAAGGTCCGTTCAGCCAGCTGCATGGGCTGTGGGTGTTCAAGGCGCTGGGTGAGAAGGCCTGCAAGATCAGCCTCGACCTGTCGTTTGACTATGCCGGGCCGGTGGTTCGGGCGACGTTGGGGCCGCTGTTCAATCAGGCGGCGAATCAGTTGGTCGATGCCTTCTGTCAGCGTGCCAAGCAACTCCATGGCTGAGCCGATTGCGATCGAGGTGGTGTACGCCACGCCCGAGCAGCAGGGTTTGATTCGCCTGGACGTGCCGGCTGGCAGCAGTCTGTCAGCCGTGCTGCAATTGGACTTGGTCCAGCAGCAGTGGCCGCAGCTCGACCTGGGCCAAATGCCGGTGGGGATCTTTGGCAAGGTGGTTGCCGACCCGAACAAACACGTGATGCAGGCCGGTGAGCGGATCGAGATCTACCGACCGTTGTTGGCGGATCCGAAAGAGGTGCGTCGTTTGCGCGCAGCCAAGGCAGCACGCGATCGGGCGGCCTCGGGTGGCTGAAGGTTTTTTCACGCAGTCAATTGCGCCCATAAAAAAGCCCGAACATGTCGGGCTTTTTTGTGGGCGCTGTCCGGCTTATTGCGGACCGGGTTCCAGCGGCGGCACGGTCGGGACCGGTATGGTTTTCACACCGTCGACGTCTTTCTGGATTTGGTCGAGCAGCGAACCTGGCTTGGCCGGGGCGTCCGGTTTTGGCGTGTCGCCCTGCTGAACCGGGGCTGCGGTGCTGTCGGCAGGCTTGCCGAGCAAGGCCTGGTCGCGGCTCACGCCTGGCATGAAATCACCTGACAGGCTCGCAAGCTGATCATTCTCGTTGAAGAAGATGCTCATGCTTTCTTGCTGCCGTTCACCACCGCCCGGCTGCAGGGTGTACATGTAATCCCAGCGGTTAGGGTGAAAGGTGTCGACGATCAGGGGGTTGCCCATGATAAACCGTACTTGCCGGCGGGTCATTCCTGGCCGTAACTGGTCTATCATGTCCTGCGTCACGACATTGCCCTGTTGGATGTCGATTTTGTAAACCCCGGGGAATGAACAACCGGCGAGTGCGAGCAGTCCCACGAAGGTGAGGCTGGTTAGCAAGTGCTTGGTGTTTTGCATCGGTGGGCGACTTCCACTATCTTGGCTGGGACAAACTAAACCCCGATCATACCCGCATTAAGAGAAGCTGCGAAGCAGCATCGGCGAGAAAGCTGACCATGGTTGAAAATAGCGAATTACGTAAAGCGGGCCTCAAGGTTACCCTGCCGCGAGTGAAGATTCTGCAGATGCTGGACTCTGCAGAGCAGCGTCACATGAGCGCCGAGGACGTTTACAAGGCACTGATGGAAGCCGGTGAGGATGTGGGCTTGGCCACGGTTTACCGTGTACTGACTCAGTTCGAGGCCGCCGGGTTGGTGGTGCGCCACAACTTCGACGGTGGCCATGCGGTGTTTGAATTGGCCGACGGCGGCCACCATGACCATATGGTCAACGTGGATTCCGGCGAGGTCATCGAGTTCTTCGATGCCGAGATCGAGCGCCGTCAGAAAGAAATCGTGATCGAGCATGGCTTTGAACTGGTCGATCACAATCTGGTGTTGTATGTGCGTCAGAAGAAGAGCTGAGTTACACATCTGCTCATAAAAAAGGCGGCCCTTGGGTCGCCTTTTTTTGTGGTTTTTTTGTAGGGGGGGGCGGCGGTATCAACCCTTGGCCGTTACCACCATCTTCTTCGCATGGGCCAGGGATTCCTTGGTCAGATCAATACCGCCCAACATCCGCGCCACTTCTTCCACTCGCTCGCTTTTGCTCAGGCTCGACACCGCCGTACGGGTCTCGTCGCTGCCGCGGACCTTGTGCACGAACAAGTGGTGATGACCTTGGGCGGCCACCTGGGGCAAGTGGGTCACAGTGAGGACCTGGCCCCGCTCGCCGAGGCGACGCAGCAGTTGGCCGACGATTTCGGCCGTCGGGCCGCCGATGCCCACGTCGACTTCGTCGAACACCAGGGTCGGGACCCGTGAGGTCTGGGCGGTGATCACCTGGATCGCCAGGCTGATGCGCGACAGTTCGCCACCGGAGGCCACCTTGGCCAGTGGCTTGAGCGGCTGGCCCGGGTTGGCGCTGACCAGCAGTTCGACCTGTTCCAGGCCATAAGGCTGCAGGTCGTCCTGGCTGTTGAGACGCAGTTCGATAGTGAAGCGCCCGCCCGGCATGCCCAGGCGCTGGATCTCCTGTTGCACGGCCTCGGCCAGTTGCGCGGCAGCGTGGGTGCGCAGGCCGCTGAGTTCGACGGCCTTTTTCTGATAATGGCGGGCATAGGCCGCCAGCTCTTCGCCCAGTTGCTCGACGGATTCGTCGCTGGCGTTCAGGCCTTCGATCTCGTCCATCAGCTTTTGCTGGAGCACCGGCAGTTCGCTGGGGTGCACGCGGTGTTTGCGGGCCAGGGTGTAAATAGTGTCCAGGCGTTCTTCGAGCTGCTGCAGGCGCGCAGGGTCGGCGTCGAAGTTATCGAGGAAACGGTTGAGTTCGCCCACGGCTTCTTCCACCTGGATCTGCGCACTGGCGATCAGATTGGTGGCTTCGCCCAGAGCGTGGGGGGCGTTGTTGACCGCGCCCAGGCGGTTGAGGCTGGTAGTCAGGGCGCTGAGCACGTTGCCGGAATCGCTTTCGCTGCAGTGCTCGATGACCTGGCGGCAGATGCCGAACAGGGCTTCGGCATTGGTCAGGTTCTTGTGCTCCTGCTCCAGATGCTCCAGCTCGTTTTCGCCCAGTCCGAGGTTGTCGAGTTCTTCCAGTTGGTAGCTCAAGAGTTGATGGCGGGCCCGTTGCTCGTCGCCGGAGTTGGACAGGCGGTCGAGCTCGGAGCGCGTCTGACGCCATTTCTGCGCGGCCAGGTGTACTTGCCGGGCGAGATCCGTGGCGCCGGCGTATTCGTCAAGCAGGCGGCGATGGGTATCGGTCTTGAGCAGCGACTGGTGCTCGTGTTGGCTGTGGATATCGATCAGCAGCTCGCCCAGGGCCTTGAGGTCGGCCAGCGGGCAGGGCGTGCCATTGATATAACCGCGCGAACGCCCCTCGGCGGTGATCACCCGGCGCAGGATGCACGGGCCGTCGTTGGCCAGGTCGCGCTCGGCCAGCCACACCCCGGCCTCGGGAATGTCGCCCAGGTCGAAGGTGGCGAGGATATCCGCCTTGTCGGCGCCAGGCCGCACCACGCCACTGTCGGCGCGGTCGCCGAGGGTCAGGCCCAGGGCGTCGAGCATGATCGACTTGCCGGCGCCGGTCTCGCCGGTGATCACGCTCATGCCACGCTCGAGTTCGAGGTCGAGGTGTTCAACGATGGCGTAGTTGTGTACGGACAGGTGCACCAGCATAGAGGCGGCTCCCAGGCTTGAGGTCTGGTTATTTATACAGTGTTTTTCGTGGGGCTGACAATGCCTCTCATCGGGTCCTTTATCTGGGGCGCAATAATTTAATTGCATCAACGGATTAACAGTGGCCCTGAATCGATTTGCCCTTGAACCTCGGATTCGCGACCCCATATACCCGGCACAAGCGCGAGTCGGGCTCGCGGAAGATTGAAGGAGAAACCTATGGCTGACGAACAGAAGCTGGACGAACAGAACACCGAAGCGACCGCTGGCGAGGCCGGTGGCGAAGAGCTTGGCGCACGTGTGCAGTTGCTCGAAGAGCAGTTGGCTGGCGCGCAGGATCAGGCCTTGCGAGTGGCTGCCGACCTGCAGAACGTCCGTCGCCGTGCCGAGCAGGATGTCGAGAAGGCGCACAAATTTGCCCTGGAAAAATTCGCAGGCGACCTGCTGCCGATCGTCGATAGCCTGGAGCGCGGTCTGGAGTTGTCGAACCCCGACGACGAAAGCATCCGTCCGATGCGCGAAGGCATCGAGCTGACCCTGAAGATGTTCAACGACACCCTCAAGCGCTATAACCTCGAGGCGCTGGACCCCCATGGCGAACCGTTCAACGCCGAGCATCACCAGGCGATGGCCATGCAGGAAAGCGCTGACGTCGAACCCAACAGCGTGTTGAAAGTGTTCCAGAAAGGCTATTCGCTCAACGGCCGCCTGTTGCGTCCAGCCATGGTCGTGGTCAGCAAGGCGCCGGCGCCGTCCTCGCCGTCGATCAATGAAACAGCCTGAGCAAAAAATGTGTCGCGGGCTTGAAATCGACCCTCAGGCCCCCATTTAGATGTCAAGCGTTTAAGTGCTACCGCAGTTAGCCACCACTGCTGCGGCATCCAAATTCAGTATTTAGAAACACACCAGTTTCGGGAGAGTCAACAATGGGCAAGATTATCGGCATCGACCTGGGGACCACCAACTCCTGCGTCTCGATCCTTGAAAACGGCAACGTCAAAGTCATTGAAAACGCAGAAGGTGCTCGCACCACCCCGTCGATCATCGCCTACGCCAACGACGGCGAGATCCTCGTCGGTCAGTCGGCCAAGCGCCAGGCAGTCACCAACCCGCACAACACCCTGTACGCGGTAAAGCGTCTGATCGGCCGGCGTTTCGACGAAGAAGTCGTGCAGAAAGACATCCAGATGGTCCCTTACAAGATCGTCAAGGCTGACAACAGCGACGCGTGGGTCGAAGTCAACGGTCAGAAAATGTCGCCGCCACAGATCTCGGCTGAAATCTTGAAAAAGATGAAGAAAACCGCCGAAGACTACTTGGGTGAAGCGGTTACCGAAGCGGTCATCACCGTACCGGCCTACTTCAACGACAGCCAACGTCAAGCGACTAAAGACGCCGGTCGTATCGCCGGTCTGGACGTAAAACGCATCATCAACGAACCGACCGCTGCGGCACTGGCGTACGGCATGGACAAGGCCAAGGGCGACCACACTGTCATCGTTTATGACCTGGGTGGCGGTACCTTCGACGTTTCGGTCATCGAAATCGCCGAAGTCGATGGCGAGCACCAATTCGAAGTGTTGGCCACCAACGGCGACACCTTCCTGGGTGGCGAGGACTTCGACATCCGCCTGATCGACTACCTCGTCGACGAGTTCAAGAAAGAAAGCGGCATGAACCTCAAAGGTGACCCGCTGGCGATGCAGCGCCTGAAAGAAGCTGCTGAAAAAGCCAAGATCGAGCTGTCCTCGAGCCTGCAGACCGACGTCAACCTGCCGTACATCACTGCAGACGCAACCGGTCCGAAGCACTTGAACGTGAAGATCTCCCGCGCCAAGCTGGAATCGCTGGTGGAAGATCTGGTCAAGCGTACCATCGAGCCTTGCCGCATCGCGCTGAAAGACTCGGGTATCGACGTTGGCGCCATCAACGACGTGATCCTGGTCGGTGGCCAGACCCGTATGCCGCTGGTGCAAAAAGCGGTGACTGACTTCTTCGGCAAAGAAGCCCGTAAAGACGTCAACCCGGACGAAGCCGTTGCCATGGGTGCTGCCATTCAGGGCGCCGTGCTGGCCGGTGATGTCAAAGACGTGCTGCTGCTGGACGTCAGCCCGCTGACCCTGGGTATCGAAACCATGGGCGGCGTGATGACCGCGCTGATCGAGAAAAACACCACGATTCCGACCAAGAAATCGCAAGTGTTCTCGACCGCCGACGACAACCAGGGCGCCGTGACCATCCACGTACTGCAGGGCGAGCGCAAGCAAGCCACGCAGAACAAGTCGCTGGGCAAGTTCGATCTGGCCGAGATTCCACCGGCGCCACGCGGCGTGCCGCAAATCGAAGTGACCTTCGACATCGACGCCAACGGCATTCTGCACGTCGGCGCGAAAGACAAGGCGACCGGCAAGACTCAGTCCATCGTGATCAAGGCCAACTCCGGTCTGTCCGAGGAAGAGATTCAGCAGATGATTCGTGACGCTGAAACCAACGCCGACGAAGACCGCAAGTTCGAAGAGCTGGCCGCTGCCCGTAATCAGGGTGATGCACTGGTGCACTCGACGCGCAAAATGGTCGCTGACGCCGGTGACAAAGTCACTGCTGAAGAGAAGACTGCGGTCGAAGCGGCCGTGGTTGCCCTGGAAGCCGCTGTCAAAGGCGACGACAAGGCTGCCATCGACGCCAAGGTCGAAGAGCTGTCGAAGGTTTCCGCGCCAGTGGCACAGAAGCTGTACGCCGATCAGGCCCAACAGCCTGAAGGCGCAGCGGCTCAGCAGGCTGAAGAGCCGGCCAAGCACGACGACGTCGTGGATGCCGAGTTTGAAGAAGTCAAAGACCACAAGTAATCACGGCTTGTTGGTCGGCCGGCTAACCCTGTTCGGGGTGTGACTGGTAGGATGTCGCCGCGCGGGAGCCTAGCTCCCGCGTTGGCGTATCTGGAATACACGAATTTTTTGTTACAACAGGCCCCGGTGGCGTGTTGGTAGTACGGCCTCTGGCGCCCAGGCGTGCTGGCTCCCTGAAGAGTACGAAGACATATGGCAAAGCGTGACTATTACGAAGTGTTGGGGGTGGAGCGCAGCTCCAGCGAAGCGGACCTGAAGAAGGCCTACCGCCGTCTCGCGATGAAGTATCACCCGGACCGTAACCCTGATGACAAAGCGTCTGAAGAGAAATTCAAGGAGGCCAACGAGGCCTATGAAGTGCTCTCCGATGCCAGCAAGCGGGCGGCATTCGATCAGTACGGCCACGCCGGCGTCGACCCAAGCATGGGCGGCGGCGGTGGTTTTGGCGGCGCGGCCGGCGGTGCCAACTTCTCCGACATCTTCGGTGACGTTTTCAGCGATTTCTTCGGTGGCGGCCAGGGTCGTGGCGGCCGTGGCGGCGCACAGCGCGGCAGCGATCTGCGTTACACCCTGGAACTGAACCTGGAAGAGGCGGTGCGCGGGACCACGGTCAGCATCCGGGTGCCGACCCTGGTCAACTGCAAACCTTGCGATGGCAGTGGCGCGAAGAAAGGCTCGGCGCCAGTGACGTGCCCGACTTGCGGCGGTATCGGTCAGGTGCGCATGCAGCAAGGCTTCTTCTCGGTGCAGCAGACCTGCCCGCGTTGCCATGGCCAGGGCAAGATCATTTCCGATCCGTGCGATTCCTGCCACGGCGAAGGCCGTGTCGAAGAGTTCAAGACGCTGTCGGTCAAGGTGCCAGCGGGCGTCGACACCGGCGACCGCATTCGCTTGTCGGGCGAAGGCGAGGCGGGCACCCAGGGTGGCCCGACTGGCGATCTGTATGTGGTGATCAACGTTCGTGACCACGACATTTTCCAGCGCGACGGCAAACACCTGTACTGCGATGTGCCGATCAGCTTCACCGATGCGGCGCTGGGGGGCGAATTGGAAGTGCCTACGCTGGATGGCCGCGTCAAGCTGCGTATCCCCGAGGGCACCCAGACCGGCAAGCAGTTCCGTCTGCGCGGTAAGGGCGTGGCGCCGGTGCGCGGTGGTGGTGCGGGCGACCTGCTATGTCGTGTGGCCGTGGAAACCCCGGTCAATCTGGGCAAGCGTCAGCGCGAATTGCTTGAAGAGTTGCGTGCGACCCTGGAAGGCGACAGCTCTCATTCGCCGAAGGCCACCGGTTGGTTCGACGGTGTGAAGCGCTTCTTTGGCGATTTGTAAAAAGGATCGAGCATGCGACGTATAGCTGTAATGGGCGCCGCCGGGCGCATGGGCAAGGCGCTGATCGAGGCCGTGCATCTGGCGCCGGGCGCAGGCTTGACCGCCGCTGTACATCGGGCTGAAAGCAGCCTGGTGGGCGCCGATGCCGGCGAGCTGGCGGGCCTGGGTCGTATCGGGGTCCCGCTGTCGGGTGATCTGGATCGGGTGGTCGATGAGTTCGACGTGCTGATCGACTTCACGCATCCGTCGGTGACCCTGAAAAACCTCGCGTTCTGCCGCAAGCACGGCAAGGCGATGATCATTGGCACCACCGGCTTTACCGACGATGAGAAGTTGCGTCTGTTGGAAGCTGGCAAGGATATACCCATCGTTTTCGCTGCCAACTTCAGCGTCGGCGTCAACCTGTGCCTGAAATTGCTCGATACGGCGGCGCGGGTGTTGGGTGACGATGCCGATATCGAAATTCTCGAAGCCCATCACCGGCACAAGGTCGATGCGCCGTCGGGTACCGCGTTGCGCATGGGCGAGGTGGTGGCCAAGGCCTTGGGGCGTGACCTCAAGGAGGTCGCCGTCTACGGCCGTGAAGGCCAGACCGGTGCGCGTCAGCGCGAGACCATCGGTTTTGCCACGGTGCGAGGTGGTGACGTGGTGGGCGATCACACCGTCTTGTTTGCAGCGGAAGGCGAGCGAGTGGAGATCACCCACAAGGCGTCCAGCCGCATGACCTTTGCCAAGGGTGCCGTTCGTGCGGCGCTGTGGCTGGATGGGCGCGAGCCTGGGCTGTATGACATGCAGGATGTGCTGGACCTGCATTGATCGATTTTGTGGGGAGGCCTGCTGCCTCCCCCTACATTCATGGCGAAACCTGAAAGGCCCTGCAATAGGGCATTTTGCCCCACCTTGTCGCATCCCTCGCTCAAATCGCCCCATTACCGGTAGACCAAAAAAGGCTTTTTCTGTAAGCTACAGCTTTAGTGTGTCCACTAAAAGCGCGCAGAGTATTCGATAAGAAGCGGGGTGACGGTCTACGTCATTCCGCTTTTTTACAACCTGCGATCGCCCTTTCAGGTTTATTTACCGGAGGTCTTCTTGACTACGCCAGCCATACTCGCCCTTGCCGACGGCAGCATTTTCCGCGGTGAGGCCATCGGAGCCGACGGTCAAACCGTTGGTGAGGTGGTGTTCAACACTGCAATGACCGGCTATCAGGAAATCCTCACCGATCCTTCCTACGCCCAGCAGATCGTCACGCTGACGTACCCGCACATCGGCAACACCGGCACCACCCCTGAAGACGCTGAATCCAGCCGTGTATGGTCGGCTGGCCTGGTCATCCGTGACCTGCCGCTGGTGGCCAGCAACTGGCGCAACACGATGTCGCTGTCCGACTACCTGAAGGCCAACAACGTTGTCGCCATCGCCGGTATCGACACCCGCCGCCTGACCCGGATCCTCCGTGAGAAAGGCGCGCAGAACGGCTGCATCATGGCCGGCGACAATATTTCCGAAGAAGCTGCCATCGCCGCTGCCCGTGCGTTCCCGGGCCTGAACGGCATGGACCTGGCCAAGGAAGTCAGCTGCACGGAAACCTATCAGTGGCGCTCCACGGTCTGGGACCTGAAAACCGACAGCCACGCCGAGCTGGCCGAAGCGGATCTGCCGCATCACGTCGTCGCGTTCGACTACGGCGTCAAACTGAACATCCTGCGCATGCTGGTCGAGCGCGGCTGCCGCGTCACCGTGGTGCCGGCCCAAACCCCCGCTGCCGACGTTCTGGCCCTCAAGCCGGACGGCGTGTTCCTGTCCAACGGCCCGGGTGATCCGGCGCCTTGCGACTACGCTATCAAGGCGATTCAGGAAGTGCTCAAAACCGACATCCCGGTCTTCGGCATCTGCCTGGGTCACCAGCTGCTGGCCCTGGCCGCCGGCGCCAAGACCATCAAGATGGGTCACGGACACCACGGCGCCAACCACCCGGTCCAGGACCTGGACACGGGCGTGGTGATGATCACCAGCCAGAACCACGGTTTCGCGGTGGACGAAGCGACCTTGCCGAGCAATGTGCGCGCCATCCACAAATCGCTGTTCGACGGCACCCTGCAAGGCATCGAGCTGACGGACCGGGACGCTTTCAGCTTCCAGGGTCACCCTGAAGCCAGCCCGGGCCCGAACGACGTGGCACCGCTGTTCGACCGTTTCATCAATTCGATGGCCAAGCGCCGCTGATTGATCGCTCTGATTGTAATGCGCGCTGGCGCAGGCCCCGGAACTCCGGAGACAGCCTCCCAGCGCCGCCTGTGAACGTTCAGCGGCTAGCCCGTTGACCTGCGGATTCGAGACAAACATGCCAAAACGTACAGACATTAAAAGTATCCTGATTCTTGGTGCCGGCCCCATCGTCATCGGCCAGGCCTGCGAATTCGACTACTCCGGCGCCCAGGCCTGCAAAGCCCTGCGCGAAGAGGGTTACCGCGTCATTCTGGTCAACTCCAATCCGGCGACCATCATGACCGACCCGGCCATGGCCGACGCCACCTACATCGAGCCGATCAAGTGGCAGACCGTTGCCAAGATCATCGAGAAAGAGCGCCCCGATGCGCTGCTGCCGACCATGGGCGGACAGACCGCTCTGAACTGCGCCCTGGACCTGGAACGCGAAGGCGTACTCGAGAAGTTCGGCGTGGAAATGATCGGCGCCAACGCCGACACCATCGACAAGGCCGAAGACCGTTCACGCTTCGACAAGGCCATGAAGTCCATCGGTCTGGCTTGCCCGCGCTCGGGTATCGCCCACAACATGGAAGAGGCCAATGCGGTGCTGGAGAAGCTCGGCTTCCCGTGCATCATCCGTCCGTCCTTCACCATGGGCGGCACCGGCGGCGGCATCGCCTACAACCGTGAAGAGTTCGAAGAAATCTGTGCCCGTGGTCTGGATCTGTCGCCGACCAAGGAACTGCTGATCGACGAATCGCTGATCGGTTGGAAAGAGTACGAGATGGAAGTGGTCCGCGACAAAAAGGACAACTGCATCATCGTCTGCTCCATCGAGAACTTCGACCCGATGGGCGTGCACACCGGCGACTCCATCACGGTGGCTCCGGCCCAGACCCTGACCGACAAGGAATACCAGATCCTGCGTAACGCCTCCCTGGCGGTGCTGCGCGAGATCGGCGTCGAGACCGGCGGTTCCAACGTCCAGTTCGGCATCTGCCCGGACACTGGCCGCATGGTCGTGATCGAGATGAACCCGCGTGTTTCTCGTTCTTCGGCCCTGGCGTCCAAGGCCACCGGTTTCCCGATCGCCAAGGTCGCCGCCAAGCTGGCCGTGGGTTACACCTTGGACGAGCTGTCCAACGACATCACCGGTGGCAAGACCCCGGCGTCGTTCGAGCCATCCATCGACTACGTCGTGACCAAGCTGCCGCGCTTTGCCTTCGAGAAATTCCCCAAGGCCGACGCGCGCCTGACCACGCAAATGAAGTCGGTGGGTGAAGTCATGGCCATCGGCCGGACTTTCCAGGAATCCCTGCAAAAAGCCCTGCGCGGCCTGGAAGTGGGCGTTTCGGGTCTGGACCCTAAAGTCGACCCGAGCAACCCCGACTTTCACAGCATCCTCAAACGCGAGCTGACCGTGCCGGGCGCCGAGCGTATCTGGTATGTGGCCGATGCGATGCGCGCTGGCATGACCGTCGACCAGATCTTCAAGCTGACCATGATCGACCGCTGGTTCCTGGTGCAGATGGAAGACCTGATCAAGGACGAAGAGAAGGTCAAGACCCTGGGTCTGGCCGATATCGACAAGGACTTGATGTTCCGCCTCAAGCGCAAGGGCTTCTCCGACCAGCGTCTGGCCAAGCTGCTGGGCATTACCGACAAGAACCTGCGTCGTCATCGTCACAAGCTCGAAGTGTTTCCGGTGTACAAGCGCGTCGACACCTGCGCCGCCGAGTTTGCCACCGACACGGCCTACCTGTACTCCACCTACGAGGAGGAGTGTGAGGCCAACCCGTCGACTCGCGACAAGATCATGATTCTGGGTGGCGGCCCCAACCGTATCGGCCAGGGCATCGAGTTCGACTACTGCTGCGTGCACGCGGCATTGGCCCTGCGCGAAGACGGTTACGAGACCATCATGGTCAACTGCAACCCGGAAACTGTCTCCACTGACTACGACACCTCCGACCGCCTGTACTTCGAGCCGTTGACCCTGGAAGACGTGCTGGAAGTGGTGCGCGTCGAGAAGCCCAAAGGCGTGATCGTCCAGTACGGCGGCCAGACCCCGCTGAAGCTGGCGCGCGCGCTGGAAGAAGCCGGCGTGCCGATCATCGGCACCAGCCCGGACTCCATCGACCGGGCCGAAGACCGTGAGCGCTTCCAGCAGATGGTCGAGCGCCTGAACCTGCTGCAGCCACCAAACGCTACTGTTCGCAGCGAAGAAGAAGCCATCCGCGCCGCCGGCAAGATCGGTTACCCGCTGGTGGTTCGTCCGTCCTACGTGCTGGGCGGCCGCGCCATGGAGATCGTCTACGAACTGGATGAGCTCAAGCGTTATCTGCGTGAAGCGGTGCAGGTGTCCAACGACAGCCCGGTGCTGCTCGACCACTTCCTCAACTGCGCCATCGAAATGGACGTGGATGCGGTGTGCGACGGGACCGACGTGGTCATCGGCGCGATCATGCAGCACATCGAACAGGCCGGTGTTCACTCCGGTGACTCCGCCTGTTCGCTGCCACCGTACTCGCTGCCGGCTCACGTGCAGGACGAAGTGCGCGAGCAGGTCAAGAAGATGGCCCTGGAACTGGGTGTCATCGGCTTGATGAACGTGCAGCTGGCCCTGCAGGGCGACAAGATCTACGTGATCGAAGTCAACCCACGTGCCTCGCGTACCGTGCCATTCGTGTCCAAGTGCATCGGTGTTTCCCTGGCGATGATCGCCGCCCGCGTCATGGCTGGCAAAACCTTGAAGGAAATTGGCTTCACCAAGGAGATCATCCCGAACTTCTACAGCGTAAAAGAAGCGGTATTTCCGTTCGCCAAGTTCCCCGGTGTCGACCCGATCCTTGGCCCGGAGATGAAGTCCACCGGTGAAGTCATGGGCGTGGGCGATACCTTCGGCGAAGCTTTCGCCAAGGCTCAGATGGGCGCCAGCGAAGTGTTGCCGACTGGCGGTACTGCATTCATCAGCGTGCGCGACGACGACAAGCCCTTGGTGGCCGGCGTTGCACGCGACCTGATCTCCCTTGGCTTCGAAGTGGTAGCCACCGCTGGCACCGCGCGTATCATCGAAGAGGCGGGCCTGAAGGTGCGTCGCGTGAACAAAGTGACCGAAGGCCGTCCGCACGTGGTCGACATGATCAAGAATGACGAAGTCACGCTGATCATCAACACCACCGAAGGCCGTCAGTCGATTGCCGATTCCTATTCCATCCGTCGCAACGCCCTGCAGCACAAGATTTACTGCACCACGACCATTGCTGCGGGCGAGGCGATCTGCGAAGCGCTGAAATTCGGTCCGGAAAAGACCGTGCGTCGCTTGCAGGATCTACATGCAGGGCTTAAAGCATGATCAAGTACCCCATGACTGTTCAGGGCGCGCGCGCCCTGGAAGAGGAGCTGCATCACCTGACCAAGGTGATACGTCCCAAGCTGAGCCAGGACATCGGCACCGCGCGCGAGCTCGGTGACCTCAAGGAAAACGCCGAATACCATGCTGCCCGTGAGCAGCAAGGTATGGTCGAAGCGCGGATCCGCGACATCGAAGGCCGCATGCAGAATGCCGTGGTCATCGATGTGTCGACCATCCCGCACACCGGCAAGGTGATTTTCGGCACGACGGTGGAGATCGCCAACGTCGAGACTGACGAGCGCGTGAAGTATCAGATCGTCGGGGAAGACGAAGCCGACATCAAGCGGGGCAAGCTGTCGGTGGGGTCGCCCATCGCCCGTGCCTTGATCGCCAAGGAAGAGGGTGATGTGGTGGTGGTGAAGACGCCGAGCGGCGTGATCGAGTATGAAATCGTCGAGGTTGCGCACGTCTGAGTGCGTGATCAGGCAGGCTTGTCACCCTTGTGGGAGCAAGTCTTGCCTGCGATGGCGTCCGGAAGGCCCTCATCGCAGGCAAGCCTTGCTTCCATAGGGGTGGCGTTACACAGCCATCAATGGAACCGATGCACGTTCGACAATTGCTTGTTGACCTGCGGGTTCTTGCGATAGATCAGCGCCATTTTGCCGATGACCTGGACCAGGTCGGCACGGCCGGCCTTGCACAGCCCGGCAATGGATTCCAGGCGTGCTTCGCGATCAAGGATGTTGAGCTTGATCTTGATCAGCTCATGATCGCCCAAAGCGCGTTCCAGTTCGGCCAGAACGCCTTCGGTCAAACCATTATCTGCCACAGTCAAGACTGGTTTCAGATGGTGGCCAATGGATTTGTATTGTTTCTTCTGCTCCTGAGTGAGCGGCATAATCTGACCCTTTGTCTGATCTGTAAAAAGCGGCGGCCAGTTTACCCGAGCGCCCGAGAGTCCGCCCAGTTAATCACGACCGTTATTCGAGGTGCCCTGTGGCCCGCTCCAAGACCAGCCTTAACTGGCTCAAAGAACACTTCAACGATCCTTACGTCAAACTGGCGCAAAAGGACGGCTACCGCTCGCGCGCCAGCTACAAGCTGCTGGAGATCCAGGAGAAGGACAAACTCATCCGTCCGGGGATGACCGTGATCGACCTGGGCGCAGCGCCAGGCGGCTGGTCGCAGGTCACCAGCCGGCTGATCGGCGGCCAGGGTCGCCTGATCGCCTCCGACATCCTGGAAATGGACAGCATCGAGGACGTCACCTTCATTCAGGGTGACTTCACCGAGGCGGCCGTACTGGCCCAGATCCTGGAGGCGGTCGGGAATTCGCCGGTAGACCTTGTGATTTCCGACATGGCCCCCAATATGAGTGGATTGGCAGCCGTCGATATGCCTCGCGCCATGTTCTTGTGTGAATTGGCGCTGGATTTGGCAGGAAGGGTCTTGAGCCCCGGTGGCGACTTCCTTATCAAAGTGTTTCAGGGCGAAGGTTTCGACGTTTATCACAAGACCGTTCGGCAGATGTTCGACAAGGTGCAGATGCGCAAACCCTCGTCGTCGCGCGACCGCTCCCGTGAGCAGTACTTGCTGGCCCGCGGTTTCAAGGGTTTGCAGATGCCAAGCGAGAACTCCCTAGGTGGGTGATAGCTTTTTTCAAATGGCTGAGCCTGCCGAACCTGTTCGATGATTTTGTAGTCTATCGTCACAAAGGGTTACAGACGTTGACTGCAAGGCCATGGGATATGGTGTAAGTTAAGCCGGTGAAAAATCATGCGAAGCACGCCTGCGTGGGTTGCGGGTAGCAGGCTTCAGAGGGTAGCGAATTGAACGATATGGCAAAGAACCTGATCCTGTGGTTGATCATTGCAGCCGTGCTGGTCACGGTCATGAACAACTTTTCCAGCCCTAATGAGCCGCAGACCCTCAACTATTCCGACTTCATTCAGCAGGTCAAGGATGGCAAGGTCGAGCGCGTGGCGGTCGATGGCCTGGTCATCACCGGCAAGCGCAATGATGGCGACTCTTTCAAGACCATTCGCCCGAACATTCCGGACAATGGCCTGATTGGCGACCTGGTCGAGAACCATGTTTCGGTCGAAGGCAAAATGCCTGAGCAGCAGGGCATCTGGACCCAGTTGCTGGTGGCCAGCTTCCCGATCCTGGTGATCATCGCCGTGTTCATGTTCTTCATGCGCCAGATGCAAGGCGGTGCGGGAGGCAAGGGCGGGCCGATGAGTTTCGGCAAAAGCAAGGCACGACTGCTCTCTGAAGATCAGGTCAAGACCACCTTGGCCGATGTCGCCGGCTGCGACGAAGCCAAGGAAGAGGTCGGCGAGCTGGTGGAATTCCTTCGCGATCCGGGCAAGTTCCAGCGACTGGGCGGGCGTATCCCTCGGGGTGTGCTGATGGTCGGCCCACCGGGTACCGGCAAGACGTTGCTCGCCAAGGCGATTGCCGGCGAAGCAAAAGTGCCATTCTTCACCATTTCCGGTTCGGACTTCGTCGAAATGTTCGTGGGTGTCGGTGCGAGCCGGGTCCGTGACATGTTCGAGCAGGCCAAGAAACACGCGCCTTGCATCATCTTCATCGACGAAATCGACGCCGTCGGCCGCCATCGTGGCGCCGGCATGGGTGGCGGTCACGACGAGCGTGAACAAACCCTCAACCAGTTGCTGGTAGAGATGGATGGTTTCGAGATGAATGATGGCATCATCGTCATCGCTGCGACCAACCGTCCTGACGTGCTGGACCCCGCGCTGCTGCGTCCAGGTCGCTTCGACCGTCAGGTGGTGGTGGGCTTGCCAGACATCCGCGGTCGCGAACAGATCCTCAAGGTTCACATGAAGAAGGCCCCGCTGGGCGACGACGTCAACCCAGCGGTCATCGCTCGCGGTACGCCGGGTTTCTCCGGTGCCGACCTGGCCAACCTGGTCAACGAAGCCTCGCTGTTTGCCGCGCGCAACGGCAAGCGCATTGTCGAGATGAAAGAGTTCGAGCTGGCCAAAGACAAGATCATGATGGGCGCCGAGCGCAAGACCATGGTCATGTCCGAGAAAGAGAAGCAGAACACTGCTTACCACGAGGCGGGCCACGCCATCGTCGGTCGCGTCGTGCCTGAGCATGATCCGGTGTACAAGGTTTCGATCATTCCGCGCGGTCGAGCGCTGGGTGTCACCATGTTCCTGCCGGAAGAAGATCGTTACAGTCTTTCCAAGCGCGCATTGATCAGTCAGATCTGTTCGCTGTACGGCGGCCGTATTGCCGAGGAAATGACCCTGGGCTTCGACGGTGTAACCACCGGTGCGTCCAACGACATCATGCGTGCCAGCCAGATTGCACGAAACATGGTGACCAAGTGGGGTCTGTCCGAGAAGCTCGGTCCGTTGATGTATGCGGAAGACGAGAACGAAGGCTACCTGGGTCGTGGCGGTGGTGGTCAGAGTGCAAACGTTTCCGGCGAGACCGCGAAAGTCATCGATTCGGAAGTGCGCAGCATCATTGACCAGTGCTACGCCACGGCCAAGCAGATCCTCACGGACAACCGGGACAAGCTCGACGCCATGGCCGATGCCCTGATGAAATACGAAACGATCGATGCCGATCAGATCGACGACATCATGGCCGGTCGCACGCCGCGTGAACCTCGCGACTGGTCTGGCGGCGGTGGTTCGACCGGCACGCCGATCACCCCGATCGATCGTCCCGAGGCGCCGATTGGTGGCCCTGCGGCCCAGCACTGAGTCGTCCATTCAACGCTAAGGTTTTACATGTCCTCCTCGCTGTACCCAACCCGGTTGCCTTGCGGCAACCGGGTTCTTGATTTGTCCCGGACCCACGTCATGGGCATTCTCAACATCACCCCGGATTCCTTTTCGGATGGCGGCCGCTTCAACCGTCGCGACCTGGCCTTGAGCCATGCGCGAGCCATGGTTGAAGCCGGTGCTACGCTGATCGATATTGGCGGCGAGTCCACTCGTCCCGGCGCGCCTCCCGTGGGCGTGCAGGAAGAGCTGGATCGCGTGCTGCCAGCCGTCGAAGCCATCCATCGCGAGCTGGAGGTGATCATCTCGGTGGACACGTCCACCCCTGAGGTGATCACCGGCTCCGCACAACTCGGCGCCGGTTTGATCAACGATGTGCGCTCGCTACGCCGTGACGGCGCGCTGGCGGCCGCAGCAGCCACTGGCCTGCCGGTGTGTTTGATGCACATGCGGGGCGAGCCTGGGAACATGCAGGACGATCCTCACTACAACGATCTGGTGGGCGAAGTCTGCAGCTTCCTGCGCGAGCGCATGGACGCCTGCGTGGCAGTCGGCATCCCTCTGGAGCGCATCGTGCTGGACCCCGGCTTCGGTTTTGCCAAAAGCCATGCCCACAACCTCAGCCTGTTCAAACACATGGCCGAGCTGTTTGCCCTTGAGCGGCCGCTGCTGGTGGGCGTGTCGCGCAAGAGCATGGTCGGGCGCACGCTGGACAAGCCGGTATCGGAACGCCTCTATGGCAGCCTGGCGCTCGCCGCCTTGGCGATCCAGAAGGGCGCGCGTATCCTGCGGGTACACGATGTCCCTGAAACCGTCGATCTGGTTCGGATGATCGAAGCGGTCGAGACCGCCGAATAAGCACTACGGAGCGTTTCATGAGCAAGAAATATTTTGGCACCGACGGCATTCGCGGTCGGGTCGGCCAGTTTCCGATCACCCCTGATTTCATGCTGAAACTGGGCTGGGCAGCCGGCATGGCGTTCCGTAAGCAGGGCACTTGCCGGGTATTGGTGGGCAAGGACACACGCATCTCCGGGTACATGTTCGAATCCGCACTCGAGGCCGGCCTGTCTGCGGCCGGCGCCGATGTGATGTTGCTGGGGCCGATGCCGACGCCAGGCATTGCTTATCTGACTCGCACCTTCCATGCCGAAGCAGGTATTGTGATCAGTGCCTCGCACAACCCTCACGACGACAACGGTATCAAGTTCTTTTCCGGGCAGGGCACCAAGCTGCCCGACGAGTTGGAGCTGATGATCGAAGAACTGATGGACGTGCCGATGACAGTGGCCGAGTCCAGCAAGCTGGGCAAGGTGTCGCGGATCAACGACGCTGCCGGCCGTTATATCGAATTTTGCAAGAGCAGCGTGCCCACCAGCACCGATTTTGCCGGTCTGCACGTGGTC
Source organism: Pseudomonas sp. dw_358 (assembly GCF_018449655.1). Taxonomy (GTDB): domain Bacteria; phylum Pseudomonadota; class Gammaproteobacteria; order Pseudomonadales; family Pseudomonadaceae; genus Aquipseudomonas. The sequence continues at coordinate 81,006 of NZ_JAAVUX010000015.1, forward strand.
ATCGATTGCGCCCACGGTGCGACCTACAAGATTGCCCCCAACGTGTTTCGCGAGCTGGGCGCCAAGGTCACCGTGCTGTCGGCCCAGCCCAACGGCTTGAACATCAACGACAACTGCGGCTCGACCCACATGGAGTCGCTGCAGGCAGCCGTAGTGGCCGAGCAGGCTGACCTGGGCATCGGCTTCGACGGGGACGGCGATCGTGTGCTGATGGTCGATCACACCGGTGTGGTGGTCGACGGTGACGAGCTCCTGTTCATCATTGCCCGTGACCTCAAGGAGCGCGATCGCCTGCACGGCGGGGTAGTCGGCACCTTGATGAGTAACCTGGGCCTGGAGCTGGCCTTGGCCGACCTCGACATTCCATTCGCGCGCGCCAATGTCGGTGACCGTTATGTCATCGCCGAACTGCTGGAGCGTGAGTGGGACCTCGGCGGTGAAGCGTCCGGACACATTATTTGTCTGCGTCACACCACCACGGGTGACGCCGCGATTGCCGCGCTGCAAGTGATTCTGGCGCTCAAGCGTCGTGACGAGACCCTGGCTCAGGCCCGTCTGGGTGTGCGCAAGTGCCCTCAGGTGTTGATCAACGTACGCTTTGCCGGTGGTGTCGACCCAGTGACCCACCCGGCCGTGCTGGATGCCTGCAGCCGCGTCACCGAGGCCATGGGTGGCCGTGGCCGTGTGTTGCTGCGCAAGTCCGGCACCGAGCCGCTGGTGCGGGTGATGGTCGAAGGCGAAGAAGAAAGCACGGTCCGCGGCTATGCCGAAGAGCTTGCAAAACTGGTGACTGAAGTTTGCGGCTGAATTCGGCTTGCCAGCCATGAATCCGTTGGGTAACATCTGCGCCCACTTTGACCGACGAGGTACAGCATGCGTCGCACTATGGTAGCTGGTAACTGGAAAATGCACGGTACCCGCGCCAGCGTCGTTGAGCTGACCCAGGGTCTGAGCGCCTTGACAGTACCGAGTAGTGTGGATGTGGCGGTGTTTCCGTCCTTTCTGCACATCGAAGGCGTGATCGACAGCCTCAAGGGGCAAGCGATCGCGGTCGGCGCACAGAACGTCGCGGTGCAATCGGAGCAGGGCGCATTGACCGGGGAAGTTGCTTCCAGTCAATTGGCCGACCTCGGTTGCTCGCTGGTGCTCGTGGGTCATTCCGAGCGCCGCCAGTTGATCGGCGAAACGGACGAGGTGTTGATCCGCAAGTTTTCTGCGGCTCAAGCCAGCGGCCTGGTACCGGTGCTCTGTGTTGGGGAAACCCTGGAGCAGCGTGATGCGGGCAAGACGCTGGAAGTGGTCGGGCATCAGCTCGGCAGTGTGATCAAGGCGCTGGGAATCAGTGCCTTCGCTCGTGCGGTCATTGCTTATGAGCCTGTGTGGGCCATCGGCACCGGCCTCACGGCAACGCCCCAGCAGGCTCAGGATGTGCACGCCGCCATCCGGGCTCAGCTGGCGGCAGAGAATGCCGAAGTCGCACACGGTGTGCGGCTTCTCTACGGCGGCAGCGTCAAGGCGGCCAATGCGGTCGAACTGTTCGGCATGCCGGATATCGATGGGGGGCTCATTGGTGGAGCTTCCCTGAATGCAGATGAGTTCGGTGCGATCATTCGTGCCGCGGGAAACTGAAAAATGCTGGAAACAGTCGTAGTCGTTCTTCATCTGTTGGCTGCCTTGGGCGTTGTTGCCCTGGTATTGATGCAACAGGGTAAAGGTGCGGACGCTGGCGCGTCTTTCGGAGCAGGGGCATCAAATACTGTCTTCGGAAGCCAAGGTTCCTCTACCTTTCTGAGTAAGTTTACTGCTATACTTGCCGCCAGTTTCTTCATAACCAGCTTGGGGTTAGGTTACTTTGCTAAAGAGAAAGCTCACGCGCTGACTCAAGTAGGTTTGCCAGCACCAGCGGTCATGGAGGCACCGAAGCAAAAGCCGGCAGCAGATGATGTTCCGGTGCTTCAAGAGCAAAAGACAGACGTGAAAACTACTGACGTACCTCAAGCGCCAGAGAAAAAGTGACACGGAGTCGAGAGGCAAGGTTTCAACTGTAGTATTGCCGAGGTGGTGGAATTGGTAGACACGCAACCTTGAGGTGGTTGTGCCCATAGGGTGTAGGGGTTCGAGTCCCCTTCTCGGTACCAATTATCAGGAGAGCCCGCAGATGCGGGCTTTCTTGTCGGCGGAAGTCTTGGATTGACCCATCAACGGGTTCAGCCGTATACTTTCGCCCCAGCTTTGTCGCGGGATGGAGCAGTCTGGTAGCTCGTCGGGCTCATAACCCGAAGGTCGTTGGTTCAAATCCAGCTCCCGCAACCAGTTTTAGCAGAGCCCCTTTCAAGGGGCTTTTTGTTAGCTGGACAGTTCTCAGCGCCGGTATTCAAACGGCGTATCAGGGATGGGCGCTTTGCCCATTTTTTATTTGTGAAGCATGCACGAGGGGGTTCAGGTGTCGAGCAAGCTAGAACAGTTGCAGGCCTTGTTGGCCCCGGTGGTCGTGGCCCTTGGCTATGAATGCTGGGGTATCGAGTTTTCGGCTCAGGGTCGCCACTCATTGTTGCGTATTTATATCGATAAAGAAGGCGGTGTACTGGTGGAGGACTGCGAAATCGTCAGTCGCCAGATCAGCGGGATCATGGATGTCGAAGATCCAATCAGCGTTGAATACACCCTTGAAGTTTCTTCTCCAGGCATGGATCGCCCGCTGTTCACTCTTGAACAGTTCGCTTCGCATGCCGGCGATCAAGTGAAGATAAGGTTGCGCACGCCCTTTGATGGTCGCCGCAACTTTCAGGGCCTTCTCCGCGGGGTGGAGGAGCAGGACGTCGTGGTGCAAGTGGATGACCATGAATTCCTGCTGCCGATCGATTCGATCGACAAGGCCAACATTATTCCCAGTTTTGACTGAGACGTGCCAGATACTGCGGATCCCGCGGATCCGATGGCGTGCGAAAGGCGAGGCGTACGATGAGCAAAGAAGTACTGCTGGTTGTTGAGTCGGTATCCAATGAAAAGGGTGTACCGGCAGGCGTAATATTTGAAGCGCTGGAAATTGCGCTGGCAACCGCGACCAAGAAGCGGTTCGAAGATGAAGTGGACCTGCGTGTGGAAATCAACCGCCACACCGGTGCTTATGAAACGTTCCGTCGCTGGACCGTGGTCGAAGAAGCCGATCTGGACGATCCCGCCATCGAAACCTGGCCTGACAAGGTTGTGCTCACGCACCCTGAAGCCAAGGTTGGCGATGTCGTCGAAGAAAAGATCGAGTCCATCGAATTCGGCCGTATCGCTGCACAGACCGCCAAGCAGGTCATCGTGCAGAAAGTTCGTGAAGCCGAGCGCGCCCAGGTGGTTGACGCTTACCGCGAACGTCTGGGCGAGATCATCGCCGGTACGGTCAAGAAAGTGACCCGCGACAACGTCATCGTTGACCTGGGCAATAACGCCGAGGCCTTGCTGGCTCGCGAAGACATTATTTCCCGTGAAACTTTCCGGGTGGGTGTGCGCCTGCGTGCACTGCTCAAGGAAATCCGCACCGAGAACCGCGGCCCGCAGCTGATCCTGTCGCGTACTGCGCCGGAAATGCTGATCGAGTTGTTCCGCATCGAGGTGCCGGAGATCGCCGAAGGGCTGATCGAAGTGATGGCCGCTTCCCGTGACCCGGGTTCGCGCGCCAAGATCGCCGTTCGCTCGAAGGACAAGCGTATCGACCCACAGGGTGCCTGCATCGGTATGCGCGGTTCGCGCGTCCAGGCAGTCTCCGGTGAGTTGGGCGGCGAGCGTGTCGACATCGTGCTGTGGGACGACAACCCCGCGCAGTTCGTGATCAACGCCATGTCGCCTGCCGAAGTGGCAGCGATCATCGTTGACGAAGACGCCCATGCGATGGACATCGCGGTCGGCGCCGACAACCTGGCTCAGGCCATTGGTCGCGGCGGGCAGAACGTGCGTCTGGCCAGCCAGTTGACCGGCTGGACCCTGAACGTAATGACCGAATCGGACATCCAGGCCAAGCAGCAAGCGGAAACCGGCGACATCCTGCGCAACTTCATCGACGAGTTGGAAATCGACGAAGACCTGGCGCAGGTGCTGGTAGACGAAGGCTTCACCAGCCTGGAAGAGATTGCCTACGTACCGTTGGAAGAAATGCTCAACATCGACGGCTTTGACGAGGAGATCGTCAACGAGCTCCGCGCTCGGGCCAAGGATCGTTTGTTGACTCACGCCATCGCTACTGAGGAAAAGCTGGCAGACGCCCATCCGGCCGAAGACCTGCTCTCGCTTGAGGGTATGGACAAGGATTTGGCGATGGAACTGGCGGTGCGCGGCGTAATTACCCGCGAAGACCTGGCCGAGCAGTCTATTGACGACCTGCTCGACATCGACGGCATTGACGATGATCGTGCCGGCAAGTTGATCATGGCCGCCCGAGCCCACTGGTTCGAGTAAGTAGGCGCGGCCTGAGGAGAGAAGTGCATGACGCAAGTCACGGTGAAAGAACTGGCCAAAGAGGTCGCCGCACCGGTAGAGCGCCTGTTGCAGCAGATGCGTGAGGCAGGTCTGCCGCACACCGACGCCGCTCAAGTTGTGACCGATAATGAGAAGCAGGCTCTGCTGGCTCATTTGAAAAGCAGCCACAAGGTGAAAGTGGAAGAACCGCGCAAGATTACCTTGCAGCGTAAAACCCAAAGCACCTTGCGTGTGGCCGGTAGCAAAAGCATCAGCGTAGAAGTACGCAAGAAGAAAGTGTTCGTGCAGCGCAGCCCTGAAGAAATTCAGGCCGAGCAAAAGCGCGAGCTCGAAGAACGTCGTGCCGCTGAAAATGCTGCGCGCCAGAAGGCTGAAGCCGAAGCTCGTCAGCGTTCCGACGAAGAAACCCGTCGCCAGCCCGGGACCGCCGGCCAGCCTGCGGCTGCCCAGGCGGCTGCACCGGCTCCGGCCGCGGCGCCTGCGCCGGTCGCTTCCGTGCCTGATATCGATCTGGCCAGCGTTGCCCCAGCTCCGGCTGCCGACGCTCGCAAGAAAGAGGAGCCACGTCGCCCGGACAAGCCGCGCGCCGACGACAACCGTCGTGGTGGCGACAGCGAGCGCAAGAACACGCCGCATCGTGCATCGGTCAAGGAAAAGGCGCCGACTCCACGTGCCGCCCCGCGTACCACCGAAGAGGAAAGCGACAGCTTCCGTCGCGGCGGTCGTGGCAAGTCGAAGCTGAAAAAGCGCAACGCCCACGGTTTCCAGAGCCCTACCGGTCCTGTCGTGCGTGACGTGCAGATCGGCGAGACCATCACGGTTGGCGATCTGGCTGCACAGATGTCGGTCAAGGCTGCTGAAGTCATCAAGTTCATGTTCAAGCTGGGCACCCCAGCCACGATCAACCAGGTACTGGATCAGGAAACTGCCCAACTGGTTGCCGAGGAACTGGGCCACAAAGTGACGCTGGTCAGCGACACCGCACTGGAAGATTCCCTGGCTGAATCGCTGAAGTTTGAAGGCGAGGCGTTCTCCCGTGCACCGGTTGTCACCGTCATGGGTCACGTTGACCACGGCAAGACCTCGCTGCTCGACTACATCCGTCGTGCCAAAGTGGCCGCTGGCGAAGCCGGTGGTATCACGCAGCACATCGGTGCCTACCACGTCGAAACCGACCGTGGCATGGTGACCTTCCTCGACACCCCGGGCCACGCCGCGTTTACCGCCATGCGTGCCCGTGGTGCCAAGGCCACCGACATCGTGATTCTGGTGGTTGCAGCGGACGACGGCGTGATGCCGCAGACCGTTGAAGCCGTTCAGCACGCCAAGGCTGCCGGCGTTCCGCTGGTAGTGGCCGTGAACAAGATCGACAAGCCCGGCGCTGACCTGGATCGTATCCGCAGCGAGCTGTCCGTGCATGGCGTGACCTCCGAAGAGTGGGGCGGTGATACGCCGTTCGTTTCGGTTTCGGCCAAGATGGGTACCGGTGTCGACGAATTGCTCGAAGCCGTGCTGCTGCAAGCCGAAGTACTGGAATTGAAGGCAACGCCTTCGGCTCCGGGTCGTGGTGTGGTCGTTGAATCGCGCCTGGACAAGGGCCGTGGCCCGGTGGCAACTGTTCTGGTTCAGGACGGTACACTGCGTCAAGGTGACATGGTCCTGGTCGGCTCGAACTATGGCCGCGTGCGCGCCATGCTCGACGAGAACGGCAAGCCGATCAAGGAAGCCGGCCCCTCCATCCCGGTCGAGATTCTCGGTCTGGACGGTACCCCGGATGCTGGCGACGAAATGAGCGTTGTGGCTGACGAGAAGAAGGCCCGTGAAGTCGCGCTGTTCCGTCAAGGCAAGTTCCGCGAAGTGAAACTGGCCCGTGCTCACGCCGGCAAGCTGGAAAACATCTTCGAAAACATGGGCCAGGAAGAGAAGAAGACGCTCAACATCGTCCTCAAATCCGACGTCCGTGGTTCGCTGGAAGCTTTGCAGGGCGCGCTCAACGGTCTGGGCAACGACGAAGTACAAGTGCGTGTGGTCGGTGGCGGCGTCGGTGGTATTACCGAATCCGATGCCAACCTGGCACTGGCCTCCAATGCGGTCGTGTTCGGCTTCAACGTACGTGCCGATGCCGGTGCGCGCAAGATCGTCGAGCAGGAAGGTCTGGATATGCGTTATTACAACGTGATCTACGACATCATTGAAGACGTCAAGAAAGCCCTGACCGGCATGCTCGGCAGCGACGTTCGCGAGAATATCCTGGGCATCGCCGAAGTGCGTGACGTGTTCCGTTCGCCGAAGTTCGGTGCGATCGCCGGTTGCATGGTCATCGAAGGTACGGTCTTCCGTAACCGTCCGATCCGTGTTCTGCGCGAAGACATCGTTATCTTCGAAGGCGAGCTGGAATCCCTGCGCCGCTTCAAGGACGATGCTTCGGAAGTCCGTGCCGGCATGGAATGCGGTATTGGCGTCAAGAGCTACAACGACGTCAAGGTCGGTGACAAGATCGAAGTCTTCGAGAAGGTCCAGGTTGCTCGTACCCTCTAAGGTTTCAAAACCAGAGACGCGAGCTGCATGAGTCGACGCCCTCGCGGGCTCGGCTCCAAAGGTGACGCCCGGTCAGGGAAGCCCATTCAGGGACAACGTGACCGGGCGTTTGCCGCTTCAGTGACAGGTAGCAAGACATGGCAAAAGAATACAGCCGTACCCAACGTATCGGTGATCAGATTCAGCGCGAGCTGGCTCAGTTGATCCGCCGTGAAGTGAAGGATCCGCGCGTCGGCCTGGTGACCATCACCGCCGTCGACGTCAGCCGCGATGTCGGTCATGCCAAGGTGTTCATCACCGTCATGGGCGAAGACAGCAAGGAAGACATCGCTCAGAGCATCAAGGTGCTCAACAGCGCCGCCGGTTTCCTGCGCGTGCAGTTGGGCAAGGAAATGAAGCTGCGCAGCGTGCCGCAGTTGCACTTCCACTACGACGAAAGCGTGACCCGTGGTGCCCACTTGTCGGCCCTGATCGAACGCGCAGTGGCTGAAGACAGCCAGCACGTGGCCGATGACGCCGACCAGGCAGACAAGGAGTAGCCCCGTTGGCTCAGGTCAAGCGTATCCGTCGTAACGTCAGTGGCATCATCCTGCTCGACAAGCCGCTGGGGTTCACCTCCAACGCTGCCTTGCAGAAGGTGCGCTGGCTGCTCAACGCCGAGAAGGCAGGGCACACCGGCAGCCTCGATCCGTTGGCCAGTGGCGTGCTGCCGTTGTGCTTCGGCGAAGCGACCAAGTTTTCCCAATACCTGCTCGACTCCGACAAGGGTTACGAGACCGTCATGCAGATGGGCCAGACCACCACCACGGCCGATGCCGAGGGTGAGGTCCTGCAAACCCGCGAAGTGACGGTCGGTCGTGCTGATATCGAGGCCGTGCTGCCGGCTTTCCGCGGCCCTATCTCGCAGATCCCGCCGATGTATTCGGCGCTCAAGCGCGACGGGCAGCCGCTGTACAAGCTGGCGCGTGCAGGGGAAGTGGTGGAGCGCGAGCCGCGTTCTGTTACTATTGCGCGCCTGGAGTTGCTGGAACACGAAGGCACCCGGGCAAGGCTGGTGGTGGACTGCACCAAAGGCACCTATATTCGGACTCTGGTGGAAGACATCGGTGAGCGTCTGGGCTGTGGTGCCTATGTCGCCGAGCTGCGCCGTACCCAGGCAGGCCCCTTCAGCCTGGCGCAGACGGTCACGCTGGAAGCATTGGAACAAGCTCACGCCGAAGGTGGCAATGAAGCCCTCGACCGGTTCCTGATGCCCTCCGACAGTGGCTTGCAGGATTGGCCGCTGCTGCAGTTTTCCGAGCACAGCGCGTTCTACTGGCTACACGGCCAGGCTGTCCGAGCTCCCGACGCGCCGCAGTTCGGCATGGTGCGGGTGCAAGATCACACAGGTCGTTTCATCGGTATCGGTGAAGTGGCCGAAGACGGGCGCATTGCGCCGCGTCGCTTGATTCGGTCGGAATGACCGAACTAGGGCTGCTGTCAGCAGGCACGGTTGTCCCTACTTTTAAATACGAGGATCTGTCCTCGGCCTGTTGGAAATCGTTCGCGGTTTCCTTGAAATGGAGAAGCCCTCATGGCACTCAGCGTTGAAGAAAAAGCTCAAATCGTTACCGACTACCAGCAAGCTGTCGGCGACACCGGTTCGCCTGAAGTTCAGGTCGCCCTGTTGACCGCCAACATCAACAAGCTGCAAGGTCACTTCAAAGCCAACGGCAAAGATCACCACTCCCGTCGTGGTCTGATCCGCATGGTTAACCAGCGCCGCAAGCTGCTGGACTACCTGAAAGGCAAAGACACCACTCGTTACAGCACCTTGATCGGTCGTCTGGGCCTGCGTCGCTAATAGCGGCCCTGCCAGAGTGGTGTGCAGACGCGAGGCCGTCGAGCCGGGCAGTCATGCCTGGAGCGACGCTCGCGTCGGCGTATCAATGAGGTTGGTTGTTTGTCATGCTGCGGTGATTGCATCACCCGGCGAGGCAGGCATCCAGCCTCAAGTTTTATCTGGCGCAGCAAAATGGGGCCGATACCCCGTGCTGCCCACAAATTCGAAAGAAAACGATTCCCCAAGAGCCAACAAAGAAGGTAGGAAACCGTGAACCCGGTCATCAAGAAATTCCAGTTCGGTCAATCGACCGTTACCCTCGAAACGGGCCGTATTGCTCGTCAAGCTTCCGGCGCCGTGCTGGTTACCGTCGACAACGACGTCACCGTGCTGGTGACCGTGGTCGGTGCCAAGCAAGCCGATCCAGGCAAGGGCTTCTTCCCCCTGTCTGTGCACTATCAGGAAAAAACCTACGCGGCCGGCAAGATCCCCGGTGGTTTCTTCAAGCGTGAAGGCCGTCCTTCCGAGAAAGAAACCCTGACCTCGCGTCTGATCGATCGCCCGATCCGCCCGTTGTTCCCTGAAGGCTTCATGAACGAAGTGCAGGTTGTCTGCACCGTCGTTTCCACCAGCAAGAAAACCGATCCGGACATCGCTGCGATGATCGGTACTTCGGCAGCCCTGGCCATCTCCGGCATTCCATTCGAAGGCCCGATCGGCGCCGCTCGCGTGGCGTTCCACGAAAGCACCGGCTACCTGCTGAACCCGACTTACGAGCAACTGGCTGCTTCGAGCCTGGACATGGTCGTGGCCGGTACCTCCGACGCCGTGCTGATGGTTGAATCGGAAGCCAAAGAGCTGACCGAAGACCAGATGCTGGGCGCCGTGCTATTTGCCCACGACGAGTTCCAGTCGGTGATCACCGCCGTCAAGGAACTGGCCGCCGAAGCTGCCAAACCGACCTGGAACTGGTCGGCCAAGCCGCAGAATACCCCGCTGTTGGACGCCATCCGTGGCGAATTCGGTGCGGCTGTTTCCGACGCCTATACCATCACCGTCAAGGCCGATCGTTATGCCCGTCTGGGCGAAGTGCGTGACCAGGTCGTGGCCAAGTTCGCCACCGAAGGCGGCCCGAGCGCTGGCGAGGTCAAAGAAATCTTCGGTGAGATCGAATACCGTACCGTGCGCGAGAACATCGTCAACGGTAAACCACGCATCGACGGCCGCGACACCAAGACCGTGCGCCCGTTGAACATCGAAGTGGGCGTTCTGCCCAAGACTCACGGTTCGGCCCTGTTCACCCGTGGTGAAACTCAGGCTTTGGTCGTTGCGACCTTGGGCACCGCCCGTGACGCGCAGCTGCTGGACACCCTGGAAGGCGAGAAGAAAGACCCCTTCATGCTGCACTACAACTTCCCTCCGTTCTCGGTGGGCGAGTGTGGTCGCATGGGCGGCGCAGGCCGTCGCGAAATCGGTCACGGCCGTCTGGCCCGCCGTTCGGTTCAGGCCATGCTGCCTGCCGCCGACGTGTTCCCTTACACCATCCGCGTGGTGTCGGAGATCACCGAGTCCAACGGTTCGAGCTCCATGGCTTCGGTCTGCGGCGCTTCCCTGGCCCTGATGGATGCCGGTGTGCCGTTGAAGGCTCCGGTTGCTGGTATCGCCATGGGTCTGGTGAAAGAAGGCGACAAGTTCGCCATCCTGACTGACATCCTGGGTGATGAAGACCACCTCGGCGACATGGACTTCAAGGTAGCCGGTACCGCCAAGGGCGTGACCGCGCTGCAGATGGACATCAAGATCAACGGTATCACCGAAGAAATCATGGAAATCGCTCTGGGCCAAGCCCTGGAAGCGCGCCTGAATATCCTCGGCCAGATGAACCAGATCATTGGCCAGTCGCGTTCCGAGCTGTCGGAAAACGCGCCGACCATGATTGCGATGAAAATCGATACCGACAAGATCCGTGACGTGATCGGCAAGGGCGGCGCCACCATCCGCGCCATCTGCGAGGAGACCAAGGCTTCGATCGACATCGAAGACGACGGCTCGATCAAGATCTTCGGCGAATCCAAGGAGGCAGCTGAAGCAGCACGTCAGCGCGTTCTGGGCATCACCGCAGAAGCCGAGATCGGCAAGATCTACGTGGGCAAGGTCGAGCGTATCGTCGACTTCGGCGCCTTCGTCAACATCTTGCCTGGCAAGGACGGCCTGGTGCATATCTCGATGCTGAGCAAAGAACGCGTCGACAAAGTCACTGACATCCTCACGGAAGGTCAGGAAGTGGAAGTGCTGGTACTGGACGTGGACAACCGCGGCCGTATCAAGCTGTCCATCAAGGACGTTGAAGATGCCAAGAAGTCAGGTGTTTAAGCACATCTGATGGTTTGAAAAAAAGGGACCCGCGAGGGTCCTTTTTTTTGCCTGCTCAAACACCATCGGCGTGCAGGCATGAGCCTGCCTGCCGCGTCGGTGTCCAACCTTTAGCGAACATGCAACTTGCACGCAGCTTTTCCGGCAAGCGTGCAAGGTGCACGATCGATGAATCACGCTGTTAACGTAACTATTTGAATTTTATGGGTTTTATGTTTTTGGCCAAGTGGCACAGGCCGTGCAACTACCTGACTAACCCTGCCGCCAGGATCAACAGGCTGCAGTTTTTCGAAAAACAGGAGTGACTCGTATGAAGAAGTTTGCAATTGCTGCCGCTACTGCCGCCGCCCTGACCTTGGCTCTGGGCAACGTTGCCTTCGCGGCCGAGACCGCCACTGATTCGGCCGGCGCGTCGATGAAAAAGGCTGAAGGCGCTACCTCCGACACTTGGATCACCACCAAGGTCAAATCCGATCTGGTCACCGAAAAAGGCATTCCTGGCACCGACATCAAGGTAGAAACCAACAAAGGCGTGGTTTCCCTGTCGTCGACTGTCGCGGTCACCGAAGCGCAGAAAACCACTGCCGTGGCGATCACCAAAAAGATCCACGGCGTACGCGCCGTATCGGCTGACGGTCTGAAAGCCGAGTAAGTTCATGCGAAGGCCGGAAGGATCCGGCCACTTTAAACCCTGGCCTGGTGCCAGGGTTTTTTTGCTCTCGACTTTATGGGGGGGATCAATCGCCGCGCTTGCTGCGGATCTCGTTCAAGCGGTTACCTTCAAAGCGCAAATACTGGTACATGCCGTTAGTGGGGCCATACAGCCATTCTTCGATGGGCGACTGGTTGTAGCGCCCGCCGTAGCCGGGTGCCTCAAGGTAGCCCACGAAGGACCGGCTGACCGGCTGGCCGCACTTGCGCAGCACTTCTTCGGCCGGATCGCCACGGGACACGATGGTACTGCCGCAGCGCAAGGTGTCAGCGGCCTGGGCGAGGCCATGGACAGCAAACGCCAGCACCACCGCATAGCGAAGGCGACTCATCACTCGGCGTCCAGATGCATCTGTGTTACCACCTTGCCATCGCTTTCAGGCGGTCCAAAGCTGGCGTCAAGCAAGAACACACGATCGTCGCTCAGCTTGCCCTGATCCACCATCCATGCCTTGACGCTGCCTGCGCGCGCCTGGGCCAGCTTGCGCAGCAGAGCTTCGTCGTCGGTCCAGGTGCCCAGCACGGCGTTACGCAGTTGTTCGGTGCGCTGGGATTCTTCCAGTTTCGCCCATTGCTCGGGAGGCTGCTGCTTGAGGCGGGTGCGATAGATCGCTTCGAGCAAGGGCAGTTGCTCGTTATCGGGCACTTGCAATTGCGAGGCCTGGGCGGGGACTTTGTCGCCACGTCGCTGGAGAATCTTGTAATAGCTATTCTGAAATTCCACGGCCAGGCGCTGCTGGGCGAGCAGCGGACCATCAGCGTTTTGCGCGCTGGTACCCTCGACTTCCAGACGCAGAGTCGGACGCGCCTTCAGGGCGGCAGCGAGCTTGCCGAGGGTCTGCTGCGCCGCGGGGCTCAAGTCGCTGCTCCCGGGGGCGAATGCCACATTGCCGAGGTCTTGGTTATCGCCGCCGGCCACCAGGCCAGCGATGAACTTGAAGGGTGCCTGAGCGGCCCGCAAGACCAGGTTGCGCAGAGTCTGCCAAACGATCGGCATCACGCTGAACTGCGGATTGTTGAGGTTGCCCGAGATCGGCAGTTCGATGGAAATGTTGCCGTCCGTGTCCTTGAGCAGGGCCACGGCGAGGCGTACCGGCAAGCTGGTGGCGTCCGGACTGTCGACCTTGTCGCCGAGCTGTAATTGTTCGACCAGCACTTTGTTCTGGGCAACGAGTTGGCCCTTGTCGATCTTGTAGTGCAAGTCCAGGTTCAGGCGGCCCTTGCGGATCCGGTAGCCAGCGAATTTTCCAGAGTACGGAGTCAGGGTGGTCAGCTCGACGCCTTTGAAGCTGGTCGCGATATCCAGGCTCGACAGGGGGTCGAAGGGCGTCAGGCTGCCGGCGATGGTCACCGGCGCATAGCGATCGACCTTGCCCTTGATATCGACCTTGGCCGGCAGTGGTTGGCGGTTGTCGAGGGTGCCAACCTGGCCGTTGAGCTGCTGGATAGCGGTGGCAAAGTTGGGCGTCAGGCTGAAGTCCGCAAAATTGGCCGAACCGTCGTTGATCGCTACCTGACCGATCCGGATGCCCATGGGTTTGGACTTCACCGGGGCCGGTGCATGCTTGTCCACCGGCTGCGGGATCAGCAGGTCATCCACGTTGGTAGTGTGGTTGGCGTTGATCATGAAGCGCACGTAGGGCTGCTGCAGGGTGACCTTGGCGATGGTCAGGCTGTCACCAAGACGGAAGTCCAGGCCCTCGACGATCAGTTGCTGCCATTTGACGAAGTCTTGCGAGCCGACGGTGTCCAGGGTGTGCAGCTGGTCCACTTCGGCCCGGCCGGTCACGTTCAGGGCCAGCGGCTCGGTGCTCTTGAGGTCGACGGCCAGGTCGCTGTCGAGCATGCCGCTGCGCAGCTCCAGCTTGATGAAGGGGCTGATGTAGGCCTGAGCGACGCGCAGGTCGATGTCGCGGGTGGTGACGGCGAGTTTGGCTGACATGGGCTTGAGGCTGACCGAGCCGCTGGCAGTCACCTTGCCCTGCTTGCCCACGCCGGTGTCCAGCTTCAGGGTGAAGGGACTCTGGCCCAGGCTGTCGAAGTCTTTCAGGTCGACGTTTAGCGGCCCGAGGTCGATGGCCACTGCATCGGCCGGCATGCGGTCTGCCAGATGCACACTGTAGTCACGCAGTTGCACGTCTTTGAGCAACACCTGCCAGGGCTTCGACGGCGCAGGGGGCGGCGTTGGGGCATCGGCGGTCGCGGGCGCTGCTGCAGCCTGGGGTGACGGCTTGGCGGGCTGGCTGGCAAACAGCTTCTGCCAGTCCAGCTGACCGTCTTTTTCCCGGGCGGCCCAGGTTTCCAGCTTCTGGCTACGGATCTGGCCTACGGTGACTTGCTGCTTGGCCAGGTCCAGCGAGGTATCGGTGACGTCCAGCCGTTCGAGTTTCACCAGCGGCCGGCCGTCAGGCGTATTGAGTGCAAACGGCGCGATGCTCACAGCGGCGTTGTTCAGGTGCAGCTGGGTGTCATGGCTGAGGTCCAGCTGGTAGTCGGTGCTGAAATTGAGTACGCCGTTTTCCAGCACCAACGGTAGCGCATCACGTACATAGGGCCACCAGACTTTCATCTGTCCATCACTGAGCTTGAGCTTGCCGGCGGATACGATGGGGTTGAGTCCCACCGTGCCGCTCCATTCGATCTGCCCGCCCTCCGGGCCGGCTGCCACCAGCGTCATGTCGGCCTGGTCGTCCGGCAGGGTACTGAGGTTCTTCAGCTCCAGGTTCATCGTGTTGTAGAGGAACTCGATGGGCTCGCTGGGGCGTTCATCTTTGAAGTGCAGGTAGCCGTCGACCAGCTTGATGCTGCCGATACGCAGGGGGAAGGGTTTGGACGGGGTCTGTGGTTGCGGTGCGGCAGGCGGCAGCTTGAAGAGGCTGGCCAGGTTCAGCTTGCCATCCTTGCCGAACAGCAATTCGCTGCGCGGCTTGTCCAGTTCGACCGCCTCGAGGTGCAGTGCACCGGTCCACAGGCTGTCGACTTGCAGGTTGGCGTACAACCGCTCGAAGGCCACCTGTTCGTGGCCCGGCTCGCCAATGTGCAGGCCCCAGGCAGTCAGTTCGAAGCTGAACGGGTTGAACTCCAGGCGCTCGATGTGGGCGGGCAGGGTGGCGTAATTGGCCAGCTGCTGGTTGGCGATGCGCAGACCTGCGCCCGGAAGAATCAAGAACCCCAGCAGGCTGTACAGCGCCAACAATACCACCAGGGTGCCGATGATGCGTTTCAAAGCTTTGGCCATTGCAAGGCATCGCCTGTCGATCGAAGGTGCTTTGAGTATGGCACGCTAGACGGGTTCCCTTGTACCGGCCTGTAAGCATCAGATGATTTTCTGGATACGTTGGCGCCTAAAAATGCAGCACGAGGGTTTTCAAGGGCGGCTGCTGGTCGAAGGACGGAAAATCTTCGGCGGGCTGCAGGATCTGCCATTCGCGCACCGGTCTGCCGGCTTTCTCGGCGCACCGCAACACCTGCTCGCGCCAGTCCTCCATGGCCACCCGGGCAAGGTTGTTGCAACAGACCAGCACACCGTCGTCGGCGGTGGCAAGCACGGCGGGCTTGAGCAGGCTCTGGTAATCGCGCAGCAGGTCCACGGTGCCGAAGGCGCTCTTGGCCCAGGCTGGAGGGTCGAGAAATACCAGGTCGTATTGGCGCGTATCCATCCGCGGGTAGCTGGGCAGCTTCTGGCCGCGACGCTGGGTGATGGCCAGGCCGGCCAGTTGGCGGATGGCGGGGAAGTAGTCCGACTGGATAAACGTCATGGTCGGCAGTTGCGGGTTGAGCTGGCCATTTTCCCGGCCCACGGCCAGGTTGCCTTCGGCGAAATCGAGGTTGCAGACTTCGCGTGCACCCCCTGCGGCTGCGCTAAGGCCCACGCCGCAGGTGTAGGCGAAGAGGTTGAGCACGCTCTTGCCCTGGCTGTGTTGCTTGACCCAGCCGCGGGCGGTGCGCAGGTCGAGGAACAGCAAAGGGTCCTGGCCGGCGTGACGGGCACGGACACGGTAGTTCAGGCCCCACTCACGGCCCACCAGGTCGGCCAGGGCTTCAGGGCTGGCGCGGTAGACAGGGTCGTCGCGATCGATCCGCGAGTTGCCTTGGGAGCGGTCGTTGTAGGCCAGCAGCAACGGCAAATCGAGGGCATGCTCGACCTGGGCGTGCAGGGCCAGCAGTTCGTCACTGGACAGGCGCTGGTGAAAGCTTTGCACCAGCAGTTGCCGGCCGTAGCGGTCGACAGTCAGGCCGCCGGCGCCCTCCTGGCTGCCGTGGAACAGGCGGTAACAGTCGGTGCCTTCGGCATGCAGGCGGGCCAGCAGGGGCTGGCGCCGTTCGAGGGCGGCGGTGAGGGCCGGGGTCAAAGAGGACATGGTGCAGCCTTGAAGGAGAATGCGGCGGATTTTATCAGGGGTGGGTATCGGCTGTCAGACCGCCTGCATCGGGGACAACCGCTATGGCGGCCGGCCATGGCCTCCCAGGTTGACCGCACTGTTGGCAAGGCTTGCCGGCGATGGCCTTTACACGGTCTCCGGCAAGCCCATCCTTCTGCGCGCGCGCTGCACCGAGCCATTGCGCACCGACCAGCGCAACACCGGGGCAATGCTGAGCACCCCCTGGCGCACCAGCTCGCGCTTGATCGTCCCTTGCTGTAGTGCCAGCATGGCGCTGGCCCAGCGTGGCAAAAGGTCGATACCGGCCTGCATCATCAGCGCCCCCATCGGCCGCGCCAGCCGACTAGGTGCCGGCGCGTCGAGCAGCAGGCGGATCACCTCGTGGCTGCGGTGGTCGCACAGCAACTGGGGACGTACATCACTCAGGTAATCGGCGATGTCCTGCCGAGAGCGCGGCACGTGGGTGGCGCCCAGGCGTTCGGCGACGAGCGCGATCTCGTCGTAGTAGCGGTCCTGATCGGTACCGGACAGCAGTGGGTTGCGGTAGCGCAGGTGGGCAGCGAGAAAATGGCTGACCTCGGCCACGTGCACCCAGGTCAGCAGTGCCGGATCGCTGGCGGCATAGGGGCGGCCGTCCTCGGCATGACCCGCCACCTGCAAATGAATGGTGCGTACCTTGTCGATCAGCCAGTCGGCGTCGTGGCGGGCGCCAAAAGTGGTACCGGAAATGAACTGGCCGGTGCGGCGCAGCCGGCCGAGCATGTCCTGGCGAAAGTTGGAGTGGTCCCACACGCCGGCCAGGGCCAGCGGGTGCAGGGCCTGCAGCATCAACGCGCTGATGCCGCCCACCAGCATGCTGGTGAAATCGCCGTGGACCTTCCAGCTGATGGAATCAGGGCCGAACAGGCCGGGATCACCCTTGGGGTTTTCGAGGTCGAGCTGGCCGAGGGAAAGACCGGTCAGGCTCATGATCTGGGTTTCGATGCGGCGGCGAATGAAGTCCATACGGCCTGCGGTTCAAGTGTTGAGACGCGCCTCGATCAAGGCCTGTACCACCTCGGGGTCAGCCAGGGTCGAAATATCGCCGAGGCTGCCCAGGTCGTTGCTGGCGATCTTGCGCAGGAGTCGTCGCATGATCTTGCCCGAGCGGGTCTTTGGCAAGGCCGGCGCGAATTGCAGCCACGCAGGACGGGCGAAACGACCTATTTGCGTGCTGACCAAGGTCAATAATTCCTGATGCAGGTCTTCGTCGGCGCTGACGCCGTTCATGGGCGTGACAAACGCATAGATGCCTTGCCCCTTGTCCGGGTCGGGATAGCCGACCACGGCGGCTTCGGCGATGTTGGGGTGGAGCAGCAAGGCGCTTTCGATTTCGGCGGCACCCAGGCGTTGGGAGGAGAGGGTGATAACGTCGTCGATACGGCCGGTCAGCCACCAGTCGCCGTCGGCATCGCGGCGAGCGCCGTCGCCGGTGAAGTAGTAGCCTGGATGGGGTTGGAAGTAACGGGTCGTCATGCCCTCGGTGTCGCCATGCAAGGCGCGCAGTTGTGACGGCCAGCTGCCTTTGATGACCAGCGCACCGGCGCCCGGCCCGTGGATTTCCTCGCCATCGTCATCCAGCAATACCGGTTGCACGCCGTAGAACGGCTGCATCGCACAGCCGGGTTTGAGCTGCTGGCTGCTCACTGAGGGGCTGAGCATGATGGCGCCGGTTTCGGTCTGCCACCAGGTGTCGATGATCGGACAGCGTTGCAGGCCCACGGCATTGAAGTACCATTCCCAGGCTTCCGGGTCGATGGGTTCGCCGACACTGCCGAGAATTCGCAGGCTGGTGCGCGCACTTTCCTGGAGAAAACGCGGCCCCTCGCGCATCAGGGAGCGCAGGATGGTCGGTGCGGTATAGAGGATGTTGACCTGATGACGGTCGACGATCTGCCAATACCGCTCGGCGTTCGGGTAATCAGGAATGCCTTCATAGATCAGCGTGGTGGCACCGTTGGCCAAGGGGCCATAGACAATGTAGCTCTGGCCGGTGATCCAGCCGATGTCGGCGGTGCACCAGAACACCTCGTCCTCGTGGTAATCGAACACCGTCTTGAAAGTCATGGCGGTTTGCAGGAGATAGCCGCCCGTGCTGTGAACCACGCCTTTGGGTTTGCCGGTGCTGCCGGATGTGTACAGGATGAACAGCGGGTCCTCGGCGTTCATCGGCTCGGCCGGGCAGTCTTCGGGGGCCAAACGCAGGACTTCATGAAACCAGTAATCGCGCCCGGCGACCCAGTCGATGCGCCCCCCCGTACGCTCGACCACCAGCACGGTTTTCACCGCCGGGCATTCCAGCAGGGCCTGATCGGCTTGCAGCTTGAGTGGGTGATGCTTGCCCGCAGCCACGGACTCGTCGGCAGTGATCAAGGTATGGCAGTCGGCATCCAGCAGGCGGTCGCGCAAGGCTTCCGCCGACGACTCGTTGAACACCACGGTGTGCACCGCGCCGATCCGGCTGCAGGCCAGCATCGCGTACAGCGCTTCCGGCACCATCGGCAGGTAGATGCACACCCGATCGCCCTTGCCGATACCCCGCGCCTTGAGCGCGTTGGCCAGCCGGCAGACATAACGGTGCAACTGGCGGTAACTGATGCGCAGGGATTCTTCCGGGTCGTCGCTTTCCCAGATAATTGCGGTGTGCTCGCCGCGCAGGTCCAAGTGCCGGTCGATGCAATTGTGGCTGACGTTCAATTGTGCGCCCATGAACCAGAGCGTATGGCCGGTGGCCGAATCGAACGCGTTGATCTGTTTCCAGGGGCGTGACCAATTCAGGGCGGCTTGTGCCTGTTCGGACCAGAAAGTGTGCGGGTCATCGATGGATTGACGATACAGGCGCTGGTAGTCGGCGTCGCTTGGCACAGCCGCAAGGCTGACCTTGTGCGCAGCGGGATAGGCGCTGATATCGAGCATGTTGGGACCCTTTCACGTGAATAGGACGTTCAGGGTAAATGTGGGCGAGTATTGATCAGAGTCAAGGCGGGGCGCGGCAATAGTTGCCGCCGACCAGCCCGCCCGTGAAACCAGTCACGGCCGGGCTGTCTTGCGGTCAGGCGATCAACCGCGGTGACGGCTGCGGAAGAAGTGGATCAGACCTTGGGTCGATGCGTCTTCGGCAGGCTCGTCGGTGGCGCCGGTCAAGCGTTCGTACACACCCTTGCCCAGCTCCTTGCCCAGTTCGACACCCCACTGATCGAAGGCATTGGTGCCCCAGATCACGCTCTGCACGAACACTTTGTGCTCGTACATGGCCACCAACGCACCCAGGCGGCGAGGGCTGATGCGCTCAACGACAATGGTGTTGCTGGGGCGGTTGCCCGGAATGACCTTGTGCGGTGCCAGCTTCTCGACATCGGCTTCGGCCATTCCACGGGCGCGCAGTTCGGCCTCGGCTTCGCCCAGGGTCTTGCCCACCATCAAGGCCTGGCTCTGGGACAGGCAGTTGGCGAACAGCCACTGATGGTGATCGGCCACCGGGTTGAAGCTGACCACCGGGACAATGAAGTCAGCCGGGATCATCTGGGTGCCCTGGTGCAACAGCTGGTGATACGCATGTTGACCGTTGCAACCCACGCCGCCCCAGATGACCGGGCCGGTTTCGGTGGTCACCGGGCTGCCGTCCTGACGCACGCTCTTTCCGTTGGACTCCATGTCCAGCTGCTGCAAGTGCTTGGTGATGTTACGCAGGTAATGGTCGTACGGCAGGATCGCGTGGGAGTGCGAGTTCCAGAAGTTGCCGTACCAGACACCCAGCAGTGCCAGCAACACCGGCATGTTGTGCTCGAACGGCGTGGTCTGGAAGTGCTGGTCCATGACGTGGGCGCCGGACAGCAGCTCCTTGAAGTTGGCCATTCCGATGGACATCGCGATGGGCAGGCCGATTGCCGACCACAGTGAATAGCGACCCCCGACCCAGTCCCACATCGGGAAGATGTTCTCTTCGCGGATGCCGAATTCCACGGCCGCTTTGTTGTTGCTGGAGACGGCGATGAAGTGACGATGCAGTTCGGCTTCGGGACCGCCTTGCGCCAGGTACCAGCGCCGGGCTGCCTGGGCGTTCTTCAGAGTCTCGAGGGTGCTGAACGACTTAGACGAGACAATGAACAGGGTGGTCTCGGAGCGCAGTTTGGCCGACAGCTCATGGAACTCGCTGCCGTCGATGTTGGCCAGGTAGTGGCAGCGCACACCTTTCTGGGCGTAGGGCAGCAGCGCTTCGGAGACCAGTTCGGGGCCCAGAAACGAGCCGCCGATGCCGATGTTGACCACGTCGGTGATCGGCTTTTCGCTGTAACCGCGCCACAGGCCGTCATGGATGCGGCCGACCAGCTCGGTGATCTGGTTCAGCACCTTGTGCACGTCAGGCATGATGTCCGTGCCGTTGACCTTCAGCTTGTCGCCGATGGGCCGACGCAGGGCGGTGTGCAGGACGGGTCGCTGTTCCGAGGCATTGAGGATCTCCCCGGCGAACATGGCCTTGATGGCCTGTTCGAGGTCCACGTCCTTGGCCAACTGCGCCAGCAGGTCGCGGGTCTCTCCGGTGATCAGGTTTTTGGAGTAGTCCAGGAATAGCCCACAGGTACTGAGGGAGAATTCCTTGAAGCGCTCAGGGTGGGCCTGGAAAGCATCGCGCATGCTGAAATCCTGCATGGCTTCGCGGTGCTTCACGAGTGCCTGCCACGCGGGCAGGGTGGTAACGTCGGGAGGGTTGCGGTAGTACGCCATTGCTGTGGGCTTCCTTTTTCTTGAACAGCTTTAGGACAATCAACGGATCGCAAAGGTTGTATGAAATGTGTGCAATCGGATCGATCGGCTTCTGCGGGACGTCTGTCAGATCAAATCAACCCACAGTAAACGCCCGCAAGCCGCTTGTCTGCGCCTTCGCATGAAGATGCTCGGTACTTTTTTTCAGTCCGGCGTTTCAATCTCGGACGCTGGCGTCCAGATCCAGGTGCAGATTATCGATCAAGCGTGTCTTGCCCAGCACGGCGGCCACCAGGATCACCAGGTCCCGGTCCTCGGCCGTCACCGGGCGCAGATCCAGGGCGTGGCGTATCTCCAGATATTCGGGCAGCAGGCCGGCGGCGCGAATACTTTCGCTGTGGGTCGCGAGCAAGGCCGGGTAGTTGCGCTCGCCCTGGCGAATGGCTTCGGCCACCTTAACCAAGGTCTGGTAAAGGATCGGCGCCACGGCCAACTCTGCCTCGCTCAGATAACCGTTGCGTGACGACAGCGCAAGACCATTGGCCGCACGCACGGTGGGTTCGCCGATGATCTCGATGGGCTGGTTCAGGTCGCGGACCACAGCGCGGATCACCGCCAGTTGCTGATAGTCCTTCTGGCCGAACACAGCCACGTCCGGCTGGACCATGTTGAACAGTTTGCTGACCACCGTGGCCACGCCATCGAAATGTCCTGGACGGCTCGCGCCACACAGGCCTTCGGACACCCGCGGCACGCTGACGATGGTCTGCGCGGCCATGCCGTCGGGATACATCTGCTCTACGCCGGGGGCGAAGAGCAGGTTACAGCCGGCCCAGAGCAATTTGTCCTGGTCGGCGGGCAGGGTACGCGGGTACTTGTCCAGGTCTTCGTTGGGCCCGAATTGCAGTGGATTGACAAAGATGCTGGCGACGATGAAGTCGGCGTGGTGAGTGGCCGTGGTCACCAGCGCCACATGGCCGCTGTGCAGATTGCCCATGGTCGGTACAAAACCGATGCGTTTGCCTTCGAGGCGGGCACGGGCCACGGCGGCGCGTAATTGGGCAATGGTGTGTACGGTGATCATGCGCTGAATCCATGTTCGGGGGCAGGGAAGGTGACGTCTTTGACGGCTCTGACGTAGGCAGCCAGGGCACTCTGGATGTCCGGCTGGCCCGCCATGAAGTTCTTCACGAACTTCGGCACGCGGCCGCTCAGGCTCAGCCCGAGCATGTCGTGCAGGACCAGCACCTGGGCATCCGTGCCACTGCCAGCACCGATACCGACCACCGCGACCTTGGCTGCCTGGGTGATCTGCGTGGCCAGGTCGCTGGGTACGCACTCAAGCAACAGCAACGCCGCCCCGGCCTGTTCCAGGGCCAGCGCGTCGGCTTGCAACTGCCGGGCTTGATGTTCCTGGCGACCCTGCACTTTATAGCCGCCCAGTACGTTGACCGATTGCGGGGTCAGGCCCATGTGCACGCACACCGGAATGCCACGTTCGGTCAGTTGCTGCACGGTGGGCACCAGCCACGCGCCGCCTTCAAGCTTGACCATATGGGCACCGGCCTGCATCAGTTCGGCGCTGTTGCTCAACGCCTGTGGGACGGTGGCGTAGGCCATGAAGGGCAGGTCGGCGACGATCAATGCGCCTTGATTGCCGCGCTTGACGCTGGCCACGTGGTAAGCCATGTCGGCATTAGTCACCGGCAAGGTGCTGTCGTGGCCTTGCAGGACCATACCCAGCGAGTCGCCCACCAACAGCATTTCGACCCCGGCCTGGCTGGCCGCTCGCGCGAAGGTCGCGTCGTAGCAGGTCAGCATGGTGATTTTCTCGCCCTTGAGCTTGAGGCTCTGCAGGGTGGTCAGGGTGATATCAGGCATCAAAGGCTCCTCGGTCAGCCGTTGTGGCATAGGCCGTGTGCGGACAAATCGTTGTTGCCGGAGCAGGACATCCTCTGGGGTGATGTTTTGAAAGCGACCTGTTCCGGTAGGGTTCGCGTCGTTTTTGCGGTAGGGGCAGCGACGCGCCGCCTATAGTCGTGAGGAGGGGGTGGGAAGTCAATCGGGTGTTGCCGTAGACCTAAAGCTTCTCCAGCCCGATCAACGGACACGCGGCGAGCAGCTCGTTCAACGCCCGCCCATCCGGCAAGACAAAATCAGCCGGCACCAACTCCGCCAGTGGGTACAGGACAAAAGCCCGCGCATGCAGATGGTAGTGCGGCACCTTCAAGCGAGGCTCATCGATCAACTGCTGGCCGTACAGGATGATGTCGAGGTCCAGCGTGCGCGGCCCCCAGCGCTCCTTGCGCACCCGCCCTTGACCGCTCTCGATTGCCTGCAGGCTGTCGAGCAGCTCCAGGGGATGCAGTTCGGTACTTAACGCAGCCACTGCATTGGTGTAACGCGGCTGGCCCGCCAGCAGCGAGTCACTGGTATAGAAAGCCGAATGCGCCGTCAGCACTGTCCGGGGCAATTGCCCGAGTGCCTCGAGTGCCTGGCGCAATTGCTCGCCCGGCTCGTCAAGGTTGCTGCCCAGGCCGATGAACGCGGTCTCCCGGCTCATTCGCTGTCTGGTGCGCCATCGGCTTGCTTGCGCTTGGACGGGCTGCGCTTGCGCTTGCGGGCGGCGGCAGGGGCATCATCACGCGAGCCGAGGTCGCGAATCATCACCCGGCGCTCGCTGTCATTGCCATCCTGATACTCCGTCCACCATTCGCCCAGGCCGTCGGTTTCTTCGCCGGCGCTTTCGCGCAGCAGCAGGAAATCGTAGCCGGCACGGAAGCGCGGGTTGTCCAGCAGCAGGTCGGCGCGTTTGCCGCTGCGCCGTGGCAGGCGCTCCTGCATGTCCCAGATTTCCCGGATTGGAATGGTGAAACGCTTGGGAATGGCGATGCGTTGGCATTGCTCGGCGATCAGCTCATGGGCGCCTTCCTGCATGGCTGGAATTGGCGGCATGCCGCGCGATTGCAGGCGCAGCACCCGGGCTGGCAGGGCGGGCCACAGCAGGGCGGCGAACAGGAACGCCGGCGTGACCGGCTTGCCCTGCTTGATGCGCAAATCGGTGTTGACCAAGGCCTGGCTGATCAGCGTGTGGGTGTACGTCGGCTGCTCTTCCAGGGCCTCGGCGCTGGCCGGGAACAGGGAGTCGAACAGTTTCAGGTCCACCAGCATTTCGAAGGTGTCGGCCGCATGGCCACCGAGGAACAGCTTGAGCACTTCCTCGAACAGGCGAGCCGAGGGAATCTCGCGCAACATGGCTGCCAGTTCGCGGATCGGTGCCGCCGTGTGCTTCTCGATGCCGAAGTCCAGCTTGGCGGTGAAGCGCACTGCTCGCAGCATGCGCACCGGATCTTCCTGGTAACGCTGGCGGGGATCGCCGATCAGGCGGATCAGGCGGTTGCGAATGTCGTGGACGCCGTTGGCGTAATCGAGGATGCGCTCGGTGACGGGGTCGTAGTACAGCGCGTTGATGGTGAAGTCGCGGCGCTGGGCATCGTCTTCAAGGGTGCCGTAGACGTTGTCCCGCAGGATGCGTCCACTCTCGTTGCGCGAGGAGTGGTTGCTGTTTTCTTCTTCATCCTGGGGGTGGTTGGCGCGGAAGGTGGCGACTTCAATGATTTCACGGCCGAAATGCACGTGGACCAGCTTGAAGCGCCGGCCGATGACGCGCGCGTTGCGGAATTCGGCGCGGATCTGCTCGGGCGTGGCGCTGGTGGCGACATCGAAGTCCTTGGGCGTGATGCCTAGCAGCATGTCGCGCACGCAACCGCCGACCAGGTAGGCCTGGTAGCCAGCGCTCTGCAGGCGCTCGACGATGCCCACGGCATGGCGACTGAACTGGCCGCGTTGCAGCGAATGTTGGCCGCTGTTGAGGACTTCAGGCGTCGTGCGCACATGGTGCGTCACGTGCACAGGGGGACGGAGTGACTGGAACAGCTTCTTCAGCATGGGATGCACTGTTTGAAGGAATTTTCGGCCATAAACGAAGAATGACCGCATGATGGGCGGGGATTCTAGCATTTAGTCGAGGGATGGTGTAGCGAAGGGCAGGAAGGACGCTGGCAGGCACGCTTCGGCGTCGACAAAAAGCAGAAGCTACAAGGGGAGCCGAAGCTCCCCAAGAAAGTAGTGTGCATGCTCTTTATTGTTTTTTTGTCGGGCTTCTTGTTTTTGTAGATTGCCCAGTCCAGAAGGCCTTGGCCTCAGGACGCTCCCTAGTCGGGAGTCAAGAGCAAACGGATTGCTTTGGTCGCTGTGCTGCAATGATCAACCGATCCATCCAGTGCGGGCCCTGCTATGAGTGCAGTTTTTGTTGTTCTCGGCCTGGGTGTGGGGCAAGCCCCAAATACAACGCCTCTCCAAAAGAATCAGTTAGCTACGCCTCCGCCGTGTTGTTCTTGTTATGCGTGAGTCGATTCGTCTTGTTTTTATTATGGGTTACCGTGCTTTTTATTGTTCTTGTACCAATGATATAGCAGGACCTGTGCCAACTTTTGCAACCCCCCTGAAACCAGGGGTTTGCCGGCTTCGCTGTGCCAGCTGTGGCACAAAAACGTCCTGAATTCGTTACCGTAAACCCCGTGCTTTGTTACGTGCCGATGACGGGGTAACAGTTTGTAAATCGCTGAAACGAATCAGCTTTCGCTCGCCACCCCAGCCTTGCGGCGCGGGATGCCCAGGCGCTGGCGGCGTTCCCACAGGCACTTGCGGCTCACGCCCAATTTGCGTGCCAGCTCGGTTTCGGTCATGTGGTCCTGGTGTTCGAGGACGAAGTGCTGGAAGTAGTCCTCCAGCGACAGGTCCTCCGTCGGCTCGTGGTTCGCGCCGGCCGCACTGTGAGGCTGCTGCGGCGGCAGGTTGCTGAAAGGATCGTCGTCCAGGTCACCCAACTCGATGTCGATGCCCAGCAGGTCGGCGGAAATTTCCGAGCTCTCGCTCAAGATCACCGAGCGTTCCACCGCGTTTTCCAGCTCACGCACATTGCCGGGCCAGGAATAGTGACGGATGGCCTGTTCGGCATCGGCCCCGAAGCGCATGTCGGGGCGGCCCATGCGCAGGCTTTGGCGTGCGAGAAACGCAGTGGCGATCTCGTTGACGTCGGTACCACGCTCGCGCAATGCCGGAAGTTTGAGAGCGATCACGTGCAGGCGGTAATAAAGATCCTCGCGGAACTGCCCCACTTTGGCCAGGCTTTTGAGATCACGATGGGTGGCGGCGATCAGCCGGACGTCGACCTTTTGCGATTGCACCGAGCCCACACGTCGGATTTCGCCTTCTTGCAGCACCCGCAGCAGTCGGGCCTGGGCCTCCAGTGGCAGCTCGCCGATCTCGTCGAGAAACAGCGTGCCACCGTCGGCCGCTTCCACCAGGCCTGCGCGCCCGGCGCTGGCGCCGGTAAACGCGCCTTTTTCATGGCCGAACAGCTCGGACTCGATCAACGACTCGGGAATGGCCGCGCAGTTGACCGATATCATCGGCGCCTTCGCGCGACGGGACAGGTTGTGCAGGGCCCGCGCCACCAGCTCCTTGCCGGTACCCGACTCGCCCTGTACCAGGACGTTGGAGTCAGTGGGTGCGACTTTGCGGATCTTGCTGTAAAGGTCGAGCATCGGCGGGCAGGAGCCGATGATGCCGATCTCGCCGTTGGCTGCCTCGGATGCGGGCTTGTCGCTGCCGGCGCTCTTGGCTGCCGGACGTTCGGCGCCAGGGACGGGGCTGTTCTGGCGATCACGCAGGATCTTGGCCACGGCCTGGAGCATTTCGTCGTGGTCGAAGGGCTTGGCGATGTAGTCCACCGCACCCATTTTCATCGAGTCGACCGCCGAGCGCAGGCTGGCGTAACTGGTCATGATCAACACGGGCGTGCCCTGGCCCAGCTTGATCAGCTCGGTACCGGGAGCGCCTGGCAGACGCAGATCGCTGACGATCAGGTCGAAGGTGGGGATGGTGAAACGTTCCTGTGCTTCCTGCACGGAACCGGCTTCGCTGACCTGGTATTGATTGCGTTCAAGAAGGCGGCGCAGGGCAGAGCGAATAATGGTTTCGTCTTCAACGATCAGGATATGAGGCATTGATTCGATTCTCTCGACGGTCTCAGTTCACAGCGGACGTCGCTACGACATGCCGCGGCAGAGTGACCCTGATGCGGGTGCCTCGCTGGCTCTTTATATCGGCCGGGCTGTCGATGGTGATCTGTCCATAATGCTCTTCAACGATGGAATAGACCAGAGCGAGGCCCAGTCCGGTGCCTTCCCCTGGCTCCTTTGTGGTGAAGAATGGTTCGAAAAGCCGGTCCATGATGTTCTTCGGAATACCACTGCCTTCGTCTTCGACGATCAGGTCCACCGTGTGTTCGCTGGCTTCGCTCTTGACCCTGACCGCACCGCCGGCGGAGGAGGCATCCCGGGCGTTGGAGAGCAGGTTGATCAATACTTGTGCCAGGCGTTGCGGGTCACCTTCGACCCAGTGTTCGGGATTGCATAGATTATAGAACTGAACTTCGAAGTTACGTCGATTAAGGGCCAGCAAGCCGATGGCATCCTGGGCCACTTCCGCCAGGCTGACCGGCTCGTCGCTGTGCTGGCGACTGCCAGCATGGGCGAAGCTCATCAGTGACTGGACGATGCGCGACACGCGCTTGGTCTGTTCGAGGATCTGGCTGCTGAGCTCGGTGATCTCGCTGTCTTCTTCGCGCTCCTCGCGCAGGTTCTGCGCCAGGCAGGCGATACCGGTGATCGGGTTGCCTATTTCGTGGGCGACCCCGGCCGCCAGGCGGCCGATGCTGGCCAGACGTTCGGAGTGCACCAGTTTGTCTTCCAGCATCTGCGTGTCGGTCAGGTCTTCCACCAACAGCACCAGGCCGCTGCTGCCCGGGGCCAGGGGTTCGTCGATGGCCGCCTTGTGCAGGTTCAGCCAGCGGGTCTGGCCGTCCAGGCCCAGGCGTTGTTTGTGCAAGTGCTCATCCGGCAGGTTGATGAAGCCCAGCAGCATGGCGCGCCAAGGCTCGGCGATGGTCGCCAGGCGCGAGCCGACCACTCGTTGTGCGGCGATGCCGGTGAGGTCCTCCATGGCTTTGTTCCACATGAGGATTTCCTGGTCCTTGGCCAGCGAGCAAACGCCCATGGGCAGTTCCTGCAAGGTCTGGCGGTGATAGCGACGCAGCGCATCGAGCTCGGCGGCCAGGCCGGTCAGGCGCGAATGGTAGTCTTCCAGGCGGCTTTCGATGAAGTGGATGTCTTCGGTTACATAGTTCTCGCTGCCGCTTTTGTACGGCAGGAAGGTCTCGACCATGTCTTGCGCAACGCTGGGGCCCATCAGCCCGGACAGGTTGGCTTCGATGCGGTCGCGCAGACGTCGCAGGGCATAGGGGCGACGTTCGTCGAACGGCAGGTAAAGGTCGCGCAGCGCCTGTTCGACTTCCCGTTGCGCGGCCTTGGCGCCCAGCGGCTTGGCCAATTGCGTGGCGAACTCCTGAGGCGATACGGCATGCAACTCGCGGCGTTGCGGTCGCCGCACGTTATCCACCGCGCAGGCCTCGGCCGCGCTGACTTCTTCACTGCTGGCGTCGGTGAACAAGGACACCAGGGTGAACACCAGCACGTTGGCGGCCAGCGAGGCGATCGCCGCCATGTGCCAACTGGTGTCGTCGAGCACATAGATCATGTTCAGCAGCGGAATGTAGAACCCGTGCAGGTTGCCGATCAGCGGCAGCAGCATCGTCACGCCCCAGACCAGTACGCCGGCCAGCAAGCCGGCCATGAAACCGCGACGGTTGGCGCTGGGCCAGTACAGGACCGACAGCACGCCGGGCAGAAACTGCAAGGTGGCGACGAAGGCGACGATGCCGAGGTTGGCCAGGTCCTGCCCGGTCCCCAACAGGCAGTAGAAACCGTAGCCGGCCAGGATGATGGCAACGATCAGGCCGCGCCGGGTCCACTTCAGCCAGCGATAGATGTTGCCCTCGGCCGGCGGCTGGTACAGCGGTAGCACCAAGTGGTTGAGCATCATTCCGGACAGGGCCAGTGTGGTCACGATGATCAGCCCGCAGGACGCCGAAAGGCCCCCTACATAAGCCAGCAGTACCAAGGCCGGCTGGTTGGCGGCGATGCCGATGCCCAAGGTGAAATACTCGGGGTCGGTGGTCACCCCCAGGCGCAGGCCGGCCCAGAGGATCAGCGGCACTGCCAGGCTCATCAACAGCAGAAACAGCGGCAGGCCCCAGCTGGCGCTGACCAGTGCGCGGGGGTTGAGGTTCTCGGTGAAGGTCATGTGGTACATGTGTGGCATGACGATAGCCGAGGCGAAGAACACCAGCAGAAGGGTGCGCCAAGGGCCTTCCTGAAGCGGCGTGTGCAGGGCGGTCAGGGCGGTCTGGTTCTGCAGCAGCCATTGCTCCAGCTCGTGAGGGCCATTGAACACGCCGTACAGTGCGTAGAGGCCGACCCCGCCCAGGGCGATGAGCTTGATCACCGACTCGAAGGCCATCGCAAACACCAGCCCTTCATGTTTGTCCCGGGTAGCGATGTGCCGTGAACCGAAGAAAATGGTGAACAGAATGATCAGCCCGCAGAACGACAGGGCCACGCGGTTGCGCACCGGTTCGTGAGTGAGAATGCCGATGGAGTCGGCCACCGCCTGGATTTGCAGTGCCAGCAATGGCAGTACGCCGATGAGCATGAACACGGTGGTCAGGGCGCCGGCCCAGGTACTGCGAAAGCGGAAGGCGAACAGGTCGGCCAGGGACGAGAGTTGGTAGGTGCGGGTGATTTTCAGGATCGGATATAACAAGACCGGCGCCAGCAGAAAGGCCCCCGACACCCCCAGGTAGCAGGCCAGAAAGCCATAGCCGTACTGGTAGGCCAGCCCCACGCTGCCGTAGAACGCCCAGGCGCTGGCATAAATACCCAGCGACAGGGTGTAGGTCAGTGGATGGCGAATGATTGCCCGCGGGATCATCCCACGCTCGCTGATCCAGGCCACACCGAACAGCACCAGCAGGTAGGCGGCGCTGACCAGCAGCATCTGGGTCAGGCTAAAGCTCATCGGCATCTCGTTGACTCTGCAGGATAAAGGTCACCACGATCAGAATCAGCCACAGCAGGTAAGGTCGATACCACGCACCCGTGGGCTCGATCCACCAATCCATGATGGCGGGGGAAAACAGGTAGATGCCTACCACCAGCAGCAGGACCAATCGATAAATGTACATGGCGGCCTCTGTGCGCAAAGGTGCGGGGGATGGTAACGGAAGTGGGGGGGGCTGCAAATGGAGGAATGGCGCTGGCCTGGATGAACTGCCTCGGTCCTACAGAGACAGGCCTGAGACGGAGGGTAGATCCGCCTCCGGCAATGCCTGAACCTTGGCGATACACGCTGCATCCCAATGCGCCACTCCCCAACCGAGCACCTCGGCCACGCTCGCTCGCGCCAAGCCAGCAGGCACCGCCTGGCCCAGTGCATGCAGCGCCCGCACCAGCAAGGGTGCGGCCTGGTCGGCCTGAAGCGGGGGTGAGCGGTAGCGCTTGCCCAGCTTGTGCCCATCCGGCTGGGTAATCAACGGTACATGCAGGTAGCGCGGTTGCGCCAACCCCAGCAGCTCCTGCAGGTAGAGCTGGCGCGGGGTCGAGTCCAGCAGGTCGGCGCCGCGCACGATGTCGGTCACCCCTTGCCAGGCATCGTCCAGCACCACGGCCAGCTGATAAGCATACAGGCCGTCACGGCGGCGAATGACAAAGTCCCCCGACTCGTGGCCCAGGTGCTGCTCGAAGCGCCCTTGGACCCGGTCGATGAAGTGGTAGGTCAGTTCCGGCACCCGCAGACGAATCGCCGCGTCGTGCGGGTCATGTCCGGCGTTGCGACAGGTGCCCTGGTAGATCCCGTGGGTGCCTTCCAGTTGTTTGCGCGAGCAGGTGCAGGCATAGGCCAGACCTTGCTGGAACAGGCGTTGGATCAGTTCTTCATAAGCGGCGTGGCGCAGGCTCTGGTGCTCGACCTCGCCGTCCCAATGCAACCCATAGTTGTCCAGGGCCTGGAGGATCCCGGCCTGAGCGCCGGCCACTTCCCGAGGTGGGTCCAGGTCTTCCATGCGCAACAGCCATTGACCGCCCGCCGCGCGCGCGTCCAGGTACGAGGCAAGGGCCGCCACCAGCGAGCCGAAGTGCAGAAAGCCACTGGGCGTGGGGGCGAAGCGTCCGATATAGGCAGTCATGATGAGGTCATGGCGGGAGAACCTGAAACAGGAAAAGGCGCCATGAGCGCCCTTTCTGCGAATACCGCTTGAAGAAGAGCGGTCAGCTTATTTGCCGACCTGCTTTTCCTTGATTTCGGCCAATGTCTTGCAGTCGATGCACAAATCGGCTGTGGGACGGGCTTCCAGACGGCGAATGCCGATCTCGATGCCGCAGGATTCGCACCAGCCGTATTCTTCGTCTTCGATCAGTTGCAGGGTCTTGTCGATCTTCTTGATCAACTTGCGCTCCCGATCGCGAGCACGCAGTTCGAGGCTGAATTCTTCTTCCTGACTGGCGCGGTCGGCGGGGTCCGGGAAGTTGGCGGCTTCGTCTTTCATGTGGTCCACGGTACGGTCCACTTCGTGCATCAGGTCCTGTTTCCACTTGTTCAGGATCTTGGTGAAGTGTTTGCGCATGGGCTCGCCCATGTACTCTTCGCCCTTGCTTTCAACGTAGGGTTCGAAGCCTTGCACAAGCTGATTGCTTTGTTGCTTTTCATTGGTGGGCATGAATTGACCGCCTCTCGCTCTACTAATCCATTGCGCAGGATGCTCCATCTCCGACACCCGCCGGCCCTGCGACTGCAAGCCGGCGAACTTACCAGATCGAATCGGGGTGCGCTACTCCCGGTTGTCGAGCCTGTGGCTGTGGGGCCTGTCGCAGGAACGTGGTTGATATCGATCGGTGGTTTGCGGAATCGTTCGGTAGAATCGCGGTTTTTCACTTCGCTTTGCACTTCCACTCAAGGGAGGCCCCATGGCCCAGCTGTACAGTGCGCGCAGCCGCGACATCGAACCCTTTCACGTGATGGCGCTGCTGGCGCGGGCCAATGAGCTGCAGGCCGCCGGGCATGATGTCATCCACCTGGAGATCGGCGAGCCGGATTTCACCACCGCAGGGCCTATTATCGCGGCCGGGCAAGCGGCGCTGGCCAGCGGGCAGACACGCTATACCGCAGCCAGAGGCCTGCCGGCCTTGCGCGAGGCGATTGCCGGCTTCTACCAGACCCGACACGGCCTGGACATCGACCCCCAGCGCATCCTGGTCACCCCGGGTGGCTCGGGTGCGCTGCTGCTGGCGGCCAGCCTGCTGGTGGATCCGGGCAAGCACTGGTTGCTGGCCGACCCCGGTTACCCCTGCAACCGTCACTTCCTGCGGCTGGTGGAAGGCGCGGCGCAATTGGTGCCGGTCGGCCCTGAGGTGCGTTATCAGCTGACCGCCGAGCTGGTTTCGCAGCATTGGAATCAGGAAAGTGTTGGCGCCTTGCTGGCATCGCCCGCCAACCCCACCGGCACAGTGCTGCGCCGCGACGAGTTGGCCAGTCTCTGCGCCACGCTCAAGCAGCGGGGCGGCCACATGGTTGTCGACGAGATCTACCATGGCCTGACCTACGGCATGGATGCGCCCAGCGTGCTGGAAGTGGACGATGAGGCCTTTGTTCTGAATAGTTTTTCAAAGTATTTTGGAATGACCGGCTGGCGCCTTGGCTGGCTGGTGGCGCCTCCCGCTGCCGTACCTGAGCTGGAGAAGTTGGCACAAAACCTCTACATCAGTGCGCCGACCCTGGCCCAGCATGCCGCGCTGGCCTGCTTTGAACCGGCCACTCTGGAAATCCTCGAAGAGCGCCGGCACGCCTTTGCCCGTCGCCGTGACTATTTGTTGCCGGCGCTGCGTGCGCTGGGTTTCGGGATCGAGGTGGAGCCGGAGGGCGCGTTCTACCTGTACGCCGATATCCGGGCGTTCGGCGGTGATGCCTTCACCTTCTGCCGGCATTTTCTGGAAACCGAGCACGTGGCCTTCACCCCCGGCCTGGATTTTGGCCGTTATCAGGCCGGCCATCATGTGCGTTTCGCCTATACCCAGGATCTGCCGCGTCTGGAACAGGCGGTAGAGCGCATCGCTCGCGGCTTGCGCAGCTGGAGCCCGCTATGATTTTCATGCCGCCTCTGGAAGAGGCCCGCCTGATAAAGCGTTACAAGAGGTTTCTCGCCGATATCGAACTCCCCAGTGGCGAGCAGTTGACCATTCACTGCCCCAATACCGGCTCGATGTTCAACTGCATGAGCGAGGGCGGCAGGGTCTGGTTCAGCCGCTCCAATGACCCCAAGCGCAAGCTGCCGGGTACTTGGGAAATCAGCGAGACGCCGCAGGGGCGTCTGGCCTGCGTCAACACCGGGCGAGCCAATGCCCTGGTGGAAGAGGCATTGCGCGCCGGGCGGATCGAAG
Source organism: Pseudomonas sp. dw_358 (assembly GCF_018449655.1). Classification (GTDB taxonomy): domain Bacteria; phylum Pseudomonadota; class Gammaproteobacteria; order Pseudomonadales; family Pseudomonadaceae; genus Aquipseudomonas. The sequence continues at coordinate 114,494 of NZ_JAAVUX010000015.1, forward strand.
CGTTGAGCGGCTTTCATGCGCTCAAGCGCGAGGTCCCTTATGGCGAGGAGAACAGCCGCATCGATTTTCGCCTGGATTACGCCGAGGGGCCGGCCTACGTCGAGGTCAAGAGTGTCACCCTGGGATTCGACGGGTCGCCGGTAGCGGCCTTTCCCGATGCGGTAACCCAGCGCGGCGCCAAGCACCTGCGCGAACTGGCCAAGCTGGCGCGCCACGGGATTCGTGCGGTGCAGCTGTATTGCGTGAACCTGAGCGGGATCGAGGCCGTACGGCCGGCGGAAGAAATAGATTCGGCGTACAGCCAGGCATTGCGGTCAGCGATCGAGGAGGGCGTAGAGGTATTGGCCTGTGGTGTCTACCTGGATGCGCAGCAGGTGTACATCGATCGCCCCTTGGCAGTGGCGCTATAAAGCTCGGCTCAGGCAAAACGCGGGCAAAAAAAGACCCGGAAAAAATCCGGGTCAAAAACCGTGATTAGCCTGATGAGGAGATAATCTGGAAGGTCCGACCAAGGTCCTTCCAAGTCATCATCCAGTCTTGCGACTGGATGCGCTAATAATAACCTTTCTCATTTTGCCGTCAAGAGCTAGTGAGAACTATTTGCATCAAGATTGTTCAGGGCTACTGTCGGCGGCCGTCAGTTGGCGGTTGAGCAGGTCGATGCGTCGGGCCATGCTTTCGATCAGGCTGTGGGCGATCCGCGGATTGGTCTGGGTCAGGCTGAGAAACTGGTCGCGCGGTATCAGCATGACGGTGCAGGGCTCGCTGGCGATCACCGTGGCGCTGCGCTTCTCGTTGGTGAACACTGCCATGGCGCCGAAGATCTCGTCCTTGGCCACGTCGCCGACCTTCTGGCCGTCGACGAATGCCTCGGCATGCCCTTCGATGATCACGAACACGTGATCGGCATCATCGCCCTCGGTGATCAGTGTTTCACCACTGGCCACCTGCTTGAAGCCGTTGGAACTGCGGAACTCCGGCTGCTTCAAGCGGGTGATGGCGTCGCACAGCAGCACGCTTTGCCCGGTCAGGTACTCGACCAGTAGTTGCAGGGCTTCGGGGCGCTTGGCGACATGAGCCAGGAATGCATCGCGCGCATAGGGCACCAGGCGCACGGGTCCGTCGCTGCTGAACTGGCAGTGGGGCAGGTAGCTGTCCAAACGCCAGCCGAGCAGGTCGCCTTCATGCAGGTAGAACAGATTGCGCTCGTTCATGCGCGCGTGGACCAGTCCACGCTCGATGTAATACAGGTGGGCATTGTCCAGAACAACACCCAGGTCGGTGACCTGTTCGAACTCCAGGGCGGGGGCGCTGGGCACCAGGTCTTGCAGGAGTTGCGGCGCCACGGCCTGCAGGCGGTTGACCCACGCATCGGCGTAGGCCGGCTGCTCTCCGAGTAAATACATGATCCAATTCTCTCGACTGCTGTCTTGACTGCTGCATCGCCATGGCTGGGAGCAGCCTGGTAGGGCACAGGACACTAATTTTTCTGCGCTGACGATATAGCTTCCAGCTGCTTATTCAAAGCGTCTTTGCGTTCGGATGGGATGTCGTTCCAATGCACGTCCATCAAGGCGCCCTCGATGGCATAGAGCAAGACCTTGGACGCTCGAAAGCCGCGGGTTTTCACTGCGCGATACGCGTCGACCGCGCCAAGGCGGCGCAGATCACCTGCATTGTGGATCCCGACAGCGTGCAACCACTGCGCGGAAGTCTTGCCGAGGTTTCTCAGATGCTGAAGTTCATCGTTCATCAAGCCTCCTTGCGATGGCGCAATCAATAGAGGTGGAGCGGGCGCTTGATGAGTGTAGCGGCTGTGCGCCGGTTTACCGACATTTGCGGCAATGGCTTGTTTGCAGAAGGTTTTTCAGGGGGAGTACGGCGTCAAACTGCCGCCGTACGCACGCAGGCCTATCAAGAGGGCTGCCGAGGTCAGCGCGTACGATAGCGCAGCCGAGTCCCGAAATTGACCGACATCAGGATTTCGTCCGCCGAGAGCTCCGGGGGGAAGTAGGCCCCGGAGATCTTGGCATGGGACAGGCTGGCGCCTTCCAGATGGGTGTCCCGCAAGTCGAGCCCGCGCAGGTCGGCGGCGCGGAAATAGGCGTCAGTGAAGTCGATGCCTTGCGCATGCAGCTCGCGCAAGTCCAGCCCGCGGAAGTCACCGCCCTTGAAGTCTATGATATTGACGCCCTGGCGCTCGGTGTTGAAGCCACCGACATCTTCCTTGTGAAGCAGAGCGTACAGAGCGGAATCAAGCTGCTTGGGCTGGCCCATGGGTGTTCTCCGGTTGGATTTATGGCGCCAGTATACTGCCACTACTGGCGCCCGGTGAATCTCGTCCAAGGGCGATCCGACGAAGGGCTACAGGCCTGGCAGACGATCGCGAATCTGCTTCACCAGCTTGTCCAGACTGTCGCTTTCGTGGGTTTCCACCCGCTTGGCCAGCAGCGCCTCTTCCGGCGTCAGAGCTTCGCGGCTGGCGCGCTGAGATTCGACCACTTCCAGCGTAGCATCGGATGGATCAATGCCTTCGGCCTGGCGCTGACTCAACCAGCTGGCGACCACCGCATCCGGGGCGTTGCAGTCCAGGATCAGGAAGGGCACACCGGTGGTTTCAGCCACGTTGGCTGCACTTTGGCGCTGTTCATGTCTGAGGTAGGTCGCATCGATCACCACTGGCAAGCCGGCGTGCAGCACGATGTCGGCCAGATAGTGCAGGCGCTGGTAGGTGGCGGTGCTGGCGTCGCTACTATAAATGCCGTCGTGCAGGCCTTGGTGCTCCGGGCTTTGGTCGCCCAGCAGGCGTTTGCGCTCGATGTCCGAACGCAGGCGAATCGCGCCCAGCGCTTCGACCATGCGCATGGCCACCTGGCTCTTGCCCACGGCCGAGGTGCCATGGGTGATGGCCAGGAAGCGCGAAGGGATGGCGCTGTAGCTTTCCGCGAGGTTGGCGTAGTTGCGATAGGTGCGCAGGGCCGTGGCGCGCTGCACGCCGTCGGCCTCGGCGGGCATGCTGAAGAGGGCAATCTTGGCGCGGACCAGGGCACGATAGGCCTTGTAGAAATTCAGCAGTTCCAGACCCTGGTAGTCGCCGGTGCGCTCCAGGTATTGGCTGATGAAGCGCCGAGCCAGGCTCTTGAGGCCGCGGTCTTCCAGGTCCATGGCGAGGAAGGCGATGTCGGCGTAGACGTCGGTGAAGCGGAACGGCTCGTTGAATTCGATGCAGTCGAAGATCACCACCTTGCCATCGATCACTGTGGCGTTGCCCAGGTGGATGTCGCCATGGCACTCACGGATGAAGCCGTCATGCTTGCGCGCGATCAGCAAGGACTGCAGGCGCGCGAAGCTGGCCTGGGCCCAGGCTTGCAGAGCATCGAGTTGCAGCAGGTCGGCCTTGTCCTTGAGGAACGGGCGAATCTGTTCGAAGTTCTGTTCCACTGGCGCCATCACCAGCGCGGGTGTACCGGACTCATGGTCCGCCGGGACTTGCGGCGTGTGCCTGTGGAAGGTGGCGATCTGTTCGGCCATCTCGTCGATGTGCTGGCTGGTCAGCTCACCGTTGGCCTGCAGGGTACTCAGCAGGTTTTCCTGAGGAAACTGGCGGATCTTCAGCGCATACTCGATGGCTTCGCCGTCGCCGCCCAACACCGGTGCCTCGGCGCTGCCGGTGATTGGCAGCACTTCAAGATACAAATCTTCGGTGAGGCGTTGGTTCATGCGCAGTTCCTCGGCGCAGAAGTGCGCGCGAGCGGAGAGTTCGGAGAAATCGAGAAAGCCGAAGTTCATCGGCTTCTTGATCTTGTAGACATACGGGCCGGTGAGCAGGACCCACGAGATGTGCGTCTCGATCACCTTGAACCCGTCGACGGCATGGGGATAAAGGGCCGGGTTCTGCAAGGCGGAGATCAGTGACTGGCTCACGAGCAATCCTTTAACGACTAATGGTTCGAGGGGATCATTATGGCCATTGAGAGGGCGCATGGAAACCGCCTTGGCACTCCTGTCGAGGCGCATCAAAGGTGCGTATAATCCGCCGCCATGACTCGTACCCGAACTCCTCGCAACGCCAAAAAAAATCCCCCCAGCCGCCTGCGCACCCTTCTGGGTTGGGCCTTGAAGCTGAGCCTGGTGGGCCTGGTGATCCTTGCCGGCTTTGCCGTGTACCTCGATGCCATCGTCCAGGAAAAGTTTTCCGGGAAGCGCTGGACCATTCCGGCGAAGGTCTATGCCCGGCCGCTGGAGCTGTTCGTTGGCCAGAAGTTGCGTGAGGAGGACTTCCTCACCGAGCTCGATGCCCTGGGCTATCGACGTCAGGCGAAGATCGACGGACCGGGTACGGCGGCGGTCAGCGGCACCAGCGTCGACCTCAATACCCGTGGCTTCCAGTTCTATGAAGGGCTCGAGCAGCCTCAGCCGGTGCACGTGCGTTTCAGCGGCGATTCGGTCGTCGAGCTGTCTTCCCCACAGAATGCCAAGCTGGCCGTGGTGCGTCTCGAGCCGTTGCTGATCGGCGGCCTGTACCCGAAGAATCTCGAAGACCGCATCCTGATCAAGCTCGATCAGGTGCCGCCTTACTTGCTCGACACCTTGATCACGGTGGAGGACCGTGACTTCTATCACCATTTCGGTGTCTCGCCCAAGTCCATCATTCGCGCCTTTTGGGTCAACACTTCGTCCGGGCAGATGCGTCAGGGCGGCAGTACCCTGACCCAGCAGTTGGTCAAGAACTTCTATCTGAGCAACGAGCGGACCTTCACCCGCAAGCTCACCGAAATCATGATGGCCATGCTGCTGGAGCTGCATTACGACAAGCGCGAGATCCTCGAGGCATACCTCAACGAGGTGTTCATCGGCCAGGACGGTCAGCGCGCGGTGCATGGTTTCGGTCTGGCCAGCCAGTTCTTCTTCAGCCAGCCGCTCTCCGAGCTCAAGCTGCATCAGGTCGCGCTGCTGGTGGGGATGGTCAAGGGGCCGTCCTATTACAACCCGCGGCGTTACCCGGACCGCGCGCTGGAGCGGCGTAACCTGGTGCTGGACCTGCTGGCCCAGCAAGGCGTGGCGACTCAGGCGCAGGTGGATGCGGCGAAGAAAATGCCACTGGGTGTGTCCAAGCAAGGCAGCCTGGCCGACAGTTCGTTCCCCGGCTTCCTTGACCTGGTCAAGCGCCAGTTGCGCCAGGATTACCGTGATGAAGACTTGACCGAGGAAGGCCTGCGCATCTTCACCAGTTTCGACCCGATCTTGCAGCGCAAGGCCGAAGCGGCCGTGACCGAGACGTTCAAGCGCTTCACCGGGCGCAAAGGCATAGACGGCGTCGAGACCGCCATGGTGGTGACCAACCCGGAAAGTGGCGAAGTGCAAGCGCTGGTGGGCAGTCGACTGCCGGGCTTTGCCGGGTTCAACCGGGCGCTGGATGCGGTGCGGCCGATCGGCTCGCTGGTCAAGCCGGCGGTCTACCTCACCGCCCTCGAGCAGCCGAGCAAATACACGCTGACCAGTTGGGTCAAGGACGAGCCGTTCTCCGTGAAAGGCGCTGATGGCCAGGTATGGACGCCGAAAAACTTCGAAGGCAATTCCAATGGCACTATCTTTCTGTACCAGGGGCTGGCGCATTCGTTGAACCTGGCCACGGCGCGCCTGGGTATGGATCTGGGCGTACCCAATGTGTTCAAGACCCTGAGCAAGCTCGGCGTCGACGTCGATTGGCCGCCCTTCCCGGCAATGCTGCTGGGGGCGGGCGGGTTGTCACCGATGCAGGTGGCGACGATGTACCAGACCATTGCCAATGGCGGCTTCAATACCCCGATGCGCGGCATTCGCAGCGTGCTGACGGCGGACGGGCAGCCCCTCAAACGTTATCCGTTCCAGATTCAGCAGCGGTTTGATGCGGGTTCCATCTTCCTGATCCAGAACGCCATGCAGCGGGTCATGCGTGAAGGCACCGGCCGTTCGGTCTACAACGTGCTGCCGAGCACCTTGAACCTGGCGGGCAAGACCGGTACCAGCAACGATTCCCGGGACAGCTGGTTCGCCGGCTTCAGCCAGGATGTGCTGGCCGTGGTCTGGATGGGCCGCGATGACAATGGCAAGACGCCCTTCACTGGGGCCACCGGTTCCCTGCAGGTCTGGACCAATTTCATGCGCAAGGTCGATCCGTTATCGCTCGATACACCGGTGCCCGACAACGTGGTGCAGACGTGGGTCGATCCCCACACCGGACAGGGTTCCGATTCAAGCTGTCCGGGTGCTGTGCAGATACCGTATATTCGCGGCAGTGAACCGGCTGCCGGCACCGCTTGTGGCAGTAGCCAGAACCCCGCCGAGGGCGTGATGGACTGGGTCAAGGGCTGGCTCCATTAAGCGTCATGGGCGCTACGCATGAATCATGCAAGCATCAGGCAAGAGAGAGAATTCCAGTGAACAAGTGGTTGTTTCCAGCTGTAGCGTCCCTGGCGTTGCTCGGTGGTTGTGTCACCGAGCCTCGGGGTGCCATTCCGGTGGTGGACTCCGGTACCAATGTCAGCAACAGCGAACGGGTTTCTGCCAATCGCAGCGGCTATCGTGCGCCGGCGGCACAGGCGCGGCCTCAGGCGCAGGAGGAGGATTCCGGTGTGGTGGTCATGGTGCCGGGCCAGGCGGGCGGATCCCAACCGATCCAGGGTAACCCGGCGCCGTCCGGCAGTGCGCCGATCGTTCCAGGACCGACGAACTATGGCCCTATCACGCCTGGCCCTATCACCCCCGGTCCGATCACTCCGGGTCCGGTGACGTCGGCTCCGAGCACCAGCGGTGACACGATGCCGTCGAGCCCCAGCGGCATTCCGAGCAACGGCGGCGGGCTGAGTGCGGATGAACAATTGGATGGGCCGGTACTGGCACTCCTGAGCACCGCCCAGCAGCAGCAGACCGGCGGCGACCTCAATGGAGCTTCGTCGAGCCTGGAGCGCGCCCAGCGCATTGCGCCGCGCGAGCCTCAGGTGCTTTACCGTCTGGCCCAGGTACGCCTGTCACAGGGGGATGCGCCCCAGGCCGAGCAACTGGCGCAGCGTGCGCTGACCTATTCCAGCGGTCGGCCGGATCTGCAGGCGAGCTTGTGGACCACCATCGCCCAAGCGCGGCAGAAGCAGGGTAATGCGGCGGGCGCCGCAGCCGCTCAGCAGAAAGCCAAGGCTGGCTTCTGATGGATGCGCGGTTTCTCGAGATTGCTGACCAGCTGTTGCTGATCGAGCGCGAGTTGCGGGTACTGGGGTGGTGGGCGGATGTCAGTCCGAGCCCTGAGGCACTGGCCAGCGTCGAGCCGTTCAGCGTCGACAGGCTGGATTTCTCCCAGTGGTTGCAGTGGATCTTCCTGCCACGGATGAAGCTGATCCTCGAACAGGACCTGCCGTTGCCCAACGCGTCGGGCATTCTGGTCATGGCGGAAATGGTCTATGCCGGTCGCGCGGGCGAAACCCGAGCGCTGCGCCAGTCGCTGGCGCGCTTCGACGAGCTGATCAGCGAGGCCGGTTGATCACCGGATCCGATGGGCTTCGGCCTATTTGCATTCTTTGGCGATCTGCGTCTCGGCATCCTTGATCTGCTTTTGCCGTTGCTCTTCGGTCAGACGCACCGTCTGACCGTTGACCTCCATACTCACCCGCGGGTTGGTATTCAACTGCGCCAGATTCGTCCGTTCGTTGGTGCAGTACTCCTTGCGCTTGGCCTCTTGGTCGTCGACCTTTTTCTTCACTTGCCGATTGATGGTCGCCTGGTCCGGCCCGGTCGGCCCGATGGTGGGGGGCTCGGGCTCCTTCGCGGCGGGGGCGGGCGGCGGCTTGACCATCTGTATCACCGTCGAGGGGTGATTTTCCGGCGGTTGAGCATCGAAGTGGGTTTCGCCACTGGCGTCCGTCCATCTGTAGACCTGGCCTGCCATGGCGAGGGGTGCGAGCATGAATAGCAGCGAGAGGCTGACGGCTGTGACGCGCATGGCGAGTTCCTGGAAATACGTGCTGGCATGACACTACCATAGCCGATACCGGAAGGGTTTCCTCCTTGTGTATCAGGCGTATGGGTATGAAAAAAACCACAGAGCGCTTGACTTGCACCACGCTGATCGGAACAATCCCAAGTCCGCTGTAGGAAGACTTGCCAGAAGCAGGCTTCCTCGGCAGAGCAAAGGCGCGCACCCGCGCCGACTTGTTACACCCGCAACGCGTTACCTCGCGCTGGGTGGGAAAACCCCGCAACACATATGGGGTGTTCCCAATACTTGCTCAGTCAGTGCTGACGTACGTCGGCGACCACCGTCGCTCATGCTCTGCTGACAGTAAACCTATTAAGACCCGTTCCCAATGAACGGTATTCTGGCGTTTTAGAGGTGAACAACGTGGAGCTTTTATCCGGCGCTGAGATGATCGTCCGCTTTTTGCGCGACGAAGGTGTCAAGCATATTTACGGGTACCCGGGTGGTGCCCTCCTGCATGTCTACGACGCCCTGTTCAAAGAGCCCGAAGTGGAGCACATACTTGTGCGTCACGAGCAGGCGGCGACGCACATGGCTGATGGCTATGCACGTGCCACCGGCAAGGCGGGCGTGGTGCTGGTGACTTCGGGTCCCGGCGCCACCAATGCCATCACTGGTATCGCCACTGCGTACATGGACTCCATCCCGATGGTGGTGCTGTCCGGTCAGGTGCCGAGCACGCTGGTGGGTACCGACGCTTTCCAGGAAACCGACATGATCGGTATATCCCGTCCGATCGTGAAACACAGTTTCATGATCAAGAGCGTTCAGGAAATCCCCGAGGTATTGAAGAAAGCCTTTTACCTGGCCCAGTCCGGTCGTCCGGGTCCTGTGGTGGTCGATATTCCGAAGGACATGACCAACCCCACCGACAAGTACGAATACGTCTACCCGAAGAAAGCCAAGCTGCGTTCCTACAGCCCGGCCGTGCGCGGGCATTCGGGGCAGATTCGCAAAGCGGCCGAGATGCTGCTGGCGGCCAAGCGTCCGGTGCTGTACGCCGGCGGTGGGGTGATCCTGGGTGGCGGTTCGGAGCAATTGACCGAGCTGGCCAAGCTGCTGGACCTGCCGGTCACCAACACCCTCATGGGTTTGGGCGCGTTTCCGGGCATGGACCGTCAGTTCGTCGGCATGCTGGGCATGCACGGCAGCTACACGGCCAACCTGGTCATGCACCATGCCGACGTGATCCTGGCCGTGGGCGCACGCTTCGATGACCGTGTCATCAACGGTGCGAGCAAGTTCTGTCCGAACGCCAAGATCATTCACATCGACATCGACCCGGCGTCGATCTCCAAGACGATCAAGGCAGACGTGCCGATCGTGGGGCCGGTGGACAGTGTCCTGACCGAGATGGTCGCGACCCTGAAGGAAATCGGCGAAACGCCGAACAAGGATACCGTCGCCGCCTGGTGGAAACAGGTCGATGAATGGCGTGGCGATCGCGGTCTGTTCCCTTATGAGAAGGGTGACGGTTCAAAGATCAAGCCGCAGACTGTGATCGAAACCCTTTGCGAAGTGACCAAGGGCGATGCCTATGTCACCTCGGACGTGGGTCAGCATCAGATGTTCGCCGCGCAGTACTACAAGTTCAACAAGCCCAACCGCTGGATCAACTCCGGTGGCCTGGGCACGATGGGCTTCGGTTTCCCCGCCGCCATGGGCGTCAAGCTGAGCTTCCCGGATGCCCACGTCGCGTGCGTGACGGGCGAAGGCAGCATCCAGATGAACATCCAGGAGCTGTCGACCTGCCTGCAGTACGACCTGCCCGTCAAGATCATCCTGCTCAACAATGGGGTGCTGGGCATGGTCCGGCAGTGGCAGGACATGAACTACGGCGGCCGTCACTCTCATTCGTACGTCGAGTCGCTGCCTGATTTCGTCAAGCTGGTCGAGTCCTACGGGCACGTGGGCATTCGTGTCACCGACCTGAAGGATCTCAAGCCGAAGATGGAAGAAGCCTTCGCCATGACCAATCGCCTGGTGTTCCTCGATATCCAGGTCGACGCCAGCGAGCACGTCTATCCGATGCAGATCAAAGACGGTTCCATGCGCGACATGTGGCTGAGCAAGACGGAGCGTACGTAATCATGCGTCACATTATTTCTCTTTTGCTGGAAAACGAACCGGGCGCATTGTCTCGTGTTGTCGGCCTGTTCTCGCAGCGCAACTACAACATCGAAAGCCTGACGGTAGCGCCGACCGAAGACCCGACTCTGTCGCGTCTGACCCTGACCACTGTGGGCCACGATGAGGTGATCGAGCAGATCACCAAGAACCTCAACAAATTGATCGAAGTGGTCAAGCTGGTGGACCTGTCGGAGAGCGCTCACATCGAGCGCGAACTGATGCTGGTCAAGGTCAAGGCTACCGGCGCCCAGCGTGCCGAGATCAAGCGCACCACGGACATCTACCGTGGGCAGATCGTTGACGTCAGCGCCAGTGTCTACACGGTGCAACTGACGGGTACCAGCGACAAACTCGACAGCTTCATTCAGGCTATCGGCACCGCCGCGATTCTTGAAACCGTGCGCAGTGGCGTCACCGGTATCGCCCGTGGCGACAAAGTGCTGAGCGTTTAACTCAAATTCAAGTGGCCCGAGCGGGCCAAGATACCAGGGGATATTTCATGAAAGTTTATTACGACAAAGACTGCGACCTTTCGATCATCCAAGGCAAGAAAGTCGCCATCATCGGTTACGGTTCCCAGGGCCACGCTCAAGCGTGCAACCTGAAAGATTCCGGTGTTGATGTCACTGTCGGTCTGCGTAAAGGCTCGGCGACCGTTGCCAAGGCTGAAGCTCACGGCCTGAAAGTGGCCGACGTGGCTACTGCTGTTGCCGGTGCCGATCTGGTGATGATCCTGACCCCGGACGAGTTCCAATCGCAGCTGTACAAGAACGAAGTCGAGCCGAACATCAAGAAGGGCGCCACCCTGGCCTTCTCCCACGGCTTCGCGATCCACTACAACCAGGTCGTGCCACGCGCTGACCTGGACGTGATCATGATCGCGCCGAAAGCGCCAGGTCACACCGTGCGTACCGAATTCGTCAAGGGCGGCGGTATTCCTGACCTGATCGCGATCTACCAGGACGCGTCGGGCAATGCCAAGAACGTTGCCCTGTCGTACGCTTCGGGCGTGGGCGGCGGCCGTACCGGCATTATCGAAACTACATTCAAGGACGAGACTGAAACCGATCTGTTCGGCGAACAGGCCGTTCTGTGCGGTGGTACCGTGGAACTGGTCAAGGCCGGTTTCGAAACCCTGGTCGAAGCAGGCTACGCGCCGGAAATGGCCTACTTCGAGTGCCTGCACGAACTGAAGCTGATCGTTGACCTCATGTACGAAGGCGGTATCGCCAACATGAACTACTCGATCTCCAACAACGCCGAATACGGCGAGTACGTGACCGGTCCTGAAGTCATCAACGCCGAATCCCGTCAGGCCATGCGCAACGCTCTGAAGCGCATCCAGGACGGCGAATACGCCAAGATGTTCATCAGCGAAGGCGCCACTGGCTACCCATCGATGACCGCCAAGCGTCGCAACAACGCTGCCCACGGCATCGAAATCATCGGCGAGCAATTGCGCTCGATGATGCCTTGGATCGCGGCAAACAAGATCGTCGACAAAGCCAAGAACTGATCCGGTTCGGCTCGACAGAAACGCGGCTCAGGCCGCGTTTTTTCGTTTTGGCGTGCCGCATCTGGTATAAAGCTCCAACCTTTGCCGACGAACCTGCGTTATCGGCACGTGTCGAAATTTTTTACAGCCTTGCAAGGTACACTCCATGAGCGAACGTCCCGACGAGACCCACCAGGCCTCTGACGCCGAAAGCCTGCTGCCCATCGATGAGCATGTCGAGGAGGGTCACGACGACGAAGGACGCAAAGTCCGTCACCGTGGCATCTACTTGTTGCCCAATCTGTTCACCACGGCGAACCTGTTCGCCGGCTTCTATTCGATCATCAACTCGATCAGCGCCCAGAGCGCCGATGATCCCCAGTTGGCGAGCAAATATTTCGCCTATGCGGCCATCGCCATTTTCGTGGCGATGATCCTCGACAGTCTGGATGGTCGGGTAGCGCGCATGACCAATACTCAGAGTGCCTTCGGCGCCGAGTACGACTCGTTGTCGGACATGGTCGCTTTCGGTGTGGCCCCGGCCTTGCTGGCGTTCGGCTGGGCGCTGGGGGACATGGGCAAGGTCGGCTGGATGGTGGCCTTTATCTATGTTGCCGGCGCTGCCTTGCGCCTCGCGCGCTTCAACACCCAAGTGGGCGTGGCCGACAAGCGCTACTTCATCGGCCTGGCCAGTCCGGCTGCTGCCGGTGTGGTGGCAGGTACCGTCTGGGCCTTCAGTGACTACGGTATCCAGGGGTCGAAGATGTCCTTCCTGGTAGCCTTGCTGGTGGCTGCTGCCGGCATGCTGATGGTCAGCAACATCAAGTACAACAGCTTCAAGGAGCTGGACCTCAAGGGTCGCGTACCTTTTGTCGCGATCCTCGCGGTAGTGCTGGTGTTCGCCGTGGTGTTCAGCGACCCGCCACGGGTGCTGCTGCTCATCTTCCTGGCCTACGCTGCCTCGGGGCCTGTGCAGTATCTGTTCAAGAAACGCCGCCATAAACACATTGGCTAAGCCGCAAAACCCCCGCACACTCTGTAGATGCTGGTGAGCAACCCGCTTCTACGGAGTCTTTATGCTGATCAAGATCCCCCGGACCTGCGATTCAATCGAATCGCAGGTCACTCCTGAATCCATCTACCTGTCCCGTCGTTCTCTGCTGGGCGGCTCGGTCGCGTTGTTGGCGGCCGGCGCCATGCCGCAGTGGGCGAGCGCTGCCGAGGCTTCTCGGTATGCAGACGTCGAGGCGGGCAACGCACCTGCCTGGTTCACCGACAAGCTGTCACAGACCCAGTGGCAAGCCATGACCGTGGCGGGGGAGGCGATCACGCCTTTCAAAGATGCGACCCATTACAACAACTTCTACGAGTTCGGCACGGACAAGGGCGATCCCGCCGCCAATGCTGGCAGCCTGAAGACCGAACCGTGGTCGGTGGTGATCGACGGTGAAGTGGGCAAGCCTGGGCGTTATGCGCTGGAAGACTTCATCAAGCCGTATGCCTTGCAGGAGCGGATCTATCGGATGCGTTGTGTAGAGGCCTGGTCCATGGTGATCCCCTGGCTGGGCTTCCCGCTCGCGGATCTGCTCAAACAGGTCGAGCCGACTTCCAAGGCCAGGTACATCCGTTTCGAGACCTTGAAAGACCCGCAGACCATGCCTGGGCAGCGCTCCGATTTTGCCTTGATCGACTGGCCGTACGTGGAAGGGTTGCGCCTTGATGAAGCCATGAACCCCTTGGCCATTCTGGCGGTAGGCATGTACGGGCGCGAGCTGCCCCACCAGAACGGCGCACCACTGCGACTAGTGGTTCCCTGGAAATATGGTTTCAAGGGCGGCAAGTCGATCGTGCGGATCAGCTTGACCACCGAGCAGCCCAAGACCACCTGGCAACAGATCGCTCCTGGTGAGTACGGTTTCTATGCCAATGTCAATCCAACGGTGGATCACCCCCGCTGGACTCAGGCTCGCGAGCGGCGCCTCCCAAGCGGGCTGTTCAGCCCCAACGTGCGTGACACTCTGATGTTCAATGGCTACGGGGATGAGGTCGCATCCCTCTATCAAGGCATGGACCTGCGTAAGGATTATTGATGCGATATCCGCTGTGGCGCCTTGGCGTCTTTCTATTGATCGGCTTCTGGCCGGTGTGGTGGGTGTATCAAGCCTGGCTGTTCGCCCTGGGGCCGGATCCGGGCAAGGTTCTGCTGGACAGGCTGGGGCTGGGTACCTTGATACTGATCCTGGTCACGCTATGCATGACACCGCTGCAGCGACTCACCGGCCTGTCATTCTGGATTGTCGTGCGGCGCCAACTGGGGCTTTGGTGTTTTGCCTATGTGTGCATGCATCTGGCGGCCTATCTGGTCTTTGTCCTGGGGTTGGAGTGGGGGCAGTTGGGCGTGGAGTTGCGCAAGCGCCCCTACATTATTGTGGGGAGTCTGGCCTGGGTGTGCCTGTTCGTGCTGGCGCTGACCTCGAACCGCTTCAGTCAGCGACGCCTTGGCAGCCGCTGGCGACGACTGCACAAGCTTATATATGGTGCTCTGGGGTTGGGGCTGTTGCATTTTCTCTGGGTGGTGCGCGCTGATCTGGCCGAGTGGTCGGTATACGCCGCGATCGGCTGCCTGCTTATAGTGCTGCGCGTGCCCGCCATTGCCAGGCGAACTCCACGGTTGTGGGGCAAAAAACCGGTTTCTGCAACAAAGGTGTGAAA
>NZ_JAAVUX010000016.1 GCF_018449655.1 Pseudomonas sp. dw_358
TGCGGATCACGGCCGGGATCACGGCGGCGCTGTTGCTCTGGCTGTGGCTCTGCTTGACGCCGCCTCCCCCCAGCTCAACCCGCCAAGGTAAAAGCAAGCTGCCGATCGGGCAGTTTTCAGGCGCTGAAAAATGTTTATCGGCTAAGGAAAAAAACGATTCGACGGCCTCGCCAACCCGAGGTTTTCGCGCAATGTCGTGCCTTCATACTCTTGGCGAAACAGCCCGCGACCCTGCAGCTCGGGCACCACCTGATCGACAAAGTCATCCAGCCCGCCCGGCAGCCACGGGAACATCACGTTGAAGCCGTCGCTGCCTTCCTGCTCCAACCAGGCCTGCATTTCGTCGGCAATGGTCTTGGCGGTGCCGACGAAGGCCAGCCCGGAATAGCCCCCCAGGCGCTGGGCCAACTGGCGCACGGTCAAGCCTTCTCGGTCGGCCAGGGCCAGGGTCTGCTCGCGACTGGTCTTGCTGTCGTTGGTTTGCGGTATGGGCGGCAGGTAGCCGTCCGGCTCGAACTTCGAAGCGTCAACGCCCAGGGCAATGGACAGCGAACCAATGGCGCTGGCGTAGTGCACCAGACTGTCGAGCCGCGCGCGGGTAGCCTTGGCCTGCTCCACCGTATCGCCGACCACCACGAAGGCGGCCGGGAGGATTTTCAGGTGGTCACGCTCGCGGCCCAGCGGTGCCAGGCGCGCCTTGACGTCGGCGTAGAAAGCCCGGCCATCGGCCAGGGTGCGCGGCGCGGCGAAGATGACCTCGGCGGTTTGCGCCGCCAATTGCCGACCCGGCTCGGAGGCGCCAGCCTGCACGATGACCGGCCAGCCCTGTATCGGACGAGCGATGTGCAACGGCCCTCGGACCCTGAAATGCTCGCCCCGGTGATCGAGGGTATGCAGGCGGTCAGGGTCAAAGAAGGTGCCACTCTCGGCGTCGCGCACAAAGGCGTCATCCGCCCAGCTGTCCCAGAGCCCGGTGACCACGTCGTAGAACTCGCGGGCACGCGCGTAACGCTGGTCGTGGTCAAGATGTTGCTCCAGGCCGAAATTCAATGCCGCGTCCGGGTTCGCGGTGGTCACGATGTTCCAGCCCGCGCGGCCATTGCTGATGTGGTCCAGGGAAGCAAAGCGCCGGGCCACGTGGAACGGTTCGTCGAAGCTGGTCGACGCCGTGGCCACCAGCCCCAGGTGCTCGGTGCACTGACTCAGCGCCGACAGCAGCGTAAACGGCTCGAACGAGGTGGCGGTGTGGCTGCGCTTGAGGGCCTCGCGGGGCATGTTCAGCAAGGCCAGGTGATCGGCCATGAAAAACGCGTCGAACTTGCCCCGCTCCAATGTCTGGGCCAGGCGTTTGAGTTGCTGGAAGTTGAAGTTGGCGTCTTTCCACGCCCCGGGGTAGCGCCAGGCGCCGGTGTGAATGCTGACAGGGCGCATGAACGCCCCGAGTTTGAGTTGGCGAACGGTCATTGCAGCTTCCTTTTGCCGGTGCAAAAGCCCTGAGCATCCCAGCCCAGACCTTCAGCTGTCTAATACCCTTTGTCTGGCGGTTATACCGCAACGACATAAAGGCGACCGCGTGCGCTGCAGCGCTGATTGGATCGGTTCTTAGGCTATGCTTTAAAGGTATTTAAGATCAGATCTATATACCTATATCGTCGGTAGCACTTCACCCCCCACTGCAAGGCGCACTCCCATGGGCATTCTTTCCAAACCTTTCCCACGCCTGACGAAACAGGCGTTTTCGCTCGGCCTGGGGCTGTCCCTGCTAACCAGCAACCTGGTGATGCCCAGCACCGCCCAGGCGGAAGGCCAACTGCGCATTGCCGAACAGTTCGGGATCGTCTACTTGCTGCTCAACGTGGTGCGTGATCAGCACCTGGTGGAGAAGTATGGGCAACAGGAAGGTCTGGACATCAAGGTCGACTGGACCCAATTGTCCGGTGGCTCGGCGGTCAACGACGCGCTGCTGTCCGGAGCGATCGATATTGCGGGTGCTGGCGTCGGTCCGTTACTGACGGTCTGGGACCGTACCCATGGCCGGCAGAACGTCAAGGCGGTGGCCTCCCTGGGCAACTTCCCGTACCTGCTGGTGAGCAACAACCCGAACGTGAAGAGCATTGCCGACTTCACCGCCAAGGACCGGATTGCCGTGCCGGCGGTCGGGGTATCGGTGCAATCACGCTACCTGCAACTGGCCTCGGCCAAGCTGTGGGGGGACAAGGATTACGCACGGCTCGACGCGTATTCGATCAACCTGCCGCACCCGGACGCGGCCGCGAGTATCGTCGCCGGTGGCACCGAGGTCAGCGCCCACTTCTCCAACCCGCCGTTTCAGGAACAGGAACTGACCAATCCCAATGTGCACGTGGTGCTCGACACCTATGACCTGCTGGGCCCCAACTCGCCCACCGTGCTGTTCGCTACCGAGAAATTCCGAACCGAGAACCCTAAGACCTACCATGCCTTCATCGAAGCGCTGAGCGAAGCGGCCGCTTATGTGCAAAACGATAAACCGGGCGCGGCCGACACCTACCTGCGCGTGACACACGCCAAGATCAACCGTGATGCCCTGATCAAGATCATCGAGAACCCTCGCTTCGAGTTCACCATCAACCCGAAGAACACTTACCCGCTGGCCGAATTCATGTACCGGGTCGGGGCGATCAAGAACAAGCCGGCGTCGTGGCAGGATTATTTCTTCGAGGATGCCACGCCGTTGCAGGGGAGTTGAGTCGCAGCTCCCGGATCGCACGGGCCTACAAAATCCGTGCATCGAGTAAATGCATGCCCACGCCGATGAAGATCAGCCCGCACGAGCGCTTGAGCATTGCCACCCAATGGGCCGCCTTGAAGCGGCGGCTGAAGTGATACGCCATCAGGCAATAGGCCGCGTGCACCATGACCACCGTCATGGCCATGGTCGCGACCATCAATGCAAAGGGTTTGAGCAAGGGCTGGCCCTGAACAATGAACTGCGGCAGGAACACACAGAGGAACAACAAGGTATTGGGATTGCTGGCCGACACCAGAAATGCCTGCGCCGCCAGTTGCCAGCGCGAGGCCGCCAGGCAGACCATGGCCTCACCCATGACCACGGGCACGGCGGGCCGAGTCAACAGCTGGCGGATGCCCAGATAGATCAACGCACCTGCCCCCACTACCTTGACCGCCATGAACGCTGCCGGCACTTCCTTCAAGATGGCCCCGACCCCCAGCGTCACCGCCGTGGCCAGCAGCAATTGAGCGGTCAGGTTGCCGGCCAGGGTCGCGACCATGGCGCCGGGGCCAAAGCGTAAGGTATTGCGCACGCTGAGCAGGATATTGGGGCCCGGCGACAGGGTGGTTGCCAAGTAGGTGAGAAAGAACATGACCCAGTGGTGCAGCGCCATGTGACCTCCCGACAAGGTGCAAAGGGGCTGTCGGTACAACCGCCTCGTCAGGGTTTCACAGGTCCAGCGCCACCTCCGCGACCGCCACCCCGCACATGTCTGCCAGCACCCGCACCACGAGGCTGTGGTCCTCCCGGCTGGGCAACCCGGACAGCGTCGCCACGCCGACGCAACCGGTGCCTTTGACCCGCAGCGGGAACGCGCCGCCATGGCTGGCGTAATCCCCGAGCGGCAGGCCCATGGCGACTTCCATGGACACACCCTCTTCCTCACCCAGTAGGCCCACAGCGTAGGAACTGCGGTCCATCATCTCCACCACATTGCGCTTGCGCCGTGCCCAGTCGGCGTTGTTCGGCGCCGTCCCGGGCATGGCATACAGAAACACTGTGGCGCGCCCCAGCCGAACTTCGATGGTGGTGGCCACGCCCGCTGCCTGGCAGGCGTCCTTGAGGCGCACGCCCAATTCCCAGGCAGTGCGCTTGTCGAAAGCAGGAAATTGCAACAGCGCTTCCTGATGGGCAATGCGTTGCAGGTCCTGCTGGCGTGTGTGATTCATGATGGGTCCTTGTTATTTGTCGTTGTTACACGGTTCGCGCCCAGCTTAGTCCATCCTGGCACGGCCGAACGGCGCATTGACCCGAGCGGACGCATGGCGGGGAAAAAACCTGACTGCTGGCCCTTGAATGATAGCGCTACCCGTTTATGATCAAGCCATGTCGTACGATGACGTACAAATCAAACAGCGAGATCCAGGGGGGATGATCCGCGATACCGACACACCGATTGGCTCACAACAATAAGCATCCTTCTAGAGACGGAGACCCTATGGACACAAGAATAATAATCATCCTTTGCCTGACCGCAGCCTATTTCGTGGTGATGTCGTGCATCGGCTACGGTGTGCGCAAGCACGCCAAGAGCAGCGAAGGCTTCACCAGCGGCGGGCGCAGCTTCCCGCCCTTTCTCATTGCCGCCTTGATGTTGTCGGAATTCATCGGCAGCTCGGTGAGCATCGGCACCGCGCAGAAAGGCTTCGAATCGGGCATTTCTGCTGCCTGGAACCTGGTGGCGCTGGCCTTGGGTTTTCTGTTGCTGGCGTTGATTCTGGCACGAAAATACCGGCAGACCGGCTTGAACACCATCTCCGGGATCCTCGCCCAGAACTACGGCCAAGGGGTGCGTTTTGCCGCCTCCATCCTGACCATCTGCGCCCTGGGGATCGTTTCCATCGCGCTGTACGCCAGCGGCGGCGCAGTGCTGGCGGCGGTGCTGGGCATCGACAAGACCTATGCCATCCTGCTGGTGGGGGTGGTCACGGTGTTCTACGTCAGCCTCGGCGGCATGCGCTCGGTGGTCTACACCAACTTTATTCATGCCTTGATCAAATACGTCGGCGTGGTGTTGGCCCTGGCCTTTGCCCTGGAGGCATCGGGCGGTATCGGTAACCTGCAGGCGCGTCTGCCGGCGCACATGTTTGACTTCACAGGCGTGGGCTGGGGCCAGATCATGGCATGGATGATCGGCGGGGTCGGCTCGATCTTCGCCACCCAGTACGTCATTCAGGCGTTGGTGAGTACTCCAGATGAAAAGACCTCCAAACGCGCCTGCTATTACGTTTCGTCACTGATGATTCCGTTCGGCCTGATGGCGGCCACGATCGGCATGTGCAGCGCGTATCTGTACCCAGGCAGCAAGTCCATCGAGGCGTTCCCGGCGCTGATCGCTCACATGCCGACCTACTCCGCCAGCGTGGTAGTGATCGGCCTGGCCGGCGCACTGTTCGGCGGGATTTCCGCCAACGTCATGGCTTCCTCGACGCTGCTGCTCAAGGACTTCTACGACCCTTTCTTCAACAAGGCCAAAGATGATCGCAAGTCGGTGATCTTCGTCAAACTGGCGATTGTGGTGCTGGGGTTCCTGCCGCTGGTGCTGGCGCTGTATGCCGACAAGATCCTGATGATCGCCTTTCTGGGCAAGGCCCTGCGGGCAACCCTGGCGGTTATCGTACTGATGAGCTTCTACGCGCCCCGTTTTGGCAGCCCACGAGGCGCCTTGGCCGGGATCATCCTCTCGGTGGTCACCACCATCGCCTGGTTCGTGGCCGGCAACCCTCACGGCATCGACAGTTCGTATTTCGCCCTGTTCGTGCCTTTGTTGACCATGGGCCTCGCACAGCTGCTCAAGCCGCGCAAGCCGGAGCCGCGCCGGGTGTTGAGTCGGTCGACGGATTGAGGGAATCAGCAGGGTGAGCGATGGATTGCTTGCCGGCCCCTCCACGAGCAAGCCTGGCTTGTTCGCGAGGGGGCTGGCGCTCAGCAGGGCTAGATCGAGCGCCGGCGGTAGGCTCGATAACGAGGCATCCAGAAATTGCGCTCGATCGCCGCGTGCAGCTGCTCTTGTGTGGTCTCCAGCGCCACGGACTGTTTCTGCGCCTGACGCGCCACCGCAAAAGCAATCTTGCGGCTGACCTGCTGGATGTCCTTGAGTGGCGGCAGCACGGCATCGCCCTCCCCAGTCACCACCGGCGAGCACTCGGCCAGGGCATTGGACGCCGCCATCAACATTTCCTCGGTGATCCGCGTGGCCTTGGCCGCCACCACGCCCAGGCCGATGCCAGGGAAGATGTAGGCGTTGTTGCACTGGGCAATGTGGATCTCGCGATCACCCAGCTTGACCGGCTTGAACGGGCTGCCGGTGGCCACCAGCGCCTGGCCATCGGTCCACTGCAGAATCTCCGCCGGCGTGGCTTCGACCCGCGAGGTCGGATTGGACAGCGGCATGATCAGCGGTTGGGCACAGTGACTGTGCATCTCGCGCACCACCTCCTCGGTGAACAGCCCGCGCTGGCCCGACACCCCGACGAGAATGGTCGGCTGGGCGCGGCGAACCACCTCCAGCAACTCGTAGCCTTTTTCACCCGCCTGCCAGCCCGCCAAGTCAGCTTCCTTGTGCGCCAGGCGCTCCTGGAAGTCATGCAGCCCACCCATGCCTTCGATCAGCAGGCCGAACCGGTCGACCATGAAGATCCGGCTGCGGGCGTCCTGCTCGCTGAGGCCCTCAATCTGCATGGCCGCGACGATGTGCTCGGCAATGCCGCACCCGGCGGAACCGGCGCCCACAAAGGTGACCACCTGATCACCCAGCTTCTGCCCCTTGACCTTGCAGGCGGCCAGCAGGGTGCCCACTGCCACCGAAGCGGTGCCCTGGATGTCGTCGTTGAAGCAACACAGTTGATCACGGTAACGCTCCAGCAACGGCATGGCGTTGGTCTGGGCGAAGTCTTCGAATTGCAACAGCACGTCCGGCCAGCGCCGCTTGACGCCCTGGATGAACAGCTCGATGAATTCGTCGTAGTCCTTGCCGGTCACCCGCGGGTGGCGCCAGCCCATGTACATCGGGTCGTCGAGCAGTTCCTGATTGTTGGTACCAACGTCGAGCACGATGGGCAGCGTGTAGGCCGGGCTGATCCCGCCGCAGGAGGTGTAGAGCGACAGCTTGCCGATGGGAATGCCCATGCCGCCGATGCCCTGGTCCCCCAGGCCGAGGATCCGCTCGCTGTCGGTCACGACGACGATCTTGACCTTGTCCTTGGTGGCGCTGAAGAGGATGTCATCGATGTGGTGGCGATCCGGCCACGCCACGAACAAGCCGCGGTGGGTGCGGTAGATCTTGGAGAACTCCTGACAGGCCTGGCCGACGGTGGGCGTGTAGATGATCGGCAGCATGGTGTCCAGGTGCGCTTCCAGCAGGCGGAAAAACAACGTTTCATTGTTGTCCTGAATGGAGCGCAGCAAGATGTGCTTGTCCAGGTCGGTGGGGCACTGGGTGTACTGGTTGTAGACGCGGGCCACTTGCTCGTCGATGGTCTCGACGTTCTGCGGCAGCAGGCCCACCAGATTGAAATCCACCCGTTCCTGAGGGCTGAAGGCGCTGCCTTTGTTCAGCAACGGCGTCTCGAGCAAGGCAGGTCCGGCATAGGCAATGTACAGCGGGTGGGAACTCATGGAATCACCTTGGGCTGTTAGCGTTTTTTAAGGCTGCGCTCGATGGCCGCGTCTTCGCGCTCCAGCGTTTCGGCATCCTGCTCCTTGCGGCGGGTCGACGTCGGCGTAATGACTTCGTCGACCGCTTCATCCGGGGCGTGTCGTTCTTCGATGTCGCGCTCCACCACATCCACGGGCTTGCCGGATGTGTCGGTGGTCGGCGCGTTGGGCTGACTTTGCTTGTACTCGGTCATCGATCTGTCCTCAGCTTAGCGTAGGTCCCGTTTAGAGGGCGCGCGAGCCCGGGGAGTTCAGCCTGACCGCAGCGCAGCCGCTAACGCCATGCGCTTTACTCGCTGGCCTTGAACACCAACTCGCCCTTGCGAAACTTGGCAGCCTTGCTGGTGGCGGACTTGAGAATCTTCGCCAGGCCGACCTGCAACTGCTCGTTGGCGGCGAATACCAGCACCACGGTCTGGCCTTCCTTGAAGACGATGCCATTGCCTTCAGGACTGGCCACGAAGGCATATTCGCCCAGGCCGTAGACCGCCAGTTTGATGTCACGAAACTTGATTTCGAACTTGCCTCCTTCGCGACTGGCCAGTACGGCGGCGCGAAAGTGGTCGCCCACTTTCAACTCCAGACCCGGTTTGTCGTCGACCACCAACGCCGTTTCAGTATCGATTTCGGCCATAAACAGACCCTCGGCGGTCTGCTCGGTGACATAGACGAAACGGGATTGAAACAACTTGACCAACTTCGCCCGCAAGTCGCCCAGGACGAACAAGGCGTGCATATCCAGATTGCTTACAGCCAATGAAAAATCCTCAACACAGGAAAGATCGGTAATAAAGCCCGCCCGGAACGGTCACAGGCAAGCCGCTTGAACACTTTGGCAGATACCGATTGCCCACGCTGTGGGCCAAAGCACGGCGCTGCGCAGGAAAAGGCGTCAATGGCGAGAGGTTTTCGGCCATTCAAACAAGCGGGCTCGTGACCCGCTCGGATGCCTCGACAACGGGCACAGACACTCGACCTTCACGGGGGAAGTGAATGGTCGCTAAAAATGACTGGCAGAGAAACTCGACGGGCTCAAGCCGGAAATAGAGCCCGGCACGCCATTCTAACGCTCACCACGCGGTTCAATCCAGATGCCGCTGGTCTTTTCCACGGTTTGCAGGGTCAAGAGGCCGGGCGGCACGTCGATAACTTCATTGCCGATACTTCACTTTGCCTCGTTGGAGGCCAACATGCTTGAAATCAATGACTCCAGCAGCACCCTGTTTCTCTATAACGGCATGAGCGACGCCGACGGCGCGGCCGCCGACCTGATTCTTGCCGCCCGCGCCCGTGTGGAGGCCAGCCAGGCACGCAAGGCCGACAGCGACGCTGCTGCCCGCCGCCAGGAGCGCGAACACAACCGCAAAGTGCAGCAGATGAACGGGCAGATCCGCCATGAGCAACTGCGCCTGATCGCCGCCCAGGCGGCCGAATATCACAACGACCTGGAGCGTGACCGTGCCATCCGGGAAGCCCATGCCGGCATGCTGGCCGCGCACATGGCGCTGAAACTGGTCACTGATCCGCCTGCCGCGAGTCAAAGCGTGGAGATGTTTGTCACCACGGTCTGATTCCGGGTCCGGATCGAACTCCTGGCGCGGTTGCCTTTCAGATGTGGAGTGATTACCCACAGTACAGTTTGGCCAAAAGCCGAACAGAGGAGCCACCATGGAAAGCTCGACCGATACCCCGGACTTGAAACTGCTCTTTGATCAATTAGGGCTTGAGTCAGGCGGGCATGCGATTGATGACTTCATTGATGCGCATCAATTGCCGGATGACATCAAGATTTCGGAGGCGAAGTTCTGGAGTGAGACCCAGAAAAAGCTGCTCAACGACAGCATTCGCGACGACGGCCCCTGGGCGTTGATCGTCGACGAATTGAACGCCCGGCTGCATGAAGCGCCGCAAGTGGGCAATCAGGCCTGATCGCCGTGCCCCTGACGCTCTGCAGGACCGAGCCGGCTCGGCCCTGCAGAGGCTGTCAGCGGCCGCTACATCACGCCTGGCGCTGATGCTTGTCGATCTGCTCGTGCCGTTCCTGCGCTTCGATGCAGTACTTGGTGGTCGGGCTGATCAGTAGACGCTTGAGGCCGATCGGCTCACCGCTGTCGTCGCACCAGCCGAAGCTGTCATCCCCGATACGGCCCAAGGCCATTTCCAGTTGTGGCAACAGGCGCTGGTCACGGTCGATCACGTTGACCAGCCAGTGGCGCTCTTCTTCAACGGAAGCGGCGTCGGCAGGATCGGCTGGTGTGTCCAGGCTCTCGATGGCTACACGGCTCTGCTCGATGCGCTCATGGGTCTCGGCTCTGATGGACTTGATCAGGTCTGCAAAGAAGGCCAGTTGCTCGGCGTTCATGTAGTCATCGGCCGGCATGGCCAGCAACTTTTCCTTTGTCATTGATTTCTCTATAAAAATGCGTGCATTTAAGCCAAACGGGTGTGCCACGCGAGGTCTCCGCGCGACACCAAATTCTCAAAGCGCCATTCGGGCACTCATTTAGAGGGGCGGCAGTCTACGACCGGCGTGGCCACTGGGCAACTGAAAAAAGCCCGCCTGGCGCATCTCGGCGCCAGGCGGGCGGGTGTCACTGCGGAAAAAGCTGAACTTCAGCGCTTGATCAGGCGTTTGTTGCGCCACTGGTCGATCACCACCGCGGCCACAATGATCAGCCCTTTTATGATGTCCTGCAAGTAGGCATCGACACCGACGAAGGTAAAGCCGCTGGCCATGACCCCCAAAATCAGCGCGCCGATCACCGTACCACTGATGCGCCCCACGCCGCCCACCAGGCTCGTGCCGCCAATCACCGTGGCGGCGATGGCATCCAGTTCATAGGACACGCCCATGCCCGCCTGCCCCGTGGCCGCCCGTGCCGACGCCACCACACCGGCCAGACCCGCCAGCAGCCCGGCGATGCTGTACACCACCACCAGGTGGCGCTTGACGTTGATCCCGCTGGTGCGCGCCGCCTGCATGTTGCCGCCGATGGCGTAGGTGTACTTGCCGTACTTGGTGTAACGCAGGGCGATGTGGAAGATCACCGCCACCACCAGGAAGATGATCACCGGCATCGCGCCCTGGCCAATGGCCGTGTACTGCGGGGTCAGCATGCTGATGGGTTGACCCGACGTGTAGTAGCGCGCCAGGCCGCGGGCCGAGACCATCATGCCCAGCGTTGCAATGAACGGCGGGATGCCGGTCAGTGCGATGATGCTGCCGTTTATGGCCCCCGCCAGCAAACCCACCCCCAGCCCCGCCACCAGCGGTATCCAGGCCGGCATGTCGGTCAGGTGCGGGAACACCGCACGGGCAAAATCCGAGCTTTGTGCCAGGCTCGCCGCGACCATGGCCGACAGCGCCAGCACCGAACCGGACGACAGGTCGATACCGGTGGTGATGATGACCTGGGTCACGCCAATGGCGATCAGGCCGATGATCGACACCTGCAAGATCATCAAAACCAACCGCTGGCTGTTCATCAGGAAGCTCTGGTCACGCACGATCCAGCCGAACAGCTCGAACACCAGGGCAATCCCCACCAGCACCATGAGGATGCTCAATTCGGTGGGCATGCGGCGCTTCAGGCGCACCGGGGTGACAGCGGGTTTGTTCTCAGTGAGTACGGTCATTTCAGATCTCCTCCTGCAAGGCCATGCCGGACGCCAGTTGCATCACCCGTTCCTGGGTGGCCGCCTCGCGGTCCAGTTCGCCCATCAATTGGCCTTCGTGCATCACCAGCACGCGGTCGCTCATGCCCAGCACCTCGGGCAACTCCGAGGAAATCATGATCACGGCCATACCCTCCCCGGCCAGCTGGCGAATCAGCCGATAGATCTCGGCCTTGGCGCCCACGTCGACACCGCGAGTGGGCTCGTCGAGAATCAGAATTTTCGGGTGGGTCATCAGCCAGCGCGCCAGCAAGGCCTTCTGCTGGTTGCCGCCAGACAGGTTGTCGATGCACTGCTCCAGCGACGGCGTCTTGACCCGCAGCTTGGCGCACATGTCCTCGCACATCAGTCGCAGGCCTTTCTGCTGCACGAAGCCGCTGTTGCAGTGCTCGGCCAGCACCGCCATTTCCATGTTTTCCATCACCGACAGGCACGGAAACAGGCCGCTGAGCTTGCGGTCCTCGGTCAGCAGGGCAAAGCCGTGGGCAATGGCCTGGCGCGGGTCGGCCGGGGTGATGACCACACCGTCAAGCCGCACTTCGCCGCCGCTGGCCGGAGTGATGCCGAACAGGGTTTCGGCGATGTTGGTGCGCCCCGAGCCCATCAACCCGGCGATGCCCAGCACTTCACCCCGATGCAGGTCGAAAGACACGCCCTCGAAGACCCCGTCCAGGCGCAGGTCACGCACACTCAGCAGATGCTCGCCCACCGCCTGGGTACGCGGCGGAAACAGCTGGCTGAGCTCGCGGCCAACCATCATGGAAATCAGTTTTTCGCCGTTGAGCTGAGCGGCCGGCAGCAGGTCGACGAAAGTGCCATCGCGAAACACCGCCACTTCATCGGCGATCTCGAACACTTCGTCCATCTTGTGGGTGATGTAGATGATCGCCTTACCTTGGGCGCGCAGGTCGGCAATGATCGAGAACAGGTGCGCCACTTCGGTTTCGGTAATGGCCGAGGTCGGCTCGTCCATGATCAGAATGTCCGAATCGTAGGACACCGCCTTGGCAATCTCGACCATCTGCCGCTCGGCAATGCTCAGCTCGCCCACCGGCTGGCCCGGATCGAGGCGAATGCGCAGGCGCTTGAGCAAGGCCTCGGTAGCCTTGTACATGGCACTGTGGTCGACCATGTGAAACGCGTTGAGCTGCTCGCGGCCGATCCAGATGTTCTCGGCGATGCTCATGTACGGCATCAGGTTGAGTTCCTGGTGGATCATCGCGATGCCGGCGTGCTGTGCGGCCAGCGGTGTGGTCAGCACCACTGGGCGGCCATGCAGAGAGAGGGTGCCGCTGTCGGGTTGATGGATACCGGCAATGATCTTCATCAAGGTGGACTTGCCTGCACCATTCTCCCCCATCAACGCCAGCACGCTGCCCGGACGAACCCGCAACTGCACGTTGTCGAGGGCCAGGACGCCGGGAAAGCGCTTGGTGATGTTGCTGATTTCCAGCAGGAACGGCGAAGGCACGTGGTCTTTTTCAGGTTGCGCGGGCGCGAGCTTGGCGACGGCAGTCATGGTTGGCACTCCTGTCAGGCCGCGTATCGGGCGGCCTCTACGAGATAAGGCGACTACTTGGGTTGTTTTTATAAGTCCGGGTGTGCACATACCGCAGGTGTGCCCACCCCCTTACTGCTGAGCGAACTGGGCCACGTTCTGCGGCGTGATGAGCCGGTAAGGAATCAGCACCGACTGCTCCACGGGCTGTTTGTTGACCATTTTCACCGCCGCTTCCATGGCGCCCTTGGCCTGGCCCTTGGCATCCTGGAACACGGAGACGGTGAGGTCGCCCTGGGTGATCGCATTCTGGCCATCGGGGGTGCCGTCGACACCGCCGATCAGCACCTTGCCTTTCTCGAAACCTGCGGCCTTGAGCGCCATGGCTGCGCCGATGGCCATCTCGTCGTTGTTGGACACCACCGCGTCGAACGGCTTGCCTTGGGTGATCCAGTTGTTGACCAGGTCCATGCCCTTGTCCCGCAGCCAGATGCCGGTCTGTTCTTCCTGGATCTTGATGCCGGGGTACTTGGCGATGATCTCTTTGACGCCCTTGGTGCGGTTCTGGGTGGAGTTGTTGGCCAGGTCACCCAGCAGGATCACCACATTGCCCTTGCCGCCCATCTTGTCGGCCAGATACTGCATCTGCAGGTGGCCGGCTTCCAGGTCGTCGGACGTCACCGTCACCACGCCGGCCGGCAGCTTGGCCTGGTCGGGACGGCGGTTGACAAAGATCAGCGGGATCTTCGCCTGGGTGGCTTCGTCGATCATCTTGCTGGTGGCGGCAGTGTCCACCGGGACCACGATGATGGCGTCGACCTTCTGGTTGATGAAGTCTTCGACCTGGCTCAGCTGCTTGACCACGTCGGCGCGGGCGTCTTGGAACTGCAGGCTGGCGCCCCCCGGTACGGACTTGGCGTCGGCGGCCATGGACTCGCGCAGGTAGGTCAGCCAGGTGTCATCGAATTGCGACATGGCCACGCCGATTTTCATGTCGGCCATGGCTGCACCACTGGCCATCAGCAAGGACAGCGCGGCCCCGCAGAGCAGGCGGCGAACGAAGGGAAGACGCGAGGAGCAAACGTTTGGACGCAGGGAGAGCGTGGAGATTGCGGTTTTCATCGACGGTACCTTGATTATTGTTGTAGGGACGCGTGTCTCGGGAACCTGAATTGACTCTATTGGAATATAGTTTCTAAATCAATTCGTTTTGGAATTTATTTCTTTCTGAGCTTTTATTCACCTGGCAATGCAATGACCTGGCCTTTTTGCGCACTGACCCGCGCCGCGTCCAGCACCCGCAACGCCCGCACGGCATCGGCGGGGTCCACGGGCACTGCGCCCTTGCCGGCCACTGCCCGCGCCACCTGTTCATAGAAAAACGGCCAGTTGCCATGTTCCGAAGGCACGCGCTCACGCTCGTCGCCCTGCACCCGCCAGCCCCAGTTACGATGCTCCTCGGCGCCCCAGTCTTGCCCGTCGGTGGCCGGCGAGAACCCCGCCAGCACCCTGGCCTCCTGGCCGTCGAAACCGTCGACGGTGTAGCAGGCGCTGTCGCCGGTGACCCGAAAGCGCGGTTGCGGCGCACTCTGGGTGGCGCTGGCCCGCAGATGGGAAACCACTCCGCTCGCATGGGTCAATGACACGAAGAAGCCGCGATCCAATGCGCTGCCGGGCAACAGGTCCAGCTCAGCGTAGACCCGACTGGCAGGGCCGAACAGTTGCAAAGCCTGATCCACCAGATGGGCACCGAGATCGCGCAGCCAGCCACCGCCGGTGGGGTTGCCGAGGTTGTCCGGCAAGTAGCGCTCGATGGACGATTCGAAACGCCGCACAGTCCCCAGGGCATCGCCTTCGAGCAGTTTGCGCAAGGTCAGGAAATCCGAATCCCAGCGGCGGTTCTGGTACACACTGAGCAGCACCCCGGCCTTTTTCGCCGCGTCCACCAGCGCCTGACCCTGGGCGGCATCGGCGGCGAACGGCTTGTCGCTGACCACCCCCAGACCCAGTTCGATGGCTTGCAGAATCAAGGCCTGGCGGCCCTCCAGCGCCGTGGAAATGACCACCACGTCGACCCCGGCCTCGGCCAGTTGGCCCAGGCTGTCGAAAGCCTTGACTCCGGGGTGTTCGATGGCCAGCTCCTGGCGCCGCTGGGGCGACCGGGTGACCACGCCGACAAAGGTGGAACCGGCCAGACTGGCCAGCAACGGCGCGTGAAAATAGCGACCGCCGAAGCCATACCCCAAAAGTCCGATACGCATGTTGACGCTCCTTGCAGTGGATTCAGCGGGTCAGCTCGCGGGTGACCCGCTCGAGCATCATGCGGTTGGATTCGTCCGGACGGTCCTCCCAGGCGAACACCGAAACGGTGGCGATGCCATCGAATTTGAGCTCGCGCACGGTGCTGAAAAACGCTTCCCAGTCCACCTCGCCCTGGCCGATATCCAGGTGTTGATGCACCGTTGCAGTGACCCCGGGCGGATTGACGATGTAGCGCAGGCCCGAGGATGCCTTGTGGTTGTAGGTGTCGGCGATGATCAAATGGCTGAGCTTGTCACCGGCGTAGCGCAGCATGGAGGCGATGTCGCCCTTGCCGTCGTCATAGAAGAAGGTGTGCGGGGCGGCGTACAAGTAGTTGATCCAGTCACGGTCCAGCCCGCGCAGGATGTCTACCGATTCGTTGTTGCGTTCGCAGAAGTCATAGGGGTGAGCCTGGATGTCGAGCTTGATGCCCTCGCGCTCGAATTCCGGGATCAGCTCGTCCATGGAACGCATGAACTGGTTCTCGCACACCAGCGGGTTGTCCGACTGGCCGGTGAACTCGGTGTTGACCCGTTCGCAGTCCATCTCCACAGCGATCTGAATGGCACGCTTCCAGTTGCGCACGGCCGCGACCCGCAGGCCTTCGTCGGCCGACGCCCAATGGTACATGGGCAGCAGCGACGACAGCTTCACACCGGCGTCGCTCAGGGCCTGGCGAAATTCCTTGACCCGCGCCCGGTCCACCCGCGGCGCCTTGTAGAACGGCAGAAAGTCTTCCCGGGGGGACAGTTCGATGTGTTCATAACCCAGCTCGGCGACCTTGTCGCACATCTTGCCCAGGGGCAGATGACGGTACATGTAGGGATCCAGGGCAATGCGCATGGCGCTTCTCCTTTTGTTCTTGTCGGGTTCTTTCAGTACTGCCGGGCGCGACCCAACTGCTCGTCGAGCTTGCGCCGCACTTCGGCGGTCTTCTCGCTGGTGGACACTTCGGCCACCCCGACTCGCCACCAGGACAGGTACTTGTGAATCATGGTCTTGGGCAAGACCTTGATGTCGATCAGGGTCGATACGCTCTGCTGACGCGCGTCCAGCAGGGCCGTCTCCAATTGCTCGAGCGTGGTCACCTTGTAGGTCTTGCAGCCGTAGGCGGCGGCGCTCATGGCGAAGTCTACCGGCACGAAGCCGCCATCGAGCTTGCCGGTTTCCGGGTTGCGAAAGCGGAACTCGGTGCCGAAGCTGTCCATGCCGTGCTCCATCTGCAGGTTGTTGATGCAGCCGAAGGTCATGTTGTCCAGCAGCACCACGTTGATCTTGCGCCGCTCCTGAATCGAGGTGGCCAGTTCCGAGTGCAGCATCATGTAGGAGCCGTCGCCCACCAGGGCATAGACCTCGCGGTGCGGCTCGGCCAGCTTGACTCCAAGGGCCGCATTGACCTCGTAACCCATGCACGAATAGCCATATTCAACGTGATAACTGTTGACGGCGCGGGTGCGCCAGGCCCGTTGCAGGTCGCCGGGCAGGCTGCCGGCGGCGGCAACGATCACCGAATCTTCGGGCAACGCACGGTTGAGCACGCCCAGCACCTGGCTCTGAGTCAGGGCCGAGCCGGTCATTTCGATAAAATCGCGCAACACGGCCGGGTCCATGTGGTCGGCGATTTCCGGGACGAAGTCACTGCTGCTGTAGTGCGCGGCGTAGACCCGATCGACCTCGGCGGCCAACGCCGCCCTCGCCTCGCTGACCTGAGCGCCCCAACCGCTTCGGTAGCCGCTGGCTGCCAGCGGCTCGGCCAGGCCTTCCAGGCTCAGGCGGGCGTCCCCCAATACCTGCACGGCATCCAGCTTGAGCGCATCGGCCGGGTGAATGTTGAGGTTGAGAAAGCTCACCTCGGGGTTCTGGTACAGCCATTTGGAGGCGGTGGTGAAGTCGGTGTAGCGGGTGCCGATGCCGATGATCAGATCGGCCTCCTTGGCCAGCAGGTTGGCGGCCAGGCAACCGGTCTCGCCGACGCCGCCGACGTTCAAGGGATGGGCCGAGATGATCACGCTCTTGCCGGCCTGGGTTTCGGCGAATGGAATGTCGAACCGCTCGGCAAAGGCTTGCAGGACCGCAGCAGCACCTGCGTATTTGACGCCGCCGCCGCAAATGATCAGCGGCTTGTGTTTGCCGGCGAACGCGCGCACGGCGTCTTCCAGTGCGGCGCTGGCCGGAGGGCGGCGGTCGACCCGGTGCACGCGGCGGGCGAGGAAACTGTCCGGGTAGTCCCAGGCTTCGGCCTGCACATCCTGAGGCAACGCCAGCGTCACCGCGCCGGTTTCGGCCGGATCGGTGAGTACGCGCATCGCCGCCAAGGCGGCGCTGATCAGCTGCTCCGGGCGGTTGATGCGGTCCCAGTATTTGCTCACGGCCTTGAACGCGTCGTTGGTGCTGATACTCAGGTCGTGGAACTGTTCGATCTGCTGCAGTACCGGGTCCGGCTGCCGGCTCGCGTACACGTCGCCCGGCAGCAGCAGCACGGGAATGCGGTTGGCGGTGGCGGTGGCTGCGGCGGTGAGCATGTTGGCCGCGCCGGGGCCGACCGACGAGGAGCAGGCGTAGATCTTGCGCCGCAGGTGCTGCTTGGCGAAGCCGATGGCGGCGTGGGCCATGCCCTGCTCGTTGCGGCCCTGATGCACCACCAGCTCACCGCTGTCCTGCTCCAGCGCCTGGCCCAGGCCCAACACGTTGCCGTGGCCGAAGATGGTGAAGATGCCTTCGACGAACTTACTCTGCACGCCGTCGATTTCGATGTATTGGTTATCGAGGAACTTCACCAGTGCCTGGGCCATGGTCAATCTTGTTGTTTTCATGGAAGTGTTCCTTATTCGTGGATCTCTGAATCGGTCCTGAAAAATCAAGCCCTCGACGTTCTCAAGCCAACGCCCGGCGCAAATGCGCCATGCTCTGCCCTACCGCCGTCTGGATATCGGCCAAGTGATGGACGCTGTCGGCGAACGGCTCGAACGACACATAACCGCTGTAGCCCGCCGCCAACAACTGATCAAGCTGCGCGGCGTTGCCGAGGATGTCGCCGTCGCCCACCAGCACCCGATGGCCGTCGCGGATGCTGCCAAGGGGCGCCTCGCGGTCTTCCACGCCGGACACGTGCACCAGCCCGGTCAATTCAGGGAAAAACTCCGCTTCGCTGGCCAGATGGTGGTGAAAAGTGTCGTGCACCAGACGGAACACATCCAGCCCGCCCACGGTCTTGATCGCCTCCACCGCCTGGCGCTTGCGCCGCAGTGAACACTCCTCGAAGCCCAGCGGCTCGACGAAACCCAGCAGGCCGTGCTCGCGCAGGATCGGCGCCAACTGGCTCAAGGCGGTGCGCAGGCCGCTGGCGCGTTCAGCCGGGGTGCGGCGGTCGGCGCGGTCGTTGAGCGGGCACATGACCAGCCCTTCGGCACCGCAATCGCGGGCATAGGCCGCCAGTTTGAGGGTCTGCTCGCGACGCTCGTCATTCCACACGTCGAAGGGGTACAGCGCGTTGATCGACAACACCTTGATACCCCGTTCGCGGCACAGGTCCCTGACCGCCTCTGGCGGCATGCCGTTTTCGATCTCGACACCGGCCAGGTCGTTGCGGATTTCTATGGCGTCGGCGTTGAGCGCCACTGCCAGGTCGATAAACTCGGTCAGCGGCAACCGCGGGGCAACCATACGATTAAGGGCAAAACGCAAAGGCTGGCGCATTCTTCTTGTCTCCAGGCGTAAAGCGATTATTGGGCGGTGGGCATGGCAAATTCCGGACCCTTGGCGATGCTGTCAGGCCAACGCTGCATGACACTCTTGTAGCGGCTGTAGAAGCGCAGGCCTTCTTCACCGTAGGCGTGATGGTCGCCGAACAGCGAACGCTTCCAGCCGCCGAAGGAATGCCAGGCCATGGGCACCGGCAGCGGCACGTTGATGCCGACCATGCCGACCTTGATGGTCCGGGCGAAGGCTCTGGCAATGCCGCCGTCGCGGGTGAAGCAGCACACGCCGTTGCCGAACTCATGGGCGTTGACCAAGGCCACGGCGCTGGCGAAGTCCGGCACCCGTACCAGGCCAAGCACCGGGCCGAAGATCTCTTCGCGGTAAATGCTCATCTCGGCGGTAACGTTATCGAACAGGGTCGCCCCGACGAAGAAGCCCTCTTCGGCTCCCGGTACGCTCAAGCCGCGACCGTCCACCCGCAGGGTCGCGCCCTCGGCCACGCCCTGATCGATGTAACCTTCGACCTTGGCCTTGTGCTGGGCGGTGATGACCGGGCCCATTTCGCTTCCGGCGGCGCGGCCGTCACCCACCTTGAGGCGGTCGATGCGCGGCAGCAGTTGCTCGATCAGACGGTCACCGACATCGCCTACCACCACGGCAATGGAAATCGCCATGCAGCGCTCGCCCGCCGAGCCGAAGGCCGCCCCCATCAACGCATCGGCGGCCTGTTCCAGATCGGCATCGGGCATCACGATCATGTGGTTCTTCGCACCGCCCAGGGCCTGAACGCGTTTGCCGTGCTGGCTGGCCTGCTGGTGGATGTACTCGGCGATGGGCGTGGAGCCGACAAAGGAAATCGCCTGGATCTCCGGGTGCTGCAACAGGCCGTCCACGGCAGCCTTGTCGCCTTGCACCACATTGAACACGCCGTCGGGCAGACCGGCTTCGCTGAGCAGTTGCGCCAGCAGCAGGCTGGCCGACGGGTCACGCTCGGAGGGTTTGAGAATGAAGCAGTTGCCGGTCACCAGCGCCAGCGGGATCATCCACAGCGGCACCATCACCGGAAAGTTGAACGGGGTGATGCCGGCGCACACGCCCAGGGGCTGGCGCAGGTTCCAGTTGTCGATGCCGCCGCCGATGTTGTCGCTATAGGAGGTCTGCAGCAGGCTCGGCGCGCCGCAGGCGAACTCGACGATCTCGATGCCGCGGGTGACTTCGCCGCGAGCGTCGGCCAGTACCTTGCCGTGCTCGCGACTGATGATCTCGGCCAACTCGTCCTGATGGCTGTCCAGCAGTTCCTTGAACTTGAACAAGATGCGCGCCCGGCGCAGGCTCGACTGCTCGGCCCAGGCGGGAAACGCCGCCAGTGCCGAGGCCACGGCGGCCTCCACGGTGGCCGGGCTGGCCAGGCCGACGCGGGCCTGAACCTGGCCGGTGGCGGGATTGAATACCGAACTGTAGCGCTCGGCGCCTGTATCCTGGACCTGGCCGTTGATGTAATGGCCGATGACCGTTGCTTCACTCATGTCGATGCTCTCTTGTTCGATTGGCCGTCAAAGGTCCAGCAACCAGCTGTGCTGCGGGTCGTTGTGGAATTGCCAGATGCGCTTGGGCCCGGCCATGACGTTGAGGTAATAGGATTCATAGCCGTACGGCACGCTGACCGGGTGATAGCCCTCGGGCACCACCACCAGGTTGCCGTTTTCCACGGCCATGGCCTGATCGATGCGGCGATCGTCGGTGTAGACCCGCTGAAACACGAAGCCTTGGGGCGGGTTGACCTGGTGGTAGTAGGTTTCTTCCAGGAAGCTCTCGGCCGGCATGTTGTCGCGGTCGTGCTTGTGGGGTGGGTAGCTGGAGCTGTGCCCGGACGGCGTGCGCACTTCCACCACCAGCAGTGAATGGGCCGGCTCGGTGTCCGGGAGGATGTCGCAGACGTAACGGGTGTTGGCGCCCTTGCCGCGCACGCTGCGTTTCATGGTCTCAGGGGTGATCAGGCGCGCCGGCAAGTCGCTGTTGCGCAGGCCTGGTGCAGCGCAGACGCCCAGTTGCACGGCATCGCGAGCCGTCACGCGCACTTGCGTGCCGGCTGGCAGGTACACGGCGTAGGGCGATTTTTCCTCGAACACCGATTGCCGGTCACCGATGTTTTCCCAGCTGAAGGCGCCCTGCCCCGGCGCTTCGCCGCTGACATCGGCGTGGCCGCTGAGTAGCACCAGGCACAGCTCGCGCTCGCCGGCGTCCAACGCCAGGCTTTCCCCCGAGGCCAACCGGTGAGCGGCAAAACCGACGTATTCCAGCGCCCCGGCGGGCAAGGCGACGATGTCGCGGCCCTGGGCAGCACTCTTGATCAACAGGTTCATGCGGCGTTCCTCCGTTGCTGTGCCTGCGCGAGCAAGGCACTGAGGGTGTCAAAACCTTTCTTGGCGTAGGCAAAACTGGGTGCCACCGCCGGGTCCTGCTCGGCTTCCACCACCAGCCAGCCGTGGTAATCGACCTTGAGCAGCTCGTCGAGCAAGGCGGCGAAATCGATGTCGCCGTCCCCTGGCACGGTGAAGGTGCCGTTGACGATGCAGTCGGGAAAGCTCCACAGGTTATTGCGGGCCAGTTGCACCACCGGCTGGCGCACGTCCTTGAAGTGCACGTGGCAGACCCGCTGGATGTGCTTGCGCAACACCGCCAGCGGCTCGCCCCCACCCATCTGGCAGTGGCCGCTGTCGAACAGCAGCCCGACTTCCGGGCCGGTCAATGCCATCAACCGGTCGATGTCAGCCGGGCTTTCGATGTAGGCGCCCATATGGTGGTGGTAGGCCAGACGCACGCCTTGGGACAGGGTGTAACGGGCCAATTCCGTGAGCTTGCCCGCGTACTCGACCCACTGGGCGTCGGTGTGCAGGCGCGGGCGCTCCACCAGGGGAATGCGCCGGCCTTGAATGGAATCGGCCACTTCACCATAGACCAGCACCGTGGCGCCGTTTTCTTTGAGCAGTTGCACGTGGCTGCTGATCGCCTCGATTTCTTCGCTCAGGGAGCGGCGCGCCAGTTGCGCCGAGTACCAGCCGGAGACCAGTGCCAGGCCGTAGGGGCGCAGCACGTCGCCAACGCCCTTGGCGTCTCTGGGGAATTTGCCGTTGAGTTCGAAGCCTTCGTAACCGATGGCCTGGCCCTCGCTCAAGGCGGTGCTCAGGGGCGTCTCGCCGCCCAGGGCCGGCAAGTCGTCGTTGCTCCATGAAATCGGATTGATGCCGATGCGTATGGCATTTTGCGCGTGGGAAACGGACATGGCTGTACCTTTATTGTTGTGTCAGCGATGTGGCTGTCTGTTGACTCAGAACCTTACTGCGCCGCGTCCTGAGGCCGGGCCGAGAGCCAGGCGTCGATCAGGCCGGTGAAACGTTCACTGATCTGCTGCACGAGTGTGGCGTCATCGATCTCGCCCTTGAGCCATGCGCGGCTGGGCTCCTGGAAAATCGTCCGGCCCACTGCAAAGCCCCGACAGGTCTTGCTATGGCCGGCCTCGCGAAAGCCTTCGGCGAGCTGGTCGGCCGGGGCGTTGAGGCCCAGCAGCACCACGCCCCGGCACCAGGGGTCGCGCTCCTGAATCAAGGCATCGAGGGCCGCCCACTGCGCCGCACTCTGCGCTTCGATCTTCCACCAGGCCGGGAAGATGCCGATGTTGTACAGGCGCTTGATGGCGCGGTAGAGCACATCAGGGTGGGTCGAGGGATGATCCTTGGGCGGGATGATTTCCAGCAGCAGCTCGTGGCCACTGACGATGGAGGCTTCATACAGGCCGCGGATCTGCGCTTCCTGCTCCAGGCGCAGCAATGGCTCGTCATCCGGGTGAAACTGCACCAGGCACTTGATGATCTGTTCCTGTGGCCAGGCAATCAGGTTGCTGGCCACCGAACGTCCGTGCTCGAAGGCCAGCGGTCGCGAACCTTGGGTTTCTACCGGGCGCGCCACCCACCAGCCACGGCCGGTGGCGGCATTGAGGGCGTCCTGGCCGAAACGCTGGTCGGCCAGAATGCCGACATCGCCGCTCACACCCCGCGCCTTCAGCTGCTCCTGGACACTGGCAACGGCCGTGACGAACAGCTGTTTGAGGGCACTGACGCTGCTGGCGTCGCGCCCGGCTTCGCGGCACGGTTCGGCCAGTTGCGCGCGGTGATCGAAAGCAAAGATAAACAGCGGTTTCCAGGCCTTGCGCGGCACCGTGACCCGGTGCAAACGTTGCAGGTACGGGTCCTGATCGGGCCGGGTAATGGGCACCTGGCTGTTCAGCAGGTAGTCCAGTTCGGCCGGGGTCGGCATGGCCGGAGCGCAGGCGTGGCGCGAGACCACCAGCGCCCCGCAGGCGTTGGCCAGCGCGCAGCAGCGTTCGTCGTCGGCGTCACGCAGCCAGCCACTGAGAAAGCCGGACATGAACGCATCGCCGGCACCCAGCACGTTCAACACTTCTACCTGAGTCCCGGCGTAGCGTGGGCTGTCGTCGAGGCTGGCGGGGATGGCGCCGTGGATCACCGTGCAGCCCTGGGCACCGAGCTTGACCACCAAGGTCGCGGCACTCAGTTCGCGCACCCGGTGCAAGGATTGCAGCAAGTCGTCACTGCCGCCGGCGATGTTGAATTCCTCCTCGGTGCCGACAATCAAGTCGAAACGCGGCAGGATCCGCTGCACGTGCTGGCTGACCTTGGTGTCGGCGACGAAACGGGTTTCGCCGTCGGCTTTGCCGGCCAGGCCCCAGAGCACTGGCCGGTAGTCAATGTCGAGGACGCGTTTGACGTCATGTCGCTCGGCATAGTCCAGCGCCTGGCTGCTCGCGCGGAAAACGCCGTCGGTGGAAAAATGCGTCCCGGTGATCAGCAGAGCCTTGCTTGAGGCAATGAAACTTTCGCTGACGTCTTCAGGGCGCAAGGCCATGTCAGCGCAGTTTTCGCGGTAGAACACCAGCGGGAAGGTTTCGCGGTCCTTGAGCCCCAGCAGGACCATGGCGGTCAGACGCTCGGGGTCGACCTTGATGGCGCTGACATCACAGCCCTCGCGTTGCAGCTGTTCGCAGAGGAAGCGGCCCATGTGGTCGTCACCCACCCGGGTCAGCATCGCCGATTTAAGCCCCAGCCTGGCCGTGCCGAAGGCAATGTTGGCCGACGAACCGCCGAGGTACTTGGCGAAGCTGGAAACATCTTCCAGCCGTGCGCCTACCTGCTGGGCATAAAGGTCGACGCCAAGGCGTCCGAGACAAATGAGATCCAGTGGACGTGCGCTGGCAAAACGAGTCTGGCCCATACCGGCTCCTGTTATTGTTATCAGCCTGTTGGTCGCCGCGACGGCACCTCATGGCAGGTGCGTATCGCGTTCACAGGAGCCAGACTAGAACGAGATCTGCCCCGCATCAACTTTTTTTCCAATTATTTTTTAATCGGAATTTTTATTCTAAAGACAGCTGATGGCGTTTGGCTTTAAGCTGCATCAGCCAGAAGAACAAGCACAAGGATACCCGCCGATGTCCCGTACTCCCCCACCTGACGTGTCCGCGACGGCCCTTGCCGAAGCTGCACCGGACACCGACCTGCCCACTGCCCCGGCCAGCGCCGAGCAGCTGCTGGAACTGATCACCCAGGAGTTCGATAAACTGCCGCGCCAGCTCAAGCGCATCGCCAGCTACATGAGTCAGCAGAGCGACCGCATCATGGTCGATCGCATCAGCGACATCGCCGGCGAGTGCGAGGTCCACCCCTCGGCCATCGTGCGTTTTTCCCAGCGCTTCGGTTTCAGTGGCTTCAGCGAAATGCAGGCGCTGTTTCGCGAGGCCTACACCCACAAAGCCACGCCGGTGCAGAACTACCAGCAGCGCATCCGCAGCCTGATCGCCAACAAGTCGCACAAGTCCACGGGCGCGGACCTGGCCAATGAATGCATCGCCGCCACGCTGTCGGGCATCGAACGGCTGGGCAGCGAGCTGGACGCGGCGGCCTTCGACAAGGCCGTGGACCTGGTGGTCAACGCCGACAATATCTATGTGGTGGGGGTGCGCCGCTCGTTCGCGGTGGCCGACTACCTGGTGTACAACCTGCAACACACCAATAAGCGCATCCATCTGATTTCCGGGTTGGGCGGGGGTTACCGCGAGCAGATGCGCAGCGTGCGGGCCAATGACCTGGTGATTGCCATCAGCTTCACGCCCTACGGCAAGGAAACCCAGCACTGCTTGCGCATCGCCCAACACCACCAGGCCAAGACCTTGATCATCACCGACAGCAACCTGTCGCCTCTGGCGCGGCGGGCCAGCAACGTATTGCTGGTCAACGAAGGCACCTCCTTCGCCTTCCGTTCGCTGTCAGCCACGCTGTGCCTGTGCCAGGCGCTGTTTATTGCGGTGGCGTACCGGCTGGAACTGAAGGTCGACGAGATGCAGGAGCAGGTCGGGTTTGAGGATTAGGCCGCGGTGGCGGGTCGGGCCAGACGCGCAGGGACGCCAGTTCGATAAAGCTGAAGTAACCTTCACTCCAGCCCGCCGTATCTATGTGCCAGACGTTGCCCAGGCGTTTCGGTATACGCAACGGCGTATGGCCGACGATCAGCGCCTGCACACCCTCCACACCGCGCCGGTCATTGCGCTTGATGCGTGAGCGCGACCACTGGAAAATCTCGTCGGTGCGTTTATCTCGCGGCAGCTCACCGCTCAGGTAGGCACGCAGCAACGCCCAACTGGGAAAGGGGCAATCGGCGTGCACCAGACCAATCAGGCCCTGGGCGGTTTCGATCTCCATGGCCACGGGCATCTGCCGGAAATGCCGGGCGTACAGTTGCCGCTTGTCGGTCGGCGCGTCGAGCAACCAGGCGCCACCGCTGTTGCGGTAATTCTCCAGGTCCAGTGGCAGGCCTTCCTCCAGCTGCACGGCCAGCACTTCGTGATTGCCCTGGACGGCGAAGAACCACGGCTGCTCCAGCCAGTGCAGGCACTCTTCGCTTTGCGGGCCACGGTCGATCAAATCGCCGACACTGAACAGGCGGTCGCACGCCGGGTCGAAACCCAGCTGGTCCAGCGCCGTTTGCAGGCGGGTGAAATGGCCGTGGATGTCGCCCACCGCGTAATCACGACCTTGAGTGTTGGCAGCAAAGTGCACAAGTTTATTCATGGTGGGTCGACCTCCGCGCCTGTCGGTTCGTTCCTGCTCCGGTCCACGTAGGCGCTCTGCAATGCCGCCGGGAAGACCAGCCGAACCTTTTTCGATGTGCTTTCGTCGATAAGTGTAACGCGACGTTTCCTTGCCGCGCTCGTCTTGGGACCATAAATATGCTGATTCACCCTAAAGCCCGCTTTCGCCCCTATAAAAATGCATCAGGGGGATGGGGTTCGGCGTTTTCCGTCATGACCATCCTCGGCCGCGAGCGGGCCATTGCCCGCAGTACCGGCGCTCTGCTCAAACTCAATAAACACGCCGGTGTCGGCTGCGTCAGCTGCGCCTGGGCCAAACCTGGCAACCCCCATGCCATGGAATTCTGCGAGAACGGCGCCAAAGCCACGGCCTGGGAGCTGACCACCTTGCAGGCCGGCCCCGAGTTCTTCGCCGCGCACACCGTCAGCGAACTGCGCAACTGGCCGGATTTCGACCTCGAACAGAAAGGCCGCTTGACCGAACCGTTGCGCTATGACGCCGTCACGGACAAATACCTGCCGACCACCTGGCCGACGGCCTATGAGCAGATCGGCGGGCAGCTGCGCGGCATGGACCCCGACAGCGTGGTGTTCTACGCCTCGGGGCGCGCCTCGCTGGAAACCTCGTTCACCTGGCAAATGCTCGCCCGCGCCTACGGCACCAACAACCTGCCGGACAGTTCGAACATGTGCCACGAAAGCACCTCGGTGGGCTTGCAGGCAAGCATCGGCGTGCCGGTGGGCACCGTCACACTGGACGATTTCGAACAGACCGATTGCCTGATCTTCTTCGGCCAGAACGTCGGCAGCAACTCGCCGCGCATGCTTCACCCGCTGCAGGAAGCGCGCAAGCGCGGGGTGCCGATCATCACCTTCAACCCCTTGCGCGAGCGGGGCTCCGAGCGCTTTGTCAACCCACAGTCGCCGGTGGAGATGATCACCCCCAAGGCCACGGCCATCAGTACTCAATATCACCAGGTGGCCATCGGCGGTGATTCGGCGGCACTGCTGGGGATCACCAAGGCCCTGCTGGAACTGGACGACACCGAGCTTGCCGAGGGCCGGCCCAGCGTCCTCGACCACGACTTCATTGCCCAGCACACCGAGGGCCTGGACGACTACCTGGCCTGCGTGCGTCGGCATCAATGGCCAACCCTGGAACAGCGCAGCGGCCTGAGCCGTGGCGCTCTGGAAGCGGTGGCCAAGGTCTACGCCCGAAGCGAACGGGTGATTCTGGTCTACGGCATGGGCCTGACACAGCACCGCCACGGCGTGCAGAACGTGCAGATGGTGGTCAACCTGGCGTTGCTGCGCGGCAACATCGGCAAGCCTGGCGCCGGCCTGTGCCCGGTGCGCGGCCATTCCAATGTGCAGGGCCAGCGCACCGTGGGCATCAGCGAGGACCCGAGCAAGGTCCCGGCCGGGCGCTTTGCCGAGCTGTTCGGGGTCAAGGTCCCGGAGAAAAAGGGCCTGGCCACGGTGGACGCCTGCAAGGGCATGCTCGATGGCAGCGTGCGCGGCTTCATCAGTTTGGGCGGCAACTTCATCCGCGCCGTGCCGGACACCTCGCGGATGGAGCCGGCCTGGCAGAACCTGCACCTCAACGTGCAGATCGCCACCAAGCTCAACCGCAGCCACCTGTTGCCCGGCGCCCATAGCTGGCTGCTGCCGTGCCTGGGCCGTATCGAGATCGACCGCCAGAACGGTGTGGCCCAGGCCCACAGCACCGAGGACAGCACCGGCTGCATCCACGGCTGGTGGGGCCACGCAGAGCCCGCCGGCGAGCACCTGCGCTCGGAAACGGCCATCATCACCGGCATCGCCCAGGCCACCTTGGCGCCCAATCCGCAACTGGACTGGCAGGCCTGGAGCCAGGACTACAGTCTGATTCGCTCGGCCATCGCCGCCTCGCTGCCGGACGCCTTCCACGACATGAACCGGCGCATGTGGGACAAAGGCGGCTTTCACCGGCCGATCGCGGCCTGCCAGCGCCAGTGGAACACGCCGAGCAAGAAAGCGCAGTTCTTCACCCCGCTGACCCTGGCCGAAGACGATGACGTGCTGGTCGGTGGGCTGCGCCGGGACGTGCTGCAGCTGATGACGATCCGCAGCAATGACCAGTTCAACACGACGATCTATGGCTACGAGGATCGGTTTCGCGGCGTCAGCGGCACCCGCAGCGTGGTGTTCATGAACCGCAGTGACATTTTCCGGCTGGGCTTCGAGCCCGGCCAGTGGCTGCAACTGACCACGGCCATCGAACCTGAAGTGGTGCGCAGCGTCGGGCCGCTGCAGATTCTGGCCTATGACATTCCGCAAGGCTGCTGCGCGGCATACTACCCGGAGTGCAACGCCCTGGTGCCGCTGTGGCACCACGCCGAGAAGAGCAAAGTGCCGGCATCCAAGTCAGTGCCGGTGACGCTCAAGCGGGTCGAGCGTGGCGAGGGGCAAGTGGCGTGTGAAATGCCAAGTGCGGGGTTAGTGGCGTAGGACGAGCCTGCGCGACCCTTGACGCTGGCTTGCGACTACACCTGCAGGACCGAGTTTGCTCGTAAACGAGCACCGCGCCGTCTGCTGCCGGAGCACGCTCGGTCCTGCAGGGTTTGGTGTTACTGCAAAAAGTGCCACAACAGCAAGGTTCCCACCAACCCTACCAACGACACGATGGTCTGCAGCACCGACCAGACCATGATGGTCTGCTTGAGCTGCAGGCCGAAATACTCGCGCACCATCCAGAACCCGGCATCGTTCACGTGGCAGAAAAACACCGACCCCGCGCCGATGGCCAAAGCCACCAACGAGCTTTGCGTCGCCGCCAGCCCTGCCATCAACGGCGCGAGAATGCCTGCCGTGGTGGTAGTGGCCACGGTGGCAGAGCCGGTGGCCTGGCGCAGGGCCACGGCAATCAGCCAGGCCAGCAGGATGTAGGGCATGTGGGCGCCTTCGGCAACCTTGCTGATGGTCTGGCTGACGCCGGCATCCAGCAAGGCCTGTTTGAGGCCGCCGCCTGCGCCGATGGTCAGCAGCAGCACGGCGATCGGCGCCAGGCTTTTGCGCAGGGTCTGGCCGACATGCTCGCGGGCCATGCCGTTGGCCCAGCCCAGGCAGATCACCGCCGCGATCACGGCAATGCCCAAGGCCACCAGCGGCTCGCCGAGGAACTTCAAGGTCTGCGCCGTGCCGCTGGCGGGCGCCATGGCCACCTTGGCCAGGGTGCTGCCCAGCATCAGCAGCACCGGCAGCAGGATGATCAGCAGGGAAAGACCAAATCCCGGCTGTCGGGTCTGGGTCACCGGTTTGCTGAACAGTTCACCCAACTCTGCCGGCGCTTCGATGTGCAGGCGTCTGGACAGCCAGTTGCCATACAGGGGACCGGCGAGGATCACTGCCGGAATCGCCAGGCACAGCCCCAGCAACATGGTCAGGCCCAGGTCCGCGTGCAGCGCGCTGACGGCGATCAAGGGGCCGGGATGGGGCGGCATCAACGCATGCAATGTGGTCATCCCGGCCAAGGCCGGAACGGCGATCTTCAGCAGCGGCTGGCCGGAGCGACGGGCCATGACGAAGATGATCGGCACCATCATCACCAGCCCCACTTCGAAAAACAGCGGCAAGCCGATAACCATGGCCACCAGCGCCATCACCCAGGGCAGGCTGCGGCCCTTGCCCAGTTTGAGCAAGGTGGTGGCGATGCGGTCGGCCGCCCCGGATTCGGCCAT
Source organism: Pseudomonas sp. dw_358 (assembly GCF_018449655.1). Lineage (GTDB taxonomy): Bacteria > Pseudomonadota > Gammaproteobacteria > Pseudomonadales > Pseudomonadaceae > Aquipseudomonas. The sequence goes on from NZ_JAAVUX010000016.1 coordinate 29,484, forward strand.
CACCGCACCGAGCATCGCGCCTAGAGCGATGATCATGCCGGCCTCGCCCAGAATGCCACCCGCCCCCTTGCTGAAGGCCTTGGCCACTTCCTCGGCGGGCAATCCGGCGCCGATGCCGGCAATGAAGGTGCCGATAAGAATGGACAGAAACGGTGGCAAACGGGTGGCGCTGATCAGCACGATGATCACGGCAATGGCTGCCAGGCAGCAAATGATCAGGCGGCTATCATGGGCCGTCCAGGCAATGGTCGAGACGTCCAACGGGCACTCCTTATTGTGATTGATGGTGCGCTGAGGGGCTCAAAAGCCGCCGGAGCATACCCCAATTGCATGGCACATTGCCTGCGCCCTGTCGCGCAATTGCTTTGAACTTACCGAAGCAATGCCTGCCCCTTTTAGTAACCAGGCCGTACGGCGGCCGCACGTCATTTCAATCGTCAGGAGGCTTTGACATGCCAGATGCACAAGGCAAGGTTCGTTACGCAGTGGTCGGTGGTGGCTGGATTTCCCAAGGGGCGTTCATGCCCGGCGTCGGCCAGACGAGCAACTCGGTGATGACCGCACTGGTCACCGGCGATCCGCAGAAAGCCGATGGGCTGGCCGCCAAATACGGGCTAAAGAGTTACCGCTACGAGGCGTTCGACCAGTTGCTGGCCAGCGGCGAGATCGACGCGGTGTACATTGCCACGCCGAACTTCCGCCACCGCGAATTCGCCGAACCGGCGCTGCTGGCGGGGATTCACGTACTGCTGGAAAAACCCATGGCCACCAGCGAGGCGGACTGCCTGGCGATCAACGCGGCGGCGCGCAAATCCGGCGCCAAGTTGATGATCGCCTACCGCCTGCATTTCGAGCCGGGCACCGTCGAACTGACCGACCGCGCCCGTCGTGGCGAGATCGGCGACCTGCGCCTGTTCAGCTCGGTATACACCCAGGTCACCCACCCGTCCAACCACCGCATGCAAAGCGGGTACTGGGCCGGCCCCGTAGTGGATCTGGGGCCCTACCCCTTGAACGCCGTGCGCAACCTGTTCGCCAGTGAGCCCGTGGAAGTCCACGCCGTCGCCGTACAAACCCCTGGCCGGCCGATCAACACGCCAGACACGGTCAACGTGACGCTGCGGTTTACCGAGGAGCGGATGGCCACCTTCACCGTCAGCTACAGCCTGCCGGCCAGCGAAGGCTTTCAGTTGTTCGGCACCCAGGGCGAAATCCAGGTTTCGCCATCGTTCGGCCTAGGCGAAGGGGTCGCGATTGCCTACAAGGTCATCATCGACGGGGAAACCGAAACCCGTCAGCACCCCGTGGTGGACCAGTTCGGCGGCGAGACCGAGTACTTCTCCGACTGCATCCTCAAGAACCGCCTGCCTTCGGCGGACGGCGAGGAAGGCTGGCGCGACGTGCGGGTCCTGGCCGCCATCGAGCGAGCCCTCGAGAGCGGTGAAGTGCAGCGTCTTGAACCCTTGCCAGCGCGGCCCAGCGTGAAGCATGATCAGGCCCGCAGCCTGACCTTGGCCAAGGTGCCGGAATTTGTGAACACCGAAGTGCCTAACGGCTAAAGATCGCGACACGGTCATCGCAGGCCACCGTAACGGTTGCCCGCGATGAGGCCACAGGGTCAACAAGCACCCTGCAGCAGGCCTGGGACTTCCAAGGTTGCAACACCCCTCCAACAGTCGTACGATAACTGACAATAAACGGCCGTCACTGCCAGCCGCACAACAACAGCTCTCGATTCGTACCCTTGGTCTAACGTCCAAGGCACGCCCTCACCTCTCAGGATTTTCCACAGGAGAACACCCATGCCCAACGTCCTCGGCCAGAACTTCATCGGCGGCGCGCGCAGCGCCCAAGGCAAGCCTCAGCACAAGAGTCTCGACGCGACCACCGGTGAGGCGCTGCCTTACGAGTTCTACCAGGCCACTGACGGCGAAATCGATGCCGCCGCGAAGGCCGCTCAGAGCGCTTTCGCGACCTATCGCCAATTGAGCCCGAGCCGGCGCGCCGAATTCCTTGACGCCATTGCCGACGAAATTGACGGTCTGGGTGACGACTTCGTGGCCATCGTGTGCCAGGAAACCGCTTTGCCCGCCGGTCGTATCCAGGGTGAACGCGGCCGCACCAGCGGCCAGATGCGTCTGTTCGCCAAGGTCCTGCGCCGGGGCGACTTCCTCGGCGCGCGCATTGACCTGGCGTTGCCCGAGCGCAAGCCGCTGCCGCGGGTCGACCTGCGTCAGTACCGCATCGGTGTAGGCCCGGTGGCTGTGTTCGGCGCCAGCAACTTCCCGCTGGCCTTCTCCACCGCCGGCGGCGACACCGCCTCGGCCTTGGCCGCCGGTTGCCCAGTGGTGTTCAAGGCCCACAGCGGCCACATGGCCACCGCTGACCTGGTTGCCTGCGCGATCATCCGCGCCGCCGAGCGCACCGGCATGCCCAAGGGCGTGTTCAACCAGATCTTCGGCAGCGGCGTCGGCGAGGGCCTGGTCAAGCACCCGGCCATTCAAGGCGTCGGCTTCACCGGCTCGCTGAGCGGCGGTAACGCCCTGTGCAAGCTGGCGGCGGCCCGCCCGCAACCGATTCCGGTGTTCGCCGAGATGTCCAGCATCAACCCGGTCATCGTTCTGCCGGCTGCGCTCAAGGCGCGCGGTGAGACCGTGGCCAAGGAGCTGGCCGGCTCGGTGTGCATGGGGGGTGGCCAGTTCTGCACCAACCCGGGGCTGGTGATCGGCGTTCGCTCGCCGGCCTTCAGTGCCTTCCTGACCCAACTGCAAGAGCAACTGGGTGCCCAGGCGCCGCAGACCCTGCTCAACGCCGGCGGCCTGAAAAGCTACGCCAAGGGTGTCGAACACCTGCTGGCCCACCCCGGTGTGACGCACCTGGCAGGCAAGCCGCAACAAGGCAAGCAAGCCGAGGCGCAACTGTTCAAGGCCGACGTCAGCCTGTTGCTCGAAGGCGACGAACTGCTCCAGGAAGAAGTCTTCGGCCCGACCACCATTGTCGTCGAAGTAGCCGACGACGCCGAACTCGAACGCGCGCTGCTGGGCCTGCGTGGCCAGCTGACCGCCACCTTGATCGGCGAGCCGGGCGACCTTGAGCAATACCAGTGGCTGGTGCCCCTGCTGGAACAGAAAGTCGGCCGGATCCTGGTCAACGGTTATCCAACCGGTGTGGAAGTCAGCGATGCCATGGTCCACGGTGGACCTTACCCGGCGACGTCCGACGCCCGCGGCACGTCGGTGGGCACGTTTGCCATCGACCGCTTCCTGCGCCCGGTCTGCTACCAAAACTACCCGGATGCATTGCTGCCGCCAGCGCTGCGCAACGCCAACCCGTTGGGGCTGCAACGTCTGGTCAATGGTGAGTGGAGCTCGCAAGCCATCGGCTGACCCACTCGGCCGGGTGCACCGCCCGGCTAAAAAATAGAAAAACGGCACAGACGCCTGTCTATGCCGTTTTTTTTTGAGCCATAATGGCATGGACCGTTCGTCGAACCATGACTCACCGGTTCTGCAGTGGCGGTGATTTTTGGGTACAAGCCCGCTATGTGGTGGCACACTGAAATCAATGTAGTGGGTACGAGCGTTCTCGATGATCAAAAAGATAGCCGTCAGCGATCTTCAAATAGGGATGTTCGTCCATGAATTCGGTGGCGCCTGGATCGACCACCCCTTCTGGAAGTCTCGTTTCAAAGTCCAGCATGTCGCCGATCTGAACAAGATCCGCGAATCAGGGATCAGCGAACTGTTCATCGATACCCTGCGCGGTATCGACCTGAAGGCTGCCGTCGCCGCCCCCTTGACGGTCGAGGTGGCAGTCGCCACGGAGAAGCCGCCGCGGGTGGCCCTTGACGTGGAAGTGTCGCGGGCCCTGAAAATCTGCAGCCGGGCCAAGGAAGCCGTGGTCACCATGTTCAACGACGCGCGCATGGGCCATGCCATCAATGCCGAGGAATCCGCGAACCTGATCGGCGAGATCTCCGCCTCGGTGGAACGTCACCCCCAGGCCCTGATCAGCCTGTCGCGGCTCAAGACCTCCGATGAGTACACGTACATGCACTCGGTGGCGGTCTGCGCGCTGATGGTGGCGCTGGCCCGGCAGCTGGACATGCCCGAGGAGTGGGTTCGCGAGGCTGGCGTGGCCGGCCTGTTGCACGACATCGGCAAGATGACCATCGCTCACGAAATCCTCAACAAACCCGGACGCCTGACCGACGATGAGTTCAGCATCGTCAAGGGCCACCCCGAAGGCGGGCTGCGCATCCTGCAGCAAAGCCGCCTGAACAGCGTCACCGCCATCGACGTGTGCCTGCACCACCACGAAAAGTACGATGGCAGCGGCTATCCATTCGGCCTGGTGGGCGAACAGATCAGTGTCTTTTCGCGCATGGCGGCGATCTGCGACGTCTACGACGCCATCACCTCCGAGCGCCCCTACAAGAAAGCCTGGGGGCCGGCTCACTCGATTCGCGAAATGGCCACTTGGGCCGGGCATTTCGATGAGCGCATCTTTCAGGCGTTCGTCCGTGCCGTCGGCATCTATCCCATCGGCGCGCTGGTGCGCCTGCAAAGCGAGCGCATCGGCCTGGTGGTCGAGCAGAACGATAAATCGCTGCTCAAGCCCAAGGTGGTGATCCTCGTTTCGGCCCGCACGCGCATGCCGCTGGAGCGCCGCTTGATCGACCTGGCCAGTTACACCGAGAACGACCGCATCGTGCGCATCGAATCGGCCAAGGAGTGGGAGCTGAGCAATCTGGAAGAAATCTGGACCGGCATCTCGACGCAGAAAGGCTCGATCTTTCGCTGAGCCGGCCCTGTGGGGACATTACAAACTCTTACAAACCTCCCCGGCACTGGTAGTATGCCAGCCATTAGCCAGCTAACGACCTCCTGAACATGCCCCTCTCCGATCTGCGTGGCAACATCCTTGCCGGCCTTACCTCGTCCTTCGCGTTGGTCCCCGAATGCATCGCCTTTGCGCTGGTTGCCCAAGTCAACCCGCTGATGGGCCTGTACGGCGCTTTTATCATCTGCACGATCACCGCGCTGTTCGGTGGCCGCCCGGCGATGATCTCCGGCGCGGCAGGCTCCATGGCCGTGGTGATCGTCGCGCTGGTGGTGCAGCACGGTGTGCAATACCTGCTGGCCACGGTGGTGCTCGGCGGCCTGATCATGCTGCTGTTCGGGCTGTTGCGCCTGGGCAAGCTGGTGCGCATGGTCCCGCATCCGGTGATGCTGGGGTTCGTCAACGGGCTGGCGATCATCATCGCCTGGTCGCAGCTGGAGCATTTCAAGGACGCCCAGGGTGCCTGGCTGGCGGGCCGTTCATTGTGGGTCATGCTGGGGCTGGTGCTGCTGACCATGATCATCGTCTACGTGCTGCCGCGCCTGACCCGTGCGGTGCCGGCGGCGCTGGTGGCCATTGTCGGCGTCAGCCTGCTGGTGGCCTGGCTCGACCTGCCGACGCGCACCCTCGCCGACATGGCAGCCATCGCCGGCAACCTGCCGACGTTCCACTGGCCCAGCGTGCCACTGGACCTGGCCACGCTGAAGATCATCCTGCCCTACGCGGCCTTGATGGCCATGGTCGGACTGCTCGAAACCCTGCTGACCTTCAACCTCACCGATGAAATCACCGAGACCCGTGGCCAGCCTGACCGCGAATGCGTGGCGCTGGGGGTGGCCAATATCGTCTCAGGCCTGTTCGGCGGCATGGGCGGCTGCGCGATGATCGGCCAGACGGTGATCAACCTCAGCTCCGGCGGCCGCAGCCGGGTCTCGGGGGCGGTCAGTGGGGTGATGATCCTGTTGTTCATCCTGTTCCTGTCGCCCTTGATCGAGCGCATTCCGCTGGCGGCGCTGGCCGGGGTCATGTTCGTAGTGGCCCAGCAGACCTTTGCCTGGGGCTCTCTGCGGGTGCTGGGCAAGGTGCCGTTGACCGATGCGCTGGTGATCATTGCCGTGACCGTGGTCACGGTGTGCACGGACCTGGCCACGGCCGTGCTCTGTGGCATCGTCATCGCCGCCCTCGCCTTCGCCTGGCAGCATGCCCTGGAACTGCGCAGTGACGTGCAGGTGGGCAAGGACGGCGAAAAGGTCTATACCCCCCACGGCACGCTGTTCTTTGCCTCGACCACGCGCTTCCAAGCGCTGTTCGATGCCCAGCAGGACCCTGAGCAGGTGCAGGTGGACTGCCGCGCGCTGCACGTGATGGACCATTCGGCGATCGCCGCCCTCGAGACCTTGAGCGAGCGTTACGAGAAGGCTGGAAAGGTCCTCTCGCTGCGCGGTCTGTCGCAGCGCAACCGCGACCTGCTGGAACGGGCCGCGACGCGCATTCCCTTTCAATGACGGCAACCGCTGGTCGCCTGAACGGCACTCCAGCCGGCGGCCAGCCCACCAATATCAGGTAACGACTCTATTCCACGGAGAAGTACCATGATCAAGCATAAAATGACCATCCTCGCCCTGACTGCGGCCCTCGCCGCCCTGCCCATGGCCAGCTTCGCGGGCAGCACCGCGCCTGACAGCAGCCAAAGCACCGACTCCGGCAAGACCGGTGGCGGCAATATGGGCACTGACAATGGCACCACCACCAGTGGCACTGGCACCGCAGGCGCCGGTGGCAGCGGGACCGGTGGAGGCACCGGCGGCAGTGGGGGTGCAGCTGGCGGCGGAGGCTCGGGCGGCGGCGGGAAATAATGCTTGCTACGCCGCCACCCGCAGGACCGAGCACGCTCGGTCCTGCGGGTGACCCACGCATCAGGGAATCAACACCACCTTGTCACACGCCCCGCTGTTCACCTCGGCATAGCGCGCCAACCCATCACTCAGCGGCGCCTCCACCAGCCCTTGCGGCAATGGCAAAGAGCCGTCATCGAAGTAACGACCGAACTGCTCCAGCATCGCCGCACACGCCACGCAGTCGTACAGCAGGGAGTTGACCCCCACCACCGAGCCGCCCTTGCGGTACAACGCCAAAGCCGGCAACTGCACCAGGCCGTCCACCGGCGCAGCAATGATTGCGATCCGGCCGAAAGTCGCCAGGGCCGGCACGGCGGCGGGGAGCCAGAAGCCGGTCGTGTCGAAAATCACCTCTGCGCCGTGCTTGAACACCGCCTTGACCTGATCGCTCAACGCCTCCGGTGCCTGCAACAGCAGCACCTCGTGGCCCATGGCCCGCAGGGCTGCCGCCTGTGCTTCGCGGCGAACTGCCACCAGCACCCGCGCACCCCGCACCCGCGCCAGGTTCAGCGCCGCCAGGCCGACCGCGCCGCCGCCAATCACCAGTACCTCGGTGCCCTCACCGACCAGACTGCGCTGCAACGCATCCCAAGCCGTGGTGTACGGCACGCCCAGGCTGGCGGCCTGGGCGTAGGAAAGGCTCTCGGGTTTGAGCGCGACACCGCTCGCGGGCAGGCACAACAGCTGCGCGTGGGAGCCGTCGCGGTAGAAACCCGGTTCCTTGCCGGTGCCCCACACGTCCTGCCCCACCAGATGGGCCGGGCCTTTGATCACTACCCCCGCGAAGTCACGACCGGGCACCCGCGGCAGGGTGGTGTAGGAAAAGCGCCCCAGCACATTCTTGACGTCCGACGGGTTGAGGCCGGCGGCCTTGACCTCGATCAGCACTTCGTCGTGGGTCGGGACCGGGTCGGCCAGGTCGACCAGTTGCAAGGCGGCCAGATCGCCGGTACGCGAGAACTGCAATGCTTTCATCAGGGCATTCCTTCAATGATGGGACTGGCTTCAGTCTAGCGGCGCACTCACGACAGTACCGGCCAACCGCTTCGGTTTATCGGCCAGCCTCGCCACATAGCGCGACGGTACGCAGCCGTATTCGCGACGGAACATGTCGGTAAAGCTGCTGGCCGAATAGCCCAGGGACTGGGCAATGGTCTGCACCGGGATGCCCTGGATCAACTCGGCCACCGCCGTGGCCAGTTGCACCTGGCGTCGCCAGTGGGCAAAGCCCATCCCGAGACTGGCGGCGAACAACCGCGACAGCGTGCGCACGCTGGCCCCGGCTTCCTGGGCGTGAACCTCGAAACCTATGTCCAGGGTCGGCTGCGCCAGCACGGCCTGACACAGGCGGGTCAGGCGCCGGTCCGAGGCGGACGGCATCGGTACGGTGGCCTGCGTCGGCTGGGCACGCTCGAGTTCCAGCAGGGTCAACGCGGCGAGGGCCTCATAATAGGCGCCGTCACGATGCGCGCCCTGCTCCACCAGGCCCACGATCAGCTCGCGCAACAGGCTGTTGACCTCAATCACCTGAGCCTGTCGATACAAGCCTTGGGCCAGGGCCGGGCGCAAGTAGATATTGCGCATCTCCAGGTCGGTGACCACACGGATGCCATGGGGCACTCCGGGCGGCAGCCAGACCGCACGCTGGGGCGGCACGACCACGGCGTGATCGGGCATCTGCACCCACATCACCCCGCTTACGGCGTATAGCAGTTGCCCCCAGTCATGCTGGTGCGGCTCGACGAACAGGCCGCGCGGGTAAGTGCGCGACAGCGGTGCCAGCGGCGCGCTGGGGTGGGTCAGATCGGGCGGTGCGGCCAGGGCCATGGCAAGCGCTTCATCCAGTGCAAAGGCGCCATCATACCCCGAGGTTTTTGACGCGCAGGTCACAAACTGATACGACTAGGGCAAGCCCAACCGCCGAGGTCTCCTGCGATGAATCTGGTCAACGCCCGTCTGCGTCGTCAACCCGGGCTCTACAGCCTCAGCTGGACCGCCCAGCGCATCACCGCGATCACTCTTCAGGCCGGCACCGTCGAGGCGCAAGCAGGCGAACTCGACGCCTGCGGGCAACTGGTGATTGCGCCCCTGGTCGAACCCCATATCCATCTGGACGCCGCCCTCACCGCCGGCGACCCGGAGTGGAACATGAGCGGCACCCTGTTCGAAGGCATCGAGCGCTGGGGCCAACGCAAAGCCACCATCACCCACGCCGACACCAAGCAGCGCGCTCACACCACCCTGCGCATGCTCGCCGAACACGGCATCCAGCACGTGCGCACCCACGTCGATGTCACCGACCCGACCCTGGCCGCGCTCAAGGCCATGTTGGAGGTGCGCGAGGAGGCGCGCTCGTTGATCGACCTGCAAATCGTCGCGTTCCCCCAGGAAGGCATCGAGTCCTACGAGGGCGGTCGCGCCTTGATGGAGCGGGCCGTGGCGATGGGCGCCGATGTCGTGGGCGGAATACCCCACTTTGAAAACACCCGGGAACAGGGCGTCAGCTCGATCCACTTCCTCATGGACCTGGCCGAACGCACCGGCTGCCTGGTGGACGTGCACTGCGACGAAACCGACGACCCCCATTCGCGCTTTCTCGAAGTGCTGGCCGAACAGGCGCGGGTGCGTGGCATGGGCACCCGGGTCACCGCCAGCCACACCACGGCGATGGGGTCCTACGACAACGCCTACTGCTCCAAGCTGTTCCGGCTGCTCAAGCAGGCCGACCTGAACTTCGTTTCGTGCCCCACCGAAAGCATTCACTTGCAAGGTCGCTTCGACACCTTCCCCAAGCGCCGGGGCGTCACCCGCGTGGCCGAGCTGGACCGGGCCGGGCTCAACGTCTGCTTCGGCCAGGACTCGATCAAGGACCCCTGGTACCCACTGGGCAACGGCAACATCCTGCGGGTGCTGGATGCCGGGCTGCACATCTGCCACATGATGGGCTTCGACGACTTGCAGCGCAGCCTGGACCTGGTCACCGACAACAGCGCCCGCACGATGAACCTGGGCGAAGGCTACGGCATTGTGGTGGGGCGGCCGGCCAACCTGATGGTGCTCAACGCCGAAAACGATTACGAAGCGGTACGCCAGCAAGCCAAGGCACGGATCTCGGTACGCGGCGGTCAGGTGCTGATGTCACGGGAACCGGAGCGCATCGAATTTTCCGGCGAGCACCTGTCCTTGCCCAGCCGTTGCACCACGAACTCGACGAAATGACGCAGCTTGGGTGAGCGGTAGCGGTCCTGCCCGTACAACAGGTGCACGGGCCGTTGCGGTAACCGATGGTCACCGAGCAGGCCCACCAGCCGGCCCTGGTCCAGGTCCGGCTGCACCAACGCGTCCGGCAACATGGCGATGCCCAGCCCGCCCAGCACCGCGCGGCGCAGGCCGGCCGCGCTGTTGGCCTGCAGTCGCCCGCTGATGTCGACGATCACCTCGTCCCCCGCCGGCCCGAGCATCCGCCAGTGCTTGCCGGTCCAGCGCCACTCATCCCCGGCTGGATAAGCAAAGGACAGGCATTCGTGGTCGGCGAGCTGCTCCGGCCGCACGGGGTGGCCATGGCGGGCCAGGTAGTCCGGGGCCGCGCAGATCGTCAAACCGTAGTCCACCAAGGGCCTGGCGATCAGGCTGGAAGGCTCCAGCACGCCGAGGCGCACCACGGCATCGAAGCCCTCTTCCACCAGGTCCACCAGCCGCTCGGTCAGGACCACATCCAGCTTGACCGCCGGGTAGCGGGCCATGAATGCGGGCAGCAGCGGCATCAACGACTCGGCACCAAAGGTCGGCGGCGCGCTGATGCGCAGCGTGCCGTGGGCCTGGGTCTGAACCTGTTGCGCCAGTTGCTCGGAGTCATTGACCAACCCAAGGACTTCCACGCAGCGCTGGTAATAGGCGCTGCCGAACTCGGTCAGGCTCTGGCGCCGGGTGGTGCGCTTGAGCAGGCTGACGCCCAGGCGCTGCTCCAGTGCGCGCAGGTGGTTGCCGACCATGGTGGTCGACAATCCGCTCAGTTCAGCGGCGCGGGTCAGGCTGCCGGACTCGACCACGCGGACAAACACGGTCATGGCCTGGAACAGGTCCATTATCAAGCCTCGCTTACAGGTGATCGCAGTCTGAGGGTGTTTATCCCGACTGCATGGCTAACGATACTGGAAAAAACCGCCCGTGGAGAGCCCGATCATGACCGCTGCCAGCCTGATGCCTACCTACCAGCCCCTGCCCATCAGCTTTGCCCGTGGCGAAGGCTGCCGCCTGTGGGACCTGGACGGCCAGGAATACCTGGATGCCGCCGCCGGCGTGGCGGTCACCGGCCTGGGGCACGCTCACCCACGCATCGTCGAGGCGATCCGCGAGCAGGCCGGGTTGCTGTTGCACACCTCCAACCTCTACGGCATCGAGTGGCAGCAACGGCTGGGGGAGCGGCTGGCAGCATTGAGCGGGTTGGAGAAGGCCTTCTTCAACAATTCCGGCGCCGAGGCCAACGAAACGGCCTTGAAACTGGCCCGTCTGTACGGTCGCCACCGGGGCATCGAGCAGCCGCTGATCGTGGTCATGGAAAACGCTTTTCACGGCCGCACCCTGGGCACCATGGCGGCCAGCGACACGTCCAGCGTGCGCCTGGGCTACCAGCCGCTGCCGGGCGAGTTCATCAAGGTCCCCTTCGGCGACCTCGCGGCGCTGACCACGGTGACCCAGGGCTTCGGCCAACGCATCTGCGCGGTGCTGCTGGAACCGGTGCAAGGCGAAAGCGGCGTGCGTGTAGCACCTACCGGTTACCTGCGGGCCTTGCGGGACTGGTGCACCCGGCACGCCTGGCTGCTGATGCTCGACGAAATCCAGACCGGCATGGGCCGCACCGGCCGCTGGTTCGCCCACCAGCACGAGGGCATCGTGCCGGACGTGATGACCCTGGCCAAGGCCCTCGGCAATGGCCTGCCCATCGGTGCCTGCCTGGCGCGTAAAGCGGTGGCCGATCTGTTCACGCCGGGCAGCCACGGCAGCACCTTCGGCGGCAACCCGCTGGTGTGCCGGGTGGCCTGCACGGTATTGCAGGTGATGGAGGACGAGAGGCTGGTGACCAACGCCGCCGTCCGGGGCGAGCAGTTGCTGGGGCTGTTGCGGGCGAGTCTGGCGGGCCATCCGTGCGTCAAGGAGATTCGCGGCCGCGGCTTGATGATCGGCATCGAGCTGGCGCAGCCGCAGCGTGACTTGATGCTGCGCGCCGCGCGGGAGCAACGGTTGTTGATCAGTGTCACGCGGGGAACGGTGATTCGGTTGTTGCCCCCATTGATGGTGAGTTCAGAGGATGTGGTGGCGATAGGCGAAGGGTTGAGCCGGTTGCTGCTGGCGGCCAGAGTGGTCGGCAAGCGGGTGGCATTCTGTTGAGCCTCGATGGCGCCCCTGAGTACCACGAGGAAGGTGGGACCCGGGCAGCCACGCAGCAGCGCTTTGCGACTCGAAAAAGCGGACAGTCCTTTGAAATACCCTACACATTTACAAGGTTCACACCCGTCAAGGCTTGCTCAAAAACCCATCCACCAACCGGGAAAACGCCTCGGGCCGGTCACTCATGATGAAGTGCAGGCTGTTGGCAATGCGCACCCGCTTGACCCCGGGCAGGCCGCGATAGCCCTGTGACCAGAGTTCGTCCACCTGATCGCCAGGCCGTCCGGCGTCGGTGTACACCGCCGTCACCGGCGTGGTCATGCTGTGCAAGCCTTCGCGCACGTCGGTGAGCATGGTTTCGCGCAGCGCAGTCGCCACCGCGTGGCGGTCGCTGGCCATGGACCACTGCACGATCTGCTGCTGCATGGCCGGGTCGCGAGTCATGCCTTGGGCCACCAGCACCTGCCGGTCGTGGTAGGTATTCTCGTCCAGGCCAAGCAGCTCGGCCGCTGCCTGGTCTGCCATCGGCCTGGCCTGATCCGGCGTGGCGCCGGGTGTGAGCAGCGCGCTGTAGAACGGCAGGGTTTCGACGGTCATCAGCCGGCCGACGTCGTCGGGATGGGCCTGGGCCAGCATCAACCCGGCAAGGCCGCCCAAAGAATGGCCGATGATCGCCGGGTGCGTGAGACCGTTCTGTTTGATGTAGCGGGCCAACTCGTCTACCACCGGCTGCAGGAACGGTTCATCGCCATGGAACCACGGCTCGCCGGCAAACCCGGCCAGTTGCACCAGGTGCACGCGGTAATGAGCGGCCAGCCCGTTGGCCAACGGCCGCCAGACTTCCCGTGATGAGGCCAGGCCCGGGATCAGGATGACGTCCGGGCCGTTGCCCACCACTTCCACGCTCAGGCGGTCGGAGAGGAAGGTGGCTTCGTCGGCCTGGGCCGTCGTGCAGAACATGAAAACGAGGGCCGCGAGGCAGACGGAGCAGCGTTTGAGCAGGTTGGTCATGGGGTCCCGGCAGGGTTATTGTTGAGGTGGGGGGCAAGTGTAACTGCAGTCGGCCTGCAAAAAACCACTACCCTGTGACAATCAACCTGTAACAGGACGCCCCACCCATGCCCGCCCGCCTCTACCTCGAAGACCTCCACATCGGCGACCGCTTCAGCAGCCAGGCTACCACGCTGGACGCCGCCCAGATCAAAGCCTTCGCCACCCAGTTCGACCCCCAGCCGTTCCACCTTGACGAAGCGGCGGCCGAACAAAGCTTTTTCGGCGGCCTGGCTGCCAGTGGCTGGCACACGGCCGCGCTGACCATGCGCCTGCTGGTCGAAAGTGTACCCCTCCACGGTGGCCTGATAGGGGCCGGCAGCGAGATCACCTGGCCGCAGCCGACCCGGCCCGGAGACCAACTGCGGGTGGAGAGCGAAGTGCTGGAGATCGTGCCCTCGCGCTCGCGCCCCGACCGTGGCCTGGTGACCTGCCAGAGCCTTACCCTCAATCAGAACGGCGACGTGGTGCAACGATCAGTGGCCAAGCTGCTGGCATTTCGTCGTCCGCAGGCCTCATGAATCCCACCCTGGAGCGGTTTCATCCACCCTCGCGAGGTTTCTCTCTATGCTGATGCATTTGATTGGCAAGAGGAGTCTCCCCCATGAAAGCAGGATTCATCGGGCTCGGTAACATGGGCAGCGCGATTGCCCTTCACCTGATCAAGGCCGGCCATCAGGTCAGCGTCTGGAACCGTTCGCCCGGCAAGGATGATGCCCTCCTGGCCGCTGGCGCCACCCGCGCGGCCAGCCCCGCCGACGCGGCCGAGGCCGATGTGGTGCTGAGCATGCTGGCCGATGACGCGGCGGTTCAGGCCGTGGTATTCGGTGAACACGGCACTTTGTCCAGCAGTGCCAAGGCCGTGCATGTGTCCCTGAGCACCATCAGTATCGAACTGGCCGATCACCTCGCCGAGACGCACCGCCAGGCCGGTCGCGACTACGTCAGTGCGCCGGTGTTTGGCCGCCCCGCCGCTGCTCAGGCGGCAAAACTGTTCATCGCCGCCGCCGGCAAACCCGCTGCGCTGAGCCTGTGTGCGCCTTTGTTCGATGCCATCAGCCAGCGCGTCTTCACCATCGGCGAGACACCGAGCATGGCCAACGTGGTCAAGCTCAGCGGCAACTTCATGATCATGGCCGCCGTCGAAGCCATGGCCGAAGCCATGGCCCTGTGCGAAAAATCCGGGGTCGAAAAAAGCACCCTGTTCGAGGTGCTGACCAACACTCTGTTCAACGCTCCGGTGTACAAGACCTACGGTGAAATCCTCGTTCAGGAGCGCTATCGCCCTGCCGGCTTTGCCGCGCCCCTGGGGCTCAAGGACATGACCCTGGTGGGCAGCGCCGCCCAGCGCGTCGGCGTGCCGATGCCGGTGCTGGGGGTGGTGCGCGACCACCTGATCGAGACCATTGCCTGCGAAGGGCCTGACATCGATTGGTCGGGGGTGGGTCTTACGGTCAGCAAACACGCCGGTTTGAAGTAAGCGGTCGGCCGGCCGGGCAATCACGCACAATCCGACGCTGCACAAATTCCCCAACCGGATTATTCTGTCGGCTGATCTCTTCAGCTGAAAGTATGTGAGCCGCTCATGAAAATCGATGACATGGACGCTTTTGTCGCCGTCGTCCGCTGCCAGTCGACCAACCTTGCCGCCGAAGCCCTGCAATTGACTCAGCCGGCGATCACCCGTCGCCTGCAGAATTTCGAGCAGGACCTGGGCGCCATTCTGCTGGACCGCCAGACCAAACCCCTCAAGCCCACCCCCATGGGCTGGCGGGTCTACGAGCAATGCAAGGCCATCTTGCGCGAGATCGATTCACTGCGTGAGCTGGTGGCCAACGACAGCGCCCCCAGTGGCACCTTGCGCCTGGGCGTGCCCCAGACCCTGGGCGATGTGGTGTTGCTCGAAGCCCTGGCACAGATTCGCCACAGCTACCCGGACCTGCGCACCCAAGTGGTCAGCGGCTGGGGCAGCAGCCTGATCGCACGCATGGAAAACGGCGACCTCGATGCCGCCGCCGCACTGTTTCCCAGCGGCAAGATCTTCCCCGAAGGCATCGCCAGCCAGTCATTGGGGCACATGGCCCTGCAAGTGGTGGCCGCCAAGGGCTCGGTGGGCAAGCGCCACCTCAAACTCAAGGATTGCTACACCCGCGGCTGGGTCCTCAACCCCGACGGCTGCGGTTTCCGCGCAGGCCTGCAACGGGCGCTGAGCGAGCAAGGGCTGTCCATGCAGATCAATCTGGAAACCTTCGGGACCGAGCTGCAACTGGGCCTGGTGGCCAGCGGTCAGGGCCTGGGACTGGTGCCCGAGCCGCTGCTGGCGCTGAGCGAACACCGCGAACTGCTGGAAGTGGTCAACCTCACCGATTTCAAACCACAGGTCGATCTGTGGCTGTTTCATCCGCGTTACCTGGGCAACCTGCAGGAAGCGGTGGAAGTGTTCGGCGCAGCGGCCGCCAGCCAGCTGCAGGGCTAAAACGAATACATTGCGTTGTTTGCATATTGAAATAACTCATTGATTCTATAAACACATAATTAGCTTATATCTAAAAAGCCTTTTACAGCTCACATACAGAAGCTTACGGTCTTAAAGAACGCGCCGCCTGTCCCGCACAGCGCGGCCACGGACTCCCTGACCGATGAGTGCCCCATGAGCGCCCCTCTCCCTTTCGCAAGCCCTGACTCGCTGGCCCGCCACCTGGACGAGATCACCCAGGCCCTGGCTGCCAATGCGCCGCTCTACGACCGCAGCGGGCAGTTTCCCCACGCCAACTTCGAACTGCTGCACCGCCACGGCCTGCTGGGCCTGGCCACCGCACCGAGCTATGGCGGAGGCGGTGCCGACCTGGCCACCGCGCGCCAGGTTATCAGCGCCGTGGGCAAAGGCTGCCCGGCCACCGCACTGATCCTGGTGATGCAGTACTTGCAGCATTTTCGTCTGGCGCAGAACGAGCGCTGGCCCGAGCACCTGCGCACACGTGTGGCCCGCGACGCGGTGGAAAACGGCGCGCTGATCAATGCCCTGCGGGTCGAACCGGAACTGGGCACGCCGGCCCGTGGCGGCCTGCCTGCCACGGTCGCCGCGCGCGCGCAGGATGGCTGGGTGCTCAACGGCCGCAAGATCTACTCCACCGGCAGCCATGGCCTGACCTGGCTGGTGGTCTGGGCCCGCAGCGACGATGCCGACCCGCTGGTGGGGGGCTGGCTGGTGCACAAGGACACCCCCGGTATCCGCATCGTCGATGACTGGGACCACTTGGGCATGCGCGCCACGTGCAGCCACGAAGTGCAGTTCGACAACGTCCGCGTGCCGCTGGACCACGCCGTCAGCGTCAGCCCGTTCAGCGCGCCCCGGGCCGAACTGGACGGCGAAGCGCTGGTGTGGATGGCGGTGCTGTTGCCGGCGCTGTACGACGGCGTGGCCCAGACGGCACGGGATTGGCTGGTGCAGTTCCTCAAGAGCCGCACGCCCTCCAACCTCGGCGCGCCTCTGGCCAGCTTGCCGCGCTTTCAAGAAGTGGTCGGGCGCATCGACACCCTGCTGTTCAACAACCGCGCCTTGCTGGATGCCGCCGTGGCCGGGCCGAGCTCGGCGCAACACGCCGGGCAACTCAAGCACCTGGTCAGCAGCAACGCCATCGCGGCGGTGGAACTGGCCGTACAGGCCGCCGGCAACCCGGGCCTGTCGCGCAACAATCCGCTGGAGCGGCATTACCGCGACGTGCTGTGCAGCCGCATCCACACCCCGCAGGACGACGCCGTACTGGCGGCGGCCGGCCGCCTGGCGCTGCTCTGAGCATTTTTTCGTACTTTTCGCGTAACCCCTGACACAAGGACGCGCCCCATGGGCCTGACACGAATTCCGACCCGCTGGCTGTTCACCTTGGGGGCCACCGCAGCCCTGCTGGGCTGCTCGCCCGCCGCTGAGCAGCACGCCAACAGCCACATCCTCAAGGTCGCGTTTTTCCGCGACAACACCACCCTGGTCAGCCTGGACCCGTTCCAGGTTTACTGGCTCGAACACCGCGTGGTGCTGCGCAACGTCGCCGAATCCCTGACCGATCAAAAACCCGACGATGGCTCGATCATCCCTTGGCTGGCCGCCAGCTGGGACATCAGCCCCGACGCACTGCAATACACCTTCCACCTGCGCAAGGACGTCACCTTCAGCAATGGCACCCGCTTCGATGCCCACGCGGTGAAGACCGCCTTCGACAGCGACAAGGCGTTCGCCCAGCAACTGCCCTCGACGTTCGGTGCCACCTACCTGGCCGGCTACGACCATGCCGAGATCGTGGACGACTTCACGATCAAATTGGTGCTATCGCGGCCCAACGCCGGCTTCTTGCAAGCCACTTCCACCACCAACCTCGCCATCCTCGCTCCTGAAAGCTACGCCAAGACTGCCAAGGAGCGATCGCTGGGCGCGATCATCGGTACCGGACCGTTCGTGCTGGAACACTACACCCCGGAGTCGGACCTGCGCCTGCTCAAGCGCAAGGGCTATGCCTGGCCGTCGGCCAGCGTTCAGAACAAGGGCGAAGCCCATCTGGACGAAGTGGACGTGACCTACGTGCCTGAAGACAGTGTGCGCAATGGTCAATTCGTCCAGGGCCAGGTGGACATTCTCTGGCCGCGGGCGCCGTTCTCCGACATCGACAGCAAGCTGTTCGTGTCCAAGGGCGCGACCATCCAGAGCCGTTCTCTGCCGGGGCCGGCCTTCAACCTCTACCCCAACACCCGTGACGAACGGATTCTGGGCGATGCCGTGGTGCGCCAGGCCTTGCAAAAGGCCATAGACCGCAAGACCTACGCGGCGACCCTCTACAACGCCCAGTTTCCCGTGGTCAGCGGGGTCTACGACACCACCACGCCGTATTACCGGAACCAGAGCGCGCTGCTGGCCTACGACCCGGCCGGTGCGCGACAACTGCTCGACCACGACGGCTGGACCCTGGCCGCCGACGGCCATCGCTACAAGAACGGCAAGGCGCTCACGCTGACTTACAACATCCCGGTAGTCGAGTCCGCCGGGGATGTGCTGCTGCAGGATCAACTGCGCCAGGTGGGCATCGACATGAAACTCAACGTGCTGACCACCGCCGACTGGGCGGCCGCCAATGCGGCAGGCCGTTACGACTTGACCCTGGCGTACATGACCCGCGCCGACCCGATCATCCTGCAGACCATTCTCGACCCGCGCAGCGCCAACAGCGCCACCGTGGCCACCCACCTTTACAGCCCGCAGGCCCTGCCCAAGGCTGAAGCGCTGTTCGACGCCGGCATGACCGCCACCGCCAGCGACCAGCGCGCTCAGGCCTACGGCGCGCTGCAGGACTTGTTGCTCCAGCAGAACTCGACGTTCCCGATCTACGAACGCCTGTGGCAGGCCGCGACTGGGCCACGGGTGCAGAACTTCCGCTGGACCGCCGAGGGCTTCGCCTTGTTCAACGATATCGAGATCAAGAAATCATGACCCGCTATGTGCTCGGCCGTATCGGCCAGGCGGTGCTGGTGCTATGGGGCGCCTACACCGTGGCTTACCTCATTCTCTACTGCCTGCCGGGTGACCCTCTGTCGATGATGCTCAGCGCCTCGGGGGTGGAGATCGATTCGCTGTCCGCCGGCGATCTGGCCAAGGCTCGGGCCTATTACGGCCTCGATCAGAGCGCCCTGCACCGCTACCTGAGCCTGTTGTGGGGCGCAGTGCACGGCGACTTCGGCCAGTCGATCTCGCTCAACCGCAGCGTCGGCAGCCTGTTGGCCGAGCGCCTGCCGCAGACCCTGCAACTGGCAGGGCTGGCGATTCTACTGTCGCTGGCGGGCGGCATTGGCTTGGGCTACCTGGCCGCCTACGTACGCTGGCGCCCCCTGCAACAGCTGCTGGCGCGGGTGCCGTCCCTGGGATTTTCGGTGCCGGTGTTCTGGATGGGCCTGTTGCTGATCCAGGTCTTCGCGTTCAGCCTCAATTGGTTGCCCTCCACCGGCAACCAGGGTTTTTCCAGTCTCATCCTGCCGGCGATAACCCTGGCGATTCCGAGCGCAGCGGTCTATGCCCAGGTTTTGCTGCGCGGTTTTCAGGGGGTATGGCAGGAGTCCTACATCGTCACCGCCTACGCCAAAGGCTTGAGCCGGGCCAAGGTGCAACTGCGGCATGGCTTCAAGAACGCCGCGCTGCCGCTGCTGACCTTGATCGGCCTGCAGGTGGGAAACACGGCCTCGGGCGCGGTGCTGGTGGAGACCATCTTTGCCCGCACCGGCATCGGCCGGCTGGCCCAGGAAGCCGTGTTGCGCCAGGACATTCCGGTGGTGCTGGCCATCGTCAGCGTCTCGGCCGCCGCCTTCGTCGTGGTCAACCTGGTGGTCGACCTGCTGTACCCCGCTCTTGACCCGCGTATCACCCACACGCCGAGGATTGCCTGATGCCTGCTGCCCGTTCGACCCTGATCGATGGTTTCAGCTCCCCTGTAGCCGCCGCGCCCGAGTGGCGACCACGCAGCCGCTGGCAGCGTAGCTGGCAGGCAGCGGCGCCGTTGCTGCGCCGCCCCGGTTTTGTACTGGCTCTGGCCGTGGTGCTGTTTGCCCTGATCAGCGCGCTGGCCCCCTCGCTGCTCAGCCACACCGACCCGTACGCCACGGCGCCGCTGGCCAAGCTGACATCGCCCAACTTCACGCACTGGTTCGGCACCGATGAACTGGGTCGCGACCTCTACAGCCGGGTGGTGTACGGCTCGCGGCTGTCGGTGGCGGCCGCCTTCCTGGCGGTGGGCATTGCCTTGATCGGCGGCCTGGGCCTGGGCATCGTCGCCGGGTTCGCGGGTGGCCGGCTGGACACCGTACTGATGCGCCTGATCGACGTCATGTTGGCCCTGCCTGGCCTGTTGCTGGCGCTGGCCATCGTCACCGCCATCGGTTTCGGTACCGTGCCGGTGGCCATCGCGGTGGGCGTCGGCATCATTCCAGGCTTTGCCCGCACCACCCGCGCCGAAGTGCTGCGCATCAAGACCTTGCCTTACGTCGAAGCCGCGCGCCTGGGCGGCGCCAGCTGGACCCGGACCCTGCTGCGCCACGTGTTGCCCAACGCCTGGGGACCGGTGGCCGTGCTGGCCACCCTGGATTTCGGCGCCGCCATCCTCGCCACCGCCGGCTTGAGTTTCCTCGGCTTCGGCGCCGCTCCACCGGCGGCCGAATGGGGCACCTTGATCGCCAACGGCCGCACCTTTCTGATGACCGCGCCCTGGGTCTCGCTGCTGCCGGGGCTGTTTCTGGTGGCCGTGGTGTTCAGCGTCAATCACATAGCCCGCACCCTCGAGGAAAGCCCGCGATGAGCCTGTCACCCACGCCGCTGATCGAGGTCGACGACCTGCACATCAGCTACTTCGCCAGTGCCCAGACTACCCATGCGGTGCGCGGCGTCTCCTTCAGCCTGGACCGCGGTGAAACCTTGGCCATCGTCGGCGAATCGGGATCGGGCAAATCCACTCTGGCCAGCGCCCTGCTCGGCCTGCTGCCCGGCAACGCTCGCCTGCAAAGCGGGCGCCTGCGCCTGGACGGTGCCGATGTGACCCATGCCAACGAGCGGCAGTGGCAGCGCCTGCGTGGCCGCACGCTCGGGCTGGTGCCGCAGGACCCGATGGTCAGCCTCAACCCGACCTTGCGCGTCGGCCAACAGATCGGCGAAGCGCTGGTTCAGGCCCAGGGGCAGCGCACTCCAGGCCTTGACGCCGACGTGCTGGAATTGCTGACTCAGGTCGGCCTCGACCAACCGCTGTTGCGCGCCCGCCAGTACCCCCACGAGCTCTCCGGAGGCATGCGTCAGCGCGTGCTGATCGCCATCGCCCTTGCCGGTAATCCACGCCTGATCATCGCCGACGAACCCACCAGCGCCCTCGACGTGACCGTGCAGCGCAAGATCCTCGACCACCTGCAAGGGCTGGTGGCCGAGCGCGGGATTTCGTTGATCATCATCACCCACGACCTGGCCGTGGCGGCCGACCGCGCCGACCGCCTGCTGGTGATGAAGGGCGGCGAGCTGATCGAACAGGGGCCGCCGTCCAGCGTCATCGACCACCCTGCGCAACCCTATACCCGCGCCTTGCTGGCCGCCGCACCGGCCTTCAACAGGCGCAGCCCGCCGGCGCCGCTTCCGGCCGCCAACCGTGCGCCGCTGCTGGCCTTGCACAACGTCGGCAAGGCGTTTGAGTTGCCCCGACGCACAGGCGAAGCAGACCGTTTCCAGGCCTTGCAGGGGGTCAGTCTGGAGGTCTATCCGGGCCAGACCGTGGCCATTGTCGGCGAGTCCGGTTCGGGCAAGAGCACCACCTTGCGCATCGCCTTGGGCCTGGAGAAACCCAGTACCGGCCGGGTGCTGTTTGACGGTCAAGACGTCACCGCTCTGGGCTGGCGCGAATTCAGGCCGCTGCGCCAGCGCATGCAACTGGTGCAGCAGAACCCCTTTGCGGCGCTGGACCCGCGCATGAGTATTTTCGAGAGCATCGTCGAGCCGTTGGTGTCGTTCGGCCGCCTCAAGGGTCGCGCACTGGAACAGGCCGCCCGGCAACTGATCGAACGCGTGCACCTGCCAGTCGGCTACCTGGACCGCCTGCCACGGGAACTGTCCGGCGGCCAGCGCCAGCGCGTGGCCATCGCCCGTGCCTTGGCCTTGCAGCCTGAATTGCTGCTGCTCGACGAACCGGTGTCAGCGCTGGATGTGTCGGTGCAAGCGCAGATTCTCGACCTGCTGGCCGAGTTGCAGAGCGAGCTGGGGTTGGCGTATTTGCTGGTGTCCCATGACCTGGCGGTGGTGGCGAGCGTGGCGCATCGGGTGCTGGTATTGCGCAATGGGCAGGTGGTGGAGCAAGGGTCGACGGATGAAGTTTTTTTGAACCCACAGGCGGCCTATACCCAGGCGTTGTTGGCGGCGGTGCCCGGCGGGCGGCGGCGGGCTTGAGAGTGGGCGGCAGCTCCATGAGCGGGACTTCCAGAATACCCAAAATCCCCACACCTAAAAAACTAGTTGTGTTTGTCCACTATCCCATGTTTTGATAAAACCAAGCGCCGCTCAGACGGCGCTGCGCTTCCCTCCTCGCCTCACCCATTCTGCCCTCGCCGCCCTCGGGAAGTCAGAACATGGAACCTCTCCAAGCTGTCCGTACCCTGCTTTCGGTGCAGAACCTCAGCGTCCGGCTGCCTCAGGGCATGGACCGCAGTCACGCCGTGGAGGACATCTCCTTCGACCTGGCCAGCGGCGAAATCCTCTGCATCATTGGTGAATCAGGATCCGGCAAATCGGTCACCGCCAACACCCTCATGGGCCTCTTGCCGTCCTCCATCGCGGTGAGCCAAGGGCAGATCCTGTTCAACGGCCAGAACTTGCTGGCCTGCGATGAGCGCACCTTGCGCGGCCTGCGCGGGCAGGCGATCTCCATCATTTTTCAAGACCCGCTGTCGGCCCTCAACCCCTTGATGACCTTGGGCGAGCAGATCGCCGAAACCCTCGCCGTGCACGGCGTCAGCGACAGCCAGGAGCAGCAGCGCCGGGTCGTGCAGTTGCTCACAGAAGTGGGCCTGCCCGACCCGGAACAACTGCGCCACCAGTACCCGTTTCGCCTGTCCGGCGGCCAGCGTCAGCGAGTGATGATCGCCATGGCTTTGGCCCTTGACCCGCAGTTGCTGATCGCCGATGAACCCACCACCGCGCTGGACGTCACCACCCAGGCGCAGATCCTCGAGATGATCCGCACCCTGCAACGGCGCAAGGGCATGGGCGTGATGTTCATCACCCACGACTTCGGCGTGGTGGCGGAGATTGCCGACCGGGTGGCGGTCATGGAAAAAGGCCGGCTGGTGGAGCAAGGCCCGGCCGCACAGGTGCTGCGTGACCCCCAACACCCCTACACCCGCAAGCTGCTGGCCGCCGTGCCCCGCATGGCCCTGCAGGACCGGAAAAATCTGGGTCAGGCGCCGGTGGTGCTCAAGGTCCAGGACCTGTGCAAGACCTACATCACCGCCGGCCGTTTCTTCGCCAAGGGGCGTACGGTCAAGGCCGTGGACGGGGTCAGCTTCGAACTGCGCAAAGGCCGCACCTTGGGGATCGTCGGCGAGTCCGGCTCCGGCAAGTCGTCTCTGGGGCGGCTGTTGATGAAGCTGATGCCCAGCGACAGCGGCAGCATCCACTTTGACGGTCAAGACATCTGCCCGCTGTCCCAGGCGGCCTTTCGCCCGGTGCGCCGTTACATCCAGATGATCTTCCAGGACCCCTTCGCCTCCCTCAACCCCCGCCACAGCATCGGTCGCATCCTCACCATCGGCCCCCAGGAACACGGCGTGGCCTATGAAAAGGCCCGGCTCAAGGCGCTCAAGCTGCTCAAGCTGGTGGGCCTGGATGACAGCGCCTTCGAACGCTACCCCCATGAGTTTTCCGGTGGCCAGCGCCAGCGTATCGGCATCGCCCGGGCGCTGATGTTCGACCCGCTGGTGCTGATCGCCGACGAAGCCGTGTCGGCCCTGGACGTGTCCATCCAGGCGCAGATCATCGAGCTGCTGGCCACCGTGCAGCAGGAAACCCGGGTGGCGATGATCTTCATCACCCATGACCTGCGTGTAGCCAGCCGTATCTGCGACGAAGTGGCGGTGATCCACCAGGGCAAGATCGTCGAGCACGGCGCGCCCTACCAGGTCTTCAACCACCCGGTCCATGCCTACACCCAGCGACTGCTGGCGGCGGTACCGCGCAGCGACTGGGCCTGCTCATGACTGCCAGAGTGGAAAGAGACGAACTGGGGGATCTGGGCCTGTTGCTCAGTTTCTACATCCGCTGCCTCAGCCGCATCGTCTCCAAGGACCTGGACGATGAACTCGAAGGCCTGGAAGTGGCCAAGGGCACCGGCAAGATCGGCACTTTGCTTCTGGTCAACGAGCACCCCGGCATTCGCCCCTCGACCCTGGCGCGCTGGCTGCTCAAGGACCGCGCCGCCATGGGCCGGATCATCGAGCAGATGGCCGTGCAAGGCCTGCTGACCCGGCGGGTCTCGGACAAGGACAACCGCGCCCAGGAGCTCTACGCCAGCGAGCGCGGCCGGGAGTTGGCGGCGACAGTCACCGCCATCGTCACCCGCCAGTCCCGCACTTTCTTTCAAGACCTGGACGACGCCGAGCACGCCTTGGCCATCCGGCTACTGCGCAAGGTGTACCGCCGGGTCGCCGGATTCAATGAAGCATTTCCCACAGGAGCACCTGATGCAAGATGATCGAGTCGCCCTTATCTCCGGGGCCAATCGCGGGCTGGGCCTGGCCATGGCCAAGGTCCTGTATGACCAGGGCTGGCGCCTGGCGCTGGGCATGCGCGAACCTGCTCTACCCGACTGGGCCGACCCGCAGCGGGTCGCGGTGCACGCCTATGACGCCCGTCAGCTGACGGCGGCCGAGCCTTGGGTCGCCGCGACCCTGGCGCGCTTCGGTCGTGTCGACGGGGTCATCGCCAACGCCGGAATCATGGTCCCGCACAACGTCATCGACGTCAGCGAGGACGATCTGGAAGCCATGCTCGACATCAACGTCAAGGCACCCCGACGGTTGGCCAAGGCTGCCTGGACAGCGCTGAGCGCCAGTGGTCGCGGCCGAGTGATCATTATCGGCTCGCTGTCGGGCAAACGGGTCAAGTCGGCCTCGGCCGGCAGCTACTCGGTGTCCAAGTTTGCCGCCGTGGCCTTGGCTCATGCCTTGCGTCATCAGGGCTGGGAAGCGGGGATTCGCGCCACGGCCGTGTGCCCCGGCTTCGTCGCCACCGACATGGCCTTGGCCCTGAGCAGCCGCGACCCGGCACTCATGACCCAGGCCGAAGACATCGGCCGGGCCGTGGCCCTGTTGCTGGACCTGCCCAATGAAGCCAGCGTGGCGGAGTTCGCCATCAACTGCCAACTCGAGGAGTCTTACTGAATGCCCGGTCCCTATGTCGTACCCGTGCACGGTGATAAAGAATTGCCGGATGAAGTGGATGTGGTGGTCATCGGCGGCGGCATCATCGGCGCCTCCACGGCGCTGGAGTTGTCCGAACGCGGCCTGCGGGTGGCCCTGTGCGAGAAAGGCGGTATCGGCCATGAACAGTCGAGCCGCAACTGGGGCTGGGTACGCATCTCCCGGCGCGACCCCAGGGAAGTGCCGCTGATGGCCCACGCGCTGCAGATGTGGCAGGGCCTGGATCAACGCCTGGGCCGCGACACCGGCTACAAGAAAGCCGGGATCATCTTCACCTGCGTCGACGACCAGGAATACGCCAACCATGAGCGCTGGAACCAGAACCTGGCCAGCTATGACCTCGAATCACGCATGCTCTCGGCCAGCGAACTGAAGCAGTTGCTGCCCAATCAGAACATGAACCTCAAAGGCGCGCTGTACACCGCCGCCGACGGCCGCGCCGAACCACAGAAAGCGGCGCCGGCCATTGCCGAAGGCGCCCGCGCACGCGGCGCGAAGATCTTCGTGGAGTGCGCGGTGCGCGGCATCGAGACCAGCGCCGGGCGGGTCAGCGGGGTGGTCACCGAACGTGGCAGCATCCGTTGCAGCGCCGTGGTGCTGGCTGGTGGCGCCTGGTCCAGCCTGTTCTGTGGCAACCACCATCTGCGCCTGCCTCAGCTCAAGGTGATGAACTCGGTGCTGCGCACCTTCCCGCTCGAAGGCGGCCCGACACAAGCGATCTGGAGCAAGGATTTTGCCCTGCGCCAGCGTCAGGACGGCGGCTACACCGTGGCCAACGGGCACGAGAACATCGTCGACGTGGTGCCGGACTCGTTCCGCTTCGGCAAGGATTTCATCCCGGCCCTGAGCAAGGAATGGCGCTCCCTGAGCCTGCGCCTGGCCGACCGTTTCTTTGTCGAGGCGCGCATGGCCAAGCGCTGGGCGCTGGATGAGCCGAGCCCCTTCGAGTACGCCCGGGTCCTCGACCCCAAACCCTCCAAGGCTTTGTCGGACCAGGCCTTGGCCAACCTGACCAAAGCCTTCCCGGTGTTCCAGCAGGCGCGCATCGCCCAACGCTGGGCCGGCTACATCGACGCCACCCCGGACGCGGTGCCGGTGATCTCCGCCGTGGACAGCTTCCCCGGCTTTCACATCGCCACCGGTTTCTCCGGCCACGGCTTTGGCATCGGCCCGGCTGCCGGGCGTCTGATGGCCGACCTGGTGACCAACGATACCCCCGTGGTCGACCCGACCGCCTTCCGCTTCTCGCGGTTCAGTGACGGTTCGAAGATCGAAGTGATCAGCGGGTTCTGACTCAACAACAATTGACTGCGCGGCCCTTTACCCAGTACTGCCCCCACCCTTTACAAGGCAATGAGCGATGACTGAAAAGACCCCAGATAGCCTTCTCAACCCCACCCGGCGTCAAGCCTTGACGCTCATGGGCTGGGCCGGCCTTGCCGGACTCGGCGGCGCCGGCTCGGTGTTCACCGGCCTGCTCGGCGCCAGTGAAGCCTTCGCCGCCGACGCCAAGACCCTGAACAAGCAGATGGTCATCGGCTTTTCCCAGGAACCCACGGTCTTCAACCCGCACCTGCTGCACATCGAGGTGGACGAAGGCATCTACTACGGCGTCTTCGACCCCTTGTTCCGGGTCACGCCCGATGGCACTTTCGAACCGATGCTGGCGGTAGAAGTCCCGACTGTGGCCAACGGCGGCATCTCCGCCGACGGCCTGCAATGGAAGATCAAGCTGCGCGACGGGGTCACCTGGCACGACGGCAAGCCCTTCACCGCCAACGACGTCAAGTTCACCCTGGACCTGTTGGTGGACCCGAAATTTCGCAGCTGGCGCCGCACCGGCCATGAACTGGTGCGCGACCTCAAGGTGGTCTCGCCCACCGAGCTGACCTGGCGCATGGACAAACCCTTCGCGCCCTATGCCGCGATTCTCTCCGACACCTTCATCGTCCCCGAGCACCTCCTGGGCCCGGTGGAAGACAAGAACAGCGCACCGTTCAACAACGCCCCCATCGGCACCGGCCCGTTCAAGTGGAGCCGGCGCGTGGCCGGCGACTTCATCGAGTTGACGGCCAACACCCAGTACTTCGGCAAAGGCCCGTACCTGGAGAAGATGATCTTCAAGTACATCCCCGACCTGACTGTCCTCTACACCCAATTCAACACCGGCGACATCGACGTGGCCGGCCTGCAATGGATCACCCTGGACCACTACGAGGAAGCGAAAAAACTGCCGGGCAAGACCGTGACCGCCTTCAATGCTTCCACCGTCGAGACCTTTGCCTTCAACCTCGGCAAGCCGCAGTTCAAGGACCTCGCCGTGCGCGAAGCGCTGTACATGGCGGTGGACAAGGCGACCATTCTCAGCGCGCTGTACTACGGCCTGCCCTCGCCCACCGAAACCTACATTCCGCTGCAGTCCTACTACCACAACCCCGACTTGCCCAAGCACGAGTTCAACGTAGCCAAGGCCAACGCCAAACTCGATGAAGCCGGCTGGAAGAAAGGCGCCGACGGTATCCGTGCCAAGGATGGCGTACGCCTGGCGTTCAGCAACTCCACCACTGCCGGCAACCATCTGCGCGAGCAGATGCAGCAGTTTTTGCAGCAGTCGTTCAAGGACATCGGCGTCGACATGAGCATCTCCAACCTGCCGCCCGCCGTGATGTGGGGGGACTTCTGGATGATGTCGCAGTTCGAGAGCTCCGTGGTCGGCCTGGACTTCCTCACCGCTGCCGACCCGGACACCTCCGACTATTTCCGCTCCACGGCAGTACCGGCCAAGGGTGGCTCGGGGCAAAACACCTGGCAGTACCAAAGCCCGGAAGTGGACGCCTTGCTCACGGAAGGTGCCCAGCAGTTCGCTCCCGAGACCCGCCGCGCCACCTATTTCAAACTTCAGGAGGTGGTGCGCCGCGACTTGCCTTTTCTGCCCCTGTTCCCGTTCACCGAAGTGCGCGGGCACAAGGTTGGCATCGACGGGGTGATCCCTAACGTCAACGTGCGCATCGACACCTGGAACGTCGCCGACTGGCGCTGGAGCTGAGCCCTTGCCGCCGCGCGCCCGCCGTCGTCTCGGCGGCGGGTCGCCTTTTCATGAGGAGCCGCTCCATGGTGCAATTTCTGCTAAGCCGTCTGTGGCAAAGCCTGGTCCTGTTGCTGATCGTCTCGGCGGTGGGCTTTGCCGTGCTCAACCTGGCACCCGGCGGCCCGTTGTCGCAGTTCACCCTGACCCCGGGCATGACCCAGGAAGCCCTGGCCCGCATTTCGCACCAGATGGGCCTCGACCGGCCCTTGCCGATCCAGTACCTGGACTGGCTGTGGCGCATGGTACGCGGCGACTGGGGACACTCCTACCGGGACAACCAGCCGGTGCTGAGCATCATCTATCAGCATCTGTTCGCTACCTTGCTGTTGATGGGCAGCTCGACCCTGCTGTCGATGATCATCGGCACCGTGGTCGGTGTGCGCAGCGCCCTCAAGCGCGGCTCGCTGTTCGATTTCCTGTCGTCGGTGGGTGCCATGGTGGCTCTGTCGCTACCGACCTTCTGGCTGGGGCTGGTGGCCATCTACCTGTTTTCGGTCAAGCTCGGCTGGCTGCCGTCGGGCAACATGTTCACCGTCGGTGTGGAGACTGTGCGCGACTACTCCGTGCACCTGGTACTGCCCTGCCTGGTGCTGGCACTGGTCAACGTCGCGGTGTGGAGCCCGTACATGCGCAGCGCCACCCTGGAAGTGGTCAATCAGGATTTCATTCGCACCGCCCGGGCCAAGGGCCTGACCCCGCGCCGGGTACTGCTCAAGCACATCATGGGCAACGCCATGCTGCCGATGATCAGCCTGGCCGGCATGCAACTGCCGACCTTGCTCAGCGGTGCGCTGGTGACCGAAACCGTGTTCACCTGGCCCGGCATCGGCCGGCTGTTTCTCGACAGCCTGGGTTACAGCGATTACCCGGTGATCATGGGGCTGCTGATGATGTCGGCGATTCTGGTGCTGATCGGCAACCTGCTGGCCGACATTGTCGTCGCCCTGGTGGACCCACGTATTCGTCTGACCCAGGAGGCCAGCGCATGACCGATCTCAGCCTCGCTCCCGTGCAGGTCAACGTCCGCTGGTGGCAGCATCGCGGCGTGCGCCGTTTTTGTCGCAACCGCCTGGCGGTACTGGGCACGGTGCTCATCATCCTGCTGACCGCCGCCTGCTTCATCGGCCCCCATCTGCTCAAGTACACCGAGCTGACCATCGACTTGCGCGCGCGCTTTGCCCCCCCGTTTGCCGGCCCGCACCTGCTGGGCACCGACCCGCTGGGGCGCGACCTGTGCGCCCGGCTGCTGATGGCCGGGCGCATTTCGTTGATGGTCGGGTTTTTCTCGATGCTGCTCAGCACCTTGTTCGGCGCGCTGGTCGGCATCGTCGCCGGCTTCTATGGCGGCCGCGTGGGCGCCGTGCTCATGCGCCTGGTGGATGCCTTTCTGGCCTTTCCGGCGATCTTCCTGCTGCTGGTGCTGGCCGCCTTCACCAAACCTTCAGCGTTGATGATCACCTTGATTATCGCCGTCACCAGCTGGATGGAAGTGGCACGGGTGGTGGAGTCCCAGGTGCGCTCCCTGCGCGAACGGGATTTCATCCAGGCCGCCCGCACTCTGGGCCTGCGCAACTCGACGCTGATGTTCAGCGAGCTGTTGCCCAACGCCATGGGTCCGATCATCGTCGCCGCCACCTTGACGGTGGCCCGCGCCATTCTGCTGGAGGCGTACATCAGCTACCTGGGCTACGGCATCCAGCCGCCGCTGCCCAGCTGGGGCAACCTGCTCAATGGCGCCCAGCAGTACCTGCTGCAAGCACCTTGGCTGGCGATCATCCCCGGGCTGACCATCACCCTGGCGGTGACCAGCTTCAACTTCATCGGCGACGGCCTGCGCGACGCGCTGGACGTGCGCAGCGATCAGCCCTGAGGAGCCCGGCATGCGTGAATTCTCGCCCTTTCACACCACTTTGTGGTTTGCCACCGCCGCCAGTGCGCCGCCCAGCAGCACCCTGGAAGGCCGGGTGCAGGCGGATGTCTGTGTGGTCGGCGGTGGCTATACCGGCCTGACCACTGCGCTGGAGCTGGCGGCCAAGGGCGTCAAGGTGGTCCTGCTCGAAGCTCAGGACGCCGGCTTCGGTGGCTCGGGCCGCAACGCCGGGCATTGCACACCGACGTTCACTCACTACAGCTTGCCCGAGCTGCGCAAGCTCCTCGGCGAACCGTGGGCCGAACGCTTGATCGCCCGGCAGACCCAGGCCAACCGCAAGGTGGCGCAGATGATCGACACCTACGCCATCGACTGCGAATGGCAGCAGAACGGCTATGTGATGGGCGCCCTCAATCGCGGTCAGATGGGCGAACTGGAGCGCAAGCGCGACGAGTACAACGCCGTCGGCGCCAAGACCCAGGTGCTGGACAAGGCCCAGGTGCAGACCGTCACCGGCAGCCCGCGCTTTCAGGGCGGCTGGTTCCACACCGAGGCCGGCCACCTCAACCCGCTGGGCTATGCCCGCGGCCTGGCCCGCGGGGCCATGCAGGAAGGCGTCGCGCTGTATTCCGATTCGCGGGTGGTCTCGGTCAAGCGCGAAGGGGCGAACTGGGCGGTGAACACCGCACGCGGCACGGTGCTGGCCGACAAGGTGATCTTCGCCACCGGCGCCTACACCGTGGATGGCTGGCCGAAGCTTGAGCAGAGCTTCAAGATCATGAAAGTCTTCGTCGCCGCCACCCAGCCCTTGAGCCCGGAAGAACGCCTGAGCGTGTTGCCGCAAAACACCACGATTCATGACGGGCGCGGCGACATCTACGTCTACAAGTACAACGCCGAGGGCCGCATCGTCGCCTCGATGTTCCCCATGGGCCGGCGAGGCACCGACATGGCCTACACTCGCCAGGTCATGTCCGATCGCCTCAAGTGGCTGCACCCACAGATCCGCCAGGCGCTGCGCTGGGAATACTTCTGGTTCGGCGAGCTGGACATGCAATACCGCACCGTGCCCAGGCTCTACGACCTCGCGCCGGGGGTGGTCGCCCTCACCGGCCTGTCCGGACGCGGCGTGCCCACCGGCAGCATGCTCGGCGGTATCCTCTCGGAATGGGCGCTGGGGGTGTCGCCCGAGCACCTGGCGTTACCGATCGAGCCGCTGAAGGCCGCGCCGTTCTACATGAGTTTCGGGCCGCAATTGTCGTTGCGCTATTACCGGGCCAGTGACTGGGTCAAGGCCAGGCTCAATGGCAGTGCGTTGCCGCCCCATGCCTGAGCCAGCCAGGGCCTGCAGCGATTACCACACGCAGGCTGGTTATTCGTCCGCAGGCCCTGCCGAGCCCCTCTGCCGAACCCGAAATTTCCCCGGCGCCAGGCCATTTTCCCTGCGAAAGCAGCGGGAAAAATACGCCTCGTCGGCAAATCCGCACGCCGCGCCGACCTGCCCGACCTGTTGCTCGCTGTTGAGCAGCAACGTGCGCGCCAGCTGCATGCGCCGGTCCAGCACCAGTTGCGAGAACGGCTTGCCGGTCTCCTTGCGCAACAGGTGGGTCAGGTAATTGGGCGAGAGAAAGGCAGCCGCGGCCGCGTCCTTGAGGTTCAACGTCGGTTCATGCAAATGCTCTCGAATATAGCGCCGTACCCGGCCCAAGGCATCACGCCGCCCGCGCCGTGCGGCGTTATCGGCAGCCAGTGCCTGCAAGGGCTCGGCGTATTCGGCGCAGACACGGCCGATCAATAACAGCAGATAACCCTTGAGCTGCTCGCGCGAACCAAACCCGCGTTCGGCGTCCAGCCCGCGCATGCGTTCGAGCAGCGCGGTGATCTCGGCAAACGTCGACTCATCGAAAATGAAATCCAGCTGCTCCTGAAACTGGAACGGAGACAGCTCTGGCGCCCGGTCGATGGCAACGTCTTCCAGGTCCAGCGGGTCGCAGGGCAACTGCGGCAGGATGAATGCCTGGCTGAAGTTGATCAGCATGAAATCGCCGTCTTCCGGATGGGGAATCAGGTGCAGCCGATGCGGCAGGATGAACGCCAGGGCGCGGTGGGGAAAGGGCCGTACCGCGCCACCGATGTGCTGCACGGTGTCGCCACCGAGGTTGATCTGGATCTGGAAATAGTCATGCCGGTGTGGGCTGGTCAGCGCCGCACGACCGCGCTTGTCGCGGATGTAGAAATCCTCGCGGTCGCTGCGTTGTTGCATAGCGTAGGTCAAGACGGGTGAGTTCACGGGGCGCTGCTCGGCGGACACAGACGCCTACTGTAATCACCCGCTGGCCCTGCGCCAAGTCAGCGCTGGCCGAGGGTGAAACTCAGCTCGCCGACGCCGTCGATGCCGGCAGTGACCACATCGCCCGGCTGCAAGGCCCCGACCCCGGCCGGGGTGCCGGTGAAAATCAGGTCGCCAGCCTTGAGTGCCACCGACTGCGAGGCGTAGCTGATGACATCGGCCACCGACCAGATCTGATCGGCGAGATCGCCCTGCTGGCGGGTGTCGCCGTTGACCTTGAGCCAGATCGCCGCGCTGGCCGGGTGCCCGGTGTCGCTGACCCGGCGCAGCGGGGTGGTGGGTGCCGATTCGTCGAAGCCCTTGGCCCAGTCCCACGGCCGGCCGAGTTTCTTGGCCTGGGCCTGGATGTCGCGGCGGGTCAGGTCGATACCCAGGCCGTAGCCCCAGACATGCTCCAGCGCGGTCTCGGGGCTGATGTCCACGCCGTCCTTGCCGATGGCGACCACCAGCTCCACTTCGTGGTGCAGGTCCTCGGTCAACGGTGGGTAGGCGATGGTGCCTTGGGCAGCGACCACGGCATCGGCCGGCTTGCTGAAGAAAAACGGCGGTTCGCGGTCGGGGTCGTGGCCCATTTCCCGAGCGTGCTCGCTGTAGTTGCGGCCTACGCAGAACACGCGGCGGATGGCAAACCGGGCCGATTCGCCGGCGACGGCCAACGAAGGGGTGGGTGGGGCTGGCAGTACAAACTCGCTCATGGTGACGTCCTCATTGGCAGTCACCCATTGTGCAGCGCCTCAGCGTTCAGGTTTTGCACTGCTGTACGCGGTTTTTGCACGCAGCAACGCTCAGCGCCCCAACACGGGTCCATTGGCGGCCTTGCCCTGGCGGGCAGCGGCGAAACTCTGGCGTAGCTCACCCACCAGCTTGAGCAGGTCGCGGCTGCTGATCAAGGTCTGGGTGGCGATGGCCGAGGAGACAAATACCACTTCGTCGGTCTTGGGATGGGTCACCCGTACGGTCATCGCGCCCTCGGTGTCGAAGGTGGTCTGGCAGCGCAGCGGTAAAAATTCCCGCTCCATCAGATGTTGCAAATCTTGATGTGACAGCATCGATGCACTCCCCCCCGGAAAGCCGGTATTGAAACATATTGATTACCCACGAGTAATGACCCCAGAAGTTTTTATTCCGTTTTATTGACCCTGGCGGGCCGCAGCCGCGACCGATGCTACGCTGAAACCGATCTCAGGTTTTGCGGAGAAAACTCATGCCTCTGTTTCGTCGCGACTTCACTCAACTCGGCTGCCTGCTGCTGCTCAGCGCCCGCGTCCCGTGGATCGGCAAGGCCGGCGCCAGCCCGGCAGCCGTCCAGACCTTGCAGCTGCAACCCAACGGCTGGGTGCCGAACAACCCGAAGCTGCCGGTGCTGATCTACCCCAACGCCATCGCCATCACCGGCAGCGACCCGGCTGCCGCCTTCGAGACCCCCTTCAACGCCAACGGCTGGCCGCCGCAATGGCGCTACGGGGTGTTCGACTACCACCACTACCACATCAAGGGCCACGAAGTGCTGGGGGTATTCGCCGGCACGGCGCGGCTGATGCTGGGCGGTCCCAATGGGCCTGTGGTCAAGGTGAGTGCCGGGGACGTGCTGCTACTGCCGGCCGGGACCGGGCACTGCAACCTGGGTTCCAGCGCGGATTTCGAGGTGGTGGGCGCCTACCCGCCGGGGCAACAAGGCGATATCAACCGCCAGGCCCCGACGCCGGCGCAAATGGCAGCGATCGCTGCGCTACCGTTTCCGGACAGCGATCCGGTGCAAGGGGATCCGGGGGCCGTGCGGCGCTATTGGCGCCCACACACCTAGGGAATTGAGACGTTCGCGCGTGAGTGCTCCCGCGCGGGGAGTCACGGCGGTTGTCAGACCAGCGGCACGGTCAACCGATCAATCACCGGCCGGGTATCCGGCCGTACCCCGCGCCACCATTCAAACGCCTCCGCCGCCTGCTCCACCAGCATGCCGACGCCATCGGCGATCGCCTTGACCCCCGACTCCCTGGCCAGGCGCAAAAACGGCGTCAGGCCCTTGCCGTAGGCCAGTTCGTAAGCCAACTGCACGTCCTTGAACACGTCGCCATGAATCGGCGGACATTCCCCCATCAGGCTGGCGGAGGTGGCGTTGACCACCACGTCGAACGTCTGGCCGGCCAGGTCGTCGTAGCCCAGCACGGTCAGCAAGGGATTGTTCACTTCAATGGCCAGCGCCTGAGCCTTGGTCACGTCACGGTTGACCACCACCACCTGGGCCGGTCCCGCTTCCAGGAATGGCAAAATAGCCCCGCGCACCGCCCCGCCTGCACCCAGGATCAGCAACCTGCGTCCCGCCAGCGGCGTCTTCAGGTTGGATTGAATATCCCGTAGCAGGCCGATGCCGTCGTAGTTCTCGGCGAATATCTTGCCGTTCTCGAACTTCAGGCAATTGGACGCCTTGGCCAGCGTCGCGCGGGCACTGCGGCTGTCGGCCAACTCGAAGGCCTGCATTTTGAACGGCGCGGTGATGTTCATGCCCCGCCCGCCCTCGTCGCGAAAGCCGCGCACGTCATCGGCAAAGTGGTCCAGCGAGCCTTCGATGGCACCGTAGGCGATGTCCTGTCCGGTGGCCTCGGCGTACAAGCCGTGAATCAGCGGAGATTTGGTGTGGCTGATGGGCCGGCCGATCACCGCGTAACGATCCGTCATTGTGCACCTCCTGGGGTAAAGAGAACGCCATCCGCCTGCATCGCCGAAATCTCTTCAGGGCTGAAGCCCAGCTCGGCAGCCACCTGGGCGTTGTGTTCGCCCAGGTCCGGGGCCACCTGGTGGATGGTGGTGTCGCAGTCCGAAAAGCGGAACGGCAGGTTGGGCATGCGCAGGGTGCCATAACGCGGGTGTTCCTGCTCCATGATCATGCCGCGTGCCTTGATCTGCGGGTCGGCGATCACTTCGTCGATGCGTTGCACCTTGGCGCTGGGCACGTCGATTTCATCGAGCCAGGCGAGGATGCGTGCCACGGGGTGGGCCGCCACCCAGGCCTTGACCACGGCGAGGATCTCCACCCGATGGGTGTTGCGCCCGTTCAAGCTGTGAAAGCGCGTGTCGCTGCCGAAGTCGGCCGGGCCACCATTCAGGGCGAGCATGGCTGCAAAACGCTTCCAGGCGTCGTCCACCTGCGCGGCGATCACCAGGTCGCCGTCGGCGGCGCGAAACACCCCGTACAAAGTCGACGTCGGCATGTCGTGGCCGGTCTGCTCCGGCACCACAGTGCCACCGGACAAGGTGTAGCACTGCACCGCGTACTCGTGCATGGACACCAGCGTGTCGTACAACGCCATATCGATGTGCTGGCCGCGCCCACTGTTGACCCGCCCCAGCAGCGCCGCGTTGATGGCCGCCACCGCGTGGATGCCGGTGTACATGTCACCCAGCGAGATGCGCAGCAAGGGCGGCGCCTCGCCGGGGTTGCCGACCATCTGCATGATGCCACTCTTGGCCTCGGCGATCAGGCCGAAACCGGCGCGGTGGGCGTCGGGTCCGGTGTGGCCGTAGGCCGAGATGGAGCAATACACCAGCTTGGGGTTGCGCGCCGCCAGTTCCGCGTAGCCCAGGCCCAGCTTGTCGAGCGCGCCGGGGCGGTAGTTCTCGATGAACACGTCAGCCGAGTCGCAGAGCTTCTGCATGAAGGCCTTGCCGCGCGGGTCCTTCATGTTGACGCTGACGCCCTGCTTGCCCATGTTCAGTTGCAGGAAGTAGCCGCTCTGGTGATCGTCCAGGGTGAACGCGTGCTGACGGCCGGCGTCACCACTGCCGGGCCGTTCGACCTTGATCACTTCGGCGCCCAGCGCGGCCAGGCAACGACCGACATAGGGGCCGGCGAGGAAGTGGCTGTAATCGATGACACGGATGCCCTTGAGGGGAAGTGGCTGGGTCATATCTGCGGTCTCCGTGGCACCATCAGGCGGTGCTCGCCGCGCTGGACGATCTCACCGTGCTGGTTGATCAGTTCCGAAGGCAGGACAACGATGCCCCAGCCCGGTTTGCTCTTGCTGGCGCGCAGGCTGCCCACGCGCATCTTCACGTGGACCACGTCGTCGACCTTGATCGGCAACAGAAAGTCCCAGGTCCAGCCCAGCGACATGCCCGGCAGGAAGCGGTAGTCGGCCTGGGTCTTGAGGCCATCGGCGATGCTCAGGCCGAACAGGCCGTGGGCCACCAGACAGCCGAAGTGGCTGGCGTTGGCGTAGGCTTCGTCGACGTGCACCGGGGTATGGTCACCGGTGAGGTCGGCGTAGGCAATGATCCGTTCCTTGGTGACGGTGTAGCTGGGGGTGATGCACTGGTCGCCTTCCTTGGCGTCGTCCCAGTACTTCTCAGTGATGGCAAGGGTCATAAGGTCAGCTCACGAACGCGGGTTGATGGCCAAGGCCCGGGCCACAGTGGACACGGGCGAGGCTTGAATGAATTCCACCGCCAGGCCGTCGGGCAGGCGCAGCCAGTTGCGGCCCTGGGGCATTTCGCTGACGTCGAATGTCCAGGCGGCAGCCAGTGCGGCTTCGAGGTCTTCGCACATCACGCCCAGGTGGCCCAGGCGCCCTTCCGGCTCGTCGAAATCGGGCCTGGCCATGAATTGCAGACCGCCCAGGGTCCAGTACTGGATGGGGTCTTCCAGCGTGCCTTGCACCTCGCGCAGGGTCATGCCGAGCACGTCGTGGAAGAAGCGGATGTGCCAGTGGATGTCTTTGACCCAGATGGCCACGTGTTCCAGATAGGCTTTGGGGATGCTCACGGTTTGGCTTCCTCTTGTTGTCGAGCGTCGTTTTGGCGGGTCTGCTCATCGGCCATGGCCCGTTCCACACCCTTCATGCAGGCGTGCAGCGTGGCGTTGACCGGGGTCGGCACGCCGTGACGCTGGCCCCAGCGCACCACCGAACCGTTGATGAAGTCGATTTCGGTGATCGAGCCTTTTTCCAGGCTCTGCAGCATCGAGGTCTTGAAGGAGGCCGGCAGGCCTTCGCTGGCCAGTTTCCAGGCCGTCTCCGGCTCGCTCAGGCCCAGACGCACCCCCGCAGCGGTGGCCACGGCAATGGCTTCGGCCACGGCCGCCAGGGAGGTGGCCTTGAGCAGCGGTTCGCTGTACAACTGGCCGTAGGTCAGGCGAGTGATACCGGTCAGCGCGCCGGTGGCGACGTTGACCAACAGCTTGTCCCACAGGGTGCCAACGATGTTTTCACTGACCGTGGTGGCCAGGCCCGCGCTGTTGAAAGCCTCGGCAATGGCCAGCACACGGTGGCTGACGCTGCCGTCCAGCTCGCCGATGTAGGTGTGCTTGCCCACCACCCCGGAGCGGACGGTGCCGGGTGCCAATAGCACGCCACCAACGTAGGTCTTGCCGGCCAGCACCCGCTCGCGGCCGACCGCTTGGGCGAGAATGTCTTCGTGGCCCAGACCATTTTGCAGGGACAACACCGTGGTATCGGGTCCGAGCAACGCCATGGCGCCAGCAATCGCTGCTTCGGTATGGAAGGATTTGACCAGCACCACCACCAGGTCCACCGCGCCGATCTCGGCCGCCGAGGTACTGGCCCTGACCGTAATAGCCCGTTCGCCGCCCTCGTCATGGACCCACAGACCATCACGGCGCATGGCATCGACGTGGGCGGCGGAGCGGTTCAGCAGCCAGGTTTCGTGGCCTGCCTCGCTGAGGGCCGCGCCGATGACACAGCCCAGCGCACCCGCGCCCAGAATGCAGATTTTCACAATCGCGCCTCCGTTGATTCTTGTTGTTGTCGTGCTGGGCATTACAGTAGGCAGCCTGGTGACTTTGCGCTATACAATGGGCGCAATACCGCTATTGAAAAATACAATAATGATCAACCCTGACGAATTGCCCGAGCCCAAGCTGCTGCAGCTGTTCGACGTGCTCTACCACAGCCGCAGCGTCACCCGAGCCGCCGAGCAACTGGGCCTCAGCCAGCCCACCATCAGCATCTGGCTGGGCAAGCTGCGCGAACAACTGCGCGACCCGTTGTTTGTGCGCACGGCTTCGGGCATGGCGCCGACACCCCGGGCCGACATCCTCATCGCACCGTGCCGCGAGGTGCTGGAGTCGCTGCGCCGGCTGACGGCCTGGGAAGAAGATTTCGTCCCGGCCACTGCCCAGCGCCGCTTTCGTCTGTGCGTCAGTGATGCCAGCCACATCACCCTGCTGCCCCGGGTGCTGGCCCACCTGCGGGTCGAGGCCCCAGGCATTAGACTGGAGGCCGCGCGCATCGACGGCAACACCGAGCGTGCGCTGGAATCAGGGGAAGCGGACCTGGCGGTGGGGTTCGTGCCTTGGCTGGGGCGGGGCATGTACCAGCAGATGCTGTTCGGCCAGGACTGGATCTGCCTGACCAACCGCGACCATCCGCGTATCGCGCAGCACCTGAACCTGGGGCATTACCGCGCCGAGGGCCACGTGCAGATCAGCGCCGGTACCGGGCAGAAGTTGCTGGAGGCCGGGCTGGCCCGTGCTGGCGTACAGCGCCAGATCATCCTCGAATTGCCAGGCTTTCTCGGGCTGGGGGCGATCATCGGCAGCACCGACCTGATTGCCACCCTGCCCCGGCACATCGGCGAAACCCTGGCGAGCATGCATCAACTGGCGGTGCACGACTGCCCGGTGCTGATCGAGCCATTTTCGGTCAAGCAGCACTGGCACGGGCGCTACCACCTGGACAGTGGCAATCGCTGGTTGCGCGGGGTGATGCAGGGGTTGTTTCAGCGTGATCAGCGAAGAGGGGCAGACGTTACCGAGCGAAGCCCGCAAGGCTGACGACGTGCGCCGCTGCCAGCACCACTATCGTGCAACACGCGCCCTTGACGCCCCGATTCAAAGCAAAAATATCGTAAGGCAGGGCCCCAATGCCCTGCACAGCCCTTATTTTTCTGCCGCGGCCCAAACTGGCAGGCAAACTGCAATTACTGACCTATCGATCAGGTTTATAAGGTTTTATCCCCATGCCCACATCCCCCTCCCTGGACATTGTCATCATCGGCGCTGGTATCGGCGGCCTGTCTGCGGCCATTGCGCTGCAACGCCACGGCCATCGGGTGCGGTTGTTTGATCGGGTGGCGCAATTGACCCCGGCGGGTGCCGCGCTGTCGGTCTGGCCCAACGGCGTCCAAGTGCTGGAAAAATTCGGCCTGGGGAGCGCGATCAAGGCGGTCAGTGGCGACATGCAAGCCATGAGCTATAGCACTCACCAGGGCGATCTGCTGACCCGCTTCAGCCTCGCGCCCTTGTACGCCGGGGTCGGCCAACAGGCCTGCCCGGTGGCGCGCACAGCCCTGCAGCAGCTTT
The DNA here is from genome assembly GCF_018449655.1 of Pseudomonas sp. dw_358. GTDB lineage: Bacteria > Pseudomonadota > Gammaproteobacteria > Pseudomonadales > Pseudomonadaceae > Aquipseudomonas. Next base: position 69,261 of record NZ_JAAVUX010000016.1, read on the forward strand.
TGCTGGAGGCCTGTGGCGAGGAGCACGTCACCCTGGGCGTCAGTTGCGACGGTGTCGAGTCCACGGCCGATGGCGTGGACGTCTTGTTTTCCGATGGCCAGCGGGTCAAGGCCGACCTGGTGGTGGCCGCCGACGGCACCCATTCGCGGCTGCGCAACTTTGTCAGTGGCCAGACCATCACCCGTCAATACTGCGGCTACGTCAACTGGAACGGCCGTGTCGACATCGCCGATGACTTGGCTTCCCCCCACGAATGGGCGCAGTTCGTCGGTGACGGCAAACGTGTGTCGATGATGCCCATGGGCAATGGCCAGTTCTATTTCTTCTTCGACGTGCCCCTGCCCGCCGGCAGCGAAAACAACCGCGAGCTGTATCGCGAGGAACTGCGCCAGCACTTCGATGGCTGGGCCGCGCCGGTGCAACGGCTGATCGAGCGGCTGGACGTGAGCAACGTCAGCCGCGTCGAGATCCATGACATGGCGCCTATCGCAAGTTTCGTCAGAGACCGCGTGGTTCTGCTCGGCGACGCGGCCCACCCGATGGCCCCCGACCTCGGCCAGGGCGGCTGCCAGGCCATGGAAGACGCCTGGGTCCTGGCCCAATGCCTGAATCATGGCGAACTCGACGCGGCCCTCGTCCATTACGACGAAGCCCGCGCCGAACGCACCGCGCAGATCATGCGCCGCGCCCGGGCCCGCTCCGACATCACCCACGGCAAGGACCCCGCCCAGACTCAGGCCTGGTATGAAGAGCTGCGGGTAGAAACCGGCGAGCGAGTGATCGCCGGGCTGGTCAAGACGGCGGTGGGGGGTGGGTTTCTGGATGAGCGGGGGTGAGGGTCGCAATCGGGTGGGAACAAGGCCGGCCTCATCGCGGGCAAGCCCTGCTCCCACACAATGCGCCCAGGCACAGATCACTCGTGGGAGATTCCAGGGTTGCCTGCAAGCGCTCCGGCCGGCATTGCACCCGGCGCGAGCCACGGGATGGCTTACCGGACGGGACTGCGCAGCCGCGCCACTCCATCGAGCACCATCGCCAATGACAAAGCGCCCGCAGCCATCGCGAACAGCACCTGATAATGCCCGCCACTGGCATTGAAAATCAGTGAATAAGCCAATCCCGCCAGCGCTTGAAAGCTGGCGAAAGCCACGGTGGCCTTACTCCATGCCACCTGCTGGGCGTGAGCGGTTTTCTTGAGTTCATGCACCCGGGCCAGCGCCAGCGGCACAATGCCCGGGGGGAACGAGCCAATCACCAGCGCCAGGGCACAGAGGAGCCAGAGCGGTTGGGCCACGCTCAACGCCGCCACCGCCAGCGCCTGCACGCCGAGCGCCCAGAGAATCCCCGGACGCGGCCCCATACGGTCGGCCAGGGTGCCGTAGACCAACGGCCCCAGGATCGCACCGACGCCATACATCACCCAGACCACCGCCGCCACCTGAGTGCCGGCGCCCAGGCCTCGGGCCACGTAGTCCACCAGAAAGACCATGGCCGGCACCAGACCGGTGGCCATCAGGGCGTACTGAGCGAACAGCAGCCGCAAGCCCCCGCTGCGGGGTTCTTCACCGAGGTTGTCGGTCCCATGGGGGGCTGCTCCCGGAGCCGCATCAGCCAGAGGCCAGGCACACCAGCTGGCGGCCGTCAGCACGGCCGCCACCCCGCCCAGGCCGATCCAGGTGGCCTGCAAGCCCCAATGCAGCAAGGCGGGGACCAGCGTGCCCGACCCGGCAATGCCCAGCCCGATACCGAGAAAGATCGCGCCGCTGGCCAGGCCACGCCGGGCCACCGGCACATGGGGCAACACGGTGGAAGCCACCAGCACCATGATCGCGCCGCCGGCGATGCCCGATAACAGACGCCAGAAGAAGAACCACACCAGCGACACTGGCCAGGCGCAGGCGAAGAACGACGCCGTCGCCACCACCAGCATCAGGCGCAAGGTAGTCGGGTTGCCGGTGCGCTTGCCCAACGGATGGCCCAGAAGCGCCCCCAGCAGGTAGCCGGCCAAGTTGGCGGCGCCCAGATACACCACGTCGGCCTGGGCAAACCAATGCGCCTGAATCAGCTGCGGGATCAAGGGGGTGTAGGCAAAGCGTGCCAGGCCGATGCTCACCAGGCTGGCACAAAGGCCGGCGAAGATGTGCAGCGAAACGGCGCGAGATTGGGGTGAGGTGACGGTCGACATGTTCGAGTTCCGAAAGGGCTGTCAATACCCTCACAATGCCGTGCACACCGCCAGCGCGGAAATCATCTGTGCTGATAGGTGACATGCCCCCCGCCCGTGCAGGCCGGGGGGGGGGCGGGTTTCAGGCCGAGATACGCAACGCCGGCGCCTTGCGCCGCGCCACGGTGTGGCGGTTCTCCACCACCGGCAGGCCCAGGTGTCCGCGCAGGGTGTTGTGGCTGTACTCCTTGCGGAACAAGCCCTTGGCCTGCAACAACGGCAACACCCGCTCGGTGAAGGCCTTGAACTCGCTGGGTGCGGTCAGACGCAGGTTGAAGCCATCACTGGCACCTTCGACAAACCAGCGTTCGATCTCGTTGGCCACGGTCTGCGGCGAGCCGACGAAGGTCGAATAGCGAGTGGCGAAGCGCAACGCTGCCTGGCGCAAGGTCAGGTTCTGCTCGCGAGCCACTTGCTTGATATGCTCGGCATGGCCGCGATAACCGTTGCTGCCCAGCTCGCCCAGGTCAGGGAAAGGCCCGTCCAGCGGGTACTGCCGGAAGTCGTGGTAGTTGAACGGCCGCCCCAGGTGCACCAGCGCCTTGTCCAGGTCCAGTTCGCCGTCGCGCTGACGCTCGATGGCCCGGGCCTCTTCGTCGGTGTCGGCAATGATCGGCGCGATCCCCGGAAGGATCACCACGTGCTGGGGGTCACGGCCGGCTTCATGGGCGCGGCGCTTGATGTCGCGGTAGTACACCTGGGCATCCTCGAAGTTGTCGACGCCGGCAAAGATCCCTTCGGCGAAATCCGCCGCCAAACCGCGCCCGGATTCAGAAATCCCGGCCTGGAAGATCACCGGCTGGCCCTGCCGGGACCGCGCAATGTTCAAGGGGCCGGTGACCGAGAAAAACTCGCCCTTGTGATCCAGCCGGTGCTGGCGCGACGCATCGAGAAAGTGTTTGCCAGCCTTGTCCGCAGGGAAAGCATCGTCTTCGTAGCTGTCCCACAGGCCCTGCACCACTTGCAGGTACTCGCGGGCCTTGCGGTAGCGCTCGGTGTGGTCGATGTGATGCTCGCGGCCGAAATTGCCGGCGGCGCCTTCTAGCCCTGTGGTCACCACGTTCCAACCGGCGCGGCCGTTGCTGATCAGGTCCAGCGAAGCGAACTGCCGGGCGACGTTGAACGGCTCGGTGTAGGAGGTGGTCAGGGTCGCCACCAGACCGATCTTCGAGGTCACCCCGGCGATGGCCGACAACAGGGTCAGCGGTTCCAGCCGATTGAGGTAGTGCGGGGCCGATTCGGGGGTAATGAACGGGCTGTCGACGATAAACACCAGGTCGAACTTCGCCGCCTCTGCCAGGCGCGCCTGCTCGCGGTACCAGTCGATGTCGACACTGGCGTTGCCAGGGATCTCCGGGCTCAACCATTCTGCCTGGCCGGTGCCGACACCGGTCAGGATGGCGCCCAGCTTCAATTGTCGAGACATGTGAGGGGTCCTTGCTCAAAGTTTGTAGTCGGCGTCGCTGCGTTCAAGTTGGCGAATCAAGGCATCCCAGTGGCGGGCGACGCCAGGGCCGGTGCCCTCGGAATGACGCTTGGCTTGCTGTTCGACTTTTTCCACCACCTCGGCGGGCGGGAACACCAGCTCGGCGTTGCCGGCAGCCTGGGCAGCAATCTGGATATTGCAGGCGCGTTCCAGGCTCTGCAGTTGCTGGAAGGCATGCTCCACGCTGACGCCGCCGGTGAGCAGGCCATGGTTGCGCAGGATCATCACGCTCTTGTCACCCAGGTCCGCCACCAGTCGCTCGCGCTCGTCGAGGTCCAGGGCAATGCCTTCGTAGCCGTGATAGGCCACGCGGCCGGAAAAGGCGATGGAGTGCTGGGAGATCGGCAGCAGCCCGCCCTTTTGCGCCGACACGGCGATGCCATCGCGGGTGTGGGTGTGCAGCACCGCGTGCAGGTCCGGGCGGGCGCCGTGGATGGCGCTGTGGATGACGTAGCCGGCATAGTTGATGCCAAGCCCGGTAGGGTCATCGACAATCGTGCCGTCCAGCGCCACCTTGACCAGATTGGAGGCATTGATCTCGTCGAACAACAGGCCGAAGGCATTGATCAGGAAGTGCTCGTCGGGGCCGGGGACGCGTGCCGAAAAATGGGTGTAGATGTGGTCGGTCCATTTATGCAGCGCGGCCAGCCGGTAGGCGGCGGCGAGTTTGACCCGCACCTCCCACTCTTCGGCGCTGACACGGTCGCGCACGCTCTGGGTGGTCTGCTGGGTCGGTTTTGCCAAGGATGTCACGCTACTCATGATGGGCACTGCTCCCTGTGAAGGTCAGGACTGTCGTGAGCGCAGCCTAAGCGTCCGGGGAAACATTTAAAAAGCACATTTTAATCTAAGCTAATTATCAGAATTTCTGATCTGTGCGCGGATTTCAGTCTGCGCTGGCCCGTCATCGGCTTTTCATCAATATGCATTTTGGTAATTTTATATCGACATGTAATTCCATAAAATAATAATTTACTTAGAAGATAATCGAATTTTACAGCGGTTTTTCATAGAGATATAGTCGGCAGCAGACCGACCCCTTCTCCAGGCGGAGGCCCTCCCTACCCATTGATACCGGAGCGCCGAGATGCCGAACTCTCCCGCCGTACAAAAACGTCAACTGAAACTGGGCGCCATGATCCACGGTGTGGGCCATGGCTGGGGCGAATGGCGCCACGCCGATGCACTGCCCAACGCCAGCACGAACTTCGCTTTCTATAAACAACAAGCCCAGCTGGCCGAAGCCGCCAGGTTCGACTTCGCCTTCATCGCCGACAGCCTGCACATCCACGCCAAATCCAGTCCCCATTACCTGAACCGTTTCGAACCCCTGACCATTCTGTCGGCGTTGGCCGCAGTGACCGAACGCATCGGCCTGGTGGCCACCGTGACGGTGAGCTACACCGAACCCTTCCAGGTCGCCCGCCAGTTCGCCTCCCTCGACCAAATCAGTGGCGGGCGCGCCGGCTGGAACGTGGTGACGTCGTGGCTCAGCGGCACCGCCGACAATTTCGGCCGCCCTGAGCACCCGCCCCACGCCACCCGCTACCGCATTGCCCGCGAGCACGTCCAGGTGGTCAAAGGGCTATGGGATAGCTGGGAGGATGATGCCTTCACCTACGACAAACAGAGCGGCGAGTTTTTCGATCCGGCCAAGCTGCACACCCTGGGCCACACAGGCGAGTTCTTCTCGGTCAAAGGCCCGCTGAACATTGCCCGCTCGCCCCAGGGGCAACCGGCGATCTTCCAGGCCGGCACCTCCGAGGATGGGCGCCGTTTTGCGGCCGGCCACGCCGACGCGATCTTCGTGCACAACGAGGACCTCGCCGATGCCCAGGCCTATTACCAGGACCTCAAACAGCGTGCGGTGCAAGCGGGACGCAACCCCGACACGCTGGCGATCCTGCCGGGCATCCGGCCCATCGTCGGGCGCGATGAAGCCGAAGTGGAGCGCCGCTATCAGCAGGCCGTGGATCTGGTAAGCATCGAGGACGCCATTGTCGCCCTCGGCCGCGCCTTCGACGATAACGACTTCAGCCAGTACCCGCTGGACAGCGCCTTTCCCGATGTCGGCGACCTGGGTGCCAACAGCCACAAAGGCAGCAGCGAGCGGATCAAGCAACTGGCGGCGGCCAACCGATGGACCTTGCGCGAGACCGCCCTGCACTTCGCCCGCCCACGCCGTGATTTCGTCGGCACCCCCGAGCAAGTCGCCGATCAGATCGAGCAGTGGTTCCATGGCCGCGGCGCCGACGGCTTCATCATCAATTCGGTGCTGCCGGACGGCTTGCAGTATTTCACTCAGTACGTGGTACCGGTGCTGGTCCAGCGTGGCCTGTTCCGCAAGGCGTACAACGGCACCACGTTGCGCGAACATCTGGGGCTGGATGTCCCGGTCAACCGCTATGCCGTCGCCGATACTGAACAGACCGGTGACGCCGAGGTGCCGGCATGAGCGACTGGGTGATTGCCAGCCAACTGGATGCCGGAATCAACCAGTCCTTGCGCGAGCACCTGGAGACCCGGTATCCCGGCATTCGGGTGCATGACGTGCCGATGGGGGTGCCCAGTGACCTGCCGCCGGACACTCGGGTCCTGCTCGCCCGGCCCATCAACGTGCGCGGCTATCAGGCACCCGAGACCGCGCCGCCGGGCTGGCCCTACGGGCTGCGCTGGATCCAGGTTTCCTCGTCGGGCATCGATTTCTACCCCGCCTGGTTCTTCAAAGGGGTGCCGGTGACCACCGCCCGGGGCAGCGCCAGCGATCCGATCGCCGAGTTCGTGCTGGCGGCAATCTTCGCCTACAACAAGCATTTGCCCGAGATCTGGACGAACAATGCCGACTGGCGTTTCACCGCCCTGACACCGGTCCAGGGCCAGACCCTGGGGATTCTCGGCTTCGGCTCCATCGGTGTCAGCCTGGCGCGCAAGGCGCAAGCCCTGGGCCTGCGGGTGGTCGCCCTGCGCCAGAGCAGCGCGCCGCTGGAAGTGGACGATGTGCAGGCCGCCCGCGACCTCCATGATTTGTTCGCTCAGGCCGACCACCTGGTGCTGGCCGCACCGCTGACCCCCGCCACCCGCCACCTGATCAATGCTCAGGTGCTGGCCAGCGCCAAGCCGGGGCTGCACCTGATCAACATCGCCCGTGGCGGGCTGGTGGATCAAGCGGCCCTGCTGGACGCCCTGGACCATGGCCCGCTGGGTTTCGCTTCGCTGGACGTGACCGAGCCGGAGCCGTTACCTGACGGCCATCGCCTGTACAGCCACCCCAAGGTGCGATTGTCGCCGCATACCTCGGCCATTTCCACCCGCAGCAGCGAGGCCATCACCGCCATCGTGCTGGATAACCTGCAACGTTTTCTCGCCGAGCAGCCGCTGCACAACCTGGCCAACCCGGACCGCGGTTACTGATCCCGATCGTGACTGTGAACCACCGACCCCACGCCTGGAGGAGGACCGACATTCCATAAAAAAAGAGAACCCTATGCCGACACCTCGCCATGCACTCAATCCCGTCGCCCTCGCCGTCATGCTGGCGGGTACCAGCCAGCCCCTATGGGCCGACGACAGCGCCAACCCGGCGTTGCCCACGGTCACGGTGACCGCCGAGCACAAGAAGGAAGATCTGCAGAAGACCCCGCTGGCGATTTCCGTCTTTGACGAAAAGACCCTGGAAGACAAACAGGTGAAAAACATCCGTGATCTGTCCGGCCAAATCCCGAACATGACCCTCAGTCACCAATCCATCTCCTACAGCGCCCAGACCTATGGCATCCGTGGCATCGGCGAGACCGACCCGATCCAGGAGTCGGCAGTGGCGGTGTACGCCGACGACCTGTACATCCCCCGGGCAATCTCCTCGATGCTCGACTTCAACGACGTCGAACGGGTCGAAGTGCTGCGAGGTCCCCAGGGCACCCTGTACGGCCGCAACAGCAGCGCCGGGGCGATCCGCGTCATCACCCGCGACCCGGACCAACAGACCCGGGGCTTCTTCGAGCTGGGCGCCGGCAACTATGACGCACAGAACGCGCGCATGCTGATCAGCGGCCCGCTGGTGGACAACGTGCTGTTCGCCAGCTTCTCGGCCACCGACCTGAACCGCGACGGCACGGTGTCGGACCCGACCCGGCACACGCACGTGGACAACATCGACATCCAGTCGTACCGGGGCAAGCTGCGCTTCAAGCCACTGGACTCGCCCTGGGATATCCAGCTGACCCTGGCCGGCACCGCCGACCGCGGTGACACCACCAGCTACACCCCCTTTGATGCCAGCGGCCACTTCGACAAATTCAAGAGTTATTCGAGCCTGGACCCGAAGAACAAGCTGGATCAGGGCAGCGCTGTATTGCGGGCTATCTATAGCTTTAACGATCAGTTGAGTTTCAAGTCGGTGACGGCCTACTCGGCCTTCCACCAGCCGGTGGACTATGACAACTCCGGCCGGGCCGCGCTGATTCAGCAGAACATGATCGTGTACAAGCAGAACTACGCGACCCAGGATTTCCAGCTGAACGGCAACTACGACCGCTTCAGCTTCACCACGGGCGTATTCCTGTACCACGAACGCTTCGGCGCCGACCGCGACAACCTGACCTACAGCATCGCCAGGGGTCGGGTCATCGGTCAGGGGCAGTACAGCACCACGACCACCGACAGTTACGCCCTCTATGGCCAGGGCAGCTACAAGCTGACCCCACAGCTGTCGCTGATTGCCGGGATGCGCTTTACCCGTGAGCACAAGAATTTCGATTACAACAACTACGCCATCAACCCCAACCGGCAGATCACCGGGCTGAACTTCAGCGCCGACGCCAGCAAGTCGTGGGGCAGCACCAGCCCCAAGCTCGGCCTGGAATACGCCTGGACCTCGCACCTGAACCAGTACGCCTACGTGGCCAAGGGTTTCAAGGCCGGCGGCTACGACAACCGTGCGCCCACGGCCGCGTCAGCCGAGACCGCCTTCTCGCCAGAGAACGTCACCACCTACGAGACCGGCTTCAAGGGCGACTTCTTCGACCAGCGGCTGCGGGCCAACCTGGCGCTGTTCTATAACGACTACAAAGACCTGCAGACCAATGCCTATGACCCGTCACTGGGGGTGAACCTGCGCACCAACGTCGGCCGTGCCCACACCTACGGCCTGGAACTGGAAACCCTGACCGCGCTGACCCGAGACCTGGACCTGACCGCCAACGTCGGTTACCTGCAAAGCCGTTATGACGACTTCCAGAACGCCTCCGGCCCCGGCGTGGATGCCGACGGCAAGGCGCTGATCTACTCACCGAAGTGGAACGCCAGCCTGGGCTTGAACTACACCGTGCCAATCAACTTTCCTGGTACCGTGCTGTTGGGTACCGATGCCCAGTTCCAGACCCGCTCCTATGGCAACCCGCTCAACGACGATATCCAGCAAATCCCCAAGCAGACCTTCTGGAACGCCAACGCCCGCTACATCAGCGCCGACGGCCATTGGACCACCACCCTGGGGGTCAAGAACCTGCTGGACCGGGCCTATCCACAGTCAGTGGGGTATATCCCATCCAGTGGGCAGCGCTATTACTCGATCAATGATCCGCGGACGGTCTTGTTGAGTGTGAGGTATGACCTTTAGGAAAGAACGGGCTGGCGGTCCGCGGCCCCCATCGACCCCATCAATCACCTGATCAAAACAGGTGATTGGCTATTTCCCCCCTCCCCCAGTAGCTTTTACCCACCTCCTTAACGCTCGCCACGGACCGGCTGCCTTCCGAGCCTGTGACCATGTCCTTGAACACCCCACAACAAATCGCCGAACTGGCCATCGAGTCCGGCGCCAAAAAGGCTGTGCTGCCTGTACCCGCCCTCCTCATCCTCGGCTTTCTGGCCGGGGCATTCATTGCCCTGGGCTTTCTGCTGGACATTCACGTCAGCACCATGATCCCCGCCGACTGGGCTTCGTTCGGCAACCTGCTGGGGGCGGCGGTGTTCCCGCTGGGTTTGATCCTGGTGGTCCTTGCCGGCGGTGAACTGCTCACCGGCAACATGATGAGCCTGCCCATGGCCCTGTTCGCCGGGCGCATCGGCCTTGGGCAGCTGTTGCGCAACTGGGTGCTGGTCACGCTGGCCAACCTGCTGGGGGCACTGTTCGTCGCCTATTGCTTCGGCCATCTGGTGGGCCTGACCGAAGGCCCGTTCCTGGCCAAGACCGTGGCCGTCGCCAACGCCAAGGTCACTGCCGACTTCGAGCACGCCTTCATCTCTGCCATCGGCTGCAACTGGCTGGTGTGCCTGGCGGTGTGGCTCAGCTACGCGAGCAAAGACGTGGTGGGCAAGGTGGTCGGCATGTGGTTCCCGGTCATGGCCTTCGTCGCCATCGGCTTTCAGCACGTGGTCGCCAACATGTTCATCATCCCGGCGGCGATTTTTGCCGGAGCCTTGAGTTGGGGCCAGTTCGTCGGCAATTTCATCCCGGTGTTCCTCGGCAATGCCGTGGGTGGCGCAGTGTTCGTGGGCCTGGCGTACTATGTGTCGTATTCCGGTGCTGCCAACGCCACGCTGCCGTTGTCCAACGAACATGGCGCGCCCACGCAGCATTGAACCCGAGGTCGTAATGACAGTACTGCAGGACAGTTTCTCGCGCACGGTGGATTACCTGCGGATGTCGGTCACTGACCGCTGCGATTTTCGCTGCGTGTACTGCATGGCCGAGGACATGACTTTCTTGCCGCGGGCGAAAATTCTCACCTTGGAGGAGATCCTCGAGGTGGCCCGCAGTTTCGTCGCCCTCGGCACCCGCAAGATCCGCCTCACCGGTGGCGAGCCGTTGGTGCGCAAGGGCATCGTCGAGTTGTGCGGGCAGATCGCCGCCCTGCCCGGCCTGCGCGAGCTGTGCATGACCACCAACGGTTCACAGCTGACCCGTCTGGCCCAACCCTTGCGCGATGCCGGGGTCGATCGCCTCAATATCAGCCTGGACAGCCTCGACCCCGAGCGCTTTCGCCAGCTGACCCGCACCGGCGACCTGGTCCAGGTGCTGGCCGGCATCGATGCGGCCCACGCTGCCGGCTTTACCCACACCAAGCTCAACGCCGTGATCATGCAAGGGCGCAACGACCACGAGGTGGGCGATCTGGTGCAGTACGCCCTTGACCACGGTCTGGACATTTCCTTCATCGAAGAAATGCCCTTGGGCGTGATCAGCGAGCACAGCCGAGCCGAGTCGTTTTTTTCCAGTGAACAGGTGCGCGAGCAACTGGCCCGGCGCTTCAACCTGCTGCCGTCCACCGACGCCACCGGCGGCCCGTCGCGCTACTGGCGGGTAGCCGGGGCACCGGACAGCCGTATCGGCTTCATTTCCCCCCACAGCCACAACTTCTGCGCCACCTGCAACCGCGTGCGCCTGACCGTCGAAGGCCGTTTGCTGCTGTGCCTGGGCAACGAGCATTCGGTGGACCTCAAGGCCGTGCTGCGGGCCAATCCGGGCCAGCCGGAAAAGCTGCAGAAGGCCATCATCGAGGCCATGAAAATCAAGCCCTGGCGGCACGAATTCAATCATTCCGATGAGGTGCAGATCGTGCGTTTCATGAACATGACCGGCGGTTGAATCACGCATTGATTCGATTTGCTCATCAACTCGTTTGAAATCCAAACTTCTCAAATAAGTGCGTTCGCCTGACAATCTCGCGCCTACAACAATGCTCACCCCGGCTTCAGGCTGGCGGTTGTTCACTCAAGGAGAAGGCTCATGCAAGACGTCGTCATTGTCGCCGCCACCCGCACCGCGGTCGGCAGCTTTCAGGGCGCCCTGGCGCATATTCCGGCGGTTGAACTGGGGGCCACGGTGATCCGTCGCCTGCTGGAACAGACCGGGCTGGACCCGGCCCAGGTGGACGAGGTCATTCTCGGCCAGGTGCTCACTGCCGGCGCCGGGCAGAACCCGGCACGCCAGGCCGCCATCAAGGCCGGCCTGCCCTTCGCCGTACCGGCCATGACCCTCAACAAAGTCTGCGGCTCGGGCCTCAAGGCCCTGCACCTGGGAGCCCAGGCGATCCGCTGCGGCGATGCCGAGGTGATCATCGCCGGCGGCATGGAAAACATGAGCCTGGCCCCCTACGTCATGCCCGGCGCCCGCACCGGCTTGCGCATGGGCAACGCGCAACTGGTGGATAGCATGATCAGCGACGGCCTGTGGGATGCCTTCAACGACTACCACATGGGCATCACTGCTGAAAACCTGGCGCAAAAGTTCGCCATCAGCCGCGAAGCTCAGGACGCCTTCGCCGCCGCGTCGCAGCAAAAAGCCTGTGCGGCCATCGAGGCCGGGCGCTTCAAGGGCGAAATCACCCCAGTGTCGATCCCGCAGAAAAAAGGCGAGCCACTGCTGTTCGATACCGATGAACAGCCCCGTGCCGGCACCACTGCCCAGGCACTGGGCAAATTGCGTCCGGCGTTCAAGAAGGACGGCAGTGTGACGGCCGGCAATGCATCGAGCCTCAACGATGGCGCGGCAGCGGTGTTGCTCATGAGCGCGGCCAAGGCCAAGCAGTCGGGCCTGCCGGTGCTGGCGCGGATCGCCGCCTACGCCAACGCCGGGGTCGACCCGGCGATCATGGGCATCGGCCCGGTCAGCGCCACCCGACGCTGCCTGGAAAAGGCCGGCTGGAGCCTCGATCAACTGGACCTGATTGAAGCCAATGAGGCCTTCGCCGCCCAGGCATTGTCGGTGGGCCAGGCGTTGGGCTGGGACATGAACAAGGTCAACGTCAACGGTGGCGCGATCGCCATTGGTCACCCCATTGGCGCCTCGGGCTGCCGCGTGCTGGTCACCCTGCTGCACGAAATGCTGCGCCGGGACGCGAAGAAAGGCCTGGCCACACTGTGCATCGGCGGTGGTCAAGGGGTAGCACTGGCGCTGGAGCGCACCTGAACACGAACATGAACTTCTTGTCACCCGCCTGACAGATCCCTGTCAGTACCCCCTCGTTAAAGTGGACTCATCTGCTGGAGATGCACTTCAGCAGCCGCCCCGGCCGATGGTGCATCGGCCTCTGAGTCCACGACCTACGAGAGCCTTGCCATGAAACTCATCCTCGCCGCCGTCACCGCTTTACTGGTTGCCTCCCCTGTGTTCGCTTCGACCCTGGACAACACTGCGCCGATCCACGACAAGGACGGCTTCTACGTCAAGATGGACATCGCCAAGGTGATCTCCGACACCAACACCTCGGTGCTGTGCGGCATCCAGCCAGCGCGCCTGGACTACCTCGACCACGCCGGTCGCGAACACGTGCTGAACTACAAGGTTGAAGGCCTGGGTTGCACCAACGACAGCTGATCGGACACAGGTTTATCTGAACCTTCGGTGCCCGCGTTCACTCGATTGAATGAACGCCACCGGAGATCAGCCATGACCTTGCACCCCGTCGCTCGCCTCGACGAGCTCAGCGAAGATCGCGCCACTCAGGTGCAGATCGGCGAACAGAAAATCCTCTTGATCCGCGTCCCTCAAGGCGTGCGTGCCTATCAGGGCGACTGTCCCCATTCCGGCGCGCCGCTGGCCGAGGGCGCCGTGTGCGATGGCAAGATCATCTGCCCGTGGCACAAAGCGGCGTTTGCCGTGCAGAACGGCGCCCTGTGCGAACCACCGGCGCTGGATGCCCTGAAAAGCTACCCCGTGCAAGTCATCGAGGGCCAGGTGCACGTCGGCGATGTCCCCAGCGAGCCTTCGCGCATCCCGCTGCGCAGCGATGACCGGACCTTTGTCGTGGTCGGCGCCGGTGCGGCCGGCACCGCTGCGGCCAGCGCCCTGCGCGACAAGGGCTTCGGCGGCCGACTGGTGCTGATCGACCGCGAGCCGGCGGCCGGTTATGACCGCACCGCCCTGAGCAAATTCGTCCTGGGCGGCAAGATGCCCGCCGACAACACCCCGCCACTGCGCGATCCCGGCTTCTGGGCACGCCTGCGGGTCGAGCGGGTGAATGCCGACGTGCGCCACGTTGACGCCGCCCACCGGCAGATCGAATTGGCCGACGGCACCACCCTCGCCTACGACCAGGCGTTGATTGCCACCGGGGCGCAGCCCAAGGCGCTCGACGTGTCTGGCGCGAACCTGGCCAACGTATTTGTCCTGCGTTCGAAGGATCAAGCTCGAGCGATCACCGAAGTCGCTCATAAAGGCGGGCGGGCGCTGATCGTGGGCGACAGCTTCATCGGCCTGGAGTGTGCCTCGGCACTGCGCAGCCTGGGCATGGAAGTCACAGTGCTGGCGCGCCATGACGTACCGTTCGAGAAACAGTTTGGCACCCAGGTTGGCCAGGCCGTGCGGCGCCTGCATGAACACAATGGCGTCGTCTACCGCACCGATGCGCAAGCACAGGCCTTCGTCGGCCAGGAAAGGGTCGAGGCAGTGCAACTGAGCAACGGCGAGCGGATGGCGGTGGACCTGGTGATTGTCGGCGTCGGCGTGGCCCCGGTCACCTCATTGCTCACGGGCGTCATGCGTGCCGAGGACGGCGGTATTGAGGTGGACGCGCAGCTGCGCGCGGCTGACGGTTTGTGGGCCGTGGGCGACATCGCGCGCTTCCCGCTCGCCGGCCAGCCCACCCGGATCGAGCACTGGCGCCTGGCCCAACAGCAAGGCCGGCTCGCCGCCCATAACATGCTGGGCGGGGAAGCGCCGTTTGCCGATGTGCCGTTTTTCTGGACCCTGCACTTCGGCAAGCGCCTGGACTACCTCGGCCATGCTTCGCAGTGGCAGGAAACCCATATCGATGGCGATCTGGACGGCTTCACGTTCGTCGCCTTGCTGATCAATCAGGAGGCGGTGGTGGCGGTGGTCGCCTGCCAGCGTCAGGCCCTGATGGCGCTGCTGGCCGAACGCATGCGCCGGCCTTTGAGCCGCACCGAGGCGCTGGCGCTGGTGGCGCAGCGGTAACGATAGACCCCGGCCGCTGGCGCGGCCGGTCTGGCGTGCTTTAATTCAATCCCCTGCCCTGACAAGAGCCTTTTCCATGACCCTCGCGTCCCGACTCAACGACATCAAGAACGGCAACGGCAAGATTGCCTTTATCACGGGCGCCAACCGCGGCATCGGCCTGGAGACCGCCCGACAGCTTGGCCTCATTGGTGTGTTCCCGGTCATCGGCGCGCGCACCGTCGAAGCGGGTGAGGCCGCGTTGGCCGAACTGGAAAAGCTTGGCATCGAGGCCGATGCCCTGGTGTTCGATGTCAATAACCGGGCCGATCATCAAGCCGCCTATGACTACTTCGAGGCCGAAACCGGGCGCCTGGACATCTTGATCAATAACGCCGGGATTCATCTGGAAGGCGAGCCCGCCGTCGAAAGCCTCTACCAGCCCTCGACCGTGCCCGAGGCGGTATTGCGCGAGACGTTCGAGGTAAATTTCTTTTCGCCGGTGGCACTGACCCAGAAACTGCTACCCCTGCTGCAGGCTTCGCCAGCGGGGCGCATCGTCAATCTGTCGAGCATCCTCGGCTCGCTGACCCTGCACGCCGACCCCCAATCCCCCATCTATCACGCCAAGGCCACGGCCTACGACAGCTCCAAGACGGCGCTGAATGCCTGGACAGTGCACCTGGCCTATGAACTGCGCGACAGTACCACCAAGGTCAACTCGGCCCATCCGGGATGGGTGCAGACCGACATGGGCGGCAGCGCCGCGCCCTTGACCCTCGTCGATGGGGCCAAGACCAGCGTACTGCTGGCCACCTTGCCGGCCGATGGCGCCAGTGGCGGGTTTTTCCATATGGGTGATACGCTGGCGTTTTGATACAACGCTCAGGGACCCCATGATCCACATCCGCCCCATGCTCACGGCCGACTTTGCGGGCTTCTGGCCTACCTTCCAGAGTGTCGTCGCAGGCCAGGACACCTACGCCTACGACCCGGCCCTCACTCAGGAACAGGCCTTGCATCTGTGGCTGGAGTACCCGCTGCACACCCTGATTGCCGAGGAAGACGGCGAGCTGCTCGGCAGTTACTACCTCAAGGCCAACGCCGCCGGCCCCGGTGGCCATGTCTGCAATTGCGGCTATATGGTCACCCCCGCAGCCCGGGGCCGGGGCGTGGCGCGGTTGATGTGCGAACACTCCCAGGCCCTGGCCCGGGACAGCGGCTTTCTGGCCATGCAGTTCAACTCGGTCGTGGCCAGCAATGAAGTGGCGGTGGCGCTCTGGCACAAGCTCGGTTTCGAGACCGTCGGGCGCCTGCCCCGAGCCTATCGGCACCGCGAACTGGGCCTGGTGGACTGCCTGGTGATGTACAAGTGGCTGGAGCCGGTCAACGAGCGGCCGCCCTTGATCGGGCGCAAGAACATCGAATCGGTGGTGTCGCGCCCACGCCGCCCGCGCTAGCCGCCTACGGCTTGCTGGAAAATCGGCAGGCTATGCATCACCAGCAGGCCGGCACTCAAGGTGAAAAACGACATCACCGTGGCCGCCAACAGCGTGACCGCCGCAAACGACTCATGACCGTAAGCCTGGGCCAGCGTTGCATAGATGCTGGCCATGGGCACCGATGCCATGAGCACCGCCGACAGGGCGAACATGGGCTGCATCGGCGCCATGCCCAGCACCGGCAACAGCAGAATGAACATCAGCACCATCGAGGGATGGAGCAGCAATTTGGCTGCGGCGATGGACAGCGCCGGCTTCAAAGCCCCACGCAAGCGCAGCCCGACCAGGGTTCCGCCGATCACGAACAAGGACAAGGCGCTCGACACGTTGGCCAGCATATCCACCGTGCGCACCACCGGGGCCGGCAGGTGCCAGCCGCTGACCGACACCAGCAAGCCGCCCACCAGGCCGATCACCAACGGGTTGCGCGCCAGACGCAGGAACGGCTGGACCGCCATGCGCCAACTGCCGCTGCCCAGCCGCCCGCGTTCGGCCATGAACAGCAACAGCGGCAGCACCAGCAGGTTTTCCACGATCATGTTCAAGGCCAAGGCCACCCCGGCCACAGGAGCCAGGGTCAGCAGCAGGATCGGATAACCGATGAAACCCGAGTTGGAGCACGACATGCCGATGGCATAGAAGGTCGTGCGGGTCGGATCGATGCGCGAGACCGGCCGGCACCAGGCATAGGCGATGGCAATGGTGGTCAATGAGCCCAGGGCGTAGGCCAGCAGGTAGTCGACGTGCATGATTTCGTCGAGGGTGCGCTGGGCCAAGGCACGGAACACCAGTGCCGGCATGGCCAGGTTGACGATGAATTTGCCGAACACGCGCATGTCCGCCTTGGCGAAGACCCCCAGCCGGGTGAAGGTGAAGCCCAGGACAATCATGAAGTAGATCGGTGCGGTAATGGCCAGGATCGCGAGCATGAACGGTGGACGCCCAGGAGGATGTCAGCACGGTAGAGGGCTGGCTGGCAGGTGTCCAGCCTGAGCTTTGTTTAATGTTCAGCCTCGCGCCTGCGGCTCCCCCTTGCCAGACACGGCCCTCACGGGGTTAGACTGCACCCAGGCCCATTTTTTTCAGCGCCGCTCGTTCGTCGTGGGCAGGGCGGCTGTCCAAGGAGGAGATATCCACGACGTGCAGGACCGCTTCGGCGATCATTATCCCGATGCTGCGGCCCCACCTGGTAGTCAGGGCGCCGTTGTGTCGCATCAAGGAAATTCAGAATGGCCGCAAGACACGTGATCAATGCTTCGGTGAGCCCCAAAGGCAGCCTTGAAACCCTTTCCCAGCGCGAAGTCCACCAGCTCAGCGAAGCCGGTTCGGGTAGCGTCTACGCGCTCTTCCGCCAGTGCGCCCTGGCCATCCTCAACACCGGCGCCCACCTCGACAACGCCAAGACCATCCTCGAAGCCTACCCGGACTTCGAAGTACGCATCCACCAGCAGGACCGCGGCGTGCGCCTGGAACTGCTGAACGCCCCGGCCGACGCCTTCGTCGATGGCGAGATGATCGCCAGCACCCGGGAAATGCTCTTCAGCGCCCTGCGCGACGTGGTCTTTACCGAGAACGAACTGGACAGCTCGGCCATCGACCTGAGCACCTCCCAGGGCATCACCGACTACGTCTTCCATCTGCTGCGCAACGCCCGCACGCTGCGCGCCGGCGTCGAACCCAAGATCGTGGTCTGCTGGGGCGGGCACTCCATCGACAGCAACGAATACAAGTACACCAAGAAAGTCGGCCATGAACTGGGCCTGCGTCGCCTTGACATCTGCACCGGCTGCGGTCCGGGGGTGATGAAAGGCCCGATGAAGGGCGCCACCATTGCCCACGCCAAGCAGCGCACCAGCGGCGGCCGCTACCTGGGGCTGACCGAACCCGGCATCATCGCCGCCGAGGCGCCCAACCCGATCGTCAACGAACTGGTGATCCTGCCGGACATCGAAAAACGCCTCGAAGCCTTCGTCCGCGTTGGCCACGGCATCATCATCTTCCCCGGCGGTGCCGGCACCGCGGAGGAGTTTCTCTACCTGCTGGGCATTCTCATGCACCCGGACAACCGCGAGCTGCCCTTCCCGGTCATCCTCACCGGCCCGGCCAGCGCCAGTGCCTACCTGCAACAACTGCACGAGTTCGTCGGCGCCACCCTGGGTGAAGAAGCCCAGGCCCACTACCAGATCATCATCGACAACCCGGTGGAAGTCGCCCGGCAGATGACCGCCGCCCTCAAAGACGTGCGGGTGTTCCGCCGCGAACGCAACGACGCCTTCCACTTCAACTGGCTGCTGAAGATCGAGGAAAGCTTCCAGCGCCCCTTCGACCCCACCCACGAGAACATGGCCAGCCTGCAGCTGCGCCGCGACCTGCCGGCCCACGAACTGGCAGCCAACCTGCGCCGGGCGTTCTCCGGGATCGTGGCCGGCAACGTCAAGGACAAGGGCATCCGCCTGATCGAGCAGCACGGGCCGTATGAAATCCACGGCGATGCCGCCGTGATGCAGCCGCTGGATCGCCTGCTCAAGGCCTTCGTCCAACAGCACCGGATGAAACTGCCGGGCGGTGCCGACTATGTGCCGTGCTATCGCGTGGTGAGCTGAAGCGCGGCGCTCTGTAACAAAGCCGATACCATGATTGCCTTGCCAACCTCGGGCAAGGCTTTCACGATCGCGCTCTTTTTCACGAGTGGATGCAATGAAGATACTGAACGGGCTGGTTTTCTCCGGGTTGTTGGCGGCCGCGTGCCTGACCAGCAACGCTGCCATGGCCGACAACGTGCTCGGCGCGGTGTTGGGTGGCGCGACCGGTGCAGTCGTGGGCAGCCAGGTAGGTGGTACCGAAGGTGCAGTGGTCGGCGGCGTGGCCGGCGGCCTGCTGGGCGTGGCCGCGTCCAACCTGATCAAGCACGGTCATGAAGACCACCATCACGATGACCGTGGCGGCCGTGGCTATGCCCCGGGGCCGGGACCGCGCATGGAAGGCGGCCCACGCTTCCAGGGCGGCCCTCGCCATGACGGCCCGCCGGAAGGTCCGGGCCCACGTTATTGAGTGACGCAAAAAGGCCGACTACCCCAAGGTAGCCGGCCTTTTTTCTGTCCGCCGTGCGGCTGAAATTCAGCCCGGCATACAGTCGAAGTTGGTCGAACTGGCGACTGTCTTGCCATTCTGGTTGACCAGATTGGCCGAGAAGTTCTCGCCCAGGCTGCTTTCCACCAGACGGTAGCGGTGACCGGCCTTGAAGCCGCTGTAGTGGATGTCGCCGGTGCAGGTCAGGGTCGAATCCGAGCCGCCATCGTCGTAGGCCATCACACCCAGGTCATGGGTGCCCGGCTGGACTTCGAAGAAGCGTCCGTCGGCAATTTTCTGGCCATCGACCTTCTCGGCCAGGACCACGCTGTTCACATCATCACGCAAGCCGATCCAGGCTTCGGAGGGGTCGGCCTTGGGCATCGGCCCGGCGCAGGCGGACAGCAGGCACACCGCGCTCAGCAGCGGGACCAGCAACAGACTCTTGGATTGCATGTGTGCAGTACCTTTGTCGTTCGAGAATGTAACCGTCGGCAGGTGCCGTCCGGGTGAAACGATTCGCAGCCCAGAGGTCAGAGCGTGATCAACCCGCCGTGCAGTGCAGCGGCCCGGTATGGGCCAGCACGTTGCCGTGGGCGTCCATCAGATTGGCGCTCAGACGAAAGCCCAGGTCCGATTCCACCACGCGGTAATGTTCACCGGCCTTGAAGTCGCTGTAGCTCAAGTCCGCCGAGCAGGTCTGGGTATCGTCGTTGGTCCGCTCGTCATAAACCATGACCTGCAGCTTGTGCGTACCCGGCTTGACTTCGAAGAACCGGCCATCAGCCGTGTTCTTGCCGTCGACCTTCTCGGCCACCACCACATTCTGGCTATCGTCGCGGATGCCGATCCAGGCGTCTTTCGGGTTGGGCTTGGGCATCGGGCCGGCGCAGGCCGAGAGCAGGCCGATGGCGGCGAACATGGGGATGAGGAGCAGGCTCTTGGATTTCAGGACGGGGTGTTGCATGGTGATCACCTTCGAATGGCATGTCCCTTGGCCGGTGCCGCAAGACGATGGGGCTAGATTGACCCTGCTCGCCCACGCGTACCAATGAAGCCACATGAAGTAAATCTAATCTTCGCGCTAAAACAAACTTCATCTTGGCGAAAGGATTCTGTTAACCGTTTCAGGCAAGACTCCGGGCATCCGCAAACTCTTGGAGAAACTGCATGCTCGGGCTGGTGAAGACCGCATTGCTAAAGCCTTACACGTTCATCGTGCTGGCGATATTCATCTTGATTGTCGGCCCCATGGCCGCCGTCAAGACCCCGACCGATGTGTTCCCCAACATCGGCATTCCCGTGGTTGCCGTGGTTTGGCAGTACGCTGGTCTTTCGCCCAACGACATGGCTGGACGGGTGATCTACACCTACGAGCGGTCGCTCAGTACCACAGTCAACGACATCGAGCACATCGAATCGCAATCGTTGCCGGGCATGGGTATCGTGAAGATCTTCTTTCAGCCGGGGGTGGACATCCGTACCGCCAACGCGCAAGTAACGGCGCTGTCACAGACCGTACTCAAGCAGATGCCCGCCGGTATCACCCCGCCGCTGATCCTCAACTACAGCGCCTCGACGGTGCCGATCCTGCAGATGGCGTTCTCCAGCCCGACGCTGTCGGAAGCCAAGATCCGCGACCTGGTGCAGAACAACATCCGTCTGCCCCTGACCTCGATTGCCGGCCTGTCGCTGCCGACCCCCATGGGCGGCAAGCAGCGCCAGATCACCCTTGACCTCGACCCGCAGGCACTGGCCGCCAAAGGCCTCTCGGCCCAGGACGTGGGTAACGCGCTGGCCGCCCAGGACCAGATCATTCCCGTGGGCACCGCAAAACTGGGCACCGATGAATACACCATCCTGCTCAACAACAGCCCGGAAGTGGTCGACCAGCTGAACAATCTGCCGATCAAGACGGTCAATGGCGCGGTCATCACCATTGGCCAGGTGGCCCACGTGCGTGACGGTTCGCCGCCCCAGACCAACATCGTGCGGGTGGACGGCCGTCGCGCCGTCATGATGCCGGCGATGAAAAACGGCAACCTGTCGACCATCGACATCGTCAACAACGTGCGCAACATGTTCCCACGCATCTACGAGACCCTGCCGCCCAGCCTGAAGACCTCGTTCCTCGGTGATGCGTCCAGCTTCGTGAAGGAAGCGGTAGGCAGCGTGGCCCGCGAAGGGATCATCGCCGCCCTGTTGACCAGTGTGATGATCCTGATGTTCCTCGGCAGCTGGCGCTCGACCATCATCATCGCCGCGTCCATCCCGCTGGCGGTGCTGAGTGCCATCACCCTGCTCTCGATCACAGGGCAAACCCTCAACGTCATGACCCTCGGGGGGCTGGCGCTGGCCGTCGGTATTCTTGTGGACGATGCCACGGTGACCATCGAGAACATCAACTGGCACCTTGAACAAGGCAAGCAGGTCAAAGACGCCATTCTCGACGGCGCCAAGCAGATCGTCGGCCCGGCCTTCGTGTCCCTGCTGTGTATCTGCATCGTGTTCGTGCCGATGTTCATGCTCAACGGCATCGCCGGCTACCTGTTCCGTCCGATGGCCCTGGCGGTGATCTTCGCCATGGCCAGTTCGTTCATCCTGTCGCGGACCCTGGTACCGACCCTGGCCATGTTCCTGCTCAAGCCCCATGTGGTGGAAGGCGGCGAAGGCACGCACCCGGAAAACCCCCTGCTCAATCACCATCAAGGCGACCAGCACAGGCCCAAGCACAACGTCGTGGCCCGTGGCCTGATCCGTTTCCAGCGTGGCTTTGAAGCCAGATTCGACGGCATCCGTGATGTTTACCACGGCCTGCTGACCCTGGCCTTGGGCAACCGCAAGAAGTTCCTCGTCGGTTTCCTCGCCTGTGTGATCGCCTCGTTCGCCCTGCTGCCGACCCTGGGTGAGGACTTCTTTCCGGCCACCGATGCTGGCGCCATGTCCATCCACGTGCGTCTGCCACTGGGTACGCGCATCGAGGAAAGCGCCTCGGCGTTCGACCGCATCGAGTCGCGCATTCGTGAAATCGTCCCGCCCAACGAGCTGGACACGGTCATCGACAACGTCGGTATCCCGTTGAGCGGTATCGACATGGCCTACAGCGCCAGCGGCACCATCGGCCCTGAAGACGGTGACATCTCGGTCGCCCTCAAGCCGGGCCATGCACCGACCGCCGACTACGTCAAACGCCTGCGTGAAGTGCTGCCCGAGTCGTTCCCCGGCACCAGCTTCGCCTTCCTACCAGCGGACATCAGCACGCAGATCCTCAACTTCGGTGCCCCTGCCCCGCTGGACGTGAAGGTCTCTGGCCCCAACGACGCTGAAAACCGCAAATACGTGTCGATGCTGATGCGCCGTCTGCAGCACGTGTCCGGCGTGGCTGACCTGCGTCTGCAGCAGCCTCCGGGTTATCCGACCCTGCGTGTGGATGTCGACCGCGAGCGTGCTGCCGGTCTGGGTATCTCCGAACGTGACGTGACCAACAGCATGGTGGCCTCCCTGGCCGGTACCTCGCAGGTGGCGCCGACCTTCTGGCTCAACCCGTCCAACGGCGTGAGCTACAGCATTGTGGCCGCGACCCCGCAGTACCGCCTGGACAGCCTGCCTGAGCTCGAATCCCTGCCGGTGACCGGCAGCGCCGGGCAATCGGTGGTGCTGGGCGGTATCGCGACCTTCCACCGTGAGCAAACACCGGCCGTGGTGACCCACTACAACATCACCCCGACCCTGGACATCTACGCTGCCGTACAAGGGCGTGACCTGGGCTCGGTGGCCAAGGACATCCAGAAAGCCATCGATGACACCGCCAACCTGCGACCAAAAGGCGCATTGATCACCCTGCACGGTCAGATCGATGCTCTGCATGAAGCGTTCAGCGGTCTGTCCATCGGCCTGCTGGGTGCGGTGGTGCTGATCTACCTGCTGATCGTGGTCAACTTCCAGTCCTGGCTCGACCCGTTCGTGATCATCACGGCCCTGCCGGCGGCATTGGCGGGCATCGTGTGGATCCTGTTCCTGACGGGCACCTCGCTATCGGTACCGGCGTTGACGGGGGCCATCCTCTGCATGGGTGTGGCGACTGCCAACTCGATTCTGGTGGTGAGCTTCTGCCGCGAACGGCTGGCCGAACATGGCAACGCGCTGCAATCGGCATTGGAAGCCGGCTACACCCGGTTCCGTCCGGTGTGCATGACCGCACTGGCGATGATCATCGGCATGCTGCCGCTGGCCATTTCCCAGGAGCAGAACGCACCGCTGGGCCGTGCCGTGATCGGCGGCCTGATCCTCGCGACCACCGCCACGCTGCTGTTCGTCCCGGTGGTCTTCAGCCTTGTGCACGGTCGCAAAGAAGCACTCAGCACCGAAACCAACACCTCAATGGAAGAAAAACATGTCCTCTGAAACCCTCCCTACCGGGCAACGCACTCCGTCGCGCAAGCGCCTCATGCTGCTGGGCGTCAGCGGGCTTACTCTGGCCGCCGTGCTGGTGGCCAGCGGGCTGGCGGTGCGCAGCCGCCAGGCCCACGCCGTGACCCATTGGACCGAATCGCAAGCCTTGCCCATCGTCAGCGTGTTCAAACCCAGCACCGACAACAAGGCCGGCGTCCTGACCTTGCCGGCGCACTTGCAGGCCTGGAGCCAGGCGGCCATCAATGCCCGGGTCAGCGGTTACCTGAAAGACTGGAAGACCGACATCGGCACCCACGTGGTCGCAGGGCAAGTACTGGCCCAGATCGACAGCCCGGACCTGGACCAGCAACTGGCCCAGGCCCACGCTCGGCTGGTCCAGGAACAAGCGGATGCGCGCCTGGCCGAGACCAGCGCCACGCGCTGGCAGAACCTGCTGAACGGGCACTCGGTGTCGCGTCAGGAGGTGGACGAGAAATCGGCTGCCGCCGCCGCCGCCCGCGCCACCGTGGAAGCGGCCCAGGCCGACTACGCACGTTTGCTGGACTTGACCAACTACAAGACCCTGCGCGCCCCGTTCGACGGCACCGTCACCGCGCGCAACACCGACGTCGGCGCGCTGATCAAGGCCGACAGCGGCTCGGCCACCGAGCTGTTTACCGTGTCCGACACCCACCAATTGCGCCTGTACGTGCCGGTGCCGCAGAACTATGCCGCCGTGATCCACGCGGGCATGACGGTGAAACTCACTGTGCCTGAGCACCCCGGCAAGCAGTACGAAGGGCAACTGGTGGGCAACTCCACCGCCGTGGATATGCGTTCCGGCACCCTGCTCGCGCAGTTTGTGGTGAAAAACCCGGACGACACCCTGATGCCTGGCGACTACGCCGAAGCCACCCTGTCGATCCCGCCAGGTGCTCAAGGTGTCAGCATCCCGTCCAGCGCCATGATCTTTCGGGCTCAAGGTACTCAAGTGGCGGTGATCGACAAGGACAATCACGTGCACCTGCGCGATATCCACATCTCCATGGACCTGGGCGCAACGCTGTTCATCGATCAGGGCCTGACGGCGACCGACCGCGTGATCGACAACCCGCCTGATGCCCTGCGCGAAGGCGACCCGGTGAAACTGGCCGAAGCAGGAGGCCAGCATGCCCCTAAAGCTTAATCGTCTGACGTTGCTGCTGTTGCTGGGCCTGGAAGGTTGCTCGCTGGCCCCCACCTATCACACGCCGCCCATCGCCCTGCCCACGCACTTCGATCAGGGTGGGCCGTGGCAAGCGGCCCAGCCGGCGGACAAGCTGCCGACGAACTGGTGGACACTGTACAACGACCCACGGCTGAACCAGCTGCAAGACCAGCTGACCCAGGCCAACCCGGACCTGGCCGCGGCCCTGGCGCATTTCGATGCGGCCCAAGCCTATGCCAGCCAGTTGCATGGCAGTGAAATGCCGCAGATCGGCGCCAGCGCCAGCACCATCCGCCAGCGCCAGTCGGACACCCGGCCGCTGCGCGGCACTGGCCAGACCGACGTCTACAACGCCAACACCCTGGGTTTCAACCTGGACTTCGACCTTGACCTGTGGGGGCGCCTGCGCAACCAGGCCGCGGCTGGCGATGCCCAGGCGCAGGCCTCCGGCGACGACCTGGAAGTGGCACGCCTGAGCTTGCAGAAGCAGCTGACCGGGTTGTACCTGCAACTCAATGGTCTGGACGCCCAGCAGCGCATTCTCAAGGATTCGCTGGGCGACTATCAGCAGGCCTTGTCACTGACCAGCGACCGCTACAAGGGCCAGATCTCCAGCGAACTGGACCTGACCCGGGCGCAAAGCCAACTGGCCCAGGCCCAGGCGCAACTGGATGACGTGACCGCGCAACGCCACCTCACCGAGCACGCCATTGGTGAGCTGGTGGGCCAGCCGGCCTCGACCTTCCACCTCGCGGTGGTGGACGAGACCCTCAAGGTGCCCGCTGTCCCCGCCCAACTGCCAAGTATCCTGCTCCAGCGCCGTCCCGACATCGCCGCCGCCGAGCGCCGGGTGTTTGCCGCCAACGCCAACATCGGCGTGGCGAAAGCGGCCTTCTATCCAGACTTCAGCCTCAGCGGCATGATCGGCGGGCAGACGTCGGGTGTGGGCAGCGTGCTGGCGGCGAGCAACCGCCTCTGGGCCATCGGCCCGCTGGTCAACCTGCCGATCTTCACCGGCGGCCGGCTGGAAGGCGCCAAGCACCAGGCCATGGCCGAGTTCGACGAAGCCAGCGCCCATTACCGTGGGCAAGTGCTCAAGGCCGTGCGTGAAGTGGAGGACAACCTGTCGCAACTGAGCGACCTGGAACGCGAAGCCGCCGACCAGCAAGCCGCCGTGGACGCTGCGACCCAGAGCCAGACCCTGGCCATGAACAGCTACCAGGCGGGCGCCGTGAACTACCTGGATGTGGTCACCGCACAGACCGCGGCATTGAATGCGCAACGCTTGCTGCAGGACGTGCAGACCCGCCGCTTGCAGGCCAGTGCCGGGCTGGTGGTGGCGTTGGGTGGAGGGTGGTCGAGGAGTTGATATTCAAATCACTGCAGGACCGAGCTTGCTCGGGCCTGCAGGGGGGCGTGATCAGGGCGCAATCATGAGCGAATGATCAGCTCCCATCCCCGCCGTGAGCCTCTTCAAAGAAATAATCCTTCCAGCTCCCCGCCTTGTTCTTCAACACGCCCAATTCCTGCAATTTCTCGGCATAGATGAAGGTGCGCTGGGGCACTACGGTGAAATCGATTTCGGGGTCCTTGACGATCTTCTCGACAAAATCCTCGCTCAACTTCGACTGCTCGACGCGGATATAGGTCTTGGCGGCTGCGGCCTTGTCGGCCTTGTCGGCCTTGATGATCTGCGCGGCTTCGGCCAGGGCGTCATAGAACGCCTTGTAGGTCTTGGGGTTGTCGTCGTGGAATTTCTGCGTGGTGTAGAGCACGTTGAAGGTCGCCGGACCGCCGAGGATGTCATAGGAGCTGAGCACCTTGTGCACCTTGGGGTTTTCCAGTTCCTGGTACTGGAACGGCGGGCTGGAGAAATGCGCGTTGATTTCCGAACCGCCGGCAATCAATGCCGACGCCGCGTCCGGGTGCGGCAGGCTCACCGAGTAGTCGTCGAAGCGCTTGAACTGATCGTTGCCGAACTCCTTGGCGGTCTCGATCTGCAAGGTCCGTGACTGGAACCCCACCCCTGCGGCCGGCACCGCAATGCGGTCGGCCGGGGTGAAGTCCTTGAGGGTCTTGACCTCGGGCTTGTTGCTCAACAGGTAGTTGGGCATCGAGCCCAGAGACGCAATGGCCTTGACGTTCTGCCGGCCCTTGGTGCGGTCCCACAGGGTCAACATGGGCGGCACGCCGGCCGAGACCACGTCGAGGGCGCCGGCCAGCAGCGCTTCGTTCATGGCGGTGGCGCCGGAGATGCTGTTCCAGTCCACCTTGATGTCAAGCCCTTCGGCCAGGCCGTGTTTCTCGATCAGGTGCTGGTCGCGCACCACGTCAAGAATCAGGTAGCCGATACCGAACTGCTGAGCGATGCTGATCTTGCCTTCGGCCTGGGCACCGGTGCCGATGACGGCGGCCACCAGACCGGCGAGCAGAGAGAGTTTGGGTACTTTCAACATGATCTTTCTCGATATTATTCAGTTAGTTATGAACGGTATTTAATGTTGTTTAAAATTCGAGAAAGACTCAGCGCAGCATGCCCCAGCGCTTGATGGTCACACGTTCGATGGTGGCGAACAGCAGATTCTCCACCAGCAAGCCGATGATGATCACCGCCGCCAACCCGGCAAACACCTTGTCGGTGTACAGCTCGTTGCGGTTCTGGAAAATATACCAGCCCAGCCCGCCTTTGCCCGACGAGGCGCCGAACACCAGTTCGGCGGCAATCAACGTGCGCCACGCAAAAGCCCAGCCGATTTTCAGGCCGGCCAGAATCGACGGCAGCGCCGCCGGAATCAGGATGTACCAGACGAAACGCAGGCCGCGCAGGCCATAGTTGCGCCCGGCCATGCGCTGGGTCTCCGACACGGCGAGAAAACCCGAGTAAGTGTTCAAGGCCAAGGCCCACAGCACCGAATGCACCAGCACGAAGATCAGGCTGTTGTCGCCCAACCCGAACCACAGCAAGGACAGCGGCAGCAGGGCGATGGCCGGCAGCGGGTTGAACATGGCGGTCAGGGTGCTCAGCAGGTCGCGGCCCAGCTGGGTGGACACGGCAAGCGTGGTCAAGCCGAACGCCAGCACGATGCCGATCAGGTAACCCTTGATCAGTACCGTCAGGGAGATCCAGACCTTGGTCAGCAATTCGCCGCTGGCGATGCCGTCGATGAAGGCGTGGGCGGTTTCCAGGAAGCTGGGCAGCAGCAGGTCATTGTTCTGGATGCGCGCGGCCACCTCCCAGAGCACGGCGAGCACGATGAGGATCATGCTCTTGCGTATCCAGCCCTGCTGCCAGATGCGCTGGCGCAGCGACAAGCTGCGCGCCAGCTCTGATTGGGTGAAGGGCTCCAGGGCCACTTCGTATTCTTTGCGGAGGGTGTTCATGTAGGTTCTCCCCGGCGCTGCAGGACCCCGCTGACTCGGGAACGTCGCCGTTCCCGAGTCAGCGGGGTCCTGCACGCTCGGTGTGCTTAGTAAGCGATGCGAATGCTGCCGAAATCCACGGGTTTTTCCTCGACCGGGGCGTCGCCTTCGTCGAACAACAACCGATGGATGCGCTGGGCACTGGCCTGAAATTGCGCGCCGCCCAGGCTCTTGAGGTCGTATTGGTGGCTGTTGATTTCCGCGCGCACGCGCCCCGGATGTGGCGACAACAGCAGGATGCGGTTGCCCACCACCAGCGCTTCTTCGATGGAGTGCGTGACGAACAGCAGGGTGAAGCGCACTTCATCCCACAGTTCCAGCAACTCCTCTTGCATCTTGCGCCGGGTCAGGGCGTCGAGGGCGGCGAACGGCTCGTCCATCAACAGGATCCTGGGCTGCATGGCCAGTGCGCGGGCGATCGCCACCCGCGCCTTCATGCCACCGGACAAAGTATGGGGGTAGGCCTTGGCAAAAGCGCTCAAGCCGACTTTGTCCAGGTAATGCCGCGCCCGCTCCTCGGCCTCAGGACGCTTGAGAGTGCGCGAGGCCAGCAGCGGGAACATGACGTTTTCCAGTACGGTCTTCCAGGCCGGCAGTTGGTCGAACTCCTGAAACACCACTATGCGGTCCGGGCCAGGCTCGTTGATCAACTGACCGCCCAGGCGCATTTCCCCGGCGCTGGGCTTGATGAAGCCGGCCACAGCCTTAAGCAGGGTCGACTTGCCGCAGCCCGAGGGGCCGAGCAGGACGAAACGGTCGGAACGGTCCACCTCGAAACTGACCTGATGGGTCGCCCGCACCACGCGCTCGGGGGTGCGGTATTCGAGGCTGACGTTCTGGACTTGCAACAGGGCATCCGCGGTTGGCGGTGAGTCCTGCGGTGTAGTCAGGGGCTGGCTGGCCGTGTGGCCTTGCACAACAGCGTTCATTGCACACTCCTCAAAACGGCGCATCACCCTGAATGGTGGTGCGGTGCAGCTTGCGACGCAGGTGGTCCGGACAGCCGGCCGCCAAGTGAATCAGCGAACGGTTGTCCCAGAAGACCATGTCATGGGCTTGCCATTGATGGCGATGGACGTTTTCCGGCAACACGCTGTGGGCATGGATCTGTGCCAGCAGGTCGCGACTTTCGTCTTCCGGCAGGCCGACGATGTGGGTGGTAAAGCCTTCGCTGACGAACAGCGCCTTGCGGCCGTTTTCCGGGTGGGTGCGCACCACCGGGTGGGTCACGGTGACCACTTGGGCCAGTTGCTCGGCGGTCAGGTTGGGGCGCCAGTTGACGGCCGCCTGAGTGTCGCTGTAGCGCGCGGTATAGGAATGCACCGACTGCTTGCCTTCGACCGCTGCACGCAGGTGCGCGGGCAGGGTGTCCCAGGCCCTGTGCATGTCGGCGAACAGGGTGTCTCCGCCTTCGCTCGGCAGCTCCTGGGCATAGAGCATCGAGCCCAGGCTGGGCAGCTCTTTATAGGACAGGTCCGAATGCCAGTATTTGCCGGCATCGCCCAGACCGACCGGCTGGCCGTTCTCGACGATGTTGGAGACGATGAGAATTTCCGGGTGGCCGGCCAGCAGGAATTGCTTGAGCACGTGGATCTGCAGCACGCCGAAGCGGCGGCTGAAGTCGATCTGCTGTTGCGGGGTGATGTGCTGGTCGCGGAACACCACCAGATGATGGTCCAGGTGCGCCCGGTGCACGCGGGCGAAATCGGCGTCGTTGAGCGGCTGGCTCAAGTCCAGTCCGACGATCTCGGCCCCTACCAGGCCCTGGAGCGGGCGCACGTCGAAGGACTGGGAAGCTGGCTGGGCAAGGGAAGTGGCAGGCATATCGGCTCCGACTCTGGCTATGGAGTACGAGGGGGGTAATGGCGCGGACTGTAACGATATAAGACGAAGAATTTAAATATCGTTATGGCATATGGTTAGTACTGAAACAATTGCCGGGCAAGCAGTGCCCGCGCCGGCGCAATGAAACCGGTTTCAATTTGTTACATAAATCGCTACATTGCCCCGCCCTAGTGGCATTTCGTCACACCCCACTATGCTCCACTCGAAAATTTCGTTTCAGCCATAACCCGGCGCACCGCCCGATCAGGAACCGCCCATGTCCGAATCCGACCAAGACAACCCGCGCCGTGACTTTCTGCGCAAGACCCTGACCCTTATTCCCGTGGTCACGGTAGCCAGTACCAGCCTGGGCATGAGCGCCCTGTCGGCGCCGGCTGCCCAGGCCGCGCCCGTGCCGAAGAATCCGCCGAGCGATAACTACCACCCCACCTGGTTCACCGCCGAGGAATGGGCGTTCGTGCAGGCGGCGGTCGCGCGCTTGATTCCGGCCGACGATTTGGGCCCGGGAGCGCTGGAAGCCGGCGCTGCCGAGTACATCGACCGGCAGATGAACACCCCGTACGCCACTGGAGCCCAGTGGTACATGCAAGGCCCGTTCGCCACCGACGCCAAGCCGGAGATGGGTTATCAGCTGCAACTCTCGGTGCAGCAGATTTATCGTCTGGGCATCGCCGCACTGAATGCACAGTGCATAGCCCAGTCGGGCAAAGTCTTTGCTGACCAGGACATCGCGACCCGCGACCATATTCTCGGGGAATTGGAGGCTGGCAAGCGGCATCTGGACAGCGTCCCGGACAACGCCTTCTTCTCCCTGCTGCTGCAGAACACCAAGGAAGGGTTTTTCTGCGACCCCATCCATGGCGGCAACAAGAACATGGTCGGCTGGACCCAGATCGGCTTCCCTGGCGCACGCGCCGACTTCATGGACTGGGTGGAACGCGACGAAGCGTACCCCTTCCCGGCCGTGTCCATTCGTGGCGAGAGAGCTTGAGCATGGCAACTGTAATGAAGAAGGTCGATGCAGTGATCATCGGCTTTGGCTGGACCGGCGCGATCATGGCCAAGGAGCTCACCGAGGCGGGCCTCAACGTGGTGGCACTGGAGCGCGGTCCGATGCAGGACACCTACCCGGACGGCAACTACCCGCAGGTCATCGACGAGCTGACCTACAGCGTGCGTAAAAAGCTGTTCGTCGATGTGTCCAAGGAAACCGTGACCATCCGCCACAGTGTCAATGATGTGGCCCTGCCCAACCGGCAACTGGGCGCCTTCCTGCCCGGCAAGGGCGTGGGCGGTGCCGGCCTGCACTGGTCGGGCTGCCACTTCCGGGTCGACCCCATCGAGCTGCGCATGCGCAGCCACTATGAAGAGCGCTATGGCAAGAACTTCATCCCCAAGGACATGACCATCCAGGACTTCGGCGTCAGCTATGAAGAGCTGGAACCCTATTTCGATTTCGCCGAAAAAGTCTTCGGCACCTCGGGTCAGGCCTGGACAGTGAAAGGTCAGCTGGTCGGCCAGGGCAAGGGCGGCAACCCCTACGCGCCGGATCGCTCCAATGCCTTCCCGCTGGTGTCGCAGAAGAACACCGTGTCGGCCCAGCTGTTCCAGAAGGCCGCGCTGGAAGTCGGCTACAAACCGTACAACCTGCCGTCGGCCAACACTTCGGGGCCCTACACCAACCCCTATGGGGCGCAGATGGGCCCGTGCAACTTTTGTGGATTCTGCAGCGGCTACGTCTGCTACATGTATTCCAAGGCCTCGCCCAACGTGAACATTCTGCCGGCGTTGCGCCAAGTGCCGAATTTCGAGCTGCGCGCCAACGCCCATGTGCTGCGGGTCAACCTGACCGGCGACAAGAAGCTGGCCACCGGGGTCACCTACGTCGACGCCCAGGGCCGTGAAGTGGAGCAACCGGCCGATCTGGTGATTGTTGCTGCGTTCCAGTTCAACAACGTACGCCTGATGCTGCTGTCGGGCATCGGCCAGCCCTACGACCCGAAGACCGGTGAAGGGGTGATCGGCAAGAACTTCGCCTACCAGAACATGGCCACCATCAAGGCCTTCTTCGACAAGGACACCCACACCAATAACTTTATCGGTGCGGGTGGCAACGGCGTCGCGCTCGACGACTTCAACGCCGACAACTTCGACCACGGCCCCCACGGTTTCGTCGGCGGCTCGCCGATGTGGGTCAACCAGGCAGGTTCGCGCCCCATCGCCGGCACCTCCAACCCACCGGGCACGCCGGCCTGGGGCAGCGCCTGGAAGAAGACCACCGCCGAGTACTACACCCATCAGGTGTCCATGGACGCCCACGGCGCCCACCAGTCCTATCGCGGCAACTACCTGGACCTGGACCCCACCTACAAGGACGCCTGGGGCCAGCCCCTGCTGCGCATGACCTTCGACTGGCAAGAAAACGACATCAAGATGAACCAGTTCATGGTCGACAAGCTGAGCAAGGTCGCCCAGGCCATGAACCCCAAGTCCATCGCCCTGCTGGGCAAGAAGGTCAACGAACACTTCAACACCGCCAGCTACCAGACCACCCACCTCAACGGCGGCGTGATCATGGGCACCGATCCCAAGCGCAGCGCGCTCAACCGCTACCTGCAAAGCTGGGACGTGCACAACGTATTCGTCCCTGGCGCCTCGGCGTTCCCGCAAGGACTGGGCTACAACCCCACCGGCATGGTGGCGGCACTGACGTACTGGTCGGCGCGGGCGATCCGCGAGCAGTACCTGAAAAACCCCGGCCCGCTGGTTCAGGCTTAAGGAGCGCTGACGATGAACAACCTATTTGTCGCCGCACTTGCGCTGTCCTTCACGCTGCCGGTGCTGGCCGCCGAAAACACCGACCCGCTGGTCAAGCAAGGTGAATATCTGGCCCGTGCCGGTGACTGCGTGGCTTGCCACACCAGCAAGGGCGGCAAGCCGTTCGCCGGTGGCCTGGGCATGCAGACGCCCATCGGCGTGGTCTACTCCACCA
This sequence comes from Pseudomonas sp. dw_358, assembly GCF_018449655.1. Taxonomy (GTDB): domain Bacteria; phylum Pseudomonadota; class Gammaproteobacteria; order Pseudomonadales; family Pseudomonadaceae; genus Aquipseudomonas. The sequence goes on from NZ_JAAVUX010000016.1 coordinate 102,295, forward strand.
ACATCACCCCGGACAAGACCGGAATTGCCGACTACAGCTACGCCGACTTCGACCAGGCCGTGCGCCACGGTGTGCGCAAGGGCGGCGAGAGCCTCTACCCGGCCATGCCCTACCCCTCCTATGCCACGGTCAGCGACACCGACATGCAGGCGCTTTACGCCTACTTCATGCACGGCGTCGAGCCAGTGGCCCAGGAGAACAAGGCCACCGACATTCCCTGGCCGCTGAACATGCGTTGGCCGCTGGCCGCCTGGCGAGCGATGTTCGCACCCAAGGTCCTGGCCTATCAGGCCCCGGCCCAGCAGGACCCGGTGGTCAGCCGTGGCGCGTACCTGGTGGAAGGCCTGGGCCACTGTGGCGCCTGCCACACGCCACGGGCGATCACCCTGCAGGAAAAAGCCATGAACCCGGCCGACGGTGCCGCCTTCCTCTCCGGCAGCGCGCCACTGGAAGGCTGGATCGCCAAGAACCTGCGGGGCGATCACCAGGACGGTCTGGGCAGTTGGAATGAAGACCAGCTGGTGCAGTTTCTCAAGACTGGCCGCAGCGACCGCAGCGCGGTGTTCGGCGGCATGAGCGACGTGGTCAACCACAGCATGCAGTACATGAGCGACGCCGACCTGACTGCCATCGCCCGCTACCTCAAGACCCTGCCGGCGACCCGCAGCGACGACGCCCCGCAAGTGGCCGACGCGACCGTGGCCAAGGCGCTGTTCAAGGGCGATGACAGCAAGCGCGGCGCTTCGGTGTACATCGACAACTGCGCCGCCTGCCATCGCACCGACGGCCAGGGCTACACCCGGGTGTTCCCGGCGTTGGCCGGCAACCCCGTGCTGCAAGGCAAGGACGGCACCTCGGCGATCCACATCGTGCTCGATGGCAACACCCTGGCCGGGACCCACACCGCACCCTCGAGCTTCACCATGCCGGCGTTCGCCTGGCGCCTCTCGGACCAGCAAGTGGCCGACGTGGTGACCTTCATCCGCGACAGCTGGGGCAATCAGGGGCCGGCAGTTTCGGCGCAGCAGGTGGCGAATCTGCGCACCACCAAGGTGAGCACATCGGGGGATGATCTGGGGCAGGTGACGGAGCATAACCGCTAGAGCAGGGACTTGCCCACGCAGGGTTGAACCGCACATCAGGTTCACCCTGCGGGAGCAGGCCGACCGCCGTGGCAGTTGCCCGCGATGAGCCCTGCACAGGGCTAAAACAACCCCATCTGTCCCCCGATCAACGTCCCGAAATCATCCTGTACAAACGGCAGTATCGCGTCCGCAATGGGCTGCAACTGCTTGCCGATGTAGTGATCGTAATCAATCCCGGCCTGTCGATTCTCCAGCGGCTGCGGCCCTGCCACGGTCATCAGGTAGCTGATCCATCCACCACTCTGATACTGCCGCGGCCGCCCCTGGCGGTCGTTGTATTCGTCGGCCAGCCGCGCGGCGCGCACGTGGGGCGGGACGTTGCGTTCGTAGTCGTCCAGGCGCCGGCGCAGGCGTTTGCGGTACACCAGTGCGCCGTCCAGCTCGCCGGCCAGGGTCGCGCGCACGGTCTCGCGCACGTAATCCTGATAGGGTTGGCGACGAAAGATCCGTCCGTACAGCTCTTGCTGGAACCGGCGGGCCAGCGGTGACCAATCCGAGCGTACGCTCTCCAGGCCTTTGTAGACCATCTCGTCGCTGCCGTCGGCCTGTTGCACCAATCCGGCATAGCGCTTCTTGCTGCCTTCTTCGGCGCCACGGATAGTGGGCATCAGAAAGCGTTTGAAATGGGTCTCGTACTGCAACTCCAGGGCGCTGACCAGCCCGTACTCGTCTTGCAGATGGGCCGTCCACCATTGGTTGATGTGGGCCACCAGTGCCAGGCCGATGCTCTGCGCTTCGATCTGCCCGTGGGCCCGCCCCAGCCAGACAAAGGTCGAGTCGGTGTCGCCGTAGATCACCTGGAAGCCCCGGGCCTCGATCAGAGCCCGGGTGCGGGCCATGATTTCGTGGCCTCGCAAGGTGATGGACGACGCCAGCCGCGTGTCGAAAAAGCGGCAGCCGCTGGAACCCAGCACCCCATAGAACGCATTCATGATGATCTTCAGCGCCTGGGACAACGGCTTGTTGCCGGTGCGCTTGGCCGTCTCGCGACCCTCCCAGACATCCTCGACGATGCCCGGCAGGCAATGGCGCGCGCGGGAAAAACGCGCCCCGCGAAAGCCCGCCACCGAGTGCTGGTCATCAGGTTCGCGCAAGCCTTCCACCAACCCCACCGGGTCGATCAGGAAGCTGCGGATGATCGACGGGTACAAGCTTTTATAGTCCAGCACCAGCACGGACTCATACAGGCCGGGCACAGACGCCATGACAAAGCCGCCAGGGCTGGCCTGCGGCGGGCGCTCGCCGAGATTGGGCGCGACGAAGCCCTGGCGGTGCATCAACGGCAGGTAACGGTGGGTAAACGCCGCCACCGAGCCGCCGCTGCGGTCGGCGGCAAGCCCCGTCACGGTGGCCCGCTCCAGCAAAAAGGTCAGCAGCTCGGTCTTGGCGAAGATCGCCGTGACCAGCTCGCAGTCCTTGAGGTTGTAACGCGCCAGCGCCGGCTTGTCCTCGGCGAACATGCGGTTGATGGAGGCCATGCGCTGGTACGGATCGTCGATGTCCTTGCCTTCGCCCAGCAGGGTCTGGGCGACGTTCTCCAGGCTGAACGAGGGAAAACTCCAGGTCGCCGAGCGCAAGGCTTCGATACCGTCGATGATCAAGCGTCCCGCCGCGCCGGCAAAGTAGTGCTTGCCCTTGGCGGCGGTCTCGCGCCACTCCATCGTTGCCCCACCACGCCCCAGACGCAACGGCACGCCCAGGCGCAGGGCGTGCTCGTGGAGCACCCGCAGGTCGAATTGCACCACGTTCCAGCCGATGATCGCGTCCGGGTCAAAGCGCGCCAGCCACTCATTGAGCCGTTCGAGCAACTGCCCACGGCCCTCGCAGTAATCGAGCTTGAAATCCACTGTCGCTGCAGGATTGTTCGGCGGCCCAAGCATGTACACCTGGCGCTCGCCGCAGCCGTGCAGGCCGATGCAATAGAGCTCGCCGCGTTCGGTGGTCTCGATGTCCAGGGAGACCAGCCTCAAGCTGGGCCGATAGTCTGGCGCGGGCTTGAGCTGAGCGCTGTGATCAGGCCCGGCGAAGGCCACGGGCGCGGTGATGAAGCGCTCCATCATGTAGCGCTCGGGCGGGCGAATGTCCGCCTCGTAGACGTCCACCCCGGCCTGCTTCAAGCGGGTGTGGAGGCTCATCAACTGGCGATGCTGCGGGCAGTACAGCCCCAGCACCGGGCGATGGCGGAAATCCTGCAATTGCAGCGGGCGCAGCTCCACATCGCGCTCGCCCCGAAGCACGGCTTCGGCCTGGGCACGCTGGCTGGCGGGGATGAACGCCACCGAAGTCTGGGCCGGAACGCGCAACTGCCGCGGCCCGGCATCGGTGGCCAGCCAGAACACCAGCTCGGTGCCCGACGGCGTGTCGTGCCAGTCACGGGTCAGGACGAAGCCTTGGGATAACGCCACGCAGGCTACCTGAAAAGAAATGAAGGGCGGATTCTACAGGGCTGCCCAGCCTTGCACAGCACGGCACGACGGGAACCTTGCCGGCGTTGACGGGTCGCACTCAGAGACCCGCCCCCCGTCCAAGGAACCGCCCCATGCCCACGCTCTTCGATCCCCTGACCCTTGGCAGCCTGTCGTTGCCCCACCGTATCCTGATGGCGCCGTTGACCCGCGGCCGCGCGACCCGCGAGCACGTGCCCACCGACCTGATGATCGAGTACTACACCCAGCGTGCCAGTGCCGGCCTGATCATCACCGAAGCTACCGGCATCAGCGCCGAAGGCCTGGGCTGGCCCTATGCACCGGGCATCTGGAACGACGAGCAGGTGGCGGCGTGGAAGCAGGTCACCGACTCGGTTCACCAGGCAGGCGGGCGTATCGACCTGCAACTCTGGCACATGGGCCGCATCGTCCACCCCAGCTTCATCGGTGGCGCCACGCCGGTCTCGGCCTCGGCCACCACGGCTCCCGGCGCGGCCCACACCTACGAGGGCAAGCAGAACTACGTCGAGGCCCGTCCGCTGACCCTGGATGAGATTGCGCGCCTGCTCGACGACTATGAACACGCCGCGAAAAACGCCATGGCCGCCGGCTTCGACGGCGTGCAGATCCACGCCGCCAACGGCTATCTGATCGACCAGTTCCTGCGCGACAATAGCAACTTTCGCCAAGACGCCTATGGCGGTTCGGTGGAAAACCGCATCCGCCTGCTGCTGGAAGTCACCCAGCGCGTGGCCGACACCGTGGGCAAGGACAAGACCGGGGTGCGCCTGTCGCCCAACGGCGACTCCCAGGGCGTCAACGACAGCGACCCGGACACCCTGTTCGCCGCCGCTGCGGCGGGCCTGGACACGATCGGCATCGCCTACGTGGAACTGCGCGAACCGGGCTTCGACGGCACCTTCGGCAAGGCCGAGCGGCCACCGGTGCATCCGGTGATCCGCAAGGCCTTCAGTGGCCGGCTGTTTCTCAATTCCGACTACACCCTGGAAAAAGCCCAGTCCGCGCTGGCCAAGGGCGAAGCCGATGGCATCGCCTTTGGCCGTCCGTTTTTGGCCAACCCGGACCTGCCCCATCGCTTTGCCGAGGGCCTGGCGTTGAACAAGGATGTAATGCAGACCTGGTACAGCCAGGGGCCGGAAGGGTATGTGGACTATCCGGCTGCCAGCGAATAGGTCTGCGCGCGATTCAGGAGTGCCATGCCTGCACCACGACCTCCATGGCCTGGGCAATGACCTCCTCCCGGGCCTTGGCCTCCCGTTCTGGCTGCGTGGTGTAGATCGCCACGACCCAGGGCGCCTGTCCCGGCGGCATCACCACGGCAATGTCGCCGGCGGCGGCATAGTCGCCCGTGCCGGTCTTGTCGCCCACCTGCCAACCGGTGGGGACCCCGGCACGGATCCGCCGGTTCCCGGTGGTGTTGCCCACCAGCCATTGCAGCAGCTGCGCCCGTTGCATGGACGGCAGGCCGTCGCCCAGGGTCAGGCGTTGCAGCAGCCGGGCCATGGCGGCCGGGGTGCTGGTGTCGCGCAAGTCGCCAGGGATGGCACTGTTGAGGCCGGTCTCGATGCGGTCCAGGCGAAACGTGCTGTCGCCCTGGGCACGGGCAAATCGAGTCAGGCCCTGCGGGCCGCCCACTTGGCGCAGCAAGAGGTTGCTGGCGCTGTTGTCGCTGTACTGAATCGCCGCCGCGCACAACTCGGCCCAGGTCATGCCTGCGCCCACATGATGTTGGGTGATAGGCGAGTAGTTGACCATGTCCGCTGCGGCGTACGGTACGCGGCGGCCGAGCAGGTCCTTGTCGTCGATGCTTTGCTGCAGGATCGCGCCACCGAGAGCAGCCTTGAACGTGCTGCAAAAGGCAAAGCGCTCGTGCTCGCGATAGCCCAGCGTCGCGCCGCTGGCGGTGTCGAGGGCGAACACGCCAAGGCGTCCTTGCAACTGGTGTTCCAGTGCAGCAAAGGCGACGCGGGGGTGAGTGGAGGTGGCCAGGGACAACCGTGGGCTCAGGAACAGCGGCGCAGCAACAGCGGCCAGCAGAAATCTACGGCGATGCAGTACAGCAGGCATTGGCAGGTTCTCCCAGAGGCGGCATCGATGGTGACGAGCCGCAAAAAGCCGCCACTATAACCAACGTGCCACAATCTCTGCATACACCCCATTGTCCTCAATCGCCTTGAGCGCCACGCGCAAGCGCTCCACTGTGTCGGCCGAGGTGTTCACGCTGCAGGCCAGGTACAAGCCGTCCTTGAGGCTCAACTCGTCCAGCGCCAGTGACGGCACCAGCATGACACTGGGATCGGCGCCGCTGCTGCGGGCCAGGTAGTGGGCGTTCATCTCGTTGGAGACCCAGAGGTCGACGTGACCCAGCTTGAGCTTTTCGTAGTTGGACTCGTATTTGTTGCTCGATTGCAGGTTCTGGCCGACCACGAAGCCCTTGGCAATCAGGTATTGCTCGGACACGTCGTCCTTGACCGTACCGATCTGGTAGTGCCGGGCATCGTCGAGGGTTTTCAGCTGAATCGGGTGGGAGGCCACTGAATACAGAAACAGGCGACTGGGGGCAATGCTGCCGACCCACTGGAACAGGCTTTCCCGCTCCGGGGTGCGGGCGATGGAGTAGATGAGCACGTCCACGCCGTGCAGGCCGATGTCATAGGCGCGGGCCCATGGCATGGACCTGATGTTGCCTTGCAGGTCGGCCTGGCGCAGCACGGCTTCGACCACTTCAGTGCTCATGCCGGTGACCTTGCCGTTGCGCACCATGTTGTAGGGCGGCAGTTCCTCGGTGACCACAGTGAGCGGCTCGGCGGCCTGCAGCGCGAACGCCCAGCTCAGGAGCCACAGCAGTGCCGCCGACGCACATCCTTTTGACCACGCCATCTACACACCCCTTGGACTCGATAACCTTCAGGCCGTTATCGGCTCCGATGGCGTTGAGCTTAGGTCAATCTGCACGACGCAGCGTCAGCACCAGCGGCAAGGCCAGGGCGGCGCAGGCCAGCATGGTCAGCGTCATCCCCGCCACCCCCCAATGCCCGAACGCCAGACTGACCACAAGGCTGGACAGCGCGCCAGCGGCCATTTGCAACGAGGTCAGCAGGCCGCCGGTAATGCCCGCCAGATTCGGCAGCGGGTCAAGGGCGCCATGGGCTGCGCAAGGCGCGATCATGCCGAAGGCCGCCGTGGCCAGCACCATCAGCGGCATCAGGCGCAGCACGCTGACCTCGCCGACCCAGGCCAGGGCGGTGGCCGCCGCCGTGGCCAGCAGCGCCACGACGCAGGCCACCTGCATCAAACGGCCCATGGCAATCCCGCGCCTGGCCAGCCAGCCGCTGAGGGTGGCGCCGCCGACAATCCCCGCCCCGGTGCAGGCGAACAACAGGGTATAGAGGGCCGAGCTGACCTGCAGCTGGCCGATCAGGACCATGGGCGACCCGGCCACATAGGCAAACATCCAGCCGAACGCCAGGGCATTGAGCAGGACGTGGGCCAGGGTCGGCCAGTGGCGAAAGACCTGGCCATACCCTTGCAGCACGCCGCCGGTTGCTGCGACCTTGGCCGGCGTCGGACGCTGGGCGGTCTCGCTCAGCGCCAGCCAGGTCATGACCCACAACACCAGGCCGCACAGCGCCGTGGCGCCGTAGATTCCCCGCCAGCCAAGCACCCCCAGCAAGGCGGCGCCCATGGCCGGTGCGATGATGGGCGCGACATTGGCCACCACCGTGATCACCGCCAGCCGTTGATGCACTCGCGTCCCTTCAAAGGCATCGCGGACCATGGCCATGGCCAGGGTCATCCCGGCCCCGGCGCCCAGCCCTTGCAACAGGCGTGCGGACAGCAGCAGCGTCATGCTCGGCGCCAGCGCCGCGCACAGGCCGCCGACGGTGAACAGGACCAGGCCCAGCAGCAGCAGCGGCCGCCGCCCGTGACGATCCGACAACGGTCCGTACACGAATGGGCTCAAGGCAAAGCCAGCCATGAACAGGCTCAGGGTCAACCCAGCCAGGCTCGAATCGGCGTGCAGATCGGCCCCGATGCGCGTCAGGGCCGGCAGCGCCATATCGGTGGACAGCGGCGGCAAGGCCGCGAGGGCACCGAGGTAGATGGCAAAGACAGCGCCGGTCAGGGGCATTTTCATCGAAGAATCTTGTGCTCGGGAGGTGGCGGCGATGGTAAGGGGATGGCTGCACAGACCGCAACCGAGGACCCGGGTCTGCTGGCATATTTCATTGAGTCAGTGCCGTCGCGGGCACGTCCTGCCCCCCAGGACCGGGCGATCCAGCGCCGATCATGGGCCAGCAACGCAATGCGCATATGCTTTTTTCATCTAAATAAATTGCACATCCTTCGTTGACGCAATAAGCACATTATTCAACACTCACTTCCCGTGGAACGCGCCATTCCTCCGACCGATTTTTTTTTGCATGCCGGGAAAGCATTGACATGGACCTTCGTCAACTGCGCTATTTCATCGCCCTCCACGAACACCGCAGCTTTGTCCGCGCGGCCGATGCCATGGGCATTACTCAGCCGGCGTTCAGCCGCAGCATTCAAGGCCTGGAGCAGGAGTTTGACTGCCAGCTGGTCGACCGCGCCAGCAAGGACCTGCGCCCCACGCCCGAGGGCCAGGTGCTGCTGCAGCATGCCTGGCGGCTCATCCAGGGCGCCACCCAGCTGGTGGCTGAAGTCAGCCAGATGACCAAGCTGGATGCAGGGCAAGTACGCTTTGGTTGCGGCCCGGCGCCGGCGGCCAGGCTGGTACCAGAGGCTGTGGCGGCCTTCACCCGGGCCCATCCCGGAGTGCGCAGCTACTTTCATGTGGACAACTGGGAGCGTCTGAGCCGCAGCCTGGGTCGCAATGAAATCGAGTTCTTCGTCGCCGACATTCGTCACTTCGAAGCCGACCCCGACTTTCAGACCCAGGCCCTGAACCCCAGGCGCGGGCTGTTCTTCTGCCGCCCTGGCCATCCCCTGCTAAGCAAGGACAGCCTGTCGACCAACGACATGTTCAACTACCCCATGGCGGCCGCGATGATTGCGCCGGGGATACGCAAGCTGCTGTCGAACCTCAGCGGTCGCAGCGATTTCACGGCCCATATCGAAAGCGAGCACTTCCCTGCATTGCAGGCCATTGTCGAGCAGAGCAACGCCCTCGGGATCGGCACCGAAGAAGCCTGTGGCCAGGCGCTCAGGGACGGCCGGATCAAACAACTGCACTGGCGTAACCTGCCGGCCCATCTGCACACCCTCAGTGCCCAGTGCGGTATTGTCACTCGCAGCGGTTTTCGCCTGTCGCCTGCCGCAAGGGCAATGATCCGGGTGCTGGGCGAGGTGGACGATGCATTGCACAAAGAACCGACGCGCGCGGCGCACTGAAGGTATTCGTTCAAGCCATTGAATCAACAGAGCCCCCTCCTGTTCAATGGCCCTGCGATCCGTGCTGCCCTGTCTTGACCAGCGCCAGGCAGTGGCCATATCAAACGTCCCGGCGTAAGCTCCCCGCCACTGCCATGACGCCAGGCAACCTGCCCATGAAACCCAACGCCCCGTTCCACGCTGCCGCCGAGCATCAGCACCGTTTCGAGCTGCTGGTCCAGAGCGTCATGGACCACGCCATCTACATGCTCGACCTGGACGGTCACATCGTCACTTGGAACACCGGTGCGCAACGGATCAAGGGGTACGTCAGCGACGACGTCATCGGACGACACTTCGCGACGTTTTTCACGCCCGAGGACGTCGCCGACGGCAAACCTCAGCGCCTGCTGACCCAGGCGTATACCCAGGGCCACGGTCAGGACGAAGGCTGGCGAGTGCGCCGCGACGGCAGCCGATTCTGGGCGAAAGTCGGGCTGGACCTGATCCGCGACGAGCAGGGCCAGCCCATTGGATTCGCCAAGGTCACCCGCGACATCAGCGAGCGCCACGAAGCCGAGCGCCAGCTGGACCAGGTGCGTGCCGAACTGTTCCAGGCGCAGAAACTCGAAGCCCTCGGCCAGTTGACCGGCGGCCTGGCCCATGACTTCAACAACCTGCTCACCATCATCCTCAGCTCGGCCAGGATGGCGCGCAAAAGCCAGAACCCGACGCGGATAGACGCCTTGCTCGGGCACATCGTCGACGCTGGCGAGCGCGGCACCCACCTGACCCGGCAGCTCCTGACCTTCGCCCGGCACAAGGAAGCCGGTCACCAGCGCCTGGACATCAGCCAGATGCTGGTCACCACCCAGGCCCTCCTCGCCCAGGCGCTGCCCAAGCGCATCAGCCTGTCGGTGCTGGCCGAACCCGGCCTGCATGCGGTGGATGCCGATCCCAGCCAGCTTGAAATGGTCCTGCTCAACCTGACCCTCAATGCCCGCGACGCCATCGTCGGCGACGGCCGCATCGAGGTCACGGCGGTGAACCTGAGGCTGCGCGAAGAGGCACCGGGCCTGACAGGCGAGTTCGTGCGCATCAGCGTTGCCGACACCGGCGCGGGCATTGATGCACAGACGCGGCAGCGCATCTTCGAACCGTTCTTCACCACCAAGGCGTTCGGCCAAGGCACCGGGTTGGGGCTGAGCCAGGCCTATGGGTTCGCCCGCCACGTCAATGGCGACCTGCGGGTCGACAGTGTGGTTGGCGTCGGCACCACCATGCATTTATTGATCCCGGCAGCCAGCGCCTGAAAACTGCCAAGCGACGTTTGTGAAAACAAGGGTAGAATTACCTTCATTCAGATTGATCAGCCGCTCGACCCGCCTACCCTGGGGCCAGCGCTGATCCAGCACTCAGCACTCATCCTTTTCAAGAGCAGGGCCGATATTGGAACAGCTAAAACGCCTGGCCACCGGGATCGTCGGGTTTGACGCCTTATTGAAAGGCGGCCTCGTAGCCGGGGCGTCATATATCGTCCAGGGCCGTCCAGGCTCCGGGAAAACCATTCTGGCCAACCAACTGGGCTTCAACCACGTGCGCGACGGAGGCCGCGTACTGGTGGCCACGCTGCTCTCCGAATCCCACGAGCGGCTGTTCCAGTACCTGTCCACCCTGTCCTTCTTCGACCCGTCGCACATCGGCAACGAAATCCAGTTCGTCAGCGCCTTCGACACCCTGGAATCCGAAGGGCTGGACGAAGTGGTCAAGCTGCTGCGCCGCGAGATCGTGCGCCAGAAAGCCACGGTGCTGATCGTCGACGGGTTGCTCAACGCCCGCTCCAAGGCCGAGTCGCAGATCGACACCAAGAAATTCATTGCCGAACTGCAGGGCCATGCTGCCTTTGCCGGTTGCACCGTGCTGTTTCTCACCAGTTCGCGGCTGGATGACGGCAGCCCCGAGCACACCATGGTCGACGGCGTCATCGAATTGGGCGAAGAGTTGTTCGGTACCCGCTCGGTGCGTCGCATTCAGCTGCGCAAGACCCGCGGCAGCGGCGCGCTGTCGGGCCTGCACGAGTGCGAGATCACCGACGACGGCCTGGTGGTCTACCCGCGGCTGGAAAGCCTGTACAGCCGCCCTTCGCATTTCGAATCCGCCGACCTGAGCCGACTGCCCAGCGGCGTTTCGGCCCTGGACGAGATGATCAGTGGCGGCCTGCCGCGCAACTCGGTGACTTTGGCCATGGGGCCTTCCGGCGTGGGCAAGACCACCCTGGGCGTGCACTTTCTCGCCGCGGGCACCCCCGAAGCGCCGGCCTTGCATTTCGGTTTTTACGAAACCCCGGACCGCCTGCGGGTCAAGGCCCGGGCCCTGGGCCTGGACTTTGCCGCCATGGAAGCCAGCGGCGCCCTGCATCTGGCCTGGCAGCCGACCACCGAAGGCCTGCTGGACGGCCTCGGCGCCCGGCTGCTGCGGCTGGTGGACCTGCACGGCATCAAGCGAGTGTCCATCGACAGCTTCGGCGGCATGACCCGCATGGCCAACAACCCGGCCCGCCTGACGCCATTCTTCAGTGCGCTGATGGGCGAACTGCGTGCCCGTGGCGTGCTGGTCTATGCCACTTGGGAGATTCGTGGCCTGTTCGGCCCGGAAATCGATGCACCGAGTCCCGACCTGTCCAGCATCGTCGATAACATCCTGGTGCTGCGCTTTGTCGAACATGAGTCTGAACTAAAGCGCCTGCTGTCCATCCTTAAGATAAGGGACAGCAACTATGACCCTGCTCTGGTGGAGTTGATCGTCAACGACCATGGAGTCGACCTGAGGAAGGCGTTCAAAAATGCAGAGGCCGTGTTGTCTGGCAGCGCATCGACGATATCGAAGCCGTGAATCACGCGGAGTCGATCTGACATGGCTACGATCCTGATCGTCGATGACGAGTACGTGATTGCCGACATCCTCGGGTACGCCCTGGAGGACGAAGGTTACATGGTTGTCAAGGCCGGTAACGGCCGAAAGGGCCTGGAAATCCTCGAGCGTGATCGACCAGCTCTGGTGATCACCGATTTCATGATGCCGCTGATGGATGGCCTGGAGTTCGCCAAGTCCATTCGCGAGCGCCCGGCCTTTGCCAACACCCCCATCCTGCTGATGTCCGGTGCCCAAGGCAGCGTGGGCCGCAGCGAGCCGGAGCTGTTTTCGGCGGTGTTCGACAAGCCGTTCGACATCGACCAGGTCATCGATAAAGTCCAGATCTTGCTGGGGCCGGCAGAAAAGCCCTGAGACGCGGTTTTTTTTCGGACCTGACGCACCATTTCATTTCTTCGCAATCTCAAGAACGCCGCGCTGCGTGCCGGTTCGCCGAAACAGCCGCCGCTCACCCCTTTTTTGCCTTGTGTCCACCTTGGAAACCAGAGACAGGAACCCTCTATGTCCACCACTGTACTTGCCGAACTGCTCAAGCAACACGAGTCCACTCTCCTCGAACAGTGGATCGCCGCGCAACGCAGCGCCGGCATCCGTTCGGATCTGATCGACGAGCGCACCGTCCAGGCCAACTCCCGCGAACTGCTGAAAAGCTTGAGCATGGCCATCGCCGAGGGCAATGATGACGTTGAAGCGCCGGCCTGGCGTCCGGTCAAAGCCCTGCTCGAACGCCTCTCCCAGGCACAGAGTCGTCAGGGTTTTACTCCGACCGAGACCGCCACGTTCGTGTTCTCCCTCAAAGAGCCGCTGTTCGTCGCCATTCAAGAGCACGCCACCGACCCTGCGAACGTGACCCTGACCGCCAGCCGCCTGCTGGACAAGCTGGGGCTGTTCAGCATGCAGTGCTTCATGACCGGCCGCGAAACGGTGATTCGCGAGCAGCAGGAAAGCATGCTCGAACTGTCCACCCCGGTGGTGCAGCTGTGGAAAGGCGTGCTGGCCATCCCGCTGATCGGCGCGCTGGACTCCAACCGCACCCAGATCGTCATGGAAGCGCTCCTGCAGAAGATCGTCGACACCGAATCGGACATTGCCATCATCGACATCACCGGCGTGCCGACGGTTGACACCATGGTCGCCCAGCACCTGCTCAAGACCATCACCGCCGCCAAGCTGATGGGCGCCAAATGCATCATCAGCGGGATTCGCCCACAGATCGCCGCCACCATCGTGCACCTGGGCGTGGAGCTGGGCGACGTGGTGACCAAGGCGTCCCTGGCCGACGCGTTCCAGCTGGCCCTCAAAGACCTCAACGTGCGCCTGGTCGCGCCCCAGATTCGTTAAGGAGCCGACCATGGTGGACAGAATCCCCATTCTGAAAATGGGCAAGTACCTGCTCTTGACCATTCAGGTCGACATGCACGATCAGCTGGCTCTCGACCTGCAGGAAGACCTGACCCAGCAGATCGTGCGCCACAACGCCAAGGGCGTGCTGATCGACATTTCCTCCCTGGAGATCGTCGACTCGTTCATTGGCCGAATGCTGTCGCACATCGCCAACGTGTCACGCATTCTCGACGCTCGGGTGATCGTGGTCGGCATGCAACCGGCCGTCGCCATTACCCTCGTCGAGCTGGGCCTGTCACTGGAAGGGATTGCCACGGCGCTGAACGTGGAAAAAGGCATGCGCTGGCTTGAAAACAACGTAACCGAAGACCTGGTCCAGGAGTTCGAGAGTGACGAAGACAGAGACGCTGCCGCTCAGGCGGGAGACTGACATCGTCGTCATTCGCCAGCGCGTGCGCAAAGCGGCCGAGGAAGTTCGGCTGGGTCTGGTGTCGCAAACCAAGATCATTACGGCGGCCAGCGAAATCGCCCGTAATGGGTTGATCTACGGCGGCGGTGGCGAATGTGTGATCGAGATTACCCAGCGCGAGGGGCGTTCGGCGATACGTCTGATCATTGCCGATCAGGGGCCGGGCATCGAGAACCTGGACCGGGCCATGACCGATGGCTGGACGTCGGGTGGTGGCCTGGGCCTGGGCCTGAGCGGCGCCAAGCGGCTGGTGGATCACTTTGCGATAGACACGGTGCCGGGTTCCGGTACCACAATCGAGTTGTGGAAATGGCGATGACCTCGCTAGGGAAGTGTCGGTGAACACGCAAGTATGCGATCTGACGATCACGATCAGCGACAGCGCCCACGTGGACGCTGCCAGGCGCCAGATTGTCCGGCTGGCCACGGAAATGACCGACGACCAGACCCTGCTCGGGGAATTGACCGTGGTGGTCCAGGAAGCTGCGCGCAACCTGCTCAACCATGCCGGTGGCGGTGATTTGCTGTACAGCCAGGACGAGTCCTCCTTGCGCCTGCTGGCCGTGGACAGCGGCGCTGGCATGAACAACGTCGCCCAATGCCTGAGCGACAGTTACTCCACCACTGGCACCATGGGCGCAGGTCTTGGGGCGATCCAGCGCATGTCCGACGGTTTCGACCTGTTTTCCCAGCCGGGCCAGGGCACCGTGCTGCTGTCGCGCTTCAACGTGCCGCGCGGCCAGCCCGCTGCCCGCGAGGACCTGCTGGTGGGCGCTGTGTGCACACCCTACCCAGGGGAAGAAGTCGCTGGCGACGCCTGGGCCGTCAAGGGCGGGCGCTTCATGGTTGCTGACGGCCTGGGCCATGGCCACGCGGCCAGCGTCGCCAGCCAGAAAGCCCGCCAGGTGTTCCACGACCATGACCCGACGCTCCCCATCGAGGCCTTGATGGAGCAGTTGCACCGCGCCTTGATGCCGACCCGTGGTGGCGCCATCTCCATTGCCGAGATTCTGCCCGAGCAGCGCGAGGTGCGGTTTTGCGGCATGGGCAATGTGGCGGGGATGATCATCAACGACAAGTCGCGCAGCATGGTCTCCAGCAACGGCACCGTGGGTTACCGCATCGGCCGCATCCATGTGTTCAGCTACCCGTGGGATGAGCACAGCGTCGTGCTGCTGGCCTCCGACGGTATTGGTACAAAGTTGAACCTGGCGGCCTATCCGGGACTCTATGGCCGTGACCCTGCGGTTATTGCAGGGCTTATACATCGCGATTACAAGCGGCTTAACGACGACGCCACCGTACTGGTGGTCAAGTGCAACACTTCTCACTGAGTATTCATCGTTGAGCAAGACCTTGTGAGCAACTACCGGCGCATCACCACTGTGAGCATCACCCATGAGGTGGATGTGGTTTCCTGTCGCCAGAGCGCCAAGCAGATTGCCGCCTGGCTGGGGTTGTCGACGCTGGAGCAAATCCGCCTGGCCACGTCAGTCTCGGAGCTGGCGCGCAACATTTATCAGTACGCCGGCCAAGGCTCGTTTCATTTCGACCTGCGCAAGGATAGCCAAGGCCTGGTCAACGCCATCGGCTTCGAGGCCGTGGACCGGGGCCACGGTATCCGCGAGATCGAGCGCATCCTCGACGGCAGCTACGTCTCGCCCACGGGCATGGGCGTAGGCCTGCGCGGGGCGCAGAAGCTGATGGACGAGTTCGACATCCAGACCGGCACCGAAGGCACGCGCATCCGCGCCCTCAAGGTGGTCTTCCCGCCACAGCCCTTCCCCAGCGAAAAACGCATTCAGGAAATTCGCCGGCAGCTGCAGCATGAAGGCGCGTCCGACCCCTACGTTGAACTGCAGGTGCGCGGCTCCGAGCTGTTGCTGACCAGTTCCGAACTGCACAACAAGCAACAGGAGCTGGAAGCCACCAATCAGGAGCTGGAGAACACCAACAAGGGTGTGGTGGCGCTGTATTCGGAACTGGAGAAGGCCTCCCAAGAGTTGCAGGAAGCCAGCGACTCGAAGAGCCGCTTCTTCTCCAACATGACTCACGAATTTCGAACCCCCATCAACATTATCGAGAACATCTCCAAGCTGCTGCTCAAGGGCGCCGATGGCGAGCTCAACCCGGAGCAGTACAAGCAGGTGCGCTTTATCAGCTCGGCGGCCGGCGAGCTCTCGGACCTGGTCAACGAATTACTGGACCTGGCCGAAGCCGAGTCCGGGCGCATGGACATCGTGCCGACGCGCTTCAGCCTGGCGGACTTCACCGAGCAGCTGCGGCAATTCACCGGGGCGCTGTCGATGCGATACCCCAGCATTGCCTGGCAGATCGCGCCGGTGCACAGCGACGTCATGCTCGACACCGACCGCAACCGGTTGTTCCAGATCCTGCGCAACCTGATCACCAACGCCTTCAAGTACACCCCCGAAGGCTCGGTCACCGTGCGCTGTCTGCTGCCGGACAACGAAACGGTGGAGTTTCTGGTAGAAGACAGTGGCGTGGGCATCAGTGAGGACAACCAGGCGCGCATCTTCGAAGAATTCGCGCGGGTGCGGATTCCCGGGCTGGCCCATGTACAGGGCAATGGCCTGGGCCTGCCCTTGGCGGCTCGCCTGGCGGCCTTGCTGCGCGGCGAAATCCAACTGCACAGCGAGCCGGGAGCCGGCAGCCGCTTCACCGCGAGGATCGCCCGCGAGCACCATCAGAGTGCTGTCGACCTGCAGAACCTGGACCTGAGCGGGATCACCGTGCTGGTCATCGATGACAACGAGGCCGACCGCTATCTGGTGCACCACGTGCTGGAGCCCTTCCACGCGGTGGTCATGGAATCGCCCACCGCCGCCGCCAGCATCGACAAGATGCACGCCATTCGCCCCGACATCATTCTGCTGGACCTGGATCTGCCCGATATCTACGGCGCGGACCTGCTGGAAAGCATGGACTGGAGTCTGCATTCACGGGTTCTGATCAACACGGCCAAACCGCTGGAAAACGCCGAGCGCGACCGTCTGCTGGGCATGTGCCAAGGCATTCTGCTCAAAACTCAACCTGACTATGCCGAGGCGTTGCTGCAACATGTGCAGCGATTGGCGGGGAGCTTGTCCGCATGAGAACCCGGCGCATTCTGATCATCGACGACATGGACGCCAATCGTTACGTGTTGCGCAAGATTCTCGAGGTGCAAACCGGTTTCGAAGTGCTCGAAGCCGGCAACGGCGCCGCTGGCCTGGACTTGTTGGATGCCAGCGTCGATCTGGTCATTCTCGACATCAACTTGCCGGACATGACCGGCTTCGAGCTGATCCAGCAGGCCGAACAGCGTCTGGGCCATGGCAAGCTGCCGGCCATCATCAACATCTCGGCCACGTTCGTGACCGGCAAGGACAAGGCCATGGGCCTGAACAAGGGCGCCCGGGCCTACCTCACCCATCCCATCAACCCCGACGAGGTGCTGGCGACCATCGCCAGCCTGATGGAGAGCAACCACCGCCTGGAGCGGGTAGAGAGGCAGCACCAGGTGGCCCTGGCCCGCAGCGAAAACCTGCGTTCGGAAAAGATCATGCTCGAGCGCTTCATGCGCTCGTTCAGCCACGACCTGCGCTCGCCGCTGGCGGCAGCGGTGATGGTCACCGGGCTGATGAACAAGAACCCGGCCCGGCGCACCGAGGAGATGCTGAAAATTCTGGCCGATAACCTCAAGCGCATCGACCAGATGGTCACCAACGTGCTGGACATCTCTCACGTCAGCATGGGCGGTGGCATCAAGTTGATGGGCGAATCGCTGGTTTTGGCCACGGTGCTGGAACAAGCGGTGGAAAACCTGCAATTGCAGGTCAGCCAGCCGATTACCCTGGTCACCGCCCCCGACGAGCAACGGGTCTTCTGGGACCGCCCGGCGTTCCTGCGAATCTTCGATAACCTGGTGATCAACGCCGGCAAGCACGGCGGCCAGGACTCGGGGATCGAGGTCCATCAACACATCGAGGACGACATGGCCGTGGTCCGTGTGAGCAACCTGGGGAGTTTTCCGCAGGAGGTGCTGACCAACCTGGCGACGCCTTACTTCATTTCGACCAAAAGCGAGACCAAGGGCTGGGGACTGGGCCTGCCGATCGTCAAGGCCTTGTGCGAAAGCTTTGGCGGGCGGGTGTCGTTCTTGAATGTGGACGGGGCAGCGCAGGTGGAGTTGAGGTTGCCGGTTTCGGTGGGTGGATAAGGTTTATGGGGGGGCTGGTGCCGTTTTCAGTTGCAACTCACAGATCGCCGCCCGCCGTGATCTGGCTGTCCCCAGTTGTTGATCTGGCTGTTGCTCCGCGCTGGCGCTGGCGCTGGCTCTGGCTTTGGCTTTTGATCTGCTTGTGATCTTGACGGTCCGCGCCCTCAGCAGGCCGACTGGAGCAG
>NZ_JAAVUX010000017.1 GCF_018449655.1 Pseudomonas sp. dw_358
GCGCACGGACTTTACCAACCAGACGGTTTCGTTGAAGTTGAAGATGCCGTTCTAGTCGATAAACCGCGTCGACTGCATGGAGGGCAAGCGCTGCCACAGGGTGGCGCGCGACAGTGAGCGAGTAGGCGCCGGGCATGCCCGGCCGCCGTCGCGGCTGCCCGCGATGGCGGCACAGCGATGTTGGGTGGATGCCCCTGCTCATGACCACCCATCATCCGACCAAATACCCGACCCAGACACCCACGTAGCCAAGCAAAGGCAAAACGCCATCTGTATAGTGGCACCATCCCCTGCCTTTGGGCGTCGTCCATGAATTACCTCGGCCCGCTGTGGTTACTCCTTTCGTTGCTGCTGGTTTCGACCCAGGCTGGCGCCGATCCGCAGACCCTGCGCGTGCTGGCGTGGCCGGGGTATGCCGATGCGGATCTGGTGGCCAGGTTCGAGCAGCGCTACAAGGTCAAGGTGGAAGTTACCCTGGTGGGCAGCGACGAGGCGTTGCGCAACAAAATGGCCGAGGACCGTGGCGGTAATTTCGATGTACTTGCGGCCAACACGGCCGAGGTGCATCGCTACGCCGATCAGGGGCTGTTGCAGCCGTTGAAGCCTGAGCAGATCCCCCACACCGCCAACCAGCTCACGCGCTTTCGTGACTACTCGCGCATTCCCGACCTCGTTGTGGCGCAGCACCTGTACGCGATCCCCTATGCTTGGTCGGACATGGGCCTGATCTACGATCGTCAGCAGTTCAAGCAACCTCCGGACTCCATCAGCAGCATGTGGGACCCGAAGTATCAGGGCCGCGTGCTCGCGTTCAACACCAGCAACCACAATTTCTCCCTGGCCAGCCTCTCGCTGGGCGGCGACCCGTTTCACATCCCCAGCGCCGAGTTTGCCCGGGTCTCTGATCGCTTGATCGAGCTGCGGCGCAATGTCCTGACCTTTTATTCCCTGCCGGAGGAAGCCGCCGACCTTTTTCGTCGTCACCGTGTCGCCCTGTTGTTTGCCAACTATGGCCGCCAGCAACTCAAGCAACTGCGCGACGCCGGGGCCGACGTCGGTTATGTCATCCCCCGCGAGGGCGCACTGGCCTGGCTCGACTGTTGGGCCATCAGCCGTGGAGCCAAAGACACCCGCCTGGCCAGCGAGTGGATCGACTATATGCTCGAACCCCAGGTCAGCGAGGCACTGAGCACCCGTCAAGGCCTGTCCAATACCTTGCAAGAGCCGGACGACGCCAGTTCGGCCAGCCCCTTGATCTGGATTCGTCCGGTGGAAGACGACAGGCGCCGCGCTGCTCTGTGGCAACTGATCGTCTCCGGCGAGCGCCCACCCTTGGTGGAGACCTCGCCATGAAATTCGGTATCGCCTTCAAGCTCGGTTGCCTGCTGGCCCTGTTCGGCGTGATTCCGACCATCCTGGCTGGCTATTACAGCTATAACAGTAGCCGCGAGCTGATGCTCCAGGCTGCCGAGCGCGACCTGCTGACCTCCGCCCAAGTGCTGGGGCGCAACCTCAACAGCAGCTTGCGCAACATTTCCCTGGACGCTGGGGTGCTGACCAACGGCCCCCAGGTGCATGACCTCGATCAACTGAAGAATCCGGCCCAACTCAAGACCGTGCAGGACAATCTGGCCCAGTCATTCCGCGCCATGCTGCTGGCCCACCCGGACTACATGCAGATCCGCCTGATCAGCGCCCGCGATCACGGCCTGGAGTGGGTGCGTGAGGACCGCGATGGCGACCGGATCATCCGGGTCGAAGGTGCCGACCTGCAGGAAAAGGCCCACTATGCCTACGTCTTCGAGGCGCTGCGTCTGGCACCGGGGCAGGTGCGCATTTCCCCCATCGAGATCAACCACGAACAAGGCGCCCACTCGGGGCTGGGCAAGCCGACGCTGCACGTCTCCACGCCAGTGGCGGACGCTTCGGGCAAAGTCTTCGGCCTGGTGGTGATCAACGTCGACCTCGACCAGTTGTTCAGCCAGCTGCAAGGCGACCTGCCAAAGGAGTACCAGGTCTACCTGGCCAATCGCTGGGGCGATCTGCTGGTGCACCCGGACCATCGCCGCACCTTTGGTTTCGACAAGGGTCGACGTCTTTTTCTGCAGGATGAATTTCCCGAGGTCAGTCGTTTGCTGAGCGACACCGGCCCCTCCACGGTGATCAGCCGCAGCGTCGAAGCGCAGGCCCGGCAGAGCGCCGACCGGCTGGTGGCCGCTTTCGTGCGCCTGTCCAGCGACAGTGCGGGGTCTGAACCCTTCATCGTGCTGGGCCTGGGTCAACCCCAGGGCCACGTGCTGGAGCAGGCGGCGAGTGCCGGAAAGAACATCGCCCAGATCGCGCTGTTTTTCAGCCTGCTGGCACTGTTCGTGGCCTTTGTCGCGTCGGGCGCCCTGATCGCACCGTTGCGCAAGATGACCGCCGCCGTGGAGCTGTTCTCCCGTGAGCGCAAGATCAGCCAGCTTGAACCACGGCGGGACGAGTTGGGGGTGCTGGCCCGCAGTTTTCTGGCAATGAAGCAGGAAATTCTCAGCCAACTGGAAGACCTGACTCGCAGCCGCGCGGCGTTCGAGCATCTGGCTCGGCATGACCCACTGACCGAGCTGCCCAACCGGCGCATGTGCTTCGAGCAGCTCGAACAAGCCTTGTTGGTCGCCCGCCAGCACCATCAGCAGATGGCCTTGCTGTTCGTCGATCTGGATCACTTCAAGCAGATGAATGACCAGTACGGCCACCGCTTCGGCGATCAGGTGCTGGTAGCGGTGGCCAAGCTGTTGAGCACCTTCAGCGAAGAGCCGGACAACGTCGCGCGACTGGGTGGTGACGAGTTCGTGATTTTCTTTCGCAACGTGCGCCATCCGCAGAAAATCACCGCCTTGCTGCAAAAGCTCCACCAATGCTTCCAGCTGCCGCTGGTGATCGAAGGCCAGCGCGTGAAAATCCACGCCAGCATGGGCGTCAGCCTTTTTCCACGGGATGGCGACGACATCGGCACGCTGATCCAGCACGCCGACCACGCCATGTACGCGGCAAAGAGTGCCGGGCGCAATCGTTACTCGTTCAACCAGGTGGAAGACAGCCACACTGTGTCATGCGGCCAGACTCAGGGTTCGCCGAGCCGGCTGACGCTGGATGAATAATAGTTAAAGCGCTGGCCGGGAACGGCCGGGCGCCGAGCAGGGTCACAGCTCGGTCCATCGTCCAGAGTCCTTCATGTCCGATATTTTCTCCCGCCAGCAATGGCTGCTCGCCCTGGCGTGCATGCCGGCGTTGCTGTTGATCCTGCTGTTCGGATTCGTCACCGATCACCTCGCGCCTTGCCTGATCATGCTGGGTGGAGCGTTTACCGTCGGCTTCGGCGCGTTCAAGAAGTTCTCCGATTACCCCTTGGCGCCGATGCTGATCGTTGCCGTGGGCATGGTCGCTTCGGCCTGGCTGGGTTCGCTGGTGGGCAACCACCTGTATTGGCTGCTGCCGGTGGCTGCCATGCTGGCCGCGCTTTGTGCGTGGATGGCCGAGGTCGAGGACGCGTTGTGGTGGATCGTGTTGCAGTGGTCCATCACCTTGTTTGTGGCCGCGGCCTACCCAGGAGGCATCGAGGCGGCCAACCACCGGGCGCTGTTGATCATGCTTGGCGCCGGGGTCCAGCTGGCGGCGTTTACCTGCTTTCAGAAAGCCGTCTACCGCGCCCAGTGGACCTTGCGTCATCACGGCCTCAAGGCCAACTGGCAGCGGGTACGTGGCGATTTTCATGCCCGTTTTCGCCTGGGGCGTTACGGCGTGTATGCCGCTTCGGTGGTGGTGCTGTGCCTGGTGACGGTGCA
The DNA here is from genome assembly GCF_018449655.1 of Pseudomonas sp. dw_358. Classification (GTDB taxonomy): domain Bacteria; phylum Pseudomonadota; class Gammaproteobacteria; order Pseudomonadales; family Pseudomonadaceae; genus Aquipseudomonas. Next base: position 3,825 of record NZ_JAAVUX010000017.1, read on the forward strand.
CCTGACCGCCCTGCATTACGGTTACTGGGCGCCGATGACCGCGCTCATCATTCTCAAGGTGTCGCCTCGCGACACCCTGACCAAAGGCCGCCAGCGGATGCTCGGAACCTTGGGCGGATGCCTGGCCGCCACGTTGGTCGTGCACCTCAATGCGGGGCACAGGGTATTGGCACTGATCAGTGTGATCACCGCTTTCGCCGCCTATGGGCTGCAGAACGCCCGCTATGCCGTGTTCACCATTTTTGTCACCGCCACGGCGGTACTGACCATCGCCCTGGGCGGCAACCCGGAATGGAAAGCGGCGCTGGAACGGTCGGTTGCCACGTTGATGGGTGGCGGCCTGGCGATCATGGTGCTGGCCTTCGAAACCTGGGTGGCAGGCCACCTCCTGCCCGCGCGACAAGCGGCGCAGTTGGCAAAGGATTAGACCCCGACCTTGCCGGACGCTGGTTCTCTCCTACAGTGAAGTAAGGAATTTTCCGTTTTCCATCATGGCAAGGGCCATACCATGACTGACAGCACAGCAGCATCCAGCACCGATTCGGCACAAGCGGTCCTCGGCGACACCGGGTTTCTCAAACAGGAGTGGGAAGGGCGGCAGACCGACTGGTTGCTGCAGTGGTTTGTGCAGTTCGTCAACAAAACCCCGGTGGAGGTGGGGATCACCTTGTCCATTGGCGGCGGGCTGGTGTCCGGCATCCTGATCTCCCATCACCAATACTTCGAAGAACTGGCGGCCGACTTCTCCAAACCGTTCGAAGCCTTCGCCGGCCCCGAAGCCGAGCACGTCAAGGAGCTGGTGCTGGGCTTCATCGCGCCGCCCACGCCCCCTGGCGAGAAGGAACCGGCCATGCAGTTCCTCCATCTGCGCGATGCCCGGCTGTACTCGGCGGGCGGGGGCGAAGCCATCCCGACCAAGGGCGCGTTGTGGCGTGGCAAGATTTCGGCAGTCGACGGCTTCTCCATGGGTGGCTTGAGCGCCAACCAATAGCCGGGGTTCAGCCGAGCTGCGCTGCCGCCCGGGCGACGATCTCACCGCGTCTCGCCCGTGATGCGGCGGTGTTCTGCTGTCCCTGGGCGAGCACCTCGGCCGGCGCGCGAGACGGCGTGCCGCTATCGAAGGGCGGGGCGGGCGCATATTCAATCTGCAATTGCAGCACTTGCGCGGTGAGCGGATCGAACAGCTCGGCGGCCAAGGTCAGGGCGAAATCGATGCCTGCCGTGACACCGCCGCCGGTAATCAGATTGCCGTCACGCACCACCCGCTGATCCACCGCAACGGCCCCCAGTGGCGCCAGCAGGTCGTGATAGGCCCAATGGGTGGTGGCGCGGCGCCCCCGCAGCAGCCCGGCAGCCCCCAGCACCAATGACCCCGTGCACACCGAGGTCACGTATCTCGCGGTGGCCGCTTGGCGGCGCAGAAAGGCCAGCACGTGTTCGTCTTCCATCAGCGCCTCGACACCCGAACCGCCTGGTACGCAGATCACGTCCAGCGTGGGGCAGTCAGCGAAGGTCATGTCAGGGATCAACCTCAACCCGGTGCTCGAACGCAGCGGCGCCAGATCCTTCCAGATCAGGTGCACCTGGACACCCGGTAGCGAGGCCAGCACGTCGAAGGGACCAGTGAGGTCCAGTTGCTGGACGTCGGGGAACAACACAAAACCGATCTGCAGGCTCATGGGCTTGCCTCTTTGGCGAACGAGAAGTGGACGAGGCACAGGTTAACGAACTAGGCTCTGGCGTATTCGCCAATAAACCCACGAATCACGCCAATGAAAGCCATCGACGTACTGACCTTTGCCGACGCTCAGTTATTGGACGTCACCGGGCCCTTGCAGGTGTTCGCCTCGGCCAACGACATTTACCGCCAGCGCGGCCTGCCGGCGCCCTATGCCGCGCGGGTGGTGGCGGCCGAAGGGGGCGCGGTGCGCTCGTCGTCGGGCCTGGCCATGGTCGCCGAGCCGTTGCCCGATTCACCGTCCGACACCTTGGTCATCGCCGGGGGCTGGGGTGTCTATTCAGCCTCGCGGGATCGGGCGCTGGTGCGCTGGATTACTCGGCAGGCGCACAGCGCCCGGCGGGTGGCCTCGGTCTGTTCCGGCGCTTTTCTGCTGGCGGCCACGGGGCTGCTGGAAGGGCAGCGGGTGGTCACCCATTGGTCGCGCTGCGAAGAGTTGGCCCGGCAGTATCCGGGCTTGCAGGTGGAGGCCGATTCGATCTTCATCCAGCAGGGCAAGCTCTGGACCTCGGCGGGAGTGACTGCGGGGATCGATCTGGCTTTAGCGTTGGTGGAGGAGGACTTGGGCCGTGCGCTGGCACTGGAAGTCGCCCGGCAACTGGTGGTCTTCTTGAAGCGCCCCGGCGGGCAGTCGCAGTTCAGCGTGGCCTTGACCCAGCAACAGCAGGGCAGCCGTTTTGGGGTGTTGCATGAATGGATCGGCCAGCATTTGAACGGGGACTTGTCCATCGCGGTGCTGGCGGCGCAGGCGGGCATGAGCGAGCGCAGTTTTGTCCGGCATTACCGTGCCGAGACCGGCCAGACGCCGGCACGGGCGATTGAGCTGATTCGAGTGGAGGCGGCAAGACAGCTGCTCAGTGATACGCCTGCATCGATCAAGCGGGTGGCGCGGGAGTGTGGGTTTGGCAGTGAGGAGACCTTGAGGCGCAGTTTTCATCGGGTGATGGCGGTGACGCCGCAGGCTTATAGGGAACGGTTCAGTGCATGAGCGTGACCGGTCTGGCTAAAGACGGTCGTGCCAGCGCGTTTGACTCATGCGGCAAACCTTGGGCAAGGCCCCGTTGGAAAACCGGGGGCCGACCTACTACGGCGAACCCATGCCGGGCTCGACCGCTATTCCGATGGACTTCCATAATTCATGATCGACAACAGCTTGATCGGCACTTGCACCAACTGCTCCGGGCCATGGGGCACGTCGCCATCGAACGTCAAGCTGTCGCCGGCTTGCATATGATAGAGCTGATTGCCATGTCGGTAGATCAGCTCACCTTCGAGCAAGTGCAAAAACTCGGTGCCGGGGTGGGAGAAAGTCGGAAACTCCTCGCTGGCATCATCCATGGTTACCCTGTACGCCTCGAAGCTCTTCTTCGGCCCGCGGGTATGGTTGAGCAGGTGGTAAGTATGGCCTTTCTCCGTGCCGCGCCGCACCACCTCCAGCCCCTCGTCGGCCTTGACCAGCAGGGCGCTGCCGCCTTGTTGGTCATACTGGCTGAACAGCTTGGACATGGGCATGCCGAGTACGTCGCACAGGCGGCTGAGGGTGTCCAGGCTGGTGGAGACCTGGGCGTTTTCGATCTTGCTCAGCATGCCCTGGCTGATACCGGCGATACGAGCCACATCCGAGAGCTTCAGGTCCTGGGCCTGGCGCTGGCGTTTGACCTGCATCCCCAGGTACTGCTCGAGCTTGAGGCGCGGCTCGGTAGCGCTTTTGATAGTGGCGTCGGGGATATTCATGTGGGCCTGCACGGTTTCTGTTCGTGAAAGTTAGTTTCGCACCAAGAATGAACATTTATCAGGTGCTGGTCCAAGCGTCGAGGGCGGTTATTCCCTCTGAGAAAGCAATATTCCCATATATACAGAGAAAATGCCTGCCACGGGAGTTCCGTGCCGAGGATGGAAAAGGTTGGCAAGGGCTTTGCATTCCTAAAGGGAAAGTATCTTTCCTAGTCGGAATATGGAGCGAAATGCAATGTTGCCAGCAGAGACCCAGCGGCTGATCGAAGAGCACGGCATCAAGTACGTGCTGGCCCAGTTCGTCGACATCCACGGCTCGGCCAAGACCAAATCGGTGCCGATTTCGGGCTTGCAGACCGTGGCGCAAGAGGGTGCGGGCTTTGCCGGTTTCGCCATCAGCGGCATGGGCATGGAGCCCCATGGCCCGGACTTCATGGCCAAGGGCGACCTTTCGACCCTGACCCCGGTGCCATGGCAGCCAGGCTATGGCCGCGTGGTGTGCATCGGTCACGTCAACGGTGAGCCTTGGCCCTACGACAGCCGCTACGTGCTGCAACAGCAGGTCGAGCGCCTCAAAGCCAAGGGCTGGACGCTGAACACGGGCCTTGAGCCGGAATTCAACCTGATGCGCCGCGACGCCGCCGGCAAGCTACAACTGGTAGACCCCAGCGACAACCTCGACAAGCCTTGCTACGACTATAAAGGCCTGTCCCGGTCCCGTGCGTTTCTGGAGCGCCTGACCGAGTCCTTGCAACCGGTGGGTTTCGACATCTACCAGATCGACCACGAAGATGCCAACGGTCAATTCGAAATCAACTACACCTACAGCGAGGCCATGGAGTCGGCCGACCGCTTCACCTTCTTCCGCATGGCCGCCGGTGAAATCGCCAACGACATGGGCATGATCTGCTCGTTCATGCCCAAGCCTGACCCGAAACGCGCCGGCAACGGCATGCATTTTCACCTGTCCATCGCCAGCGCCGAGAGCAAGAACCTGTTCTTCGACGCCAGCGACAAGCACGGCATGGGCTTGTCGAAGTTGGCCTATCACTTTGCCGCCGGCCTCCTGGCACACGGCCCGGCCTTGTGTGCCTTCGCCGCGCCCACGGTCAACTCCTACAAGCGCCTGGTGGTGGGCAACTCCCTGTCTGGCGCCACCTGGGCGCCGGCGTTCATCGCCTTCGGCGCCAACAACCGCTCGGCCATGGTCCGCGTGCCTTACGGGCGCCTGGAGTTCCGCCTGCCGGACGCCGGTTGCAATCCCTATCTGGTCAGCGCCGCGATCATCGCCGCCGGCCTGGACGGTATCGAACGCCAGCTGATGCCCGACCAGATCTGCAACGAAAACCTCTATGCCCTGGGCCTGGACGCCATTGCCGCCAAAGGCATCAAGACCCTGCCGCAGTCGCTCAAGGAAGCCTGCGATGCGTTGGAAGCCGACCCGTTGTTTGCCGAAGTGATGGGCAAGGAAATCGTCGGTGAATTCATCAGGCTCAAGCGCATGGAATGGGTGGAATACAGCCGCCATGTGAGTGACTGGGAAATCCAGCGCTACACCGAATTTTTCTGATCGCGCCACGTTAACCGCGTTTTTCGGACGCCCGACCTGTGGGTAAGGGCGTCTTCTGCCCAGGAGTTTTGGATATGTGTGGAATTGTGGGTCTGTACCTCAAGAACCCCGCGCTGGAATCCCAGCTCGGCAAGCTGTTCGAGCCGATGCTCGAAGCCATGACCGACCGCGGCCCGGACAGCGCCGGCTTTGCCATCTATGGCGATGAAGTGGGCGATGGCTGGGTCAAGCTGACGCTGCAGGCCACCACCGAAGGCTTTGATTTCACCGCCTTGATCGCCGCCGTGCAGACCCGTCTGAACGTACCGCTGGACTGGTTTCAGAACGCCAGCGCTGCCGTGCTTAAAATACAGACCGAAGAGGCCGTTGTTCGCGCTGCCCTCAAGGAACTGGCCCCCAGCGTACGCATCATGAGCGCCGGCAAAAGCATCGAGATCCTCAAGGGCATGGGCCTGCCCAAGGAAATCTCCGAGCGTTTCGGCCTGGGCAGCATGAAGGGCAGTCACATCATCGGTCACACCCGCATGGCCACGGAAAGCGCGGTGACCATGGAAGGCAGCCACCCGTTTTCCACGGGCGCCGACCTTTGCCTGGTGCACAACGGCTCGTTGTCCAACCACTTCCGCCTGCGCCAGGAGCTGCGCCGCGAAGGCATCCATTTCGACACCGAGAACGACACCGAAGTGGCCGCCGGCTACCTGGCCTGGCGCCTGCTGGAAGGCGACTCGCTCAAGCAGGCGCTGGACAACTCGCTGGAAGCCCTGGACGGTTTCTTCACCTTTGCCATCGGCACCCGCAATGGTTTTGCGGTGATCCGCGACCCGATCGCCTGCAAGCCAGCGATTCTCGCCGAGACCGACGACTACGTCGCCATGGCCTCGGAATACCAGGCGCTGTCGAGCCTGCCGGGGATTGAACACGCCAAGGTCTGGGAGCCGGCACCGGCCACCATGTACATCTGGGAACGCGAGTCGGCTTAAGGACCCCATCATTATGAAAACCATCGATCTGTCTGTTTCCACGGTGCGCGACCTCAACCAGGCGCTGCACGACCAAGTCAAGAATGTCGAAGACCGCGAGTGGGTGGTGACCCATTCCAATGGCGCCCACAACCTGGCCGTCGGCGTCAACGAAGCCATCTCCATCGATATCCAGGGCCATGCCGGTTACTACTGCGCGGGGATGAACCAGAAAGCGTCGATCACCGTGCACGGCAACGTCGGCGTCGGCTGCGCTGAAAACATGATGAGCGGCTACGTGCGGGTCAAGGGCAGCGCTTCGCAAGCCGCCGGCGCCACCGCTCACGGCGGGCTGCTGGTGATCGAAGGCGACGCCGGGGCCCGCTGCGGGATCTCCATGAAGGGCATCGACATCGTTGTCGGCGGCAGCATTGGCCACATGAGCTGCTTCATGGGCCAGGCCGGGCGCCTGGTGGTCTGCGGCGATGCGGGCGATGCCCTGGGCGATTCGCTTTACGAGACGCACATCTACGTGAAGGGCAGCGTCGAATCGCTGGGCTCGGACTGCATCGAGAAAGAAATGCGCGGCGAGCACCTGGAAGAGTTGCAGGAACTGCTCAACCGGGCCGGCTTCGAGCACAAGGCGGCTGACTTCAAGCGCTACGGTTCAGCCCGTCAGCTGTACAACTTCAAAGTCGACAACGCCTCCGCGTACTGATCAGGAATCCTAGCCATGAGCGACAAACAACCGCCAGTACTGCGCGAGTCGGCCACCTTCGACCGCCTGACCATCCAGGAAATCCAGCGTGCCGCCGAGACCGGCATCTACGACATTCGCGGCGGCGGCACCAAGCGCAAGCTGCCGCACTTCGACGACCTGCTGCTGTTGGGTGCCAGCGTGTCGCGCTATCCGCTGGAAGGCTATCGCGAGAAATGCGGCACTGACGTGATTCTCGGCAACCGCTTTGCCAAGAAGCCGCTGCACCTGAAGATTCCGGTGACCATCGCCGGCATGAGCTTCGGCGCTCTGTCGGCCAACGCCAAGGAAGCACTGGGCCGTGGCGCTACCATTGCTGGCACGAGCACCACCACCGGTGACGGCGGCATGACCCCGGAAGAGCGCGGCCAGTCGCAACACCTGGTCTACCAGTACCTGCCGTCACGCTACGGCATGAACCCCGACGACCTGCGCAAGGCAGACGCCATTGAAATCGTCCTGGGGCAGGGCGCCAAGCCGGGCGGTGGCGGTATGTTGCTGGGCATGAAAGTCACCGAACGCGTGGCTGGCATGCGCACTTTGCCGATTGGCGTGGACCAGCGCTCGGCCTGCCGTCACCCGGACTGGACCGGCCCGGATGACCTGGCGATCAAGATCGCCGAGATCCGTGAAATCACCGACTGGGAAAAACCGATCTACGTGAAGATCGGCGCAAGCCGCCCTTACTACGACGTCAAGCTGGCCGTGAAAGCCGGTGCCGACGTGATCGTGCTCGACGGCATGCAGGGCGGTACGGCGGCGACCCAGGAAGTGTTCATCGAACACGTCGGCATCCCGATCCTGCCGGCCATTCCTCAGGCCGTGCAGGCGCTGCAGGAGATGGGTATGCACCGCAAGGTGCAGTTGATCGTCTCCGGCGGCATTCGCAACGGCGCCGATGTGGCCAAGGCCATGGCCCTGGGGGCGGACGCCGTGGCCATCGGCACCGCCGCGTTGATCGCATTGGGCGACAACCACCCGCGCCTGGACGAAGAGCTGAAGAAAATCGGTTCGGCCGCCGGTTTCTATGACGACTGGCAGAACGGCCGCGACCCAGCCGGTATCACCACTCAGGACCCGGAGCTGTCCAAGCGCCTGGACCCGATCGAGGGCGGTCGCCGCCTGGCAAACTATTTGCGTGTACTGGTGCTGGAAGCCCAGACCATGGCCCGCGCCTGCGGCAAGTCGCACCTGCATAACCTCGATCCCGAGGACCTGGTGGCATTGACCGTGGAATCGGCGGCCATGGCACGGGTGCCGCTGGCCGGGACCAGCTGGATTCCAGGGTCGGGGCAGGGGTATTGAGCCTGGCTTGTTGACCGCGTAACGGCCATCGCGGGCAACCGCCTTGGCGGTTGCCCGCGATGAGGCCGTTGAATGCACGGCAAAACGAGAGGCCGACCCCACGGCCCGCACCACCGACGACGCTGCCCTCATTTCCATGTGCAGGAGCTTTTGAAAATGGTCAAACGTCTACCCGCTCTATCCCTGCCGGGCCTGCTCCCGCTGGCCTTGCTGTCGCCTCTGGCGCACGCCGCCGACACCCCCGTCCTGAACAATGGCAGCACCGCCTGGATGATTACCGCCGCAGTGCTGGTGCTGTTCATGTGCCTGCCGGGCCTGGCGTTGTTTTACGGCGGCCTGGTGCGCGCCAAGAACATGCTCTCGCTGTTCACCCAATGCTTCGGCGTGGCCGGTCTGGTGGGGGTGCTTTGGGTCATTTACGGCTACAGCATGGTGGTCGACACCACCGGCATGGTCGATGGCCAGGTCACCTTCAACAGTTTCGTCGGCGGCCTGAGCCGCGCATTCCTGGCTGGCATGACCGCCGACAGCCTGGTGGGCGATATTCCGGAAGGGGTGTTCGTGACCTTCCAGATGACCTTCGCCATCATCACCCCGGCGCTGATCGCCGGCGCCTTTGCCGAGCGCATGAAGTTCTCCGCCGCGCTGTTGTTCATGGCCGCCTGGTTTACCTTGGTCTATGCGCCCATCGCGCACATGGTCTGGGGCGGCGCCGGGGCCTTGATGCACAATTGGGGCACGCTGGACTATGCCGGCGGCACCGCCGTGCACATCAACGCCGGCGTCGCCGCGCTGGCGGCCAGCCTCATGCTCGGCCGTCGCAAGGGCTACCCCCACGAGCCGATGCCGGCGCATAACCTGAGCCTGACCATGACCGGCGCGGCCATGCTCTGGGTCGGCTGGTTCGGCTTCAACATAGGCTCGGGTGGTACCCTCAACGGCACCGCCGGGGTGGTGATGCTCAACACCCAATTGGGCGCGTGCGCTGGAATACTCGGCTGGATGTTCACCGAGTGGTTCAAGGTCGGCAAGCCCAGCGCCCTGGGTCTGGCCAGCGGAGCCTTGGCAGGTCTGGTGGGGATCACGCCGGCCTGCGCCTACGTCGGGGTGGGCGGTGCGCTGGCCATCGGTCTGCTCTGCGGGGTGTTCTGCTACCTGAGCATTGCCTTGCTCAAACGCCACTTCAGCTATGACGACACTTTGGACGTGTTTGGCCTGCACGGTATTGGCGGCATCATCGGGGCCTTGCTGACCGGCGTCTTCTGTGTGCCATCGTTGGGCGGCTATGTGCCGAACGTGACCATTGCCGGGCAGTTGATGGCGCAGATCAAGGGTGTGGGATTCACCTTCGTCTACTGCTTCGTGGTCAGTTGGGTGGTGCTCAAGGTGATCAAGGCAGTCATCGGCCTGCGCGCCCACGCGTCGGTGGAGGAGTTGGGGCTGGACATGGGCGAGCACAACGAGCGTGCCTATAACCATTGAGGAAGTCGACGCCGAACCCTGCCGGGTTCGGCGTCGCCTGGATCAATCGCCGAACGGCCCCAAAGCCACGAAGGCGCCGCCCTGGTAGACACTGATCGGGTCATCCGCCGCCGGTGCTGGCTGTGCTTCGACCTTGGCCCGCCAAGGTTCGGAGCTGTCCTGCGGGTGATAGCCCAGGTGCGCGGCGTAGCGGTTGTCCCACCACACCGTCTTGTTGGCCGACACGCCGTAGACTACGGTATGGCCCACATCGGTTGCCGTCAGGCCGCGCTCGATCAATTGCGTCAGGTCGTCGTAGCTCAGGTAGGTGCTGAGCATGCGACGGTTCTGGGGTTCGCTGAACGAGGAGCCGATACGGATGCTCACGGTCTCGATGCCGTAGCGATCAAAGTAGAAACTCGCGACATCCTCCCCGTATGACTTCGACAACCCGTAGTAGCTGTCCGGGCGCCGTGCGCTATGGGCGTCGAGGGTTTCGTCCTGCTTGTGAAAACCGATCACATGGTTGGAGCTGGCGAAGATCACCCGCTTGACGCCATGACGACGGGCCGCCTCGTAGATATGAAAAACCCCGCTGATGTTCGCCCCCAGGATCTCCTCGAAAGGGCGCTCTACCGACACCCCGCCGAAATGCACGATGGCGTCCACATCCTCCACCAATTGGTCCACGGCCTGTTTGTCGGCGAGGTCGCAGACCTGGATCTCCTCGCTGTTGTCCCGCGGCGGATCCATGGGTGAGATGTCCGAAAGGCGCAGGGTTCGCGCCAGTGGGCGCAGGCTTTCGCGCAGGACCTTGCCGAGGCCGCCGGCAGCACCGGTCAGCAGGAGGCGGTTGAAGGGGGGGTTGGCAGCACTTGAAGAATCGGCCATGGGCGAGTGTCCTGATTGTTATTGATTATTAAAAAAGCCGCGGTCATCGTACAACGTGACAGGATTATCAGGACCTCCCCGACACCCTGTCAACCGGCCATCAGGGCGTTGATTCACCGCGTCTCAAAGGTGACCGTCAAGTCACCTGGGCGAGCTCGTCGGCTTCCCGTCAGGGTCCTCCCTGCCAAGTCACCAACACGTTACGAAATATTTCAGCTAGCCGTTGACAAGCACTTTGCTAGCTATCTATAAAGCACTGTCATACGACAACGTATAACGCCGCGCTGCCACCACAAAAAAATAATATTGAGTGCAAAGCCATGAAAATAAAAGGAATCCGCTGGTGGATGGTCGCTCTGATCACAGCCGGTCTGATTGTCAATTACCTCGCCCGTAACACGCTCTCCGTCGCCGCACCGACGATGATGAGCCAATTGAGCATCTCCACCGAACAGTACTCCCATATCGTCGTCGCCTGGCAGATGGGCTACGCCTTCATGCAGCCGGTGGCCGGCCTGATCGTCGATGCCATCGGCACCAAGCTGGGCTTTGCTGCCTTCGCCGTGGCCTGGTCGGCCGCCTGTGCGGCGGCGGCCTTGGCCACGGGCTGGCAGAGCCTGGCGTTCCTGCGCGGCTTGCTGGGGGTCACCGAAGCGGCGGGCTTCCCGGCCGGGATCAAGGCCACCACTGAGTGGTTTCCGGCCAAGGAGCGCTCGGTTGCGATTGGCTGGTTCAACATTGGTTCTTCAGTGGGTGCCTTGCTGGCGCCGCCGCTGGTGGTCTGGGCGATTCTTAACGACGGCTGGCAGCTGGCATTCATCAGCGTGGGGGTGATGGGGATCATTTGGAGCTTCCTCTGGCTGGTGCTGTACAAGCACCCGCTGAACCAGCGCTTGCTGGGCGACACCGAGCGCGACTACATCCTCGCAGGGCAAGAAACCCACCTCAAGGATGCGCCCAAGCAGCGCACCCAGTGGCGCAAGATCATCGGCACCCGCAACTTCTACGCAATTGCCTCTGCGCGCATCCTCTCGGAGCCGGCCTGGCAGACTTTCAACGCGTGGATTCCGCTGTACCTGATGACCGAACGGCACATGAACATCAAGGAAATCGCCATGTTCGCCTGGCTCCCGTTCCTGGCCGCCGACATCGGCTGCGTGTTGGGCGGTTACCTGAGCCCGCTGTTTCACAAGTACTGCAAGGTGTCGCTGTTTACCTCACGCAAGATGGTCATGCTGTTTGGCTGCTCGTGCATGATCGGCCCGGCTTGTATCGGCCTGGTGGAGTCGCCGTACACGGCCATCGCGCTGTTGTGCCTGGGCGGCTTTGCTCACCAGACGTTGTCGGGGGCGCTGTACTCGATCACGTCCGACTCGTTCGGCAAGAACGAAGTGGGCACGGCCACGGGCCTGGGCGGAATGTTCGGCTTTCTCGGCGCGGCTGCCTTTACGGCGGTGTTCGGGGTGATGGTGACCAAGGTCGGTTATGCGCCGCTGTTTGTGGTGTTGGCGATCTTTGACATCATTGCCGCCATCGTCATCTGGAACGTGGCCCGGCCGGTGGGCGGGCCGCCGCAGGAGGATGGGCGGGTGGTGCATGAGCCGGGCGGGTTGCCGGCCGTCTGAACAGAGAAAAAGCCGCTGAAAAGCGGCTTTTTCGGGCAGATTACCAGCGGTTGCGTCAACCCATCGATTTCTCACCGAAACGCCGGCACCACCTCGTTGATGAACAATTCCAGTGACTTGCGCTTCTCCACATGGGGCAAGCTGTTGTCGCACCAGAAACTGAACTCGTCCACGCCTAATTCCTGGTAGTAGCGGATCCGCGCAATGATCTCTGCCGGCGTACCGATCATGGTGTTCTTGCGGATGTTCGCAAGCTCGAACTCCGGGCGGTCTTTGAATTTCTCCTCAGGGCTAGGGTCGAGAAAGCCGTTGACCGGTGTGGTCTTGTTGCCGAACCAGGCGTCGAACGTGCGGTAGAAGCGGGCGATGGCCTTGGCGCCGACCTGCCAGCCTTCAGGGTCGTCGACCGCATGCACGTGGGTATGGCGCAGTACCATCAATTGCGGGCGCGGCACCTCGGGGTTGTTGGCCAGTGCTGCCTCAAACTTGTTCTTCAGGTCCAGCACTTCTTCGTCGCCCTTCATCAGCGGCGTGACCATCACGTTGCAGCCGTGCTTGACCGCAAAGTTGTGGGAGTCCGGATCACGCGCGGCGATCCAGATCGGTGGGGTGCCCAAGGGCTTGGGCACGCTGGTGGAGGTGGGGAATTTCCAGATCTCGCCGTCATGGGCGTAATCGCCTTCCCACAGCTTGCGCACCACCGGCACCATCTCGCGCAGGTGATTGCCGCCGCTGGCAGCCGGGATGCCGTCGGCCATGCGGTCGAATTCCACCTGATAGGCGCCGCGGGCCAGGCCCACTTCCATGCGGCCGTTGCTGATCACGTCCAGCAGGGCACATTCCCCGGCCACCCGCAGCGGGTGCCAGAACGGCGCGATGATGGTGCCGGCGCCCAGGTGAATGGTTTCGGTGCGCGCGGCCAGGTACGCCAGCAGCGGCATGGGGCTGGGGGAAATGGTGTATTCCATGGAGTGGTGTTCGCCAATCCACACCGTGCTGAAGCCCCCGGCCTCGGCCATCAGGGTCAACTCGGTGAGGTCTTCGAACAGCTGCCGATGGCTGACGTGTTCATCCCAGCGTTCCATGTGCACGAACAGTGAAAATTTCATACCGCTACCTCAATGATCGGGTTGCACGACAGGCTCAATGAGCGCCTGCCGCCTTGTTCAAATCGCTGGCCTGCCACTCGGTGTAGACGCAGGCGTCGGCCGTCGCCCAGCGCACGCGCACTGGATCGCCGCTGCGCAGTGGCATGCCGGCCGCAGACAGGGCCTTGACGGTCATGGCCGTGCCGCCGGCGGTCACCACGCTGCACGTCTGGCTCTCGCCGAGAAACAGCACTTCGCCTACGGTTGCCGCCACCTGGTTCCAGCCTTGGGGCAAGGGTTCAAGCTCGGCCTGGGCCACGCTCAGGGCCTGGGCCTTTTCCGGACGGACCATCAGCAGCACGTCCTGGTCGTGGTTCAGGCCGGCCGTCAAGCGTATGGCCAACCGTTGCTCTTCGAACAGCGCCGCGCCGTTGCCTCGGGCCTTGAGTTTGAGGAAGTTGGAGTTGCCCAGGAACGAGGCGACAAAGGCGTTGGGCGGGTTCTGGTATAGGTCATAACCCGTGCCCAGGCCGACGATCTTGCCGTGACTGAAAATCGCGATGCGCTGGGAAAGGCGCATGGCTTCTTCCTGGTCGTGGGTCACGTAGACGATGGTAATGCCCAGGCGCCGATGCAGCTGGCGCAATTCGTCTTGCAAGTCTTCGCGCAGTTTCTTGTCCAGTGCGCCGAGGGGTTCGTCCATCAGCAAGATGCGTGGCTCGTAGACCAGCGCCCGGGCGATGGCCACCCGCTGTTGCTGGCCGCCGGACAGTTGTGCCGGCCGGCGGTGGGCGAAGGTGTCCAGTTGCACCAGCTTGAGCATGGCGTCGACACGGCGCTCGCGCTCGGCCGCCGCCAACTTGCGGATGGCCAGGGGGAAGGCGATGTTGTCGCGCACCGACAGGTGCGGGAACAGTGAGTAGCGCTGGAACACCATGCCGATGTCGCGCTTGTGTGGCGGCACGCTGACCAGCGACTGGCCGCCCACCAGGATTTCGCCGGAGCTGGGGGTTTCGAACCCGGCCAGCATCGACAGCGTGGTGCTCTTGCCCGAGCCGCTGGAGCCGAGGAAGGTCAGGAACTCGCCGTCCTGGATGTCCAGCGAGATGTTGTCCACGGCCGCAAACTGGCCGTAGTGCTTGTTCAGGTTGCGCAAAGAGACCAGGGTTTTCCCGGGGTTCTGCGACGGCGCGTCGATCACGGCACTCATGAATTCACTCCCAGACGCGTTTCATTACGGCGGCGCAGGACGGCGGCCACCAGCATAATCAGCAACGACAGCCCGATCAGCAGGGTCGAAGCCACGGCGATCACCGGGGTCAGGTCCTGGCGCAGCGTGGTCCACATTTTCACCGGCAAGGTCTGCAGGTTGGGGCTGGCCATCATCACGCTCAGCACCACTTCGTCCCAGGACACCAGAAAGGCGAACAGGCCGCCGGCGATCAGCCCCGGACGAATGCCCGGGAAGGTCACCTTGAACACCGCCTGCAAGCGCGAGGCGCCGCAGATCACCGCAGCATCCTCGATGGACTGGTCGAACAACTTCAGCGAATTGATGATGGAGATGATGGTGAAGGGCAGGGCAACGATCACGTGGCTGACCACAAAGGCAAACAGTGTGCCGGTGTAGCCCAGCTTGAGAAACAGCGCGTAGATCGCCACGGCGATGATCACCAGCGGCACGATCATCGGCAGGGTAAACAGCGCATACAGCGCCTCGCGCCCGGGAAAGCGCCCGCGCACCAGGGCAAAGGCCGTGGGCACCCCCAGGGCCACGGAGAACACCGTAGTCAGCAGGGCGACTTTCAGGCTCGACAGCGCCGCGTCCATCCACTGGGCGTTGGCGAAGAATTGCCCGTACCACTTGAAGGTCCAGCCGGGTGGCGGGAACACCAGCCATTGGCTGGAGCCGAACGACAGCAGGACGATGAAGACGATCGGCAGCAGTAGAAACAAACCGATCGCACCGGTGCCCAGGTACAACCCCAGGCGCATCCGCCGGCTCATCGCATTGGGGGTCAGCAGCATGACGGTTTACCTCGCATTGCTTGCGCCCACCGGGGATTCCGGTTGCAGCTTCAGGTAGAAGTAGAACAGCACCAGGGTGATCAGGATCAGCAACGCGGCGGCGGCGCTGGCCAGGCCCCAGTTGAGGAACGACTGCACCTGCTGCACGATGAATTCAGGCAGCATCATGTCCCGCGCACCGCCCAGTAAAGCGGGCGTCACGTAGTACCCCAGGGACATCACGAAGACCATCAACGCACCGGAGAACAGGCCCGGCCGGCACAGCGGCAGGAACACCTTGGTGAAGTTCACCCAGGGGCTCGCGCCGCAGATGGCCCCGGCCTGCAGAACCATGGGATCCAGGGCCTGCATGGTGGCCTGCAATGGCAGCACGATGAACGGGATCATGATGTAGGTCATGCCGATCACAACGCCGGTGAGGTTGTGCACCATTTCCAGCGGCTGATCGATCACGCCCAGCGCAACCAGCGCCTTGTTGATCACCCCGGACGCCTGCAGCAGCACCAGCCAGGCGTACGTGCGGGCCAGCAGGCTGGTCCACATCGACAACAGCACCACGTTGAGAATCCAGCGGCCCCAGCCACGGGGCATCAAGGTGATGACCCAGGCCAGCGGGAAGCCCAGCAGCACACTGAACAGTGTCACCAGCCCGGCCACCGAGAAGGTGTTGATCAACACCCGCGAGTAGGCCGAGTTGGCGAACAGTTCCTGATAATTGCCCAGGCCCGGCACCGGCTCCAGCACGCCGCGCAGCAGCAGCCCGATCAGCGGGGCGAAGAAAAACACCCCGAGAAAGAGCAGGGCAGGAGCAAGGTTGCCTGCCCCGCGCCATCGCTGGCGCCACGAAGGTGAATCAAGTGCGGTCACGGCCGGCTCCTCCTTGAAAGGGGCAGCGACGGCTGCACCCGCAGGCTGAGTACGCGACGCTACGCTTGCCATTTTTACTTGACCAGCCATTCATTCCACCGTGTCGCGATGGCTTCGCCGTTCTTGGCCCAGTAGGCGAAGTCCAGAGTGATTTGATCTTTCGGGTAGGCCGTCGGCAGGCTGGGCGCCAACGCCGAGTCCAGGCGGGGGATGCTGTCAGTGTTGACCGGGGCGTAGGCGGTGAGGTTGGAGAAGTCCGCCTGGCCCTTGGCGGCGCTGCTGGCCGCGAGGAATTTCATGGCCGCATCCTTGTGCTTCGAGCCCTTGGGCACCACGAGGAAGTCGGCCATGACCAGGTTCTGTTTCCAACTCTGGCCCACCGGCGCACCGTCTTGCGACAGGGCATACAGGCGGCCGTTCCAGAACGAACCCATGCTCACTTCACCCGAGGCCAGCAGTTGCTGCGACTGGGCGCCGCCGCCCCACCAGACGATGTCTTGCTTGATGGTGTCGAGCTTCTTGAAGGCGCGGTCCAGGTCCAGCGGGTACAGTTTGTCGGCCGGTACGCCGTCCGCCAGCAGGGCCATTTCCAGCACGCCCGGGCTCGGCCATTTGTACAGCGCGCGCTTGCCAGGGTAGGTCTTGGTGTCGAACAGGGCATTCCAGTCCTGCGGCTTGGCACCGCCCAGTTTGCTGGTGTTGTAGCCCAGGACGAAGGAGAAGTAGAACGAGCCGACGCCGTTGTCGGAGACAAAACGCGGGTCGATCTTGCTGCGGTCGATGGTCTTGAAGTCGAGGGGTTCAAGCAGGCCTTCGGCGGCTGCACGCAGGGCGAAGTCGGCTTCAACGTCGACCACGTCCCACTGCACGTTGCCGCTGTCGACCATGGCCTTGAGCTTGCCGTAGTCGGTTGGGCCGTCCATCACGACGGTGATGCCGCTGGCCTTGCTGAACGGGTCGGCCCAAGCCTGCTTCTGCGCATCCTGGGTGGTGCCGCCCCAACTGACGAAGTTGAGGCTGTCTGCGGCGCACGCCACGTTGGCAGTGGCGGCGATAATCGCGGCGCCAAGGACTGCGTGGCGTACTGCCTTGATACGTTTGTTCAACACCATCTCTTACGCCCTCATTTGTTATGTTCTGGGCGGGTTTACTACACCCGCCGATAAGGAGCAGTAGTCAAGTCGGATCGGTCGCTGGCTGTAATGCGCCCAGGCCCTGAACCTGATGGCGTTCTCTTGGAGTATCCCTTGCGGGGGCCGCGACTGTGTTTCGATCTAGGCTCTACCATATTATGGTATGCCAAGATTTGTCCAAGGTTTTCGCAGTTATTTCTGGGGCTGACGGCAGGTGGAAACCTGGTATACCATCAGACACATTACTCCCCGCTTGAATTGACTGAGGGTTGCGCCATGAAAGGCTATTGGATAGCACACGTCGATATCACCGATCCCGAGCAGTACAGCCTCTACACCCAGCGTGGGCCGGCTGCCTTCGCCCTGTACGGCGGACGCTTCCTGGCCCGGGGCGGCCCCTCCGAATCCCTGGAAGGACGACCCACTCCCCAGCGTAGCGTGATCATCGAATTCGAGTCGTACGATCAGGCGGTGGCCTGCTACAACTCGCCGGAGTACCAGGCCGCACTGGCCTTGCGCAAGGGTGCGGCGCAGGCCGATATCATCATCGTCCAGGGCGTGTGACGGCGTCTTGGGCAACTGCCGGCACCATGCCTGTTCACAAAATGCGGCGGGCTGATAACGCAATATCGGATTAATGTTTTCTATTGATAATTAACATAGAAGAAAATCGAATTTCACAGCGCCGGACCAGACGATTACCGTCTTAAAAGCTCGATGAGCGTTCCCGCCCTTTGTCATGAGTTTTCTATGATTCCGATCTTGCCATCGCCCCCATCGCTTGCCGCCAGGCGTCTCGCAACGCTGCTGGCCGGGGTCATCACCACCGTGCTGCTCTCGGCCTGCTCGCCCTCAGCTCAGGACAGCGCCGCCAGCAAGACCCTGCGCATTGCCTACCTGCGCGACAACACCACCCTGGTCAGCCTCGACCCGTTTCAGGTGTACTGGATCGAGCACCGGGTGGTGGTGCGCAACGTCGTCGAATCCCTCACCGATCAGGACCCCAAGACCGGCCAGATCATCCCTTGGCTGGCGGCCAGCTGGGATGTCAGTGACGACGGCCTGGCGTATACCTTTCACCTGCGCAAGGACGTGACCTTCAGCAACGGCGCCCGTTTCGACGCCCACGCTGTGAAGACCGCCTATGATTTCGACAAAGCCTTCTCCGCCAGGCTGCCTACCGTGTTCGGTGCTACCTACCTGGCCGGCTATGACCACGCCGAGGTGCTGGACGACTTCACCGTCCGACTCGTGCTGTCCAAACCCAACGCCGGCTTCCTGCAAGCTACCTCGACCACCCAGCTGGCGATCATGGCCCCCGAATCCTACACACTCACCGACGCCCAGCGCTCGGCTGGGGCGATCATCGGCACCGGGCCGTTCTTGCTCAAGAGCTACACCCCGGAAAGCAACGTGCAACTGGTCAAGCGCCAGGGTTACGCCTGGCCGTCGGCCAACGTGCAGAACAAGGGCGATGCGCACATCGATGGCGTGGACATTCGCTACGTGCCGGAGGACAGCGTGCGCAACGGCCAGTTCATCCAGGGCCAGGTGGACGTGCTGTGGCCGCGCGCACCGTTCTCCGATGTCGACCAGCAGCTCTTCAAGTCCAAGGGTGCCACCATTCAAACGCGCTCGCTGCCGGGTCCTGCGCTGGTGTTGTTCCCCAACACCGAAGGTGAGCACATTCTCGCCGACCGCACGGTGCGGCTGGCCCTGCAGAAGGCCATCGACCGCAAGACCTATGCCTCGACTGTCTATAACCCGCAGTTCCCGGTAGTGGATGGCGTACTGGATGTGACCACGCCGTACTTCAGAAGCCAGGGCGCCAAGCTGGCCTACGACCCCCAGGGCGCAGAAAAGCTGCTGGACCAGGCCGGCTGGGTCAAGCAGCCCGATGGTTACCGCGCGAAGAACGGCAAGCGCCTCAAGCTGGTGGACAACATCTCGCCCACCGAGACCGCAGGCGATGTGCTGCTGCAAGACCAGCTGCGCCATGTCGGCATCGAACTGATCCTCAATGTCCTGCCTACCGCCGAGTGGTATCGCAACAACGCCAGCGGCAAGTATGACCTGACCTCGACCTACATGACCCGCGCTGACCCGATCATCCTGCAGACCATCATCGACCCGCGCACCGCCCTCACCCCGAGCGTGGCCCGCAACCTCTATGCACCTGACGTTTTGCCCAAGGCCGAGGCCCTGTTCGACGCGGGGCTGACCGCCACCCGGCCTGAGCAGCGCGCCCAGGCATATGGCGACCTGCAAGACCTGCTGATCGATGAAGGCTCGAGCTTTCCGATCTACGAACGGATCTGGCAGGCGGCCACGGCAAGGCGAGTGAGCAACTTCCACTGGACGGCGGAGGGGTTGGCGCTGTTCAACGACATCGAGTTGAAGTAACCCACCCACCCGCAGGAGTCGACTGATGACCGGATCAACCACCGCCAACGCCTGGCCCACTGGCGAACGTGTCGCCCCATTGAAATTGACCAACCTGCTGGATCTGGAAGCGTTGGCGCAGGCCATCATCCCCGCCACCGGCTTCGACTACATCGTCGGCGGCGCCGGCGCCGAGCAGACCTTGCAGGAAAACCGCGCCAGCTTCGACCGCCGTTTTGTCACCCAGCGCGTGCTCACTGGCAAAGTCGTCGAAAGCCTGCAAACCCGCGTCCTCGGCAGCGCCTTGGCCAGCCCGGTGATCATTGCGCCCATGGGCGGCCAGGCCATCGCCCACGTCAGCGCCGAGGCCGGCACTGCCCGCGGCGCCCATGCGGCCGGCACCTTGCTGACGGTCAGCACGGTGTCGACCTTGAGCCTGGAGGACATCGCTCAGGCCAGCAACGGGGACAAATGGTTCCAGCTCTACCTGACCCGCGACGACGGCTTCAACCGCGAGCTGATTCAGCGGGCCGTCAGTGCCGGCTATAAAGCCATCGCTCTGACCGTGGACGTCCCGGTGGGCGGCCACCGCGAACGCTGCATTCGCCATGAATTCGCCTACCCGCCGGTGGCGCAGCCGCGCAACTTCCTCGACCTGCTGGGTCAGCCCCGCGGCGTCGAGCGCACCTTCCAGCCGTGCCTGGACCACCGCAGCCTTGACTTCGTGCGCCAGCACAGCCCCTTGCCGCTGATCATCAAAGGCATTGCCAGCCCGCTGGACGCGCTGGCAGCAGTGGATTTCGGCGCCGACGCCTTACAGGTCTCCAACCACGGCGGCCGTCAGCTGGACGGCACGCCGGGCGCCTTCTCGGTACTGCCGAGCATCGCCCAAGCGGTGCAGGGCCGCGTGCCGCTGATCTTCGACAGCGGCATTCGCCGGGGCCTCGATGTGTTCAAGGCCCTGGCCAGCGGCGCGGACGTTGTCGCCCTCGGGCGGCCGGTGTTGTTCGGCCTGGCGTTGGGTGGGTGGCAGGGGGTGGAGTCGGTGCTCAACCATATCAACGCCGAGCTGCGCACGGTGATGCAACTGGCGGGCGCGGCGACGGTGGCGGACATTCGCGGGCTGCCATTGGTGAAGGTGGAGTAGGGCTTTCGAGCACCGCCTGCGAGTAACAAACTCCACTTTCTGGGCCAGCAAGCGGATCCAAAAGGAGCTTCACCGAACTGGTCGTGCACTGGGGTCTTCCGGGCTGACTGGCAGATCGCCCACAGGTCTGTGGGCGATCCATCAGGCACCCATCAGCACCGGCCCCCGAAACCGCGCCTCGATCTCCTCCAACGTCAACCCCCGCGTCTCCGGCACAAATCGCGCACTGAACAGCAACGCCATCACCCCCAGCGCCACAAACAGAAAAAAGGTCCCACCAATGCCGATGCCCGCCACCAGCGGTGGAAAGAACAGCCCGACATTGAAGTTGGTCAGCCACAACGCACAACCGGCCACACCAATGGCGAAGCCGCGGATGCGCAAGGGGAACATCTCCGAGAGCATGACCCAGGTCACCGGCGCGACCATGCCGGCCATGAAGCCCATGTACACCAGCATGCACGCCAGCAAGGTGTAGGCCCGGGCCGGGCTCGGGGGCATGACGCTGGACAGCACACCAATGGCCAGCAGGCACAGGGTCGTGCCGGCCAGGCCCATCAGCAGCAGCGGGCGGCGGCCGACGCGGTCCAGGTAACGGATGCCGATCAGGGTGGCGGCCACGGCGGCGGCGCCGTTGCCGATGTTGGCGATCAGTGCGGCCTGATGGCCGAGGCCCGAGTCGGCGAGGATCTGGGTGCCGTAGTACATGATCGAGTTGACCCCGGTGACCTGTTGCACCACGGCCAGGCCAATGCCGATCAACACGATGCGCCGCATCCATGGGGTTTTCAGGGCGCGCCAGCCTTCCTGAGTGGTCTGGGCGTCGGCGACGGCGGCGTGTTTGATCTCGCGCATTTCCCAGGCTGCCTGATTGCGTTCGCGGACCTGCTTGAGCACCTGCAATACATCGCCGAAGCGCCCGCGTGACGCCAGCCAGCGCGGGCTTTCGGGCATCATCAGCATGCCCAGCCAGAGCGCTACGGCAGGCAATGTGGCCACCAGCAGCATCCAGCGCCAGATGCCGGGGTACTCGGCAAAGGTGTTACCCAGGAATGCGTTGATGACAAAGGCCAGCAGTTGTCCGCTGACGATCATCAGTTCGTTCTGGGTGACGATGCGCCCGCGCACGTGGGGCGGCGACATCTCGGCCAGATAAGTGGGCACCGTCACCGAAGCGCCACCGACGGCCAGGCCAAGGACGAAGCGTGCGGTGACCATGATCGGAATGTTTGGCGCGAACGAGCAGGTCAAGGCGCCGATGAAGAACAGCGCGGCCAGCAGCAGGATGTTCTTGCGTCGGCCGTTACGGTCGGAGAGGCGTCCGCCAATGACTGCGCCGAACGCCGCGCCCAACAGCAAAGAACTGGCCACCAGCCCTTCGGTAAGGGGCGTGAGGCCCAGCTCAATCTTCATGAACATCAGGGCGCCGTTGATGACCCCGGTGTCGTAGCCGAACAACAGGCCGCCGAAGGTCGCGATCAGGGTGACCATGCGCAGGTAGCGCTTGGCATCCACCTGGCTTTTACTGGCGCGGGCGCTCTGGGCGCCCGCCAGTGAATCGTAAGTCTTGCTTGTCATTATTGTTGTACTCACGGTCAAGGGGCAGTCATGGATCGAGTCAAGGATGGGTCAGGCAGGCGCGCCTCCACAGGTCTTCGCCCAGGTGCTTGAGGATCAGGGCTTCCTCCCAGCGATCGCTCAGCTCGTGGCCGTGGCGGTCGGTGATCGCATAAGGCGCAGGCCCCAGCTCGCAGGTGAACGACAAGGTCCGGCGCTGGTGCTCGGGATGGCCGGGGAGGCGCCGGCGAAAGCTCTCGAAGCCGGCCAGCCACCACTGATGAAACAGTGCGTAGTAACCGGCATGCTGCGGGTAACCGAGCGGCACCTGGACCTGTTCGGCGCTGGCGTAGCGACCATGAAAACCATGAGCGTGCTCCAGCACCATGGCGATGGCCTCGCGGTCGCGGGCATCGGGGTCGTCGGGCATTTCCCGGCTGACCACGTAATGGGACAGGTCGGCCAGTAGCTTGAGCTGGGGAAAAGCCTTGAGCAGGTGCACCGTCAGAGGCAGGTCGTTGGTCAGGCGCTGGCGGTGGGTTTCCAGCAGCACCGGGAAGTCGAACTGCTCGAACAACGGCAGCCAGCTTTCGACAATGTGCATGGCTTCGCCCAGGGTGTAGGGGCGCATGTCCACCTGCACCGTGACGTGATGGCAGTCATGGCGGGCGATCAGCTCCAGGGCCGGGGCCAGGTCGCCCAGTTGCCGCGGTTGCGCCTGGGCCTCTAGCTGCAGGCCGCGCTCGTGGCGCAGGGCGGTGAGGCGCTCGGCGTGGGCGGGGGACTCATACAGCGCGGTGATGCCGCTGAAGCCGGCCTGCTGGATGCGGTCCAGGTTCGCTTCAAGGCTTGGCTCACCGCCAGTGCCGAGGCGCTCCATGCCCCAGAGGGCCTGAAAGATTTCAAGGGTATCGGACATGATCGTCACCTCAGGCCATGGCCGGTTCGGCGCTACGGGTGGTGGTGCTCAACGGGCGGCGCACCGACCAATAAGGGTCGCGGCGCTGGTGCATGACCGCCGGAATGATTTCCCTCCAGGCCGCCCACAGGCTGGGGTAGGGCGGTGGGCATTGATCCTTGATCACTTCATGCAGCTGGGCAAGGGCGTGGTACGGCACCATGGGAAACATGTGGTGCTCGATGTGGTAGTTCATGTTCATGTAGACGAAGCGCAGAAACGGCCCCAGGTACACCGTGCGGCAATTGAGCCGATGGTCGAGGACGTTCTCCGGCAAGCCGGTATGCTGGGTGAGGTTCAGCGCCTGGGTGACTGGCCCGCCATAGAGTCGTGGCAGCAGCAACAGCATTGCCGGCAACAGGCTGGCCATGGCCACACAACTGGCCAGGGTGGCCGCCCAGATCAGCACATAGAGCCGGCTGCTCCAGATCATCCTGGCCATGGCCGACTCGGGCACGAACGAGCGGGTCTCCTCGCTGACGCTGCCAAAGGCGTGGCGGATCGTGCGGGCCATCTCCACGGGCACAGCGCGCAGGGCGAAGGCGTCCAGTGCCATGTTCAACAGGCTGGGCGGGCGCGGCACGGCAATTTCCGGGTCGCTGCCCACCACTAGGGTATCGGTGTGGTGACGGGTGTGGCTCCAGCGCCAGTAGGTCGATTCATGAAAGGTCATGAACGCGGCGATCTGGTAGAAAAACCGATTCAACCCGGCCGTCTTGAACGGCGTGCCGTGGGACAGTTCATGGGCGCGGTGGTCGCTGGCCGCATAGAGCAGGCCGTACAGGGCAAAGGCCGGGATGCACCACAGGGTGCCCCAGGTGGCGATGCCGACCCCGGCCGAGGCCAACATCAGGCCGAACCACAGCGCCATGTTGGTCAGGGCCGGGCGGTCGCTGCGCTTCATCAGGTTCTTCATCACCTTACGTTCGACGCTGCAGGTGTGCCATTGCGCGGACACCAGCCCGCGCAGCGCGGCCAGTTGCTGATTTTGTGCAGTGAGTCGGTAATCGGCGTGACTGCCGGATGGGGGCACGTCATCATGGGGGTGGGTGTTCATGGTAGCGACCTCCGACCTGTCACGCGGTTATCGTGATAGGTCTATCATTTGTTGAATTTATTTTGATAGGCTCGAGGCTGAGCTTATACAGGAGCGTAGGGATGTCAAACCCCAAGCCGACCATGATCGAGGTGGCAAAGGCCGCAGGAGTAGGCGTGGCGACCGTAGACAGGGTTATCAACCAGCGCGCCCCGGTCAGCCGGAAAACCAGCGAACGTGTCTACCAAGCGGCTGAGCGGCTGGGGCTTTCTATCAAAGAAAATGATAGCTTGGCGCCTGCGCCGTCCGTCGGCAAAGGGGGGCTGCCGGCAAAAAGACTGGCCATGGTGTTGCAGAGCCACAACCCGCCGTTCTATGCGACGGTGACCCAGGCGCTGACCGCAGCGGTCAGTCAGGCGGGCGACCGGGTGGGCGAACCGACCATCGTGCAGATCGACGCCATGCGCCCCGAGGAAGTGGCGGACACCTTGATGGCGCTGGGCAAACAGGTCGACAGCATCGCGCTGGTGGCGGCAGACCACCCCATCGTCAGTCAGGCCATCGAGCAACTGGCAACCATGGGGGTGCGCACCTACGCGCTGATGACCGACCTGACGGCTGCGCAGCGGGCCGGCTATATCGGCCTGGACAACCGCAAGGTCGGCCGTACCGCCGGGTGGGCCATGGCGCACTTGAGCAAGCGGGTGGGCAAGGTGGCGACGCTGATGGGTGACCATCGGGTGCTCTGCCAGGAGTTCAGCGAGATCGGCTTTCGCTCGTATTTCCGGGAAAACTTCAGTGACTATGAGGTGCTGGCGCCGCTGCCTAATCAGGAGGGCGGTGATTCGGCCTATGTCGCCACGTGCCAGTTACTGGAAGAACATAGCGATCTGGTGGGGCTGTACATCAACAGCGGCGGGGTCGAGGGGGTGGTGCGGGCATTGCGCGAAACCGGCCGGCACCGTGACCTGGTGACCATCTGTCACGAGGTCACGGACAGTACCCGGCGCGCTTTGATCGATAACGTGGTGCAACTGCTGGTGGCTCACCCACTGGAACAGGTGGCCCGTACCTTGGTCGAGGTGATGCTCGCCGATCAGCCCGGCAATGCCCGCCAATGGGTGTTGCCGTTCAGTCTGTTGACGGCCGAGAATCTCTGAGGCTGCGGTGCGCCGCTGGCGCCTGATCACGATGGACCGCGAGCAGGCGCGGCGCCAGCAGCAACGCCGGCAGCAGCACCACCAGCCCGACGAATGCCAACTGAAGCTCGGGGCTCAAGCCGCTCTTGAGCAAGGGCGTGGCGAGCACCGAACCCCCGCTGAGCTGAAGGATGCTGAACAGCGCCGCCGCTGCGCCGGCCCTTGCGCCAAAGGGCTCCAGCGCCAAACCCATGGCCGACCCCAATGCCGCGGAAAAACCGATGGACAGCACCAGTACCGGGGCCATGAAGCGCAGCCCGCTGGGGGCAAATCCCAGCGGCAGGAGCAAGGCCAGGACCCCGGCCAGCACGATCAGCGTCACGCCCAGGCGCAGGGCGACGAACAGGCCGTAGCGCTGGATGATTTTTGGCGCGAGCATGAAGCCGATGATGCTGATCACTGCGTTGAGGGCAAACCACAGGCTGAACTGCACGGAACTGCTGTGCAGCTGGGTCATGATCACCGAGGGCGCACACGACACGTAGATCAGGTTCATGGCCATGCCGGACAAGGCCACCAACGCGCAGAACAGAAAGCGACGGTTCTTGAGCATCGGCCCGAAATCGCCGCGCCAGCTGCTGGCAGCCCGCACGGCCTGACGGTTCGCGCGGCTCTGGGTCTCCGGCCAGCGCCAGACGAACAGCACGGTCACCGCCAGCGCGTACAGGGCCATGCACAGCAGCGTGCTGCGCCAGCCGAAGCGAGCGGCCAGCGCGCCACCGATCAATGGGGCGCTGGCCGGCACCACGTACAGGGCGCCGGTCATATAGCTGTAGAGGCGCGCACTGGTGGCCGCACTGAAACGATCGCGCACCGCCGAGTTGGCCGCCACGGTCGCGGCACAGGCGCCAATCCCTTGCAGGATGCGCGCAAGGTAGAACACTTCCAGCGTGGGTGCCAGCAGGCCCAGCACGCTGCCCAGACCAAAGGTGACACTGCCGAAAATCGCCACCGGACGGCGGCCGATTCGGTCCGACAGCGGACCGCACAGCAACTGCCCCAAGCCGACACTGAACACAAACAGCGTAATGGTGGCCTGCACGTCCGCCAGGCTGCGGCCAAAGTCATGACTCATGGCATCCAGTGACGGCAGGTAGATGTCCGTGCCCAACGGCATGATCAGCACCATGGCAATCAGCAGGCCGATGAACCAGCGGGTCTGGAGGAGGTTATCGGCAAGAGGGGGCAATGGGGGCGGCCTTGGAAGAAGCGGGAGCGTGATGCTATCAAATCCTCCAAAACCGCCGATAGGCGTATCAGGGTGAAATGATAGGTTTGCGTCAAATGGCCCCTGCGCCGCACCGCCACAGAGCGGTGCGCGCCGTGTTGGTGCGAAAATGCCTGGGCACGCCGCGGAATCCGGGGCGCATCTGCGCCAACCTGGTGTTTTCGGCTGGCTGGCGCAACTTTTGCTTTTGAAATCAGGTGCAGCGAGTGTCGCTTGTTTTATGCACCACAATCTGAAAATGGTTGGCTAGGGTTCCGGCTCGCAAGACGAGTGACTGGTCCGAGAGTCAACGACCTCCAGTAGAGGTTACACGGCGGGATAAAAGCCCGGGAGACAGACCACCTGAACAGGTGACGCGCTGCTTCCGTCCGTTTGTTGTACTACTGGAGACCTGCCATGCCCAATCCCCCTGATGTGTTTGCCGAAGAACTGCTGCCGGGCGGCGGCCAGCGTTCGTTCGTGCTCAAGCGTGGCCAATTACTGCGCCTCACCGACCTGGAAGGCGGCGCCAACGTCAGCCTGACGCTGTTCAATGCCCATGAGAAAAGCGAGCGTCTGAACCTGCCTGACAGCCTAAAGTGCCAACACACCGCCCGGCTATCGGCCGGCCATTGCCTGTACTCGGACATGGGCCGCGTGCTCGCGGCCATCACCCGCGATACCTGCGGCTGGAGCGACAGCCTCGGCGGCGTGGCCAATGCCGAGGAGGTGTCCGAGCAGTACGGCCAGGGTCGCTATCAGGAACTGCGCAACGGCTTCTTTCGCAATGGCACCGACAACCTGCTGGTGGAAATGGGCAAGTGGGGCCTGGGTCTCGGTGACCTGACCATGGTCCTCAACCTGTTCAGTCGGGTCGATGTCGATGAGCATGGAGTCTTGAGTTTCGCGCCTGAAAACGCCAAAGCGGGCGACTGCATCGAACTGTATGCCCCCATGGACACGCTGGTGGTGCTCACCGCCCTGCAGCACCCCATGGACCCGGCCCCGCACTATGCGCCGAAACCGGTGCAGTTGACCTTCCTGCACGCCGACGCCAGCGTCGCCGAGCACTGCCGCACCTCGCGACCGGAAAACGAGCGTGGCTTCATCAACACCGACCGCCTGTTCGCCTGAGGAGCCGACCATGACCGCACTGCACCCCGAAACCGCCGCTTACCGCGTCACTGTCCCCGCCGGCGAGCCATGGCTCACCGAAGTGAAGGCCGGGCAGACCCTGCGTATCCATGACCTGCAAGGCAACCAGGCGGTGGACACGCTGTTCTACAGCGCCGCCAACCCGCGTGAACGCTACGACGTGCAACGCACCCTGCGCCGGCAGAACAATGTCTACCTGGGCGTGGGCAGCGTGCTCTATTCCAACCTCGGCCGCCCGCTGCTGACCATCGTCGAAGACAACTGCGGCCGCCACGACACCCTGGGCGGCGCCTGCGCCCAGGAGAGCAACACGGTGCGCTATGCCCTGGACAAGCGTCACATGCACAGCTGCCGCGACAACTTCCTGCGCGCCTGCTGCCACGACGGCCGTCTGGGCAAGGGGGACATCAGCCCCAACATCAACTTCTTCATGAACGTGCCGGTGACCCCGGCGGGCGGCCTGACG
The DNA here is from genome assembly GCF_018449655.1 of Pseudomonas sp. dw_358. GTDB lineage: Bacteria > Pseudomonadota > Gammaproteobacteria > Pseudomonadales > Pseudomonadaceae > Aquipseudomonas. The sequence goes on from NZ_JAAVUX010000017.1 coordinate 32,088, forward strand.
TTCGAAGACGGCATTTCCGCCCCCGGCAAATACGTGCAACTGCGCGCCGAAATGGACGTCATCGTGCTGATCTCCAACTGCCCGCAGTTGAACAACCCGTGCAACGGCTACAACCCGACGCCAGCCGAGCTGTTGATCTGGGACTGATACCCACCTGCTGACGCCCGGGGACGGCCCCGTGCGTGCTCACTCTTCGCGGGACGGCCCGCGGCTGCAGGGATCGAATCATGTTTGACACAGTGTTGATTGCCAATCGCGGCGCCATTGCCTGCCGCATCCTGCGGACCTTGCGCCAACTGCGGGTGCAGGGCGCGGCGGTATACAGCGAGGCCGACGCCGCCAGCCAGCACATCCAACAGGCGGATGTGGCCTTGAGCCTGGGTGAAGGCGCCGCCACCTGCACCTATCTGGCGGTGGACAAGATTCTCGCAGCGGCACGGGAATGCGGGGCCACGGCGATTCACCCGGGCTATGGCTTCCTGTCGGAGAACGCGGCCTTTGCCGAGGCCTGCGAAGCAGCGGGTATCGCCTTCATCGGCCCTACGCCCGAGCAACTGCGAGTGTTCGGCCTCAAGCACACGGCCAGAGCGCTGGCTCGGGAGCAGGGCGTGCCGTTGCTGCAAGGCACTGACCTGCTGGACAGCCTGGAAGAGGCGCTGGCCGCTGCCGACCGTGTCGGTTACCCGGTCATGCTCAAGAGCACGGCGGGCGGCGGCGGGATCGGCATGCGCGTGTGCCGCGACCCTCAGCAACTGAACGAGGCCTTTATCGCGGTCAAGCGCCTCGGGCAGAACAACTTTGGTGATGCCGGGGTGTTCATCGAGCAATACATCGAGCGCGCGCGGCACCTGGAAGTGCAGGTGTTCGGTGACGGCCTGGGCGGTGTGCTGACCTTGGGCGTGCGCGACTGCTCGGTGCAGCGGCGCAACCAGAAGGTACTGGAGGAGACCCCCGCACCGAACCTGCCCGAGGGCCTGGCCGACGCCCTGTGCGCGGCGGCCTTGCAGCTGGCCAAGGCGGTGAACTACCGCAGCGCCGGCACCGTGGAATTTGTCTACGACAGCGACAGCGGCCGCTTCTACTTTCTGGAGGTCAATACCCGCTTGCAGGTCGAGCACGGCGTCACTGAACAGGTCTGGGGCGTGGACCTGGTGCGCTGGATGGTGGCGTTGGCAGCGGGCGAGTTGGCGCCGCTGGAACAGCTCAAACAAACACTGCGGCCTGAGGGCCACGCCGTGCAGGCGCGCCTTTATGCGGAAGATCCGGGCAAGGACTTTCAGCCCAGCCCCGGCCTGTTGACGGCGGTGAGCTTTCCACCGGCCGACGGCCGGCAGCTGCGCATCGACACCTGGGTCGAGGCAGGCTGCGACATTTCCCCGTGGTTCGACCCGATGCTGGCCAAGGTCATCAGCTGGGCGCCGGATCGCCAGCAAGCTTGCGCGCGGCTGCAAGAGGCCCTGGCCGCCACTCAGCTGTACGGCGTGGAGACCAACCGCGACTACCTGTGCCAGATCATCGACGCCGAACCTTTCGCCAGCGGCCATCCCTGGACCCGTTGCCTGGAAGGGCTGGTGTATCACGCATGGACCTTCGAAGTGCTCAGCGGGGGCACTCAGACCAGCGTGCAGGATTACCCCGGCCGCATCGGCTACTGGGCCGTCGGCGTGCCGCCGTCGGGGCCCATGGACAGTCGCTCGCTGCGCCTGGGCAACCGTCTGCTGGGCAACCCCGAAGGCTGCGCGGCTCTGGAAATTACCCTGGCCGGGCCGAGCCTGCGCTTCAATGCGCCCGCCGTGGTAGCGGTCACCGGGGCCGAGTTGGCGGTGACCCTGGACGGCGTGCCAATAGCGATGCATTGCCCCCGCGAGGTGCCGGCCGGTGCCGTGCTGAACCTGGGCAGCATCAGCGGCGCCGGGGCGCGCAGTTACCTGTGCCTGCGCGGTGGCGTACAAGTGCCCGATTACCTGGGCAGCAAGAGCACCTTCACCCTCGGCCAGTTCGGCGGCCACGGCGGGCGGGCCTTGCGCGCCGGTGATGTGTTGCATCTGGCGCCACTGACGGACGCCGTACCCGGCACTGCGCCAATGCCACCGCTGGTGTTTCCGAGTGTGCGCCAGTTACGGGTGATCTACGGCCCCCATGGTGCCCCTGAATACTTTACCGACAACTACTTGCAGACGTTTCTTGCCACTGAGTGGGAAGTGCATTTCAACTCCAGCCGCACCGGCGTGCGCCTGATCGGTCCCAAGCCGGAATGGGCCCGTACCGATGGCGGCGAAGCGGGCCTGCACCCCTCCAACATCCACGACAACCCCTACGCCATTGGCGCGGTGGACTTCACGGGTGATATGCCGGTGATTCTGGGGCCTGACGGGCCGAGCCTGGGCGGCTTCGTCTGCCCGGTGACCCTCATCGAAGCCGACCTCTGGCAACTGGGTCAGCTCAAGGCCGGCGACCGCGTGCGTTTTGTGCCTTGCGACCTGTCGACAGCGCGTACGCTGGCCCTCGCCGACTTGAGCCTGCCTGGCGAATGCGCCGCCCCGGTGGCGCTGCAATCGCCCGTGGTGCTGGACGTCGGCGAGGGTGGCACGCACTTGGTCGCTCGCCTGGCCGGGGACACCCATCTGTTGCTGGAAATCGGCCCGGCTGAACTGGATCTGGTCCTGCGCTTTCGTGGCCATGGACTGATGCAGGCGCTGGAGGCCGACGCCCTAGCCGGCGTGATCGACCTGACGCCCGGCATCCGCTCCCTGCAGGTGCACTATCAGCCCGAGCAACTGCCGCTGGCCACGCTGCTGGCGCGGGTCGCCGAGCACTGGCAGCGGGTCTGCGAGACGGACGACCTGCAAGTGCCGTCGCGGGTGGTGCATTTGCCCTTGTCCTGGGACGATCCGGCGTGCCAACTGGCCATCGAAAAGTATCAGACCACCGTGCGCAAGGATGCGCCGTGGTACCCAAGCAATTTGGAGTTCATTCGTAGAATCAATGAATTGAAGGATATAGATGAAGTAAAACATACGGTTTTTGATGCCCGTTACCTGGTCATGGGCCTGGGCGACGTCTACCTCGGCGCGCCCGTGGCCACGCCGCTGGACCCGCGCCACCGGCTGGTGACCACCAAGTACAACCCGGCCCGCACCTGGACCGCCGAAAACTCGGTGGGCATCGGCGGCGCCTACCTGTGCGTGTACGGCATGGAAGGGCCGGGTGGCTACCAGTTTGTAGGGCGCACTTTGCAGATGTGGAACCGCTATCGCGAAGTGGCGGCGTTCGCCGGCAAACCCTGGCTGCTGCGCTTTTTCGACCAGATTCGCTTCTACCCGGTCGGCGCCGACGAACTGCTGCGCATTCGCCGGGATTTTCCGCTGGGGCGCTTCGACCTGAACATCGAACACACCCAGCTGAAACTGGCCGACTACCAAGCGTTCATGCAGCGCGAAGCGGTCAGCATCGAGGCGTTCCGCGAGCAACAGCAGCGTGCCTTCGGCGCCGAGCGCCAGCGCTGGCAGGACAGCGGCCAGGCACACTTCGACAGCACTGAAGTGGCCGAACAGGCCGGCGCAGAAACGCTGCTGGCCCCTGGCCAAATGAGCGTGGAGAGCACCCTCACCGGCAACCTGTGGCAGGTGGCGGTGGCGGTGGGGGATGTGGTGCAGGCTGGCACGCCATTGGTGGTGCTGGAGTCGATGAAAATGGAAATCCCGCTGTTCGCCGCCGTGGCCGGCGTGGTCCGTGAGGTCTGCGTCCAGCCGGGCTCGGCGGTGCGTGCCGGTCAGCGCGTGGTGATTCTGGAACCTGTGAACAACGAAGGAGCTGTGTGATGAGCCAAGAGCTGCAACTTGACGTGCTGCGCGAGCGTTACCTGAGCGGCGGCGTGACGCCCCGGCAATTGATCCTGTCCCTGCGCGAAAAGGCCCTGGGCCTGAACCCGGCGTTCAACCTGTTCATCCATCTGCTTGCGGTCGAGGAGCTGGAGCCATACCTGGCCGCCCTTGAGGGCAAAGCCATCGACAGCCTGCCGCTGTACGGCATCCCGTTCGCCCTCAAGGACAACATCGACCTGGCCGGCATCCCGACCACGGCGGCATGCCCGGCCTACGCCTATACCCCCGAGCGCTCGGCGACTCTGGTCCAGCAGTTGATCGATCTGGGCGCGGTGCCCCTGGGCAAGACCAATCTCGATCAGTTTGCCACCGGCCTCAACGGCACGCGCTCGCCCTACGGGCCGTGCCGCAACAGCGTGCACCCGGACTACCCGTCGGGCGGCTCCAGCGCCGGATCACCCCTGGCGGTGGCCCTGGGCGTGGCCAGCTTTGCCTTGGGCACCGACACCGCCGGTTCCGGACGTGTGCCAGCGGCGCTGAACAATCTGGTGGGGCTCAAGGCAACCAAAGGCCTGTTCTCCACGGGCGGGGTGGTACCGGCCTGTCGCACCCTGGACTGCGTGACCACCTTCACCCACACCGCCGCGGAGGCCAGCCAGCTTTTGGCGCTGACCGCGCGGCTGGATCCGCGTGATGCCTACAGCCGTGCCAACCCGGCCTGGAATGATGCATCGGCGTTCGGTGCGGTCAGCCCGTTTCGCTTTGGCGTACCCCGCAGGGTGGATCTGGAGTTCTTTGGCTGCCCTGAAGGCCCCGCGCTGTTTGCCGCTGCTGTGCAACGCATGCGTTCGCTGGGGGGCGAGGCCGTGGAGATCGACCTGTCGCCGTTTCTTGAAGCGGCCCGACTGCTCTACGAGGGGCCGTGGGTCGCCGAACGCTACAGCGTGGTCGGTGAACTGGCCACCCGCCAGCCCGACGCCGTGCTGCCGGTCATCCACGCCGTGCTGGCCAAGGCCCCCGGCGTCACTGGGGTACAAACCTTCGAAGCGCAGTATCGCCTGCAGGCCTTGAAAGCCGAATGCGACCGCACGCTCGCCGAGCTCGATTGCGTATTGACCCCGACCCTTGCCCGCCCGGTAACCCTGGCAGAGCTGGCCGATGAGCCGGTGCTGCGCAACGCCGAACTGGGCTATTACACCCACTTCATGAACCTGCTGGACTACAGCGCCGTGGCAGTGCCCAGCGCCACGATGGCCAACGGTCTGCCCTGGGGCGTGACAGTGTTTGGCCGCGCGTTCACCGACCAGTACCTGCTCAGCCTGGCCAGTGCTTATCAGGGCGCATCGGTCACCGCACCGATGGCCCGTAATGACCGTGCCCGGCTGGTGGTCTGCGGCGCCCATCTGGACGGCCTGGCCCTGAACGGGCAACTCAAGCAGCGCGGTGCGCGGCTGCTGGGGGCAACCTTGAGTTCGCCTGACTATCGCCTGTACGCCCTGGCGGACGGCCGCCGGCCGGGCATGGTGCGGGTGGCCGATGGTGGCATGGCCATTGCCGTGGAGGTCTGGGAGTTGCCGAGCAGCGAACTGGGCTCGTTCCTGACGGGCGTCCCTGCGCCGCTGGGGTTGGGCAAGGTGCAGCTGGCAGATGGCCGCTGGGAGACCGGGTTTATCTGCGAAGGGTATGGCCTGGAGGGGGCTGAGGACATCAGCAGTTACGGGGGATGGCGCAAATGGTTAGCTAGATAATACATCACAAAAACAATCTAACTATATGTAATATATAAATATTAATAAAAATGGACTGCGCTTTACACCGATCCTGTGGGAGCCGTCCTTGAGCGCGATGGCATCACCGCGCACTGCCGGCAGACCGCAGTGCCCGCATCGCGCGCAAGGGCTGCGCCACAGGGTCAGCACCCGCCACGGCTCATGCAGGCAACCGTATAACCTTCAGAAGGTAATGTTGAATCTTAGATAAGATCACCAATAGATTGAAAAATAAGGTCTTTATGCAATATTCACCCTGCTGTCTCTCCTGCGTGTTCTTCGCGCACCGAAGCACCCGCCAACCGCTCTGGAACAAGCCTTTCGGCAGATTTTTTTGCCACTGATGGCCGCTGGCTATAGACCCCGATATCCATAGTCTGAAAGACTGGTCTGGTACGCACCTTTTTCGGGGCTGGATGATGGAGCATCGGCGTTGATACCAGGCACAGCAGTATTCGGACGTCGTCGCCATCTGGTGGCTTTCAGCGCCATTGCGCTGGGGTTGATCGGGTTTTCAGCCTTGTTGCTGCTCAAGTCGGAAGTGGAGCGTCAACAGACGCGTTTTTCCGAGTCCGTGCAGACCGTCTCGGCGGTGGTGCGCAACCAGTTGGACACCAACGAAGCGGTGGTCGCGGGTTTTTCGGCATTCTTGCAGGCGGTCGATCAGAGCGATACAGAAGCGGCCAACCGTTACGCAGCGGCGGTGCTCGCGGCGTACCCGCAGATCTACATGCTGGAGGCCGCCCGAGCGGTGCCCAGAGCCGATCAGGCGCGCTTCGAAGAGCAGCTGCGCCGCGCCTGGCGACCGGACTTTCTGCTGAAGAACTTCCCCACCCTGGCCCAGCAACAGGATGCCCAGCAGGCGTCTCTCAAGGAAACCTGGCCGATCCTGTTCATGTACCCGGCGCTGCCCCAGGCCAGCGCGATCTATGGCGTACGTCTTGAAACCGTGCCCTGGCTCTCCTTTGCCCTGGCCCGCACCCACGACAGCTCGCGTCCGGTGGCCTCGCCGGTGTTCAAGATGTACGAGGGCGATAACGCCTACATCCTCATGCAGTCGGTCACCCGGCCCCGCCAGGCCCAGCACGAAGCGCGGCCCAATTTCTTCGGCAACACCATGGTCGCCATGCTGGTCACCCGCACTGATGCTTTGCTCAACGCAGTGAACCAGGCCAACTCCGACCCGTGGCTGCATGTTCAGGCATGCCTGCAAACCGTGTCCGGGGACAATAGCCGGGTGCTGTCGACAGTCACGCCGGCCACCGGGCCGATCGACAGCCTCCTGCCGCGCCTGACCGAACGGGTCGAGCTGCCCAGCGCGTCGCAACCCATGAGCCTGGGGTTTACCCGGCAACTGCGCATCGAAGACGTGCTGACGGTGCAGACCCTGTTGATCCTGGTGCTGCTGCTGGGCGCCCTGGTGATGATCCCGATCCTGCTGGTCAAACACTTCAACGCCATGAAGCGCGCGGAGGACGAGCATGAGCGGTCGGCCTACCTGGCCAGCCATGATGTGCTGACCGGGCTGCCTAACCGCTATCGGTTTGCCGAGCGCTTTGCCCAGGCGGTGACGGCCTGGCAGGACACTGGAATCGGTTTTGCCGTGCTGCTGATCGACCTGGACCACTTCAAGCAGATCAATGACCAGCACGGCCATGAAGTGGGCGACCAGGTGCTCAAGGCGGTGGCCGAACGCATGCGCCGCTCGACCCGCTCACGGGACACCGTAGGGCGCCACGGCGGCGACGAGTTCGTGGCCCTGATTGCGCAGCTGTCGGACCCGGCCAGCGCCGAGTTCAGTGCGGCGCGGATTTTCGAGGCGATCAACCAGCCGGTGGCCACCGAAGCCGGGACGCTGATGATTTCCTGCAGCATCGGCGTTGCCCTGTGCCCCCTGCATGGCCAGGATCTGGACGACCTGCTCAAGGCCGCGGACCGGGCGATGTACGGGGTCAAGCAGCTGGGGCGCAAGGGTGTGCGGATGACGGAGCAGGGCTGATGCCCGGGGGTCAGGCGAACACGAAATACTTGCGCACGGTCTCGACCACTTCCCAGGTGCCCTTCATGCCCGGCTCGACGATGAACTTGTCACCGGCTTTCAAGTGGATCGGCGCCTGGCCGTCGGGGGTGATCACGCAGTAGCCTTCCTGAAAATCGCAGTACTCCCACTTTTCGTAGGCCACCCGCCATTTGCCTGGGGTGCAGATCCAGGTGCCCATGATCTTGCTGCCGTCCTCGGAGGTATAGGCGTTGAGGTTGACCGTGTGGGGCTCGCCTTCGAGTTTTTCCCATTTGCAGGCATCGACCACGGGCAAAGGGTGGGTGTCGCGCAGTACGGTGATGACATTCATCCAGGCAGTCCTGAGTGGTACAAGGGACGCCTAAATTAGGGGTTTTGCCGGGCGTGTGGATGCCTTGTTTCGACCTCCACAAGCCCAATTGCGCACAGGCCTCAATACTTGAAGCGGCCCACCAGACCATTCAGCTCGCCGGAGATCCCGGTCAAGCGATCGGAATCGGTCTGCGCCGAATGCGCCAACTCCTCCACCAACTGGGCATCGGCATGGATCTGCGCGATGTGCCGGTTGATGTCTTCGGCCACCTGATGCTGTTGCTCGGCGGCGGTGGCGATCTGGGTATTCTGGTCGCGGATCGAGTCCACCGAGGTGCGGATCTTGTCGAAGCTGTCGCGGGCCTGGTGGATACGCGCCACGCTGGTCTGAGACATCTGCAGGCTGCTCTGCATCTGTTTGGTGACTTCCTGGGTGCGCCGGGCCAGGTTGCCCAGCAGGTTGTCGATCTCGCCAGTGGAATCTGCCGTGCGCCGAGCCAAGGCTCGTACCTCGTCGGCCACCACGGCAAAGCCGCGACCCTGGTCCCCGGCCCGCGCCGCCTCGATGGCGGCGTTGAGGGCCAGCAGGTTGGTCTGCTCGGCAATCGAGCGAATGGTGTCAAGGATGGTGTTGATGTTCTTGCTGTCCTGCTCCAGCACCAGCATGGTCTGGGTCGATTGCTGCAGGTTGTCGCTCAGCTGCATGACGCTGCCGGTGGCTTCGCCAATGTGGTGCTGGCCGTCATGCACGTCGCGGTAGCCGTCGTCGGCGCTGGTGGCGGCCTGGCCGCAGGAGCGGGCCACTTCGTTGGCGGTGGCGACCATTTCGTTGAATGCGGTGCTCACCAGCTCCACGGCTTCCCGCTGGCGGCCTGCGGCGTCGTTCATGTTGTTGGCCACCCGCGAGGTGCCTTCGGCAGCCCGTTGCAAGTCTTGAGAAGCACCGCCGATGCGTTGCACCAGCTGCGCAATGACCCCCAGGAACTGGTTGAACCAGCGCGCCAGGGTGGCGGTTTCGTCCTTGCCTTGCACGGTCAGGCTGCGGGTCAGGTCGCCTTCACCTTCGGCGATCTCCTGCAGGCCGCCGGCGACGCTGCGGATCGGCCGCACGATCATGCCGGCAATGGTGGTGCCGAACAGCGCGAAGAGCACCGCCAGCACCGCCGCGATCCCGGCGATCACCCAGGTCAGGTGTGACGCCTTGGCCATGACTTCATCGCGCTTGATCAGGCCGATGAAACGCCAGCCCAGCCCCTCGGAGGTGATCACGTTGGCCATGTACGGCACGCCATCGATCTGCACCTCGGTCACGCCATTGCCGGCGGCGGCGAGAGCGGCGTAGTTGGGCCCCAGGTCGGCCATGGATTTGAAGTTGTGCTTGGCATCGCTGGGGTCCACCAGCACGTTGCCGTTGGCTTCCACCAGCATCAGGTAGCCGCTGTCGCCCAGCTTGATGTGCTTGACCAGCTCGGTGAACTGCTTGAGGGAAACGTCCAGACCGACCACGCCGATGGGGTTGCCGCTGGCGTCTTGGAGGGTGTGCACGTTGCCGATCAGCACCACGTCGTCCGGGGCCCAGTAATAGGCGCCGGTGCGGGCGTTCTGGCCAGGCGCGGCCACGGCGGTCTTGTACCATGGACGCACGCGCGGGTCGTATTGGGTCAGTTTGGCGTCGTCGGGCCAGCTCACGTAGCCGCCGTCCTTGAGCCCGACCGAGAGGTAAGCGGTGGAAGGGTGGCTCTTGGCGAATTCGGCGAACAGTTGCAGGAGTTGCTTGCCATCATCGGTCTGGGGAATCTGCGCGGCATCGCTGCCGGTGTAGTTCTTCAGGTGGCTGGCCGCCGCGATGCGCGGGTCTTTGGACAGGTATTCGACGTTCTGGCTGATGGCATCGAAGAACTGCCGCATGCCGTTGTCGATCTGGCGGATCTCGCGGCCGCTGCTGTCGAGAAAGTCGGCCTGGGCCTGAGTGCGCAGGTTGAGCACGACCAGGGTTGCCACCACGATAACCGGCAGGCACGCGACGATCGCGAACGCCCAGGTCAGCTTCTGTTTGATGTTCATGACGTATTCCGCAGGTGTTTATCGGTGTTTTGAGCGGCAGATACAGAAGGCAGAACGTCGCGTTGTTATAGAGCAAGGCCCACGCGTACCCAGCCTCTATCGGCCGAGCCCACTCAGACTTTAGGTGGCGGTCAGGGTATTGGCGCTGGATTTCAGTCGGACAGCGGCAGGGCCACGAGGAACTCGGCGCCACGGGCCCCGTTGCGCACGGTCAGCTCGCCGTCAAGATCGCCGACGAACGCATGGATCAGGCGGGTGCCCAGGCTGGCTTTCTTTGCCACCAGCGCGCCATTGGGCAGGCCCTTGCCATTGTCGCGCACAGAGAACTCCAGCCAGTCGTTCTGCCGGTGCAGGGCGACGGCGATGGTGCCTTTCCTGGCCGTGTCGTCGAACGCATGCTTGATGGCGTTGAGCACCAGCTCCACCGCCAGCAGGCCGAGGGTGGTGCAGCGTTCGGCGGGCAGGAAAATCCCGGGGTCACTGGACAGCAGCAGCTTGAGGTTCTTGTCCATGGCAAAGGCCTGGGACAGGTCGGCCACCAGGCTGTCCAGGAACACCGACACGTCCACCTCGTCGCCGCTGTCCTGGGTCTGCTTGAACAGCTTGTGGTGCACCAGGGACATGGCCCGTACACGTTCCAGCGCCTCGGCGGTGATGGCTCGGGAAGCCGGGTCGGTCATGGAGCGGATCTTCACCGTCAGTACGCCTTCGAGTACATGGAAGGTGTTCATGACCCGGTGGCTCAGCTCGCGAGACGCCAGCTCGCTGCGTTGCAGGGCAGCGAGGGTGTTCTGCAAGGTGGTGTCGGCAATCGAGCGCTCGATCAGCAACGACGCGGTGCTGGCCAGCAGGTCGATGGCCTGCAGCTCCTGCGGAGTCGGTCGGCGCGGGACCTCGTGATAGAGGGCGAAGGTGCCGATGGTCGCGCCCTTGGCATCCTTCAGTGGCTGTGACCAGCAGGCGGCGATGCCGTGCTGGCGGGCCAACGCCAGAAACGGCGCCCACAAGGGATCGCGGGCCACATCGCCGACCACCACCAGCTCGCCGGTGTAGGCCGCCGTGCCGCAAGAGGGCGAATGCGGGCCGATCTCGAAGCCGTGGATAGCCTCGATGTACGTCGCGGCCAGCCCCGCGGAGGCGCAGTATTTGAGGGTCTTGCGCGTCTCGTCCACCAGGAATATCGCCGCCCGACCACCCAGGTGCTCGCTGCCGGCCTTGGCCAGCACCTGCAGGATGCTTTCCAGGCTCTGGCGCGACACCGCCATTTCCAGGGCGTGACGTTGCGCCAGTAACAGATGATGCCACTGGGGCGACGGTGTGTGCGGAACGGGCAGGGCTTCGATGACGACATCCTCGGGCTGACATCTGTTGTCAGAGTAGCGCAGTCGAGGGGCTGGTGTCGTGTCAGCGGTCCAAATGAGGGATCAAGCCCGAACCGCCAGCACCAGCCGCGCCAACATCGCGTCACACCCGTGCAGCTGCTCGACACTGACGAACTCGTCCGGTTTGTGCCCCTGGTCCATGCTTCCCGGCCCACAGACCACGGTCGGCACGCCAATGGCATCGAACAAACCGCCTTCGGTGCCGAACGCTACCGTGGTGAAGGCTTCGGACCCACTGAACTGCGCAATCAACTGCGCCGCCTCGCTGCGGGCATCGGTGGCCAGCCCGGGGTACGCCGAGAGTTCGGAGAATTGGATACGGGTGTTGCCGTTTACCGCCTGCATGCGTGGCAGCACCTGTTCCTGGGCATAGCGCTGCAAGCGCTGGGCGACTTCCAGCGGGTCTTGGGCGGGCAGGGCGCGCACTTCAAAGTCGAAGGTGCAGTCGGCCGGCACGATGTTCAGCGCCTTGCCACCGCCAATCACCCCGGTCTGCACCGTGCTGTAGGGCGGATCGAAGCGGTTGTCGTGCAGTGCTGGATCGCGCAGCTCGCTGCCGATACGCCCCAGTTCGCCGATCAACTCGGCGGCGTACTCGATGGCATTCACCCCCTGCGGTGCGTAGGCCGAATGACAGGCCGCACCGTGTACCGCGCAGCGCATCGCCAGTTTGCCCTTGTGCCCCAGCACCGGCTTGAGCTCGGTGGGTTCGCCGATGATGCACAACAGCGGCTTGACCGGCCGCCGTTCCAGTTCGGCCAGCAGCGAACGCACCCCCAGGCAGCCGACTTCCTCGTCATAGGACAGGGCGATGTGCACCGGCATGCGCAGCGGCTCTGCCAGCAGCGCTGGCACGGCGGCCAGCACGCAGGCGATATAGCCCTTCATGTCCGCCGTGCCTCGCCCATAGAGGTGGCCGTCCTGCTCAGTCAAGGTGAACGGCGGCACCGTCCACGGCTGACCGTCCACCGGCACCACATCAGTGTGCCCGGACAGGACAATGCCAGGCACATCCGCCGGCCCCAGGGTGGCGAACAGGTTGGCCTTGCTGCGTTCTTGATTGAAGATCAGCTCGCAGGCCACGCCCAGGCCGGTCAGGTAATTGCGCACGTAGTCGATCAACTGCAAGTTGGACTCGCGGCTGGTGGTGTCGAAGCCGATCAGGTCGGCCAGCAGGCTCTGGCTACGGCTCATGGTGGCATTATTCATCGCCTGGCACGCCGTAGCTGGGGGCCTTGGTCGGGTCCAGCGCGCGGATCAGGTAGTCCTGCATCTGCGGGCGGTAGTCATCCCAGAGTCTGGCCAACTGGCCGATAGGGTCCTCATCGGCCCAGTCGACCCGCAGATCGATGATCGGCCAGGACACATCGCCCACCACCACCAACGCCGCCGAATGCACCGGCCCGGCTTCGCCGCCAGCCGCCACCGCTGCCAGCATCGCCGCCAGCAGTCGATCAGCCAACGGGCCGCGGGTGGTCTCGAAGCGGTGCACGAGGGTCTCGATCACCGCCCGATCCGCCAGCATGTTGCCGGCGCCGACACACTGCACGCCGGACACCGCGTTGTGAGTGCCCAGGGTCTCGCTGCCGCTGAAATGGGCGCTGTTGCCCAAATGATCCAGCGTGGTGATCTGGCGGAACTGGCTGTACTCGCTGGCCGCGAGCGCCAGTTCCAGCGCCGAGGCAGGCGCTTGACCCTGCTGCAACAGGTCCAGCACCTGATTGCCCAGCGCCGGCAGGGTAATGTTCTGCGTGGACACCGCGCCTACCCCCGGACGCAGCCAAGGGCAGCGGGCGCCTACGGCAATGCTCGAAGAACTGATGGCAATGCCCATCTGCCCGGTTTCGGCGCAACGGCCGACGATGGAGAACGTCATGGTGGGAGGGTCCTTGAGATGTGGATCATGACGCCATCATGCCGCGTGGGGTGGCAGGGTGTAAGTCGGATTTCTTGTGGGCTTGGTTAAGTAAATCCTTGCCAGACCCCCACCTGTGACCCTCACGAAAAACTGGCAATTTCATCCAGATGATTCAGCAAATCCAGCGGATCGTCATACACTCGCAACGCCCCGGCCCGCTCCAGCTCACTGACGTCATAGCCACCCGACAACAACCCGATCCCGGTGGCCTTGCAGCGCCGCGCCGCCAGCATGTCCCAGATCGCATCACCCACCACCAGGCACTCCTCGATCGGTACGGCCATCTTCTTGGCGGCCGCCAGAAACAGGCTCGGGTCTGGCTTGCCCGCCTTGGCGTCGTTGCGGGTGATTAACGGGATTTTGTCCGCGTCCAGCCCCAGCGCCTTGAGGTTGATCTGCGCCGTGGCCATCTCGCCGCTGGTGGCGATGCACCAGTTGACCTTCTCCTTGCTCAACGTCTCCAGCAACTCCCCGGCGCCGGGCAGGGCAATGATCTGGCCCTGCAACTGTTCATAGGCCTCGCCATGCCGCTTGGCCAGGCGTTTGGCCTGGGCGTCGCTGATGTCGACACCGGTTTCCCGGGACAGGTTTTTCAGCATCAGGCCGCCACTCATGCCGATCTTGCGGTGGATGCGCCACATGGCCAGGGGGATCTTTTCGGCGTCGAGGGCCTGTTTCCAGGCGGCGACATTTTGGTAGACGCTGTCGGTGAGGGTGCCGTCGAGGTCGAAGATGAAGGAGGTTTGGGTGTGCATGGGGGTGTCCGTCAGCGGGTTATAGCCATCAGAGCACAGGTTCAGGTCAGGGTTCTGATGGACTGACGGGGGGAGTCACTGAAGGGTTGCTGAACAGCATGAGTGCTGACCAGAGCCCTGCCACCGCTGCCTGAACGTTCACTTTCATTCTTTCGAGTCAGTGATAACGTTAATGGCCAGTTGCCACGCTTGCGTCGACTTAAGCAGGTATGCCCTGGCAGGTACTCCCTGATAGTCAGACACGCTCATACCGCGTCGGCGCCACCCCCACATGCCGGGTAAACGCCACACTGAACGCACTCGCCGAGCTGTACCCGACCTGCTCGGCCACTTGCGCCAGCCGCACGTCCTTGCTTCGCAGCAGGTTCTTGGCCAGCGCCATGCGCCACGTCAGCAGGTACATCATCGGCGGCATGCCGACGGCGCGGTTGAAGCGTTCGAAGAAAGCCGAGCGGGAGAGGGCCGCGTGGCGGGCCAGTTCGGCGACGGTCCAGGGCTGGGTCGGGGCGGTGTGGATTTCGCGAATGGCGGCGGCCAGGCGCGGGTCGGCCAGGCCTTGCAGCAGGCCCTGGGTACCGGCGACCCCGGCACTGGCGCGCAGGGCTTCGATGAACAGGACTTCCAGCAGCCGGGTAAGGACTTCTTCCCGGGCCGGGCGCTGGCCCCGGGACTCTTCGCCGAGCAGTTGTACCAGGGTCGACAGCCGCGGATTGCCGCGCACATGGACCACGTCCGGCAGCAGCGAGACCAGCAGGGCAGCGTCCGGCGAGGCGAAGGCGCAGTGGCCGACGAGCATGCGGACTTCCTCAAGCCCCTCGAGGTCGCCGAGGCGGAACTCACCGTTGGGCAATTGCACGGGCTGGGTGCTCAGCGCTTCAGGGGGCGGTGGGGAGCTGAACAGGTCAGAGCCATTGGGGGCGGGGATCAGGACGAAGTCCCCGGCGTGCAGGTCTATCGAGTGCTGGTCATGCACGCTCAAGCCACAACTGCCCTCTAGCAGCACGGTGTAGAAAGGCTGACCTTCCAGGCGCCGCCGCACCCGCCAGGGGCCCGAGGCGGTCACCGTCTTGGAATAGCGCGCACTGGGTTGCAGCAAGGCGACGACCTCAGCAAGAGGATCCGTCATGATGGGACGCTCGCGAATGAAAGACGGGCATTTGATTGTAGTCAATCCTGCGCGGGGGCTCTATCTTTTCCTGAGCACCCTCACCCAGGAAAGAAACAATGAAAACTGCACTGATCACCGGCTGTTCGTCAGGCTTCGGGCTTGCTCCCATGGGCGGACCCAAGCCTCAAGGTCAACCTGTCGGAGCAGGGCTCGCCCGCAAGGGCGTCACCTCGGTGGTGCGCGCCAGATACCGTGCATATTTTTCGACAAACTTGCGCGTACGCTCATGCTGCGGCCGCCGGAAGATCTGGTCCGGCGGCCCTTGTTCGATGATTTGCCCTTGATCCATGAAGATCACCCGGTCGGCCACTTCGAAGGCAAACTCCATTTCGTGGGTGACCACCAGCATGGTCATGCGCTGTTCGGCCAGCGTGCGCATCAGGCCCAGCACCTCATCGACGCGTTCCGGGTCCAGCGCTGAAGTGGGCTCGTCGAACAGGATCACCCGAGGGTCCAGGGCCAACGCACGGGCGATGCCGACCCTTTGTTGCTGCCCACCGGACAGCGCCACCGGGTAAGCGTCAGCCTTGTCGGCCAGGCCCACGGCGGCCAGGTGCTGGCGGGCTTTGGCGGTGGCGTCGGCGTTGGACAGGCCGCGCGTCAGGCGCAGCGGTTCGCTGATGTTGCGCAGGGCGCTGTAGTGGCGAAACAGGTTGTAGTGCTGGAAGACCATGGCGCTTTTGCGGCGCAGGGCCAAGGCGTCGGCTTCGCTGATGTGCGGGGCGGTGACGTGGGCGCCGTCGATCGCGAGGGTGCCCTGTTGCGGCATTTCCAACAGGTTGAGGCAGCGCAGCAGGGTGGACTTCCCCGAGCCCGACGGCCCGATAATGGCCACCACTTCACCCTCGCTGACGCTCAGGTCCAGCCCGCTCAGAATCGGTTGTTGCCCGTAGGCCTTGTGCAGGTTGCGCAGTTCGATCATGGCTCAGTTCCGCCGATAGGGTTGGCTGACCCGGCGCTCCAGCCGGGACTGTCCGTAGGAAAACGCGGCGGTGACGACCCAGTAGATCAGGCCCACCGCCAGGTAAGCTTCGAGGAAGTTGTAGCTGGCTGCCGCCATGATCTTGGCTTGGGCGAACATGTCCACCACGCCGATGGTGAAGGCCAGGGAGGTGTCCTTGAGGATCATGATAAAAAACGTCCCCGCCGGCGGAATGGCAATGCGCGCCGCCTGGGGCAGCACCACCTGCCACAGCGCCTGGCGCCGGGTCATGCTCACCGACAGCGCCGCTTCGTACTGACCCGGCTCCACCGCCATCAGGGCGCTGCGAAACACCTCCGACAGGTAGGCCGCGTTGCGAATGCTCAGCGCCAGGATCACGGCGGTCATGGCGTTCATGGCGCTGAGGGCCGGAACCAGCTGCGGCAGGCCGAAATACAGGATGAAGATCTGCACCAGCGACGGCACGCCACGAAAGAACGAGATGAGCACCAGCACGATCGGGTACAGCATGACGACGCGGCGATGGATCACGGCGGCAAAGCCCAGGCCCACGACGACGGCCAGAATGAATGACAGCACGCCGATGAACAGCACCACCGGCAGGTACTTGAGCAGCTCCGGGATGATCCCCAGCATGTAGGCAAAATCAAAGTGCATGAGCGCTCCCGTTGCAGATCGCCAGCCGCTCCAGGGCGAACTCACCTACGGCCAGGCCGGGCGCTTGCTCGCGCAGCAGCTGGCAGGCGATTTCACCGATGGCCGGGGCCAGCTTGAAGCCGTGGCCGGAAAAGCCGCCGATCACCAGCAGCCGATCCTCGCCGGGCAGGTGGCCGATGACGCAGTGGCGGTCCGGGCTGAACGCATCCAGGTGACCGCTGGTGCGCACCGGGTCGGGGTCCAGGCCGCTCAGGAAGGTGTGGATGACGTGACGGGTTTCGGCCAGTTCGTGCTCGCTGATCTGGCTGTCGAAAGCATTGACGTCTTCCACCACGGGACCGGGCGTGCTGATGCCGATCTTGACCATGCTGCCTTCGACGCTGGGCACGCCGAAGCTGAAATAACCCTGGCTGCGACGGGTGAAGATCGGAAAGCGCTCGGGCGCGAACGCGGCGATGTCACGGGCCGGAAACCACGACAGGATCAGTTTGCGCGCGTACAGCGAACCGCCCAGTTGCGGCAGCAGGTGGTCGACCCAGGCACCGGCAGTGACCAATACCTTGTCGAAGCGCCGTTCGCTGCCGTCGATGCGCAGCCAGGCGCCGTCGCCGCGCTGTTCGATGGCCTCGACCCGGGTATGCCCGTGCAGGTTCGCGCCCAGGTCGGTGGCCCGGCGCAGAGCGGCACTTACGGCCAGCTCCGGGCGCAGGAAGCCGGACTCTCGATCCAGGATCACCACTTCCTGAGGGTCGAAGCGGTGCTGCGGGAAACGCTGGCGGGCGTCTTCGATATCCAGTACTTGATGCTCGATGTCGAACTGCTGAATGCTCTCCAGCACCTTCGCGATGGCCTCGTCACCCGGATGGCCGATGGTCAGGCCGCCGTTGAGCTGCAACAGGTTGGACGCGGTCTGGCTTTCCAGCTCGCGCCACAGCTGCCGTGAGCGCTTGAGCAGCGGCACATACTGCGGGCCTTCTTTATAGGCGGTGCGAAACAGCCGGCTTTCACCGCCCACCCCACCCCGGGCATGGGCCAGGCCGAACTGTTCGTAGCCTTCCACGTGCACCCCGGCCTGGGCCAGTTGCCAGGCGGCCATGCTGCCCATGGCGCCGAGCCCGACGATGGCGACTTTCATGGCGTGTTTCCTTCTGCGTCGTCCAGCAGGGCCGCGGCGCGGGCGTTGTCGCGCACTTGCTGCGGGCTCTTGCAGCCGGGGATCACCGCGGTCACGGCCGCGTGGCGCAGGCACCAGGCCAAGGCCCATTGGGCGATGGGCACGCCGGCCGGCACTTCATTCTGCTGAATCAGCGCGGCTTCCCGGAGCATGGCGTCCACGGTGTCGGTGGGATGGTTGCGGCGCACGTCGTCGGCGGCAAACACCACCCCCGGCTGGTACTTCCCGCTCAGGTAGCCGCTGGCCAGTGGCACACGCACCAGCACGCCGAGGTCCTGGGCCTGTGCCGCCGGAAAGGCGTTCTGTTCAGCGTCCCGTTCAAGGCGGTTGTACAGCACCTGGATCGCCCCGGCGCCGATGCTGTGGGCCGCCTCGACCTGGCGCGGGTTGCCTTGCTTGTCGATGGAAATACCCAGGTGGCGGATCTTGCCGGCGCGTTGCTGTTCGTGAAGCAGGTGCCAGAGCTCATCCTGAAAGAACACCGCGTCGGTGCCGGAGTGAAACTGGTAGAGGTCGATGTAATCGGTCTTCAAAGCCCGTAGCGAGTCGTCCAGCTGGGTCAGCACCTGGGCTGGTTGCCAGCGTTGATCGCGCTCGAAGTTGCCGTGGAAGTGGTGGCCGAACTTGGTGGCCACCACCCAGTCTTCCCGCCGACGGCGGGCCAGGTAGTCGCCGATCAGCCGTTCGGACAGGTGGTCGCCATAGCACTCGGCGGTGTCGATCAGGTTGATGCCTGCTTCGGCGGCGGTGTCGAGGATGGCGTCTACCTGCGCCTGGCTGAAGGGCTGACCCCATTCACCGCCATACTGCCAGGTGCCAATGCCCACCACCGAGACGTCGAGGCCGGTACTGCCCAGTTTTCTGTGTTGCATGTCGATGCTCTCCGGAGTTTTTCAACGCTCAAGAATAGAAGCCGGGCACTGGCAACTGGCCCTTGAGGGCGTAGCGGCCCAACGTCAGCAACTTGTACTCGGCCGGGTTGTGCAGCGTGTGGGTGCGCACGTTGCGCCAGAAACGGTCATGGCCGTACTGGCTGGCGGCGGCGCGGGCACCCATGACCTCAAAGACGCGGCTGCAAATCTCCAGCGCTACCTTGCCGCCGAACACGTTGGCGGCGGCGACACGGTAGCCCACCTCGCCGCGCTCTCCGGCTTCCAGCGCCGAGCCCTTGACGAAGGCCTGGTCGAACTCGCCGGTAGCGCGGTCGGCCAAAGCGGCGAAGGCCTCCAGCTGCGCGGCAAACTCGCCGTATTGGCGGATCACCAGCGGATCATCTTCGGCCCGTTCCACCCCCGAGGTGTACCAGGGCCGTGACTGGTCGCGGGTATAACGCGCCGCTTCGGCCAATGCGCCCTGAGCGCTGCCGAGGAACACGTGGGTCAGAATCAACTGCGCGAGGATCGGCCCCAGGGTGTGGAAGGGCAACGGCTGGCCCTCGCTGCCCTTGACGGGATCGGTCAGTACCTCGCTGTCCGGGACCCAGACATCGCTGTAACTGACGGTGCCGCTACCCGTCTGGCGCTGGCCCATGCAATCCCAGTCGCCGTGAATGCGCAGGCCTTCCCGGTCGGGCTTGATCACGGCACGGACGATGGTATCGGGCGCGTCGGCCAAACGAAAGGAGATCACCAGACGGTCGGCATAGGGCGAGCCGGAGGTGAAATGCTTCAGACCGTTGAGGCGATAACCGCCGGCTTCACGGCTGCCGACCACGCGGCGGTCCAGGGAATTGTTGGCGTTGCCCCAGAACCAGTGGTGCTCGGCGCTCTCGCGTTGCAGCGCGGCGAATTGCTCGGGACTGGCGCTGGACTGGGCCACCACCTGATCAAGGAAGTGGTAACCGAACAGGTGGGCGAGGGAGCCGTCCACCTGCGCGAACAGCCGCACAACCTGCAAGGCCAGCGACCAGGGCTGGGCCTGGCCACCGTGTTCCTTGGCAATCAGCAGGGTCAGCAGGCCGCTGTCGCGCAACATGGCCAGCTGTTCGTCGGCGGTGCCGCCGGCCTTGTCACGGGCGACGGCGGTTTCGGCAAAGCGCTCGGCCAGTTGCCGGGCGATGTCAAGCGTTTCAACCTGGGGTGCAGTCATGGCGCACTGTCCTGTTTGCAAGGGGAGGAAAAGTCAGGGGGGACTCACGCGTGAGTCACGTCCTTGCCCAGCCATTTTTGCGAAATCTTGCTCAAGGTGCCGTCTTTGGCCAGTTCATCCAGCGCCTGATTGAAGCGGTTGGCAAAGGCCTGGTCGGTCGGCGTGTTGCGAAACGGGAACGACTGCTTGATGGAATACAGCTTGGTATCGTTGGCGATCTTCAGCGGCAGGTTCTTGGCCTTGATCTGCACCAGCGCGGTGATTTCGCTGTCGATGAACGCGTCCAGGCGACCGTTGGCGACGTCGTCGTAGACACCACTATTGTCCTGATAGGTTTTCAGGGTGTAGGGATTGCCGTGCTCGCTGTCCCAGTTGCTGGCGTACTGCTGCAGGTCGCTGCCGAGCATGGCGCCGAGGGTCTTGCCCTTGAGGTCTTCGAGGGTCTTGAGGGGGCTGCCGTTCTTCACCACCAGCTGTGCGCCGTCGTAGGCGTAAGGGGTGGAGAACAGGTATTTCTTCTCCCGGGCAGGAGTCACCGAAATCAGGTTGGCCACGGTGTCGATGCGGTGGGTGTCGAGCATGCCGAACAGGCCGCTGAACTCGGCAGTGGTCCATTCGATGCGGTAGTTGAGCTTGCTGCCGACCGCGTTGAGCACGTCGACGTCATAGCCCACCAACTGCCCTTGGGCATCACGCGATTCGAACGGCGGGTAGGCCCCGGAGGTACCGACCCGCAGCACGGTCTGGGCATCGGCCGCAGGGGCGGCGGCGCTGGTGGCGGCTTTGGCGTCGTCATGCTTGTCGCAGGCGCCGAGCAACAGGGACAGGGCGGCGAGCAGGCAGGTGCCGGCGAGCCGTTTGGCTACAGGTAGGTTCATGCTGATCTCTATCTAAGTGCGCAAAAGGAAGTTCAGGCGTTGCCCAGCAGGCTGCTGACACGACGGTGGAAGACCGGTATTTCTTCAAGCGGAAAGCGAAAACTGAGCAGGATCATTTCGAGGCCGATGGCCTCGAGTTCACGGATGCGCTCGGCCACCTGCTCGTACGAGCCCACCAGACCGGTGCGCAGCCCCTCGTTGTTGGCGACGAAGCTGGCCAGCCCATCGTCGTTCTGCCACATGCCACGGGCTTCCTTGGCCTTCTCGCGGAACTGGGCGATGGCCAGCTCATCGGCGGCGGCGAGGATCTCGTCGTATTCGGCGCGAGCCAGGGCCTCGGTTTCCCGGGCGATGACAAAGGCATTCACCGAAAAGCGCACGCTGCGCCCGTGCTGGTCGGCCACGGCGGTCACCGCGTCGATCTGCTGGCGCAGTTGCGCGGGTGGCCCGCCGTTGATGAAGTACCAGTCCGAATACTGGCCGGCCATCTGCTGCGCTTGTGGGGAGTTGCCGCCCTGGAAGATCGCCGGGTAGGGCTGCTGCACCGGGCGCGGGCGCATGGTGGCGTTACTGATCTGGTAGAAGTCGCCGGCAAAGCTGAAGGCTTCCTCTTGCCAGAGGCCCTTGAGCACTTGCAGGTACTCTTCGGAGCGGCGGTAACGGTCGGCATGGTCGACCCAGGGGACACTCAGGCTTTGCTGTTCTTCCTTGAACCAGCCGGTGACCAGGTTGATGTGCCAGCGGCCGTGACTGATCTGATCCAGGGTGGCGCCGACCTTGGCCATGGTGGCCGCCGGGACGAAGCCGGGGAGGATCGCCGTGATCAGGCGCAGGGTGGTGGTCTGTGCCGCCACGGCGGCCGCCAGGGTCATGGGGTCGAGTTGGCCGTCCAGGGCCGCCGCCTTGGTGTGCGGGGCGCTGTAGCGCACCGGGAAGAGAATGCCGAAGAAGCCCGCCGCTTCTGCAGCCTGGGAGAGCGCCAGGTTGTAACCGTAGCTCCAGTCGGTGACCTGATCGACCTTGGCCCGAAGGAAACTGCCGGAAGCGCTGGTGGCCCATGTCGAAAACTGCATAGTTATTTGTCCTTTGAGGTTAAAAAGGAATAACGGGCAGTCAAGGTAGTGGCTTTTTGTTATTAATTGAAAGATTAATTAGTTTCTGGAGGGTACGCTTTGGTTATATCTGCAATCTAGTGAAATTTCGTGTGCGAGCGCATTGTGAACCGTCGGGCCCAGGTAATACACCCTGTAGGGCCGAGCTTGCTCGGGATGCCGCGACGAGGTTTTCCGTCGGCGCGCCATCACACCTTTCCCGCGTAAACTCGGCCCTACAGGTCGTACTTGGACTCAGCTACGCCTCTCAGCCACTGCACTGGCCAGGCTCGGCGCCAGCGGCAGGCGCGGCAACAATGTCGCCTGATACGCATGATACAAGTCCGGCTTGCCGGCCCAGATGCGTTCGGCCGGCTGGTTGGCCGGGTCCAGCTCGTGGTGCCAGCTGCCGTGTTCGCGGTCGATCAGGTTGCGGTCGATGTAGTCCCAGAATGTGCGGTACCAATGATCGTATTGCGCCTCGCCGGTGCGACGATACAACGCAGCCGCCCCGGCGCTGGCTTCGGCCAATGTCCAGTGCAGGCGCTCGCGCACTACCGGTTGACCGTCCCAATCAATCGTGTAGACGATCCCGTCGGCCGCGTCCGCCGCCCAGCCCAGGCGCACGGAGGCGGCAAACAGCCCGGCAGCGTCCTCCAGCAGCCAGGCCGGGGCGGTCAAACCGGCCTGTTGCCGGGCGGCTTCCAGGTGCAGCAGCAACCGTGCCCATTCAAAGCCGTGGCCAGGCGTCTGCCCGTAGGGCCGGAAACCGTCGGCGCGGTTATCCGTGTTGTATTCGGGCATGGGCTGCCACCGGGCATCGAAGTGCTCGACCGGCAAGTAGTTGGCCGCCGGTGCGTGCTGATGGATGACACGCTCGCTGATGCGCAAGGCACGGTCCAGCCAGCGCGTGTCATCGAGGACATCGGCCAGGGCGAGGAACGCCTCGGTGGCGTGCATGTTGCTGTTGCCGCCGCGATAGGCCTCCAGCTCGCTCCAGTCCCGGTTGTACGATTCCAGCAGGGCGCCTTCGCTTTCGCTCCAGAAGTGCTGTTCGAGCACCGCCACTGCCTCATCGAGCAGCGCCTGTGCGCCAGGCCGTGCCGCCACCACCGCGGAGCTGGCGGCGAGGGCCACGAAGGCATGCAGATAGGCCGGTTTGCGCGTGTCGCCGTCGGCGGCGTCGGCCAGGGCGAACCAGCCGCCATGCACGGCGTCGCGCATGGGGCCGGCAAGGGCGCGCAGGCCATGGTCCACCAGGTCGGCGGCGAAGGGCACGCCTTGCAGGTGGGCGATGGCATAGCTGTGGACCATGCGCGCGGTCTGCATGGTCTCGGCGCGGGCATCGGCCGGCAGGCGGCCGAACCGGTCGAGGGCGCCGAAGCCAGTGGGCAGGCGCGCCTGACGGGAAAACTGCAGAAGGGGCAAGGCCTGGGCCTTGAGCCAGGCGGGGTCGCCCGGGCGCTGCGCTGAATCGGTCATGGGCATTATTGTCCTTGTCATTGACGACGTTGGAGTCTAACGGGGCGTGCGCGTTCAGCGTATTCCTTGTAAGAATGGACTGCATAAAAAGTATGAATTTTATTTATTCTGGAGTGCTGGCTAACCTTGCCGGGTCTTCAAAAGGAACCGATCATGTCAGACCCGATTTCAGCCCACGACCCGCACTGGCAACGCAACCTGTGGGTGTGCGTGTTCGGTGCCTTCACCACCCTCATCGCCATGACCCTGCTGTTGCCGTTCCTGCCGCTCTACGTGCAGGCGCTGGGCGCCGGTGATCCGGCGGCAGTGGCGCAATGGTCCGGGGTGGCGTTCGGCGCGACCTTTCTCTCGGCCGCACTCACCGCACCTTTGTGGGGGCGCCTGGGTGACCGCTACGGGCGCAAGCTGATGCTGATCCGTGCAAGCCTCGGCATGGCCATCGCCATGTCCCTGATCGGGTTGGCGCACACTGTCTGGCAACTGGTGCTGTTGCGCTTGCTGGCCGGTCTGCTCGGTGGCTACGCCTCGGGTGCCACCATCCTCGTCGCCACTCAGACGCCCAAGGATCGCTCGGGCTGGGCCTTGGGCATGCTCGCCTCGGGGATCATGGCGGGCAATCTGGCCGGCCCCTTGATCGGTGGCCTGCTGCCGCCGCTGGTGGGCATTCGCAACACCTTCTTCCTCGCCGGCGGGATGATCTTCCTGACCTTTCTCGCCACCACCTTCATGCTCAAGGAAGCGCCACGACCGTCGCGGGGCAAGGCCACCGACAAAGCCAATGCGCCCGTCAGCTTCGCCGCGTTGCCGCAACGCAAGACCGTAGGAACCCTGTTTCTGGTGGCCTGCCTGTTGATGTTCTCGCTGTTGTCCATCGAGCCGATCATCACCGTCTACCTGATTCAATTGCACACCGACCACCTGACCTTGATGGCCGGGGTGGTGATGTCGGCGGCGGCATTGGGCAGCATTCTCGCCGCCTCGCGTCTGGGCCGGCTGGCCGATCGGATCGGGCATTGGCGGGTGCTGACCGCCTGCCTGATGGTGGCGGCACTGCTGCTGATTCCCCAGGCCATGGTCACCAACGTCTGGCAACTGGTGCTGTTGCGTTTCGCCATGGGCCTGGCCACCGGGGGGTTGCTGCCGTGCATCGCCAGCATCATTCGCCACGCCGTACCCGAGCGTGCAGCCGGACGGATGCTGGGCTATTCCACCTCCAGCCAGTACGTCGGCCAGGTGCTGGGGCCCTTGACCGGCGGCTTCATCGGGGGGCATTTCGGCATGGGCCTGGTGTTCATGGTCACCAGTGTGTTGCTGGCGTCCTGCGCGGGTTTGACCTGGTATCTGGCCCCCGCGCCGAAGGTCAGCCTGGGGTAAAGATCGCCCGGTTTGCGCCGTTAACATGACAGCT
This sequence comes from Pseudomonas sp. dw_358, assembly GCF_018449655.1. Classification (GTDB taxonomy): domain Bacteria; phylum Pseudomonadota; class Gammaproteobacteria; order Pseudomonadales; family Pseudomonadaceae; genus Aquipseudomonas. The sequence goes on from NZ_JAAVUX010000017.1 coordinate 57,021, forward strand.
TCCTGTACTCGCAACCTCCATTACAAAAATGGCCCGGCCCCCGCTTAGAGGTACTGTCATGTTTACCCATTTGAAAGTGCGAACCGGCATGCTCGGTGTGCTCATTGCGTTCGTCTTCGGCCTGCTGGTCGCCAGCTTCACGGGCTGGTATGGCGCCCGCGAAAGTGACGCCCAGATCAAGTCGCTCAACCTGCTCACCGCCGTGCAGCTGGACAAGCTCAACAACGCCGCCATCTGGACTACCCGTGCCAGCGCTTCGGCCCACAGCGCCATGCTCAGTCGCCTGTCAGGCAACCCCGACGTGTCCGTGCAGATGGCCGTGGCGGCACGCGAACGCCTGGCCAACGGCCAAAAGCTGATCGACGAGATCCTCCCCACCGTCACGGACCCGCAACTGCTGGCCAGCGCCCGTGACGTACAGGGTGCGTTCAATGCCTACCGCGAAGTGGTGGCACGGCAAATCAACGCGACCAACGATTCCCTGGCCGGTTACGTGGCGATCGACGCCGAGGCCAAGACCAACAGCGCCGCCTACGCCAAGGCCCGCGACGCTTTCACTGCGCAGATCGTGCAGTCGGCCAAGGCCACCATGGACGCTTCGCAAAGCCGTCTGCAAGTGGCGCAGTACACGGCCATCGCGCTGATCGTGCTGACCCTGGTGCTGGCTGTGGCCTGCTGGAGCTTCATCGCTCGCGGCGTTCTGGCGCCACTGCGCGAAGCCGGCCGACATTTTGGCATCATGGCCAACGGCGACCTCAGTCAGCCTATCGACGTGCGCAGCCGCAACGAGATCGGTCAGCTGTTCCGCTCGCTGGCGGACATGCAGGCCGCGCAGCGTGACACCGTGCAGCACCTGGGCCAGACCGCGCAGTTGCTGACCAGCTCGGCCAAGGAACTGGACACCGTGACCCAGCACACCACCGAAGGCCTCTATCAGCAGAACAACGAACTGGACCAGGCAGTGACGGCCGTCACCGAGATGACCGCCGCCGTCGAAGAGGTGGCGCGCAATGCGGTGTCGACCTCCGAGGCCGCGGGCGCTTCCAATCGACTGGCCCAGACCAGCCGTGATCAGGTGCGCAAGGTGCTCGACGAAATCGGCTTGATGAGCGGCGACGTGCAGAACACCGGCGAAGTGATTCAGCGTCTGGCCAGCCAGGCCAATGACATCGGCAAGGTGCTGGACGTGATTCGTTCAGTGTCCGAGCAGACCAACCTGCTGGCCCTGAACGCCGCCATCGAGGCAGCCCGGGCCGGTGAAGCCGGGCGTGGTTTTGCCGTAGTGGCCGATGAAGTCCGCACCCTGGCCCAGCGCACCCAGCAATCGACCCATGAAATCGAACAAATGGTCGCCAACATCCAGAGCAGCACCGGTGCGGCAGTCGGCTCCATCGAGCTGAACAACCAGCGCGCTCGCAGTACCCTGGAGGCGACGCAGGTCAGTGGGCAGATGCTGGAAAGCATCTTTACCCAGATCAACGAGATCAACGAGCGCAACCTGGTGATCGCCAGCGCGGCCGAAGAGCAGGCCCAGGTCGCCCGGGAAGTGGATCGCAACCTGGTGAACATCCGCAGCCTGTCCGATCAGTCCGGTGTCGGTGCGACCCAGACCCGCGAGGCGAGCGCGGAACTGAGCCGCCTGGCGCAGCAGATGGACAGCCTGGTGGGGCGGTTCAAGGTCAGTGGTTGAGGGGGGCGGTCAAGGCGCGGCGGTGCCCTTGTGCTGCAGGGTGCCGACTTTGTCCAGCCACTGCGGTGCGCGCTGGTCCAGCCACTGGCGGGCAGCGGCCGATTGCTTGACTGTGGCATCCAGATACGCCGTGGTCACCGCCGCCACACTGGCCGCCTGACGCACGTCGAAGTTCTTGTCGAAGGGGTTGGCGCCCGGTTCATGGCCGCCGGTGCGTTTGTGCTCATGGTCATCGCCGCCGTCCGGTCCGCCGGCACCGCTGACTGACGGCGCACCACCGCTGTCATCCTTTTTGTGCGCGTTGAGGGCCAGGGTGCCTGACAGGCCCTGATGGGTCGCGTCCTGCAACTTGAGCTGATAGCCGCCCAGCGCACCCAGGTTGTTGTACAGGTCTTCGCGCTGGCGAGCGGTATCTACCCAGCTGAACGGGTCTTCATCCAGCGGGCCGGTTACGGTCAGCACCGGGGTGTCGATCTGGCCGAAGCGGGCCGGGTCGGCACCGCCTTCCACATAGGGGCTCAGTAGAATGGTAGCCAGCGGTTTCCATGCCACGGCGCGCGGCTGGCCGTAGTCACGCTCGCCCGACACTGCGGCGGCGGTCTGCGCGCCGAGATCGAAGCCGGCGAGGATTATCCGCTGGCTGTCCAGGGCACTGTAGCCGGCTTCGCCAGCGGCGCCGCGGCGTTTGATTTCGCCTACCACCTGGTTGACTTCATCGACCCGTGTCCGCAGCGAGGCTTCGGAAAAGGCGCGCTGGGCGATGGTACGGAAGGCCCCGGCCTGGGCGTCGTCGGACTGGTACAGCGAATGCTGGAAACGCGGCGCCTGCAAAGACAGCACCGCGTAGCCGGCATCCACCCAGGTCTGGCGCCACAGGTCACCGGCCGACGGGTCTTCACCCAGGCCCGGCAGGTAGATGATCAGGGGCACAGTGTGTTGGCCCTCGGGCACGATCAGGTTGACGTCCAGCTGATGCTTGTCCCAGGCCCAGTGGCTGTTCCAGCCGTTGTACTTGTAGTGCTGCGCCGGCTGATAGGCGTTCTTGAGGTATTCCTGCACCGAGACAAAGGTGGGTGCCTCTTTTTCCGGGCTGCTGGAGCAGGCGGCGAGGGCGCCAAGGGCAACGGCCACTAGCAAAGGGCGCAACAGGCGGGTACGGCGATCAGGCTTGACGGACATGGCAACTCTAACCAGAGGACAGAAAGGGGGCCGCGCGGCGGCAGTGCGGCGATTATGCGCAAAGTGGCGACAGGATGCTGTAGTGGCGGGTAAAGGGACGGTAAATTTTTCGATACGTCAGGGGCCTGTGCCGGTGCTCGCCCGGTGACAGCGGACCCACTGCGCTGCTCCTGGCAGCAATGCCTGAGGCCTTTCACACCCCTGCGCAGCCTGCGGGCAGCGGTCACGGAAGAAGCACCCCGGCGGCAACTGCCGATTGCCCGGCAGCTCGGTGGGCGCTGCCGACTCGTCGGCATCCGGCCGCACGCCCAGGCGCGGCACCGCGTCCAGCAGCAGCCGGGTATAAGGATGCCGAGGCCGTTCGAGCACCTGCTCGGTCGTCCCCAGTTCGACAATCTGCCCCAGGTACATCACCGCCACCCGGTCGGCCATGTGCCGCACCACCGCGACATTGTGGGAAATCAGCAGGTAGGTCAGACCGTGCTGTCGCTGCAGGTCGCGCAGCAGGTTGAGGATTTGCGCCTGCACCGAGATGTCCAGCGCCGAGGTGGGTTCGTCCAGCACCATGATGTCCGGATGACTGGCCAGCGCCCGGGCGATGGCGATGCGTTGGCGTTGCCCCCCGGAGAACTGGTGGGCAAAGCGGCCCAGGGCTTCGGGGCGGATGCCCACCTGAGCCGCGACTCTGGCGGCGATCTCGAACAGCTCGCGGCGGGGCACCGAGCGCTGCACGAAGAGCGGTTCGGTGATGAGTTTCCACACCGGCAGGCGCGGGTCCAGCGACGACTGCGGGTCCTGAAAGACGATCTGCACATTGCTGCGCCGCTCGCTGGCCGAGTTGTACACCCACTCCACAGTACCGGCGGTGGGCGTGAGCAGCCCCATCAACAATTGCGCCAGGGTGCTCTTGCCGCACCCGGATTCGCCCACCACCCCCAGAGTCTCGCCGGCGCCGACGTCCAGATCGACGCCGTTGAGCGCATGGGCCAGCGACTTGGGACGGCCGCGCCAGTCATGGCCCAGGGCAAAGTGCATGCGCACGCCCTTGAGCCGGAGAATAGCCCGCGGGTGGCTGTCGTTCATGGGCCGACCTCCAGCCAGCAGGCGCGTTGATGGTCACCGTGGCCGCGCAACAGCGGCCGCTGAGCGCAGGCCGGCATGGCTTTATCACAGCGTTCGCGAAAGGTGCAGCCGCTCGGCAGCTCGGCGAGGTCCGGCACTTGGCCACGGATACTGTGCAACTCCGCGCCGGGCCTGGCCTGCCCAGGGAGAGCGGCCAGCAGGCCCTGGGTATAGGGATGCTGCGGCTGAGCCATGACCGCATGCACAGGACCGTGCTCCACCACGGCACCGGTGTACATCACATAAACCCGGTCGCAGAACTGCGAGACCAGCGCCATGTCGTGGGTAATCAGCAGCACGGCGGTGTTGCGCGCCCGGGCTTTCTCGCGCAACAACAGCAACACTTGCCGCTGCACCGTGACGTCCAGGGCGGTGGTGGGCTCGTCGGCAATCAACAGCGGCGGGTCGCAGGAAAACGCCAACGCGATCATCACCCGCTGGCGCATGCCGCCTGACAACTCGAACGGGTAGCTGGCCATGACGGCCTCGGGATCGGCAATGTGCATGTCGCGCAGCAGGCTCACGGCTCGCTCGGTGGCCTGTGCCTTGCTCAAGGGCTGGTGATGGCGGATGACATCAAGCATCTGCCGGCCGATGCGCCGGGTCGGGTTGAGGGCGGTCATGGGCTCCTGAAAGATCATCGCGATGTCGCGCCCGCGCACTTTCAGCAATTGGGCTTCGCTGGCCGCCAGCATGTCCCGGCCCAGCACCCGCAACTGCCCCGCGGTGACCCGGTAACTGTGCTCGGCCAGCAGGCGCAGGCTGAGCAGCGCCGTGACCGATTTGCCCGAGCCGGACTCGCCAATCACCCCGACAATCTCGCCGGGGTGCAGCCTCAGGCTGACACCATTGAGCACCTTGGCTGTCGAACGCCAGGCCGGAAATTCGAGGCTCAGATTGTCGATCACCAACACCGCTGGCGGCATGTTCATCGCCCCTGCTGCCTGGGGTCGAGCAGGTCGCGGATGCCGTCCCCCAATAGATTGAAACCGGTGGCAGTGATCAGGATCGCCACCCCGGGACAGGTCGAGTACCACCACTGATCGAGGATGTAATTGCGCCCGGTGGCGACCATCGCGCCCCATTCGGCGGTGGGCTGCTGGGCTCCAAGGCCAATGAAACCCAGCGCCGAGGCCATGAGGATGGCGCCGCCGATGTCCAGGCTCAATTGCACCAGCAACGGCGGCAGGGCGTTGCGCAGCACATGCCAGCTCACCAGATGCCAGCGCCCGGCGCCGAAGGTCAGCGCCGCCTGAACATAACCCATCTGGCGAATGCTCAAAGCCTGGCCACGGGCCAGGCGCACGTAGGCCGGGATGCGCACCAGGGTGATGGCCAGCATGGCGTTGAACAGGCTGGGACCCAGCGCCGCCCCCAGAGCCATGATCAACACCAGTGAGGGCACCGACAGCATGATGTCCATAAGGCGCATGATCAGGCTGTCCAGACGGCCGCCTGCCACACCGGAGAGGCAGCCCAGCAGGCCGCCGATGATCCCGGCCGCGAAGGCCACGAACAGGCCGACTCCCACCGACTGCCGGCTGCCGTACAGCACTCGGCTGAACAGATCACGGCCCACTTCATCGGTGCCGAACCAGTGGCTGGCGCAGGGCTCGGCCAGGCGGTGGGCGAGGTCCAGCGCATTGGGGTTGTGGGTCGCCAGCAGCGGCGCAAAGACCATGCACAGCAGCACCAGCAGGGTGATGGCCAGCCCGGCCAGGGTCAGCGGGCTGCGCCGGACACGGTGGCTCAGCCAGCCCAGGCGCTGAAAGCGGGGAAGGGGCGTGGTGGTCAAGGACGACATGTCAGCGGACCTCGGCAATGCGCGGATCAATCACCCGGTACACCAGGTCGATCAGCAGGTTGAGCAGCACATAGACGAACGACACCAGCACCGCAAACCCCATCACCGCCGGGAAGTCCAAAGACTGGATCGACTTCACCACATAGGCACCCATGCCCGGCCAGGCAAACACTGTCTCGGTCAGCACCGCGCCATACAGCAGGTCCCCCAGCGCCAGGCCCAGCACGGTCACGGAGGGAATCAGCGCGTTGGGCAGCGCGTGGCGCAGAATCACCGTCCAGCGCGACAGCCCGTAGGCTCTGGCGGTGCGGATGTAGTCTTCACCCAGTTGCTCGAGCATGGCCGCGCGGATCTGCCGGGCGATCACCCCCAGGTTGACGAAGCCCAGGGTGATGGCCGGCAGAATCAGGTGCTGCCCGGCACTGGCGAGCTGCTCCGATTCGCCCGCCAGCAACGCGTCGATCAGATAGAAACCGGTGACGGTTCGGGGTGGCTCCAGCCCGTCGTCCAGTCGGCCACCGCCGGGCAGCCAGCCCAGATGGCCGTAGAAATAGACGATCAGCCCCAGGCCCAGCCAGAACGCCGGCGTCGAGATGCCGGTCACCGCCAGGGTTCGCGCCAGTTGGTCGATCCAGCGGTTGTGGTACACCGCCGAAAGGATGCCCAGTGGCACCCCCACCAGCAGCGACAGGGTCAACGCACAGACGGCCAGCTCCAGCGTGGCGGGGAAATAGGCTTGCAGGTCTTCCAAAACCGGCCGGCTGGTGCGAATCGAGGTGCCCAGATCACCGTGCAGCAGTTGCCACAGGTAATGCCCGTATTGCTGATACAGCGGCAGGTCCAGCCCCAGTTGGTGACGCATATGCGCCACCAGCGCGTTGCTGGCCCGGTCCCCGGCCAGCAACCGCGCCGGGTCGCCGGGGATCAGGTGGGAGATGGCAAACGTGATGAACGACACCCCCAGCACCACCAGCACCAGACCTGGCAGGCGTCTGGCGAGGGTGGTCAGGAGGGCCATGGGGTCCACCGGCTGGCAACGCCTCGGTTGGTCACTTGCTGATCGTCGCCAGGTTGAACACCTGTTCGAGCATCGGGTTGAACACATAGCCCTTGACGTTGCTGCGCATGGGCAAGGTGTAGGCCTTCTGATAGAGGTAGGCGTAGACACTGTCCCCCAGCACGATCTTCTGCGCCTGCTGGTACAGCGCGGTGCGTTTGGCCTGGTCATAAGTGGCCGCCGATTCGCGGATCAATGCGTCCACGGCCGGGTTCTGATAGAACGAGCGGTTGCCTGCCAGGCCTTGCAGCTTGGAGTCGAACCAGTAGTTCATGAACATGTAGGGGTCGGCAAAGTCCGGACTCCAGGAGCCGATGGCAATGTCGAAGTCGCCGCTGCCCAGCCGTTCGCGCATCGAGGCGTTGGCCATTTTCTCCAGCTTGAGGTTGACCCCCAGCGGCGCCAGACCGGCCTGCAGGGTCAGGCCGATGGGTTCCCAGTTGGGGTCCTTGTCGGAATACAGAAAGCTCAAGCCGGTCAGCGGCGTCGGCAGTTTGGCCAGATCGGTGCGGGCCTTGGCCAAGTCCTGTTTCATCGGCGCCAGGGAGGCGTCGTAGCCCCACATGCCTTGGGGGATCGGGCCGTTCATGGGTTTGGCCTTGCCCTTGAGGATGCCCTGGATGACGCCGTCATAGTCCAGCGCGTCGACAATAGCCCGGCGTGCGTCGGGGTTGTCCATGGGCGCTTTCTTGTTGTTCAGGTACAGGTAGGTGACCCGCAGGGACGGATAGTCACCAACGGTGATGTCCTTGTCCTTGCTCAGGGCTTCGAGCTGATCTTCCGGCATGTCTTCGATGATGTCGAGGTCACCATGCTCCAGCTGCAAGCGGCGCACCGAGGCCTCGCCGATGATCTTGATCACCACCTTTTTCAGGGTCGGTGCGGTGCCGGCATAGTGACTGTTGGGCTCCAGGGTCAGGGACTGACCCTTTTGCCAACTGCTCAGGCGAAACGCCCCGGAACCGGCGGTGTGGGTGGAAAGCCAGGCATTGACGTCGCCGTTCTTGACCACGTCCGGATTGATGATGGCGCCGCCGTCGTGGGCCAGGGTGTAGAGGAACGGCGCGTAAGGGGTCTTGAGGCTGAAGCGCACGGTCATGGGGTCGACCACGGCCACGCTCATGTCCTCGGGGAAGGCCGCAGACGGGCCTTGCTTGAGGGCCATCAGCCGCTCGAAGGAAAACTTCACCGCGTTGGCGTCCACGGCGGCGCCATCGTCGAAGTGGTTGCCGGGCTTGAGTTTGAACTCCCAGACCAGATTGTCCGCCGAGGTGGTCCAACTGCTGGCCAGGTCACCTTGCACCTCGGTGCTGCCCTTGCCGTTTTCCACTTTGTAGGCCACCAGCTTCTGGTAGGCCGGGTACGTCACGGTCCAGTCGTTGTTGTCGATGGTCACCGCCGGGTCCAGCGTCTGCGGGTCGGCCGCCTTGCCGATCACCAGAGTGTCGGCCGGGGTGGCGGCGCTGGAAGCTTGCCAGGCCCCCAGGCTGAGGGCGCTGCACAGCAACAGTCGAGCGAGATGACGCGGGCGTGCGGTGAAATTCATGCCGGTTCCTTGAACATTCGAAAATGAAAGGGGTGTCAGTTACTGGCAGGGCGGATCGATGGGTCGTCCAGCAGCGGATAGTCCTCGGCCTCCGGCAGTTCGTAGTGCCACCATTCGCTGGCAATCGGCTTGAAACCGGCGGCCAGCATGATGCCCAGCAGCATCAGACGGTTACGTTGCACGGCAGGCGGCAGGTCCGGGTAGAACTGATGGGACAGTTCACGCATATCATCAAAGCCGGTACCCATGTCCAGGACCTCGCCGCTGCCGGCGTTTACCAGGGTCAGGTCCACCGCCACGCCACGGGTATGGTGCGAGCCCAGGCGCGGATCGCGGACGTATTCGGGGTTGGGCAGCGCTTCCCAAAGCAGGTCCTGGGCGTAGGGCGGGCGGTAGGCGTCGAAGATGCGCAGGGTGAAACCGGCCTGCTGCGCCAGGCGACTGGCCAGACGCAGGCACTGCTCGGCATCGCGGTGCAGGAGGCAGCGGGTGTCGCGGTAGATCTGTTTGCCAGCCAGGTTGTCGACGCCGGCATAGATCAGGTCGATCTCGACCTTGAGGGCCCGGGCGTCCACTTCGATCAGTGGGCTGCTATTCACTTCGACACTCCCAACCATAAGATTGCAGATTGATAGCATTCAAATTTTTGCTGTGACAAGCGACTTTTGCAGCTTTTGTGGTTTTTCTTTTTTTGGCTGCATGGTGGTGCGCGATCAGGGCCTGGATGCACGAATGCGGGCATGCGTGCCGGTATTTCAACGAAGAAGGCAATTTGATGGCCCCCCCGGTTGCACGCTTTGGACAAAATCCCGCCCCCCTTCAGATGCTCAGGCTTGCACCCATGCGGATGGTGTTTTTTGCGTTTTTGCCCTTCCTGTTCACCGGCGCGGCCCTGGCGGCCGATGCCAAGGCCCTCAAAGACAATGACCGCTACACCTGCGCCTGGGGCGCCGGCACCGCCGAGCGGGCCCAGGCGCTGAAGTTGAGTGGGGTGTCGCTGTACGCGGCGCGGCAGAAAATCCAGACCTTGAAATTCGACAAGAGCTGGAAGCGCATGCTGGCCATGCGCATCACGGAGCAGACCTACGACAGCCCGTCGCGCTACAGGCCCGCCGCCGTGCGCGAGATCTTCTACAACGACTGCGTGAAGTATAAAGTCGCCCGCCATTAGGCTCAGCCTGACGCCAGGGCCTTGCGCAGCTTGCCCGGCGCCATGCCGAACTGGCGCTGGAACAGCCGAATGAAATGAGCGTCATCGGCAAAGCCGCACTCGAAAGCGATCTCGCCGATCTGCCGGTCCGAACTGACCAGTAACCAGCGTCCGAACCGCAGGCGTACCTGGCGGTAGAACTGCGCCGGGCTGGTGCTGACCTCGGCCAGGAACAGGCGCTCGAGCTGGCGCTTGCTGGTGCCGATGCGCCGTGCCAGCGCCTCGATTTCCAGTGGCTCGGCCATGTGGGTTTCCATCAACATGATCGCTTCGTGCAGGCGCCGGTTCGACGAGCTGGCATAGCCCAGGGCCTTGCGCCGGTCGACCAGGCTGCTGGCGCCGCTCTTGGCCACGGTCATCTGGTGCACCACCTTGCCGGCCCGATCCGGGCCGCAATGCAGGCCGATCAGATGGATGGCCAGCTCGATCACCGAGACGCCCCCGGCGCAGGTGGTACGGTCACCGTCGATGACAAAGTCATTGTGACTGACGAAGCGCAAGCCGGGGAACAGCCGTTTCCAGTCGTTGGCGTGGTAAGCGTGCACACAGGCCGTCCGGCCCGCCATCAGGCCGTGGCGCGCCAGCACGAAGCTGCCCGTGCACAGGCCGATCAGCGGCACCCCGGCCGCAACGGCGTCGTGCAGGAATGCCGGGTAGCTTTTCGGCACTTGCTCCAGTGAGTCCAGCAGCCCGCCAATCACCACCACGTAATCGAACCGCTGAGGGTCGGCCAGTTCGCTGTCGATGGGCACGTCCAGCCCGCCGCTGGAAATCACGCGCTGGCCAGGGGTGCCCAATACGTTCCACTGGCAGCGAATGGGCCGGCTCTGATCGCCCGTATCGGCAGCATGGCGCAGCGCGTCGGTCAGCCCGGACAGTGACAGCAGCGGGAAACGCGGCCACAGCAGGATACCCACCGACAACTCACTGGCGCCGCGGCGTGGCGGCGGATGGCGGGCCTGGCCCTGATCGAGCTGCGAAACCAGTTGATCGGGGGCATCCGGCGAATGTCGCAAATCTTCAACCATTCGTGCAAAGCATCCAACTGATCGGCGCGGCCCCGGCCCTAGGATGAAGGCCTGCCAAACACCTGCTGTTGACGATAAATTCGAACGAGGAGCAAAGCATGAAACGTTCCATCAAACCCCATCTGACCGGTCTGTGTGGCGCCTTGATGCTGACCCTGCTGAGCGCCATGCCGGCGTTTGCATTGAGCACCGTCGAGCCGGGCGACTTCACCATCGCGTTTAGCGGCGATATGCCGGGCACCGGCTATCAGGACAGCAAGATGGTCGGCTACGACGGTGAAATCCTTCAACAGATTGCCGACAAGCTGGGCCTCAAGGTCAGGCCGGCACTGATGGAGTGGTCCGGCACCATCGCCTCGGTGCAGGCCCGGCGCGTCGACGTCATGGCCGGGACCATGGGCTGGACCCCACAACGGGCGAAGATCATGAACCTCAGCGACCCGATCCACTACTTCAAGAACGGCATCACCCAGACCGACAAGACCGACTGGCACACCCTCAAGGACTTGCAAGGCAGGAAAGTCGGGACCATCACCGGCTTCTCCTTCATCCCGGAAATGCGCAAGATCGACGGCCTGCAAGTCTCCCTCTATGACACTTCCGACGCCGCCGTGCGCGACTTGATCGCCGGGCGCATCGACGCGGTGATCGGCGACCCACCGGTGATGCAGTACGCGTTGTCGCGCAACCCCCAGTGGCACCTGCGCTTCAATGCCTTCACCGACAATGACCCGAACTTTCCGCTGCTGACCGGCCTGGGCCAGGTGGTGTTCGGTTTCAACAAAGACAACCCGCAGTTGCTGGCGGCAGTCAATCAGCAGATCGATGCCATGTGGAAGACCTGCGCCATGCGCGACATCGGCGCGCGCTATGGCCTGACCCAGGACGTCTGGTTCAAGCCTCAGGGCTCCGACCCGCGGCTTGAGGTGGATCGCCCGGCCGGCTGGGCGCTGCCGGGTTGCCAGTGATGGCGCCCTTGTTGCGGGTCCATGACCTGCACAAAAGCTACGGTGAACTGCCCGTGCTCAAGGGCATCAGCCTGGCGCTGAACGCCGGGGAAACCCTGTCGCTGATCGGCCCCAGCGGCTCGGGCAAGTCCACCTGCCTGCGCTGCATCAATTACCTGGAAAAGCCGAACCGTGGCGATATCTGGCTGGACAACGCTTTGATCGGCCAGGTGCGCCATGGGGGCAATGCCCGCCTGATGAGCGACCGCGAGCTGGCACCTCAGCGTCTGGAGATCGCCATGGTCTTTCAGCTGTTTCACCTGTGGCCGCACCTGAACGTGCGGGACAACGTCGCCCTCGGGGCGATCAAGGCGCGCGGCACGCCGCGCGCCCAGGCGTATGAACTGGCCGAAGCCATGCTGCGCAAGGTGCACCTGGGGCACAAGGCGGATGCGTGGCCCGAGCAGCTCTCCGGCGGCCAACAGCAGCGGGTGGCCATCGCCCGGGCACTGGCCCAGCAGCCCAAGGTGATTCTGTTCGACGAGCCGACCTCGGCCCTGGACCCGGAACTGGTGGGGGAAGTGCTGGCGGTGATTCGCGAGCTGGCCCAGGAAGGTCGCAGCATGATCATGGTCACCCACGAGGTCCGCTTTGCCCGCGACGTCGCCGACCGGGTGATTTTCATGGACGGCGGCGAGATCGTCGAACAAGGGCCTTCGGTTCAGGTCATCGACCACCCGCAGCATCCGCGCACCCGCAGTTTTCTGGGGCGTATGGCCGAGGAGTACGCGCGATGAACCGCTTCGAGACGCTGCTGAGTCTATTGCCGCTGTTGCTCAAAGGCGCGCTGACCGCGCTGGAAATCGCCGCCAGCGCGTTGCTGCTGGCGACCTGGGGCGGCTGGGTGCTGGCCCTTGCCCTGACCTTCAGCGGTTCGCGCAGCGGGCGCGGGCTGATTGCCTGTTTTATCGAGTGGATGCGCAATGTACCGGCGCTGGCGCACTTGTTTCTGATCTATTTCGGCCTGTCCTACGTGGGCATCAATCTGTCGCCGTGGCTGGCGGCCACCATCGGCCTGAGCCTGGTGGGCAGCGCGGTACTGGCCGATACCTTTCGCAGCGCCTTGCAGGCCCTGCCGGTGGGGCAGTTCGAAGCCGGTCTGTCGGTCGGGCTGACGCGTGCGCAGGTGGTGTGGCACGTGCTGTTGCCCCAGGCCTGGCGCCAGGCTCTGCCGGCCTATGCCAACTACGTCACCCAGTTGATCAAGGACACCTCCATCGCCTCGGCCATTGCCGTGCCGGAGATCATGTTTCTGGCGCGCAACCTGGTCACCTCGACCTTTCAGACGTCATTGATCTACCTCGCGGTCTTGGCCCTGTATGCAATGATCATCGTGCCGGTCGGCCTGGGCTTTATGCGCCTGGAGCACCACTGGAGGCTGGGCCGATGATCGATTTTCTGCGGCAATACCCGGAATACTGGTCAGACTGGAGCCGGCGCCTGCTGCAAGGCGCGGCGGTGACCCTGGCGTTGTCCCTGAGCGCCTTCCTGCTGGCGATGGCGATGGGCACGCTGCTGGTCTGCTTGCTCAAGAGCCCGTTCGCGGCCTTGCGCCGCGGCGCCCAGGTGTTTATCCAGGCGATGCGCGCAGTGCCCTTGCTCGCCTTGCTGCTCACCCTGTACTTCGCTTTACCCAGTGTCGGTCTGACCTTGCCGGGTGCGGTGGCCGGGGCATTGGGGCTGGGCTTGCAGGGCAGTGCCTACATCGCCGAAATCCTGCGCGGTGGCCTGGACGCTGTGCCGCGCGGGCAGCGCGAGTCGGCGCTGGCGGCCGGTCTGACGCCTTGGCAGGCACTGCGCTGGGTGGTATTGCCCCAGGCAGTGCGCACGTTGTTGCCGCCGCTGCTCAATGCCTATGTGTCGATCCTCAAGGACAGTTCGCTCTGTGCGCTGATCGCGACCAATGAGTTGATGCTGGCAGCCCGGGCCATTGCCTCGGAAAGCTTTTTGCCGATGCACATCTTTCTGCTGGTGGGGCTGTTCTATTTCGCCATTGCCTTTCCGCTGTCTTTACTCTCGCGGTGGCTGGAAAGGCGTGTTTCCCGCGGCCACAAAAGCCTTCGAGGTTGACCCATGAACACGCTGGACACCCAGACCTTCCATAGCATCGGCCGCTTGCAGCAGGCCTTGCGCAGCGGCCAGCTGACCAGCCAGGCGCTGGTCAGGCAGCAGCTGGCGCGCATCGAGTGCTTCAATCCGCAACTCAATGCTTACGTCGAGGCTTACCACGAACGCGCCCTGGCCGCCGCATCGGCGGCTGATCGGCAGCGCCAGGCCGGCATCGACCTGGGCCCACTGCACGGTATCCCGGTGGCCATCAAGGATCTGTTCGACGTGCAGGGGCGGGACGTTACCGGCGGTTCCCGGGCCCTGGCGCCGCGCCGCTCGCTGAGCACCGCGACGGCCGTGAGCCGCCTGGAAAGGGCGGGCGCCATTGTCATGGGGAAGACCCACACGGTCGAATTTGCCTTTGGCGGCTGGGGCACCAATGCAGTCATGGGTACGCCGTGGAACCCCTGGGACCGTCAGGTGCACCGCGCCCCCGGTGGGTCCAGCAGCGGATCGGCGGTCGCCGTTGCAAGTGGCCTGGCCAGCGCTGCACTGGGCACCGACACCGGCGGCTCGGTGCGCATACCGGCTGGGCTTTGCGGGCTGGTGGGGCTCAAGACTACACGGGGTCTGATCAGCCGCCACGGCCTCATCGAGCTGTGCCCGTCACTGGACAGCGTGGGGCCGATCACCCGTACCGTGGAGGACGCGGCCTGGATGCTCGATGCCATGCTCGGCGCTGACTGGCAGGACCCGGTGTCCTGCCGCGCGCCGGTGTTCAGCGCGGCGGCCGGCCTGCACCTGCCGGTCACCGGCCTGCGGGCCTGGGTCTTGCCCCACGCCGAGCGGGTCAATGTTGCCGCCCAGGTGCTGGCCGTCTATGACCGCAGCCTGCTGGTCCTTCAGGGGCTGGGGCTGCACTTGGTGGAACAACCCTTGCCGGTGCCGCTGGAACACTGCATGCGCGTGGCCGGCGGGCTGATGAGCGCCGAAGGCTATGCCAGCCTCGGCAGCCTGTTCGAGCGTGACGACCTGACCTTCGACCCCCACGTGCGCCGCCGGGTGCTGGCGGGCAAGGGCATCGATGCCAGCGGCTATCTGGCGCTACAGCAGCAACGGCGCAGCGCCCGGGCCGCGATGGCCCAGGCCATGCTTAATGTCGACGTCTGCGTGTTTCCCACCCACGCTGTCGGCAGCTTGCCCTTGGCCGAGATCGATGAGTACGGTACGCCCTTGGCGCTGCTGGGGCGCTTCGCCAATCTGCTGGAGTTGTGCTCGGTGGCGCTGCCGGCTGGCTTCGACGGGCAGGGCATGCCGGTGTCGATCCAGGTGGTTGGCCGTGCCTTCGCCGAACCGCTGATCCTGCGGGTTGGCCAGGCCTGGCAGCAGGCCACCGACTGGCACTTGCACCCTCCCTGCGGCTGGGCGCTGGCCGACGCAGAGGTGGCCTGATGGAAGTCTGTGTGATCGGCGCAGGCATCGTCGGCCTGACCAGTGCCTGGGCGCTGCAGCAGGCCGGGCATCGCGTCACGGTGGTGGAACAGGCTGGCGGGCCGGGGCTGGGCGCCGTGGCGGGCAACGGCGCCCAGTTGAGTTATAGCTATGTGCAGCCGCTGGCGGACCCCTCATTGCTCCCGGGGCTGGCAAAAATGCTTTTGGACCGTACCGGTCCCTTGAAATTTTCGCCGCGCTGGAGCCCGGCGCAATGGCGCTGGTGCAGGGATTTTCTGTTCGCCTGTCGCACTGAAGTGTCACGCCAGACCACGATCGAGCTGCTGATCCTCGCGCAGGAAAGCCGGCAGGCACTGGATGCTTTTTTTGCCCGCCATGCACCGGCCTGCGACTTTACCCGCACAGGCAAGCTGATGCTGTATCCGACCGCGTCCAGCCTGGACGGGGCCATGGCCCAGCTGGAGTTTCAGGCCCGTCTCGGCGCCCGGCAACAACGCCTGGGGGTGGCCGAGACCTTGGCGCTGGAACCTGCGTTGCAGCCGTACGCCGGGCAGTTCCATGGCGCTATCTACACCGCCAGTGAATGCGCGGTGGATGGCCTCAAGCTGTGTTCGCAGTTGGCGGCGCTATTGGCCACGCAGGGGGTGGTGTTTCATTACGGCCAGACGGTGCGAGGGTTGAACCGGCGCGGCGAGCGAGTCGAGAGTGTGACACTGGAGGGGGGAGGGCAGCTGCACACCGAGTCGGTCGTGCTGGCGGCGGGCAGCCAGTCCACCGATCTACTGGCCGCACTGGGGGTGCGCTTGCCGGTGTACCCGCTCAAGGGCTACAGCATTACTTTGCCGACACGGCCCGATGCTCCGATGCCATCGGTGAGCATCACCGATGTGCGACGCAAGACGGTGTTTGCCCGCCTGGGCGAACGCCTGCGGGTGGCCGGAATGGTCGAGCTGGGCGCCGACGCGTCCATACCGCTGGCGCGCATTCTTCAGTTGCAGGCTTCGACCCAAGCCCTGTTCGGCCCGGGCTGGGACCTGAGTGATTGCCAGCCTTGGTGTGGCTGGCGCCCGGCAACCCCCACGGGACGGCCCATCCTGGCCGCACTGGGCGCGCGCAATGTGTTCGTCAACGGGGGGCATGGGGCGCTGGGGCTGACCCTGGCGTTCGGCAGTGCGGGGCGGCTGGTCAAGCTGTTAGAAACGTGTGAGACGGTAAGGCGCTGAAGGCGGCAGCGAGGCGATGCGCGTGTCGGCATGCACCGCCAACTGCGTAATCATCTCGGCAGTCACCGCCGCCTGGGTCAGCCCCAGGTGTTGATGGCCGAAGGCCAACAGCACCCGTCCGCCACAGGTCTGGTCGATAACCGGCAGCGAATCAGGCAGGGACGGCCGAAAGCCCATCCACGGGGTGGCGCCGTCCCGATTCAGGTCCTTGCTGAACAAGCCCAGGCTCAGCCGGTGCAGCTGCCAGGCACGGGCCATGGTCGGCGGCGCCTCAAGGCCGGCGAACTCGACGGTGCCGGCCAGCCGCAGGCCATCGGTCATGGGCGTCATGATGAACTTGCGCTCCCATGAGGTGACCGCAAAAGGCAGCCGTCCATGTTCCTGGGGCAGCATCAGGTGGTAGCCCCGCTCGGTGTCCAGCGGTACACGGGTCCCGGTCAACGCCCGGGTCAACGCGGCCGAATGAGCACCGCAGGCGATCAACACCCGGCGTGCCGACAAGGCACCGGAGTCGGTGCTCAGGGTGACGCCCGGGTCAGTGACCTGCCCGCCGTTGACGTTGCCGAGCCGAAACTGCACCCCGCCCGCCTTGGCAGCCGCCACCAGGTGGTCGAGTACGTGGTAGGGGTCCACCACGTGACCGGTCTGGGGGAAGAACAGCCCGCCGAGAATCTGCGGGCTCAGTTGCGGTGCGGCGGCGTGCACAGCTTCGCCAGACCAGAACGCCACCGGCACCTGCTGTTGACTCAGCCGTTGTTGGTGCGCCTCAAGCGCCGGTCGTGAGCCGGTTCGCTCGTAAACCAGCAGTGAGCCGTCCACCTTGAGCAGGTCGGGGCGGCCGGTGGACTGCAACAACCGCTGCCAGGCGCCCAGACTGCTTTCGTTGAGGGCGCGCAAGCCCGCTACCGTGCGCTGGTAAGGCGCCGGCCGCAGGTTGGCCAGCAGCCGGGTGAACCACGGCAGCGCCTGCGGCAAGTATTTCCAGTCCAGCCGCAAGGGCCCGAGGGGGTCCATCAACATCGCGGGCAGCCGCTTGAGGATCGAGGCATCGGCAATCGGGAACACCTGCTCGGTGGCCAGGTGTCCAGCATTGCCATAAGACGCTCCCCGGCCCGGTGCCTGCCGATCGATCACCTGCACCCGCAAGCCCTGGCGTGCCAGCGCCAGGGCGCAGGTCACGCCGATGATGCCGGCCCCGACGATGACGATATCGGGCATGAGGTCGGTGTTCGCCATCAAGCAAGGTTCTGTTCGGCCGACCAGTTGGCGTACCACTGGCGGAACAGGCTGTACTGGTTTTCGGCGTAGTGGCGCTGGGCGTCGCTCAGGGCGTCGGTTTCGTTGAAGTGCAGGCTGTATTCGCTGTCGCCGTTGAGCACCATCAGGTGTTTATAGAACAGCACCAGGTCGGTGCCTTCATCGAACGAAGACAGCACCGCCAGCGCCGACTCCAGTTCACCGGCCAGGCGCCGGGCCTTGGCATCGCCCTGGGCCGCTTGCTTGCTCAGGGCCACCAGTTGCAGCACTTCACGGGGCAGGGCGTTGCCGATGCCGGTGATGGCACCGGTGGCGTTGCAATTGACGAAACCATGCACCACTTGGGTGTCGACGCCCACCATCAGCGTGACTTGATCATCGCGAGAGGTGATGTTTTCGGCGGCGTAGCGCAAGTCGGCGGCGCCGCCGAACTCCTTGAAGCCTATCAGGTTGGGGTGCTGGCTGCGCAGTTCAAAGAACAGGTCGGCGCGGGTCGCAAAACCGTAGTACGGGCTGTTGTAGATCACCGCCGGCAGGTTCGGCGCCGCATCGAGCACGGCGGCAAAGTGAGCTTTTTGCGCAGCCGCCGAAGCGCCACGGGAGAGCACCCGTGGAATCACCATCAGGCCTTTGGCACCGACCTTGGCGGCATGGGCGGCGTGGGACACCGCTTCACGGCTGTTGACCGCGCCTGTGCCGACGATCACCGGCACCCCGGCGGCCGCCAGGCGCGCCACGCCTTCCTGACGCTGGGCTTCGGTGAGCAATGGCCAGTCGCCCATGGAGCCGCAATACACCACAGCGCTCATGCCGAGGCCGATCAACTCGCGACCCTTGGCCACCAACGCGTCGAAGTCAGGCTGACGCTCTGCGGTGCAAGGGGTCATCAACGCGGGGATGCAGCCGGTAAAGATGTTATCGCTCATGGTCACTCCGGGAAGGCTGAAAAATGGAAAGGAAAGGGCTCAAATGCCCCAGGCAAAAGGGTCCTGCTCGTCGATCAGCAAGGTGCTGTCGGCCGTCATGTAGGCGCGGCCGGTGATGAAGGGCCGCACGCGCTCGCCTTCCCATTGGAAATGGCCCTGGAACTGGCTGCCGGTGATGCCCGCCTGCACCCAGAGTTGGTGTTCGGCCAGCTTGCCGTCGGCCGCCAGGCACGCCAGCTTGGCGCTGGTGCCGGTGCCGCAGGGTGAGCGGTCGTAGGCCTTGCCGGGGCACATGACGAAGTTGCGGCTGTCGGCTTCAGCGTCATCGGCGAACAACTCGACGTGGTCGATGATCGCACCGTCTTCGCCGAAGATGCCCTGCGCCTGCAGAGCGTTGAGCAGGGTCCAGGTGAAATCGGTGAGGCGCTCGACATGACTCAGTTCCAGCACTTCGTCTTGCTCGGCCACCAGGAAGAACCAGTTGCCGCCCCAGGCGACATCGCCGTGCACCTTGCCATAACCGGGAACATCGACGGGCACCCGTTGCTGGAAGCGATAGGCCGGCACATTGCGCACGGTCACCGCGCCGTCCTCGTGGAGCGTGGCGCTGACCTGGCCCACCGGCGTGTCAATGGCGTGCTCGCCGGCGGCGATCAAGCCCAGATGGTGCAGGGAGGCGACGAGGCCGATAGTGCCGTGGCCACACATGCCCAGGTAACCGCTGTTATTGAAGAAGATCACCCCGCAGGTGGCATTCGCCGAGACTGGCTCGACATACAGGGCGCCCACCAGCACGTCGTTGCCCCGGGGCTCCAGCAGGCAGGCGCGGCGCCAGGCGTCATGCTGGTCACGCAGGGCGTCGCGCTTTTCGGCGAGGGTGCTGCCGGCCAGGGCCGGGAAGCCGCTCATTACCAGGCGGGTCGGCTCACCGCCGGTGTGGGAGTCGATCACGTGGACCTTTTTCATTCGTCGCCTTTGTGCTGGGGTCACTTGAGGCACTAGAGTGACCGCTTGGCGGCCGTCGGGCTTGATGTTTTTCACCCACATTGATGACGAAATCGGCATAGTGTGCGCATCAGTCGCTGGTGAACGAGGCTTTTTCATGACCGATAACCTGTTCCAGGCGCTGGCCGGGCAACGCCCCGAGAGCCTTGCGCAGATGCTTGCCGGCGTGGCACCCATGGGGTCGCTGTTCGACGCCATCCCCAACGCGGTGATCTTCATCAAGGACCTGCAAGCCCGCTATGTGCTGGCCAACCGCACGCTGGTGCAGCGCTGCGGCCTGAAAAAGGTCGAGGCGCTGCTGGGCAAGACCAGTGCGCAGATCTTCCCCGCCCCGTTGGGGCCGGGCTACACCGAGCAGGACCGCCGGATACTGGAAGAAGGGCTGATGCTGGAAGACCAGTTGGAACTGCACTTGCATGACAGTCGCGAGCCTGGCTGGTGCCTGACCCACAAGCGCCCGATTCATGACCAACAAGGTCGCATCATCGGCCTGGCGGGCATCTCGGTGGACCTGCAGACCGCGAGCGACGCCCACCCCGGCTTCGCGCGGCTGGTGGCGGTGGATGAGCATATCCGCGCGCATTTCAGCGGTCGGGTGACTCTGAAGGACCTGACTCGCATCGCCGGCCTGTCGGTGGCACAACTGGAACGCTACTGCAAACGGGTGTTCCACCTGACGCCGCGGCAGATGATCCACAAAGTCCGCCTGGAACACGCCCATTGCCTGTTGCACACGGCGCTGCCCATCACCGACGTGGCCTTGCAGTGCGGCTACACCGACCACAGTGCCTTCACCCGGCAGTTCAAGCAATTGACCGGGTTTACCCCCAGGCAATATCGGCAGAGTCTGGGGTGACTCCTCGAGCGCACACCACACGCGCGTACGCATAACGGCCACCGCGCCCCAGGACGGCTCCCACAGGACCGTGGCTGGCTTCGGCACTGGGGAAAGGTCACGATGGCGGCGCTGCAAAAGGCTCCAGCGTGCTATTGCCCAGTGCCGAATGCCAGCGATCACGGCCGTTGTTCTTGGCCATGTACAAAAAAGCGTCCGCCGCCTTGATCAGGCCCACAGGTGTGACCACATCAGACATCGGCAGGCAGGTGGCAATGCCCGCGCTGGCGGTGACGAAGCCCAGCGGGTGGTCGGCGTGCTCGATGTGCAGCGCCCGGATGGCTTGCAGCAGGGCTTCGGCGATCTGGCTGGCACCGGTGCTGGTGGTGTCGGGCAGCAACACCGTGAACTCCTCGCCGCCATAGCGCACGGCCAGGTCGGCGGGCCGCTTGAGGGTCTGGCGAATCACTGCGCCGACCTGGCGCAGGCACTCGTCGCCCATGGAGTGACCATAGCGGTCATTGAAGCGTTTGAAGTAGTCGACATCGAGCATGATCATCGCCAGGCAATAGCCCTGGCGCCGGGCGCGGCCCACTTCCTGCTCCAGCACCAGGTCAAGCCGGCGGCGGTTGCCCAGTCCGGTCAGGCTGTCGGTCAAGGCCATTTCCTCCATGGCCCGGTGGGCCTGGAGCAGGGCGTTCTCCATGACCATGCGCTGGCGCAACTGGCTGAGCACGATGAAGCCGAAACCCGACAGCCCGGCGATCAGCACCAGGAGAAACAGGACCGTCTTGATCACGCCCCGACGCCAGGGGCCGACGAACGATTCACGCGACAGTCCGGCCTCCACCACCAGCGGATAGCGGCTCAGCGCCCGGTAGCCGTACAACCGGTCAGTGCCGTCGACCACGGCCTTGATCTGGGCAACGCCACTGTCAGACAGTGGCAGGTAACGGCGGAAGATCTCGCTTTGGGCCAGGCTTTGCTCAGTGATGCCGGGGATAAACGGGCGCCGCACCAGAATCCGGCCGTTGCGCATGGCCAGGACAATGGCGCCCTTGTCGTCGATCTTGAAATCGCCGTAGAAATCGACGAAGTAACTGACCCGCACCGTGCCCAGCAGCACACCGGCAAAGGTGCCGTCCGGGTTATCGAGCCGGCGCGACACAGGAATGATCAGCTGATCGGTGGAGCGGCTGCGCACCACCTCGCCGATACGCACGCGGCGTTCGTCATGGGTGCGGTGATAGATGAAATAATCACGGTCGGCATTGTTGGCCGATTCCGGGGCGATGTCCTTGTCGGTGACCACCCAGCGGCCGTCAGGGCCATAGATGTACAGGCCATCGAGCTGCGGCATGATCGCCGCCTGCTGCACCAGCAGGGCGTGCACCCGAGGTACATCGAGATGGTCCAGGCCATCGCCCTCGATACGTTCGCCAAGGGCATCGGTCAGCACGTCAACTTGGCGAATCGCATCTTCGGCATGCTGGGCGGTGGCCCGCGCCAGGTTCACCACCGTGTCGTTGGCCTGGGCGAACGCCTGCTGGTAATCACGCCAGGCCCGCCAGCCCTCGACCCCGGCGAACGTCAGGATGACCAGCGCAATGAAACCCAACGTCAGGCGAAAGACGGCCCCATTGCGTCCGCCGCCGGTAGCCGCTGGCAGGGTCAAGGCAGGTGGTGTGTCCATACGTCGCCCCATGGCGGCTCTCGATCGGCAAGGTTGTCTGGCTTTGAGGGGCGGCGCGGCCGGTTCGTTCGTCGGCGTAGTGATCAGACTTTTCTCGACGGCTTGCTTAATACTGTATATGCGTACAGTATTGGTCCGTTCCGGATGTGAGACCCCGGGTTTGGAGGAGTGGAGCGTGCGAAGACTGTCGACAATCTGGACCGCCGTGGGGTCTGCGACCGCCGTGTTTGTCGGCGCCGCCTTGGGCGGACTGGAGCTGGTAGAGAGCAACACCATGCTGGTCATTGCCCTGTTGCCGCAGCTGGGGTTCCTGCTGGGCGGGTCCTGGCCTGGCCTGGCGGACGGGCCTGAGGGCGGCGAGACGGATCAATCATGGCTGGTCCTCGAAGAGCAATATGACTACGATGCTAATCATTAGGCAGCTAAGCAGATAAGCCCGTCATGGCGACGTTCCTCCCGCCCGCGCTTGATGATTTCTTCAAGGCCGTGTTCAACCCTTCAAGGCCGGCGTTGCAGTTCGCCGTGAAAAACTTGATCGGCGGTGGACTGGCGCTGTACCTGGCGTTCATTCTCGAGATGCAACAGCCACAGTGGGCACTGACCACGGTGTTCATCGTCAACCAGCCGCTGAGCGGCATGGTGCTGTCCAAGGGCGCTTACCGGATGCTCGGCACCTTTGTCGGCGCGGTGGTCTCCCTGGGCATGATCGCCCTGTTCGGCCAGACGCCCGTGTTGTTTCTGCTGAGCATGGCGCTGTGGCTGGGAATCTGCACGGCAGGCGCTTCGCTGTATCGCAACAATGCCTCCTATGGTTTTGTCCTGGCCGGCTACACCACGGCCATCATCGCCTTGCCGTCAACGGCTGCGCCGCTGAGTGTCTTCGACCAGGCCCAGGCACGGTTTTTCGAAATTACCCTGGGCATCGTCTGCGCCTCGCTGGTGAGCACGGTGTTGTGGCCTCGGCGCATCGAGCACCAGCTCGCGGTCCAGGCACGCGGGGCCTGGCAATCTGGCATGGCGGCGGCCGCGTCCGAACTGCTGGGCACCGACCTGCGCCAGGGGTTGCTCGACGCCTTGGGGCGGATCGTGTCGGTGGATGCCCAGCGTGACCATGCCGCCTTCGAAGGGCCCGATGGCCGTGTTCGCGCCCAGGCCTTGCGGGTGATGAGCCGTGACCTGCTCAGCCTGCTGCGAGTCGCTCGCGGCGTCGCCCGTCTGCGCCTGATGCTCGATCCATCCGATGGCAAGTCCGTCGACCCCTTGATTCAAGGGGTGGCCCAGGCCTTGGCCGACGGAGGCGAGGCGGCCCTGCATCAACAAGCCGTGGTGGTGGATGAAAGCCTGCTGGTCAGCGGCCTGGAGCCGCCGGTGCACCTGTGCCTGATGCGCCTGACGGTGGTCCTGCAACTGGCCGGCGTGGCCGGGCAGACCCTGGCCGCCGTGGAACAGGGCAGCGAAGTGCGCAACGCCCCGGGCCCTCTGGCCTGGCATCGGGACCTCGAACAGGGCGTCATGTCCGGGCTGCGCAGCGCCCTGGCGTTCCTGGCCGTGGCCGGTCTCTGGGTCTTCACCGCATGGCCCGCCGGGCTGGGCGCAGTGTCCATCTGCGGGGTGGTGTTGAGCCTGTTTGCCGGACGCGAGGCGCCGGCGGGGGCGGCGCTGAACTTCCTCAAGGGCATTGCCGTCTCGGTGCCGGTGGCAGCGCTGGTGTCCTTCTTGCTGCCAGGAGGCGACGCGTTTTCCATGCTCTGCCTGGGGCTGGGGGTGCCCCTGTTCATGGCATCCCTGTGCCTGAGCCAGCCGGCCATTGCACCGATCGCGTCGTCGTTCTGTATTTTCTTCGTCAACAACGTGGCCCCGGCCAATGTCATGATCCATGACCTGGATAGCTTCATCAATCGCGCTCTGGCGACCCTGGTCGGGGTAGGGGTCTCGGTGCTGGTGTTTCGGGTGGTCAGCCTTGGGCCGGGGGTGCGGCACTACCGGCGTCTGGTGCAAGCGTCCCTGAGCGACTTGTCGCAACTGACCCGACGACCCCTGGCCCAGGCCGAAAGCTGGTTTGGCGGGCGCATGGCCGACCGTCTGATGCGCCTGGCACGCTACCGCACCCAGCACCCGGACGAGCCGAACCTGGAGTGGCACCACGGTTTGAACGGCCTCGACCTGGGCGGCGAGCTGCTGCACCTGCGCGGCTGTCTGGTCGACGCTGATCCATCGCTGGCGCGGGAACGGGACCTTTACCTGCGCAATCTGGGGCGCTTGTTCAAGCAGGGCGAACCGTCGCCGGGGCAAAGCGACTTGCTGGATGAGCCCAGTGAGCGGTTGCTCAAGGCACTGGACGCCAACACAGGGTTGACGCCCCGGCGTCAGGAGCTGGCCCGGGCGGCGGTAGTGCAGGTGCAGTATGTCTGGCACAGCTGGTGCGGTAACGGTCCGGCCAGTCCGACGCCGCCTCCCGCTTGACGGACGCTTGCAGCGTGCAGGCGGGCCGGGTTCTTCAGGCACTGCTTGACCCGTGCCCCTTTGATTCCCACAATCACGGGCGCAACGACGCTGCGCCGCCTTGTCTTTTTCGAGAACCTCCACTCATGACCATCGAGCAATCCCCCGAGCAGGTCCTGCCTGCCCGCGCCGCCGCGAAAATGGAGACGGCCATGGCGGTCGGCAGCTTTGCCATCGGCACCGGCGAGTTCGCGATCATGGGCCTGATGCCCGACATCGCCAGCAACCTGCACCTCAGCGAACCGCAAGTGGGGCATGCCATCAGCGCTTACGCCCTGGGCGTCATGGTGGGCGCGCCGGTGCTGGCCATTCTCGGCGCGAAAATGCTGCGTAAACACCTGTTGATCCTGCTGATGGCCTTGTACACCCTGGGTAACCTGGCCACGGCCTTTACGCCGAGTTACGCCACGCTGATGGCCTTTCGTTTTATCAGTGGGCTGCCCCATGGTGCCTATTTTGGGATCGCGGCGGTGGTCGCATCGAGCATGGTGCCGGCCGGCAAACGGGCGAGCGCCGTGGCTCGGGTGATGATGGGCCTGACGCTGGCCATGCTGCTGGGCAATCCGGTGGCGACCTTTCTGGGGCAGTTCTTCGGCTGGCGCTCGGCCTTTGTGCTGGTGGGCCTGCTGGCGTTGCTCAACATCGCACTGGTCTGGCGCTTCGTCCCTGATCGCCATGACGAACCACGCAGCGACCCGCGCAAGGAGATGCATGCGTTCAAGCAACCCCAGGTGTGGATGGCGCTGACCATGGCCGCCATCGGCTTCGCCGGGATGTTCTGTGTGTTCAGCTACCTGGCGCCGACCATGCTGGAAGTCACCCAGGTCACGCCGCAGTGGATTCCATTCGGCCTGGCCGCGTTCGGGCTGGGGGCGATCCTCGGCAACATCATGGGCGGCAAGCTGTTTGATCGCTTGCAGTTCCGTGCGGTGGGCGTACTGCTGGTGTGGTCGATTGCGGTGCTGCTGTTCTTTCCCTGGGCGGCGCACTCGTTGTGGGGCGTGACCCTGGGCATTGGCCTGGTGGGCACGATGATCGCTTTGGCCACGCCCTTGCAAATTCGTTTGATGGACATCGCCCATGAAGCGCCGAGCCTGGCGGCAGCCTCCAACCATGCCGCGTTCAACCTGGCCAACGCACTGGGGCCGTGGTTGGGCGGGATGGCCATCAGCGCCGGGTTCGGCTGGACCAGCACCGGCTACATCGGCGCCGCGACAGCGCTGGTGGGCCTGGGGTTGTTCTTGATTGCTCGGCGGATGAAGGGTGGTCAGTGACGCGGTTGCCCGCGCTGGATATCACGCCAAGGGGGCAGGCGGGTTGCGTTTCTCGGGATGGAAAGGGACGGTTGGCTGATCATGCAGCCGTCGTCGAGGCATGTCGAGAGGCTCGACAAGGACCGGGCGATCGGTCGCACGCAACTCTGCCAGGTATTGCACACCGCGCCGGGTCAGGGACAACCGGGTCTTTCCAGGCTGTCCCGCCACGGGCC
This sequence comes from Pseudomonas sp. dw_358, assembly GCF_018449655.1. Taxonomy (GTDB): domain Bacteria; phylum Pseudomonadota; class Gammaproteobacteria; order Pseudomonadales; family Pseudomonadaceae; genus Aquipseudomonas. Next base: position 83,095 of record NZ_JAAVUX010000017.1, read on the forward strand.
TGGCATTGACGAAGCCGCTGTAGACGAAGGCGCGAATAAAACCTTCATCGTCACTGCGAAAGGCCAGCCATTGCTGTTCGGCAATCAGCTCCAAAATCCGTTGATGGTCATCGCGGTAGTGTTGCATGGGGCTCTCCGGGCCTGCTCGCAGGCAAGGATGCGCGTTTGCCATCGGTATTTCCATAGCCGATGGCTTACACAGCGTGGCGGTAAATCGCCGTTTACGCGCCGTTGGATCCGAGGCTTAATAACCCCATCAACCGAAGTGCAGGAAGCCCTTCGGCGTTCAAGGACGAACGGCCATGCCAGGACGGTGGCGACAGGATGTTGGATGGCCTTGATACGAGAAGAACCCGCTCCGGCGGGTTTTTTATCGCCTGGACGTATGAGCCATGGTCCGCAGCGGGCTGAAGGCGATCATGAACGGGCCGGATCACTTGCGCGGCTTGACCTGTTTTTCTCGCGCCGCCGATTGGGCGGCCGTGTCACCCCGGGACTTGTTCTTGCGGTGCTCCGAGTCGTTGCCGTGCAGCGCATCGTTGTCGCGCTCGACCTCGCCGGGTAGTTGTTGATCGCCTGAATATTCGGGGTGTGACGTGGAGGGTTTCATCGTCCGTTTCTCCTTGGATCAGGCACTTGAGCCGGCTCGGCCGGTGGCGCCCGTTGTTGGCCCACAGGGTGTTTGAGCCGCGGTCTGACGGCGAAGTTCGGCGCGCTGGTCATTTTTTACGCGATGGCACAACGCGTGGACGAATCTTGTCTCAGCACAATCCGGTCTGGTGCAACGCTTCGCTGATCTGACGCAGGTCACGCAGCGGATAGGGCGTCGCATCGCGCTTGGCTTTGCAGTCGTGGGCATGGGTGAACGGCCGCTTGGCATTGGCGAGGTCCCACACCATGTGGCAATGCCGGCAAACGATGTGCGTACCGTTGACATGCCAGTTCTTGCGCCATTTCTCCAGGGGCAGGTAGCTGATGATCATGGGTCTCTCCGTGCTGGGTAAAAGATTGACCACTGACCGCCGTCAGGGTTTGGTCTTTTTGCAGCCAGCACGCAGTGACCGCCGGCGTAACCGCTCAGACGATGTCGTCAACCACGCCGCCATCTACCCGCAGCGCGGCGCCGGAGGTGGCGCTGGCCTGGGGTGAGCAGACGTAGACAATCATGTGAGCCACCTCGTCCGTAGTGGCCGCCCGTTGAATGATCGAGCTGGGGCGGTTGGCCATGACGAACTCGGCCGCGACGGTTTCCAGTGACTTGCCGCTTTTTTCCACCTCGGTTTTGAGCATGACCGCCAGGCCGTCCGACAAGGTTGGCCCCGGCAATACGCTGTTGACCGTCACGCCGGTGCCGGCCACGCGCTTGGCCAGACCGCGAGACAAGCTCAACTGGGCGGTCTTGGAGACCCCGTAATGGATCATGTCGGCCGGAATATTGCGCGCCGACTCCGAGGCAACGAACACGACTCGGCCCCAGCCTTTATCCACCATGGCCGGGAGCAGGGCACGGCTCAGGCGCACCCCGGACATCACGTTGGTGGCCCAGTACTGGTCCCAGACGTCGTCGTCGGTGTCGAAAAAGTCCTTGGGCCCGTAAATGCCGGCATTGTTGACCAGCACATCGATCATGCCGGCGCCCTTGACCAGCGTCGCCACGCCTTCGGCACTGCCCAGATCGGCAGCTACGCCGGCAAACTGGCCGCCCGACACTTCGGACTGCAATCGCGTGATGGCCTCACCGACCGACTTCTCGCTGCGGCCGTTGATTACCACCGTGGCGCCAGCCTCGGCCAGGCCCTTGGCGATGGAATAGCCGATGCCGCCGGTGGACGCGGTGACCAATGCACGTTTGCCGCTCAGATCAATGTTCATGGTGACTCCTTCAGGCAGGTGGGTATGGAAGGTTCGAGTACGTTTGATCCTGAGCGTTCCGGTGGCGGGGGCGATCACCGGCGGCGACCCGTGCCCCCCCTAGTCGGCGCCGACGTGTCGAAGCCGCTGAGGGGGCTTTGGCCAGCGCCTGCGCAGCAAGGTTGCCCCGGACAACAAAATGTACATTCCTGTACTCTGAGCCTATGTCTCTCAGCCATAGGCCCCCGTCATGCCGGAACTCAGCAAAGCACGCAGCAAAAAGCAGGATTCCGGCTGGCGCGGCTCGGCCGATGGCTGGCTCGAAGCCGCCTACGATGCGCTGAAAGAGTCGGGCATCGACGCTGTGCGGGTGATGCCGTTGGCCAAGCGCCTGAACCTGTCGCGCACCAGCTTCTACTGGTTCTTTCAGGACCGCGAGGAACTACTCGCCGCCTTGCTGACCCGCTGGCGCGACAAGAACACCGGGGGCATGGTCAAGCAGTGCGAGGGCTATGCCGAGAGCATCTGCGAAGCCATTCTGAATGTCTTCGAGTGCTGGCTGAACCCGGACCTGTTCGACTCGCAGTTCGAGTTCGCCGTGCGCAGCTGGGCGTTGCAATCGGAGGAGGTGTCAGCCGAAATTGCGGCGGCCGATCTGACCCGGATCAATGCCCTCACGGCCATGTTCCGCCGCTTTGGCTATGACCATGAAGCGGCGGATGTCCGGGCCAGGACGATCTACCTGACGCAGATCGGCTACATCAGCATGAAGATGGAAGAAGGCATCACCGAGCGTTTTCAGCGCATTGCCTTGTATGTGGGCGTTTTCACCGGGGAGACGCCGAAACAGCGGGAACTGGACCGTTTTTTCGGCACATTCGGCTATGCCGAAAAGACGACCGGGGTGTTTGTGCCGTTGGCCGATACCTTCGCAAAAGTGCCCGCAGCACGCTGAGGGCCATGAGTTTCAAAGGTCCTTCACCAGCCGCAACGCATCATAGATGGCTGCATGGGTGTTGCGCGCCGCCACTGCATCGCCAATTCGAAACAACTGAAAACGCCCGGCCGGGTTGGTTTCCAGATGTTGCGGATGCCCGGCAATCAGGTCGAGGTGTTCAACGGCGCCGCCGTTCTTCGAGTGCGTTCGCAGCTCGAAATACAGGTCATCAAGGGGCAGGGTGCCGTGGTTGATCACCACTTGGTCGACGATCCGCTGCTTGTTGACCTCGCCGTAGTCACTGCCGAATACCGCCAGCAGTTTGCCGTCCTGCCGGTGGACCGAATCCACCCGATAGGTCACGGTGAACACCACGTTCAGGTCTTGCAGGCTGCGCATGTACGGCACCAGGTTCATGGCCATGACTTCCGGCGCGAAGGCGCGATCGGGGGTGACGATTTCCAGCGTGGCACCGCTGCGGGCAATCACTTCGGCGGCCTGCAGGGCGGCATGATCACCGGCATCGTCGAAGATCAGCACGTTGCGCCCCGGCTTGACATCACCCGAGAGAATGTCCCAGCTCGACACCACCAGCTCGTTGCCCTCGGTAAGCACTTCGGTGTGGGGCAGGCCACCGGTGGCGACGATCACCACGTCGGGCCCTTCGGCCATGACGTTCTCGGTATTGGCCCAGGTGTTGAAGCGAAACTTGACGCCAAGCCGTTCGCATTGCGCCATGCGCCAGTCGATGATGCTGATCATTTCGCGCCGCCGCTCGCTCACGGCGGTGAGGCGGACCTGGCCGCCGGGCTTGTCCGCCACCTCGAAGACCGTGACGTCATGGCCTCGCTCGCCGGCTACCCGCGCCGCCTCCAGGCCTGCCGGTCCCGTGCCGATGATTACCACCTTGCGCTTGACCGTCGCCACCGGGATGTCGTGGGGCATGCTGGTCTCGCGCCCGGTCGCGGCGTTGTGAATGCAATAGGCCGCGCCACCCTGATAGATGCGGTCCAGGCAGTAGTTGGCGCCGACACACGGACGGATCTGCTCCTCGCGTTTTTCGATGAGCTTGCGCACGATATGCGGGTCGGTCATGTGGGCGCGGGTCATGCCGACCATGTCTACTTTGCCGGAGGCAATGGCGTGGCGAGCCGTGGCTACATCGGGGATTTTCGCGGCATGGAAGGTTGCCATACCGGTGGCCGCGCGGATTTCACCGGCAAAATCAAGGTGCGGTGAGTTGCGCATGCCCTGGATCGGAATCAGGTCGGTCAACCCCGCGTCGGTGTCGATGTGCCCCTTGACCACATTGAGGAAGTCCACCAGGCCGCTGTTCTTCAGGCGCTGGGAGATGTCCAGGCCCTCGCGGGCACCAAAGCCCCCGGGCAGGTCTTCATCGCCGGTATAGCGCACCCCCAGGATGAAGTCTTCACCGCAGCGCTGGCGAATGCCTCGCAGGATGTCGAAGGTGAACCGCAGGCGGTTGTCCAGCGAACCGCCGTAAGGACCGTCCAGCTCGTTGGTCAGCGGTGACCAGAACTGATCCATCAAATGGCCGTAGGCCTGCAACTCCAGGCCGTCCATCCCGGCGGCCTTCATGCGCTCGGCGGCATCGATGTAGTCCTTGATGATGCGCTCGATGTCCCAGTCTTCCAGCTTCTTGGGAAAGGCACGATGGGCCGCCTCGCGACGATGGGACGGGGAGACCACGGGCAGCCAGTCGGCCTTGTCCCAGCGGGTGCGCCGGCCCAGGTGGGTGAGCTGAATCATCACCGCCGCACCGTGCTCGTGGCACTCATCGGTCAGGTCCTTCAACCAGCCCACCACCTCGTCCTTGTACGCCAGCACGTTATTGAACACCGGCGGGCTGTCCCGCGACACCGATGCCGAACCCGCCGTCATGGTCAGCGCCACCCCGGCCTTGGCGCGCTCGACGTGGTAAGCGCGGTAGAGGTCCTTGGGCATGCCGTCCTCGGGATAGGCCGGTTCATGGGACGTGGTGAGGATGCGGTTGCGCAGGGTCAGGTGCTTGAGTTGGTAGGGCTGCAGCAGCGGGTCATGGGACATGGTCGGGCGCTCCGGGGCGGGAACATCAGGCGTGGTTTGAGGCGAAAGTATTTGAACTGTTCACACCTGTCAATCGCTATGACAGTGGTGTACATTTTACTTGCCGACCCTGATTCGCCCCGATAACATCACGGTCAATGCGGGCTTTCCAGAATAAAAAAAGCTGTGTTTTTTTTGCGCTGCCACGGCAAGTCAAACTCATCGATGAAGGGGAGCTGCACATGCTTGTACAAATACCGCGCACCAGGACCCTGGCCAGCTGGATGACTGGGATCACGCTGGCCGCCGCCAGCCTGCTGGCCCACGGCGCCGACCCTGCGCCGCTGCGCATTGGCTGGGTCAACTGGGCAGACACCGAGATCACCGTGAAACTGGCCACCCTGGCGCTGGAGGATCAGCTCAAGCAACCGGTGAAGCTGGTCAATGCCGACATCGGCATCCAGTTCCAGGCGATGGCCAACGGCAATATCGACCTGATCCCCATGGTCTGGTTGCCCACCACGCACAAGGCGTTCTGGGACAAATACAAGGATCAACTCGAAGACCTCGGCCCGCTCTATGAGGGCCGCATCGGCATGGCGGTGCCCACTTCGATTCCCGTGTCCGAAATCGCCAGCATCGCCGACCTGAACAAGCCCGAGGTCAAACAGAAACTGGGCGGCACCATCCTCACGTCCGAAGCGGGAAACGGCCAGTACAAGCTGACCCTCAAGGCCATGGACGCCTACAAGCTGACGGGCTACAAGATGGTGGCCTCGTCGGAGACTGGCATGCTGACCGAATTCGATCGCAATCAGCAGCGGGGCAAATGGTCGGTGATCAACGCCTGGAGCCCGCACTGGATGTTCTCCAAGTACTCGCTGCGCTACCTGGATGACCCGAAACACACCCTCGGCGGCGCCGAGCAGATCCATGCCGTGGCGCGCAAAGGTTTCTCGAAGGAGTACCCGCAAGTGGCGGCGTTCTTCGCCCATTACTCGCTGCCCAAAGGGGATTTGGAAACCTTGATGATGCAAGGGCGGCAGACGTCGCCCGACCAGGCCACCGCGGCGTATTATGCCGCCCACAAACCGATGTTTGCGGCGATGTTCATGCCAAACGCCACGGCCTCGGCCAACCCCTAGCCTGGCGGCGGCGGGAGGGACAACGCGCCGCCGGGTCAACCATGCGGCGGCGACCCCTACAGCGGATTACCCACCCCTTCGATTTGCCGCTTGACCCACAGTGGGTCATCCACGAAGCGAAACACCACATCACTGATCCCGCGCCCGGTGACCTTGACGTTGCCGTAGCCCAACATCCGTCCCCCGATGCCCTGAAGCAGCTCCACGGTCTCGATGGACGTCAGCTTCATTTCCTCGGTCCGTCGGCTGATGATCCCGCGCTTGATGATCACCCGCTTGTTGGTGACCCCCTGCTCCAGTGCGCGGATCTGCAACCAGGCAATCAGTGGCAGGAAGAACAGAATTCCGAGGCTGAGAATCGCCAGCAGCATGAAGAACCAGAACCTTGCCCAGATCAGCCAGGGCACACTGAAGATCGCCACCACCACTTCACCCTCGGACAGCGACGCCTTGATGTATTTGGGGATGTCCGCTTCGGGCACCGTTGATACCGGTTCGTGCCGAGCAGGCGAGGGGGACCGTTGCGCCATGGCACTGCGCTCCTTGTAAAGCAGGGCTTTCTCGTAGTCGGCACCGCAATCGGGGCAGCGGAGCGGATCGCCGAAAGAGGCGGCGCTGGACTCATGGCCGCAGGCGGGACACAGCATGGCAATTGATTCCCGGGCAAAAGGGTAACGATACACCAAAATGCGGGCGTGACTGATGAAGCAGGAACCGCCATCCTTGTGCACTTTGCCATTGACTGAACCATGACTCGGCCACTTTTTATCACCCTGGATGGCCCCAAGGGCACCGGCAAGACCACGCTGCTGGAAACCATCACCGCCGCGCTGCGGGCCGCTGGCCACAGAGTCGTCCGGCTCAGCGAAAGGAACAGCGACCCGTACCGGGCCCAGACCATGGACCTGGTCAATCGACACGCAAGGGAGCCCTCCCGGGCACTGGAGTTGAGCATCTGTGAACGTTTCGCCGACAGCCGCCGCTGGATCTCGGAACAGGTACTGCCCCGACAACCGTCGGACAGCATCATTCTGATGGACCGCTGGTACCCCTCGGACGCTGCGTTTCGCCGCGATGTGCCATTCGCCGAGATCCTGCGGTTGAACCGCGAGCGCTCCGTACGCATCCCGGATCTGGCGGTTGGCGTGGTCACCGCGCCGCAGATCTCCTGGGCGAGGGCGGCAGCGCGCTCACGGGGGCTGGGCAGTACGGTGATGCATCGGCTGCAAGAGCATGTCGCCAGCACCCAGGCGTTCGAGCAGGCGGCCATCGAGCAGGGCTGGCTGCTGTGCCGCAACGAGGGAAGTGTGGAGGCGGCGACGCTGGCGGTAGTGGCCGAGATTCGGAGGGTGATGGAGCCGCCTGCACATGCTGTGTGAGGGCCCGCGATGGCCTCACCTGCAAGCATCGGTGGGGTACCCATCGCGGGCTTTGCGCTTACGTTGCCCGTCGGCGAAGTCCGGACTGGTCCAGCTCGTCGCGGATCCGTTGCAGCTCCTGCAGGGGAAACTCGGGTGTGCTGTCCCGGCACTTGCAGTTCTGCGCATGGGCGAATGGGCGTTTGGCGTTCGTCACTTCCAGTGCTGTGCGGCAATGCCGGCAGACGATACGGTTGCCACTCACGCGCCAGTTTTTTCGCCATTGTTCCAAGGGAAGGTAGCTGATTGTCATGGGGCATCTCCGTGCTATGTAAGGAGTGGACCCCGGACGCCGTTCAAGGTTTGATCTTTATCGCCGCGCACTGCGCGTACTGACGTCGACCCATACCGCCAGCACCAGAATGCTGCCCTTGACGATCATCTGCCAGTAACTGTCCACGTCGAGCATGGACATCCCGTTGTCCAGGCTGCTGATCACCAGCGCACCGAGCAGGGCGCCGTGCACAGTGCCCGAGCCACCGCGCATCGACGTGCCGCCGATGAAACAGGCGGCGATGGCGTCCAGCTCGCCCATGGTGCCGGCCGAGGGCGAGCCGGCGGCCAGCCGCGCGGTGTTGACCAGCCCTGCCAGTGCGCACATCACCCCCATGATGCCGAAGATCCACAGTTTGACCTTTTGCACATCAATGCCCGACAGGCGCGTGGCCTCCATGTTGCTGCCCACCGAATAGATGCGCCGGCCGAACACTGTCTGGCTGGTGATATAACTGAACACCCCGAGCAGGGTCAGCAGCAACAGCACCGGTACCGGAATGCCGTCGTAGCTGTTGAGGGTGTAGACGAAGCCCGCCACCACCGCGGTGATCACGACCACTCGCAGGATGTCGCGCAGCAACGCGTGCGGGGCCAAACCGTGCAAGGCGCGATTGCGCCGCTGCCGCCAGGTCAGAAACAGCGTCAACGCACACAGCACCACCCCCAGCACCACGCCGACGCTGGCCGGCAGATAGCCTTGGCCCACATACACCAGTGCCGGCGACACCGGTGCAATGGTGGTGCCACCGGTCACTCCCAGGAGTACCCCGCGAAACGCCAGCATGCCGCCCAGTCCGACGATGAAGGAGGGGATGCGCAGGTAGGCGGTCATGTAGCCGTTGCACAGGCCGGTCAACAGGCCGGCCGCGGCGACGATCGCCAGGTTCACGGGCAGGGGCAGGTGATAGACGACGTCGAGGATCGCCGCGATGCCGCCCAGCAGCCCCAGCAAAGAGCCGACCGACAGGTCGATCTCGCCGCTGATGATCACCAGCACCATGCCGCAAGCGAGGATGCCGGTAATGGACATCTGCCGCAGCAGGTTGGAGAGGTTGCGCGGGGTGAGGAATCCGCCCTCGGTCTGCCAACTGAAAAACAGCCAGATGATGACCACGGCAATCAACAGCGCGAGCATCTTGTAGCGGGTGAACACTTGTTTGACCTGATGCATTCAGGCACGGCTCCCGTGGTGTGGGTCTTGAGCCAGCGGCGGGCTGATGGCAGCCGCCAGCAGTTGCTCCTGGGTCAGGTTCTGATTGATGAAATCGCCGCGCAACTGCCCCTCGCCGATCACCAGCACACGGTCCGACACGCCCAGCACTTCGGCCAGTTCCGAGGACACCATGATGATCGCCACGCCCTGGCCGGCCAGTGCGCCCATCAGTTTGTAGATCTCGTACTTGGCGCCCACGTCCACGCCCCGGGTCGGCTCGTCGAGGATCAGCACGCGCGGCTGGGTCAGCAGCATCTTGGCCAGCACGGCCTTTTGCTGATTGCCACCGGACAGGCTGGTGATGGGCAGAAAGGGCGTAGCGGTTTTCAGGTGCATCCGCTGGATTTCGTTTTGCACGCTGCCCAGCTCCTGTTCAGCATTGATGCGGGTCAGGTGCGAGAAGTTTTCCAGCACGGCCAGGGTGATGTTCTGGCCCACGCCGAGGTCGGGAATGATGCCGTGCCGCTTGCGGTCCTCGGGCACCATGCACAGGCCTGCGCGGATGGATTTGAGCGGCGTGCGGGTGTCGATCTGCTGGCCGTCCAGCCATACCTCGCCTTCGTGTCGCCCAGGGTAGGCACCGAACAGCGCGCTGACCAGCTCGGTTCGCCCGGCGCCCACCAGCCCGGCGATGCCGAGGATTTCACCGCGGCGCAGGCTGAACGAAATGTCGTCGACGCGTTTGCGCCGCGGGTTGTCGACGTCGTAACAGGTGATATGCCGAGCCTCGAACAGGACCTCGCCGACGGCATGTGGCTCGCGGGGGAACAGGTTGCTCATCTCGCGCCCGACCATCTGGGTGATGATGCGGTTGACGTCCATGTCGGCCATGGCGGTGGTCGCGATGTGCTTGCCATCGCGAATCACCGCGATGGTGTCGCACACAGCGGCCACCTCGTCGAGCTTGTGCGAGATGTACACGCAGGCTACGCCCTTGGCCTTGAGGTCGCGCAAGACACCCAGCAACACTTCGATCTCCGAGCGGGTCAAGGCCGAGGAGGGCTCGTCGAGAATCAACAATCGGGCCTGCTTGTTCAGCGCCTTGGCGATTTCGATCAATTGTTGATAGCCGCCGCCGTACTGCGACACCGGCAGGGCCACATTGATGTCCGGCACCTTGAGGTCACGCAGTAACGCTTCGGCACGGTGAAACATCGCCGGGTAGTTCATGCGTCCACCCGGCAGGGTCAGCTCGTGGCCCATGAAGATGTTTTCCGCCACCGACAGATCGGGCACCAGGGTCAACTCCTGGTGGATGATGACAATGCCCGCAGCTTCGCTGTCCTGGATCGAATGGGCCTCGAGCGGCTTCCCGTCCCAGAGAATCTCGCCTCCCCAGGTGCCGTGCGGGTACACCGCCGACAAGACTTTCATCAGGGTGGATTTGCCCGCACCGTTCTCGCCGCACAGGCCCAGGCATTCGCCGGGCCGTATCCGGATATCAATACCGTTCAGCGCGGGCACGCCGGCGAAGGCCTTGACGATGCCTTTCATTTCCAGCAGGTAAGTCGACATGGCGGCGCCCCCGACCTTACTGGCCGGCAATCTGCGCCTTGGTGTAGAACCCGTCGTCCTCGAGGATGTGAACGTTGTCCTGGGTCAGGGCGGTGGGCGTCAGCAGGATGGTGTCGACCTTGCGGGCGCCGTTGTCGTACTGCGAGTTGTAGGCGGGTTTTTCGCCGCGCACCAGTTGCACCGACAACTTGGCCGCTTCACTGGCGATCAGCTTCAGCGGTTTGTAGACTGTCATGGTCTGGGTCCCGGCGATCACCCGCTTGATGGCCGCCAGGTCAGCGTCTTGCCCCGACACCGGCACCTTGCCGGCCAGTTTCTGCGCGGCCAGCGCCTGGATGGCGCCGCCGGCGGTGGCGTCGTTGGACGCGACAATGGCGTCGATCTTGTTGTTATTGGCGGTCAGGGCGTTTTCGACGATGCCCAGGGCTTCGGTGGGGTTCCACTCCTTGACCCACTGCTGGCCCACCACCTTGATATCGCCCTTGTCGATGGCCGGTTGCAGGACTTTCATCTGGCCTTCACGCAGGATCTTCGCATTGTTGTCGGTGGGCGCGCCGCCGAGCAGGAAGTAATTACCCTTGGGCTGAGCCTTGAGGACGCCACCTGCCTGCATTTCACCGACCTTTTCATTGTCGAAGGAGATGTAGGCATCGATATCGGCGTTGAGGATCAACCGGTCATAGGACAGCACCTTGACCCCGGCCTTCTTCGCCTCGCTGACGACGTTGTTGAGCACGGTAGCGTTGAACGGCACGATGACGATGACATCCACCCCGCGGGCGATGAGGTTCTCGATCTGGGATATCTGCCGCTGCTCGTTGGCATCGGCGGACTGTACGTAGACCTTGGCCCCGAGTTGCTCGGCGGCGGCAGTGAAATAGTCGCGGTCGCGGGCCCAGCGCTCCAGGCGCAGGTCGTCGATGGAAAAGCCGATTTTAGGGTGGGCCGCATCGGCCAGTACCGGGGTACCGAACACAGCGAGCAGGCTGGCGAGCAGGGCGGTATGCAGGGTTTTCATGAGCGGTGTCCTTTTTCTTGTTATTGGAGGCACATCGAGCGCCGCGCTATCACTGTAGTCGCTGGCGGCATTGTTGGGGCTTATGGGTAGATATAGCGGTTGACTACGCCCTCCAGCATCTCCTGGCGGCCACTGACCGGTTGCGGGTCGAAGCCCTCGTCGACCGCGTGCCGGGCGAGGGCCTGGAGGTTGTAATCGCCGGCCAGCACCGCCTTGCCCAATGGTTGTTCCCAGCCAGCGTAGCGCTGCTGCTTGAACTGCCCCAGCGGGTCGCTTTCCAGCAGGGCGGCGGCGCGCAACAGCGCCAGGGCCAGCACGTCCATCGCCGCAACGTGGCCATAGAACAAGTCCAGTTCGTCCAGGCTCTGCCGGCGCACCTTGGAATCGAAGTTGAAGCCGCCATGGCCAAACCCGCCGGCCTTGAGAATCTCATAGGTGGCCAGGGTCAACTCTTCGACGCTGTTGGGAAACTGATCGGTGTCCCAGCCGTTCTGCGGGTCGCCACGGTTGGCATCGATGCTGCCGAAGATCCCCAGCGACGCCGCCGTGGCAATTTCGTGTTGGAAACTGTGGCCGGCGAGGGTGGCATGGTTGGCTTCGATATTGACCTTGATTTCGCGCTCCAGGCCGAACTGCTGCAAGAAGCCGAAGACTGTGGCGCTGTCGTAGTCGTACTGGTGCTTGGTCGGCTCCTGCGGTTTGGGCTCGATCAGCAGGTCACCGGTAAAGCCGATCTTGTACTTGTGCTCGACCACCATGCGCATGAACCGGCCCAGTTGTTCGCGCTCGCGTTTGAGATCGGTATTGAGCAGGGTTTCATAGCCTTCGCGGCCACCCCACAAGACGTAGTTGGCGCCGTTGAGGCGCTGAGTCGCGTTCATCGCGTTGTACACCTGGGTGGCGGCCCAGGCAAAGACCTGCGGGTCGGGGTTGGTGGCAGCCCCGGCGACGTAGCGTGGATGGCTGAAACAGTTGGCGGTGCCCCATAGCAACTGGATGCCGGTGCGCTGCTGGTGGCGTTCCAGTTCATCGACCATGTGGGCGAAGTTGTGGGTGTACTCCTTGAGGTTGGCGCCTTCGGGGGCCACATCGGTGTCGTGGAAGCTGTAATAGTCCACGCCCAGCTTGCTGAAGAACTCGAACGCGGCCTCACACTTGCCCCGCGCCACCTGCAACGGGTCGCCGGGGGTGTGCCAGGGGCGCTTGAACGCCGCCGCGCCGAAAATATCGCTGCCCGGCCAGACGAACGTGTGCCAATAGCACACCGCCATGCGCAGGTGTTCGCGCATCGGCTTGCCCAATACCCGCTGATCGGCGTTGTAATAGCGAAAGGCGAGGGGTGATTGGCTGTCGGGGCCCTCGTAGCGAATCTTTTCGACGGCAGGAAAGTAGGTCATCGGCATGGTCCTTATTGTTGTGGGGGACACCTGCGTCGAGACTAGCAACGGGCGAGGGTGAGTCGATTGCGAAATTGATCAGCGTCGTGTGCGATTTTGACCAGCCCGTCTAGGCTTGCAGGCAAACCAACAATGACAAAGACAGCCCATGACCTCTCTGCCTCCCGTACACCGCATCGCCCTGCTGTTCAACGGCAGCAAGGTCTATGACCGCGGCATCATTACTGGCATCGGCAACTACCTGAGCAGCACCCGGGCGCGCTGGGACCTGTTTCTGGAAGAGGATTTCCTCTGCCGGCTCAAGGGCATCGAGCGCTGGCAGGGCGACGGCATCATCGCTGACTTCGACGACCCGGCCATGGCACCGGCGCTCTCCGGGCTCCAGGTGCCGGTGGTCGCGGTGGGCGGCTCCTACCAGGACCCGCAGGCTTATCCGCAACACGTGCCGTACGTGGCCACCGACAACGTCGCCCTGATCGAAATGGCCTACCGGCATTTGATCGAGGCAGGGCTGAACCAGTTCGCCTGTTTCAGCCTGCCCGAATCCCAGAGCAACCGCTGGGCCCAGGAGCGCGAGCGGGCGTTTTGCCAACGGGTCGAGAAGGACGGCGTGCAGGCTCGGGTCTATCGAGGCTTGAGCACCAGCGCCTCACTTTGGGACAGCGCCGTGCAGCAGCAGATCGCCTGGTTGCACAGCCTGCCCAAGCCGATCGGTATCATCGCCGTGACCGACGCCCGCGCCCGCCAGCTGTTGCAGGCGTGCCTCACTGCCGACATCGCGGTGCCCGAGCAAGTGGCACTGATCGGCATCGATAACGACCCCCTGACCCGTACCCTGACCCGCGTGCCCCTCAGCTCGGTGATTCAGGGCACCGAGCAGATGGGGCGGCTCGCCGCGCAGATGCTGCACCAGATGTTGCACGGCAAGCCGCGCGTGGCCGGGCAGATCCTTGTAGCGCCAGAGGCGATCAACGTGCAGAGTTCCAGCCTTCACCAGCCGCTGGGCGATCCCTATGTGATGCAGGCCATGCACTACATACGCCAGTACGCCTGTCAGGGCATCAAGACGGCGCAGGTCGCGCAATACCTGGGCGTTTCGCGGTCATCCCTCGAGGCGCATTTCCGTCGACAATTGGGGCGCAGCGTGCATGACGAGATCCTGCGCTTCAAATTGACCGCCGCCGTCGCCGCCCTCAGGGATGGCGCTCGGTCGGTCGCGCAGGTGGCGCAGGGGTGTGGGTTCAAGTCGGCGCAGTATTTATGTACGGTGTTTCGTCGTGAATATGGGTGTTCGCCGGGGGACGCCAGGACGGGTGAACCAGGGTGCGGATTGGCTGCGGCGAAAAGTGGGCAACCTGGCAATGATGATTGCGCGCAACGGGTGGCCGCTCCGAGCGCGGTGGTCCAGTTCACCCATCGCCGTATTTCGAGCCGGACAGGCGGTGGCGCACTTGAGCACCGGTAGACAGAGAAATTCAAAAGGCCACGGATTGAGTTTTACGCTTCGGCGGCCGAGGCGCGGCCCATGAGGCTGACGGCTGGACATCCCGTGGATGACATCGAACTGGCCTTCCTCCCCCCGCTGGACTGGTCACGTATGCTGCGCTTTTTCGGCGGCAGGGCCACGGGGGGTGTGGAGACGGTCGACGATGACGTCTACTACCGGACGATCCAATGGCAGGGTATGTCCGGGCTGCTCAGGGTCTGCAAGGACAGCCAGAGACATTGCCTGATCGCCACTGTTCAGGGCGAAGCCAGCCGCTATATCAGCGCGTTCGAGACCAGGCTCAGGAACCTGTTTGACCTGAACACCGATCCTGCGCAGGTCCGCGCTGCGTTCGATCCCGATCCGTGGTTGAGCCAGTTGATCAGTCAGGCACCAGGGCTGCGAGTACCCGGCGCCTGGTCCGGGTTCGAGCTGGTGGTGCGCACGATTGTCGGCCAACAGGTCAGTGTCAAGGCGGCGACCACGATTGTCGGGCGCCTGGTGGACCGAGCCGGGACCGCGGCGGTGGCACCCTTTCATGCTGCTACGCCGTGGGTGTTTCCTTCTCCCGCTGCACTGGCCGGCGCCAATCTGGACAAGATCGGCATGCCCGGCAAACGGGTCGAGGCCTTGCAAGGGTTCGCCCTGGCCGTCGCGGATGGACGGTTGAACATCGATGCCGAGACGCCAGACGTGCTTACCCTGCGCAAGACCCTGCTGGCCTTGAGGGGCATTGGTCCGTGGACCGTGGAGTACACGGCGATGCGCGCCTGGCGTGACAGTGATGCCTGGCCGGGGACGGACCTGGTGTTGATGCAGTCCTTGTTGAGGAGGGACCCGACGCTGATCAAGCCGGCTCATCAACGGTTGCATACCGAGGCGTGGAGACCTTGGCGGGCCTATGCGGCGATGCATTTGTGGAACGAAATTGCTGATAGGGCGGGGATGGCCAGGGGCGGGTGACGGGGCACGTCGGCAGGCTCTGTAACCGCCAAATGAGTTACGTCAGCGGTGTTCAAACACCTGAGCCACAACCCTGCGCTGCTCCAGGCGGCCAGAGGGCTCGATCAAAAACGCGAAGCCTTTCCAGTTGGCCACGTTCCCAGGTGCTCAACAGCGCGACAGGGTCAGTGCAATGTTGCTCGTAGGGTGTATGAAACTTCCTGCGGGAGGCGTGCCGGCCTCGCGGGGATTTGATAGCCTCGGTCTCTATTTGGAGATCTCGAATGACAGTCAACGCACAATCGAAACTGGCTGCCCGCTATGGCGCACCTGACGTGTCGCCGCTCAAGACCTGGAACGACACGATCGATCAGCTACTCGACCATCGCAGTGTTCGCGCATTCACTGATCAGCCACTGCCCGACGGCACCATCGAGACCTTGGTCGCCGCGGCGCAATCAGCGTCGACCTCGTCAAACCTGCAGGTGTGGAGCGTTGTCGCTGTTCAGGACAGCGATCGGAAGTCGCGTCTCTCGGCATTGGCAGGACACCAGGCATACATTCGCCAGGCTCCTCTGTTTTTCGTTTGGCTTGCCGACCTTTCGAGGGTCGCTCGAGTAGCTGAGCAACAAGAGGTGGAACTGGAAGCAGTGCCTTACCTTGAGAGCCTGTTGCTCGGCACGATCGACGCCGCCTTGGCCGCCCAGAATGCCGTGGTCGCGCTGGAATCACTTGGGCTAGGCAGCGTGTACATCGGTGCCATCCGAAACGATATTGAAGGCGTGGCCAAGGAGCTTGGCCTTCCGCCGCAGGTCTATCCCGTTTTCGGCCTCTGCGTCGGTTATCCGTCTGCCGAGCGGCCAGCACAGGTGAAGCCAAGACTGCCGCAAGGCGCAGTGCTTCACCACGAGACCTATTCGGCGACCGCAGATGTAGAGGCGGTGGCTGAATACGATGAGCGCTTGGGGGCGTTCTACCAGCGCGAGGGGATGAAAGCTTCCGGGTGGTCGGAGCAGGTGGTCAATAGGCTTCGCAGTGTTTCGAACCTTCATGGGCGGGAAGAGCTTGTTGAGGCGCTGAAGCGGATGGGGTTTGGATTGCGCTGATCGGCCTAGCGTCGTGCTGTCGGACGGGCATGGCTCGCTGTCGAGGCTGAGTTTACCGCAGGTGTTTGAGAGTGCAGGGGGGTTAGAGCGCCTGCAGCTCTTTTGCCTGCGGTGGCCAATCTGAAGTTTCAGAATGACGGGCCGTCAGGGCTCCCAGGTTTGAAAGTCAACTGGGGCTGGGCTGGGCTGGGCTGCCGACAAAAGCACAGATGTTGAATTCAGCAGGATCGTCGTAGGCCCTAGGGATGCTCCGATCAACCTGCCGCGCAGCGATGGCAGGCCGTAATTCACCAGGCACGCAGCGCTATTGGGGGTGTCAGAAATTTTGTGTTCGGGCCTAACATGAGCAAGAGGTGCATGTATGCCAACCAAAAAGAAATCTGAGCGCCAACCGGTGCGGGAGCTGCCGAAGCTTCCAAAGGAACTGCTGGATCAACTCCCTGAAACGCTGATGACCGCTGAGGCCATCGAGGAGGCTTCTGCGGCCTTCAAGAAAGCGCTGATTGAGCGAGCCCTAAATGCCGAGCTTGGCTATCACTTGGGTTATCCGTCGGGCGCGCAGCGCCCGGAGGATGAAACCAACCAGCGCAACGGCAAGACTGGAAAAGTGCGATGAATCAGTTTGCGATTCTGTACGGGGATCGGTCCATCAGGCCGACCTGGTGAACATCAGGGCCTGCCTGACGACAGGCCATTATCGGCCCGCAGACAAAAAATCTGACAGTCCCGTCATCGGGCCCCTCATAGGATTTAACAAGTGGGCGATGTCAGATGTTCATAAGCGGCTCATGAGCCTGAAATTACTGACTAACCGCTCTAGAAATTAACACGCCTGTTCATCGATTGATGTTCATAGACCTAGTTTTCTCCGCCGTCCTTACCCTCGTCGCCCCAACCTCTGGCGGTCCCAGTTCAGTTGCTTCGTCCACGCAACCTAAACGAACATCGCTGACAGCAATAGATTGCAGCGGTGCGGCCCTCCGGTTGAAGTACCGCTTTTGCCTGTCAGCCCGTCCCCGACGGTAAGATCTCCATCAACACAGAGATTTTTTGTAGGGGACGCAGGAAAGCGGTACAAGGGAACCGGCAATCTAAGGACGACTAGCGAGCTTCAACTAGGAGTCCGTGCTGTATTTGAAACTATTGCTTGGTACATATTCTCTGCGCTGCATTAGGTTCACGATTTTGACGCTCTCGCTATGCTTGATGTATTTATATGTGAAGTATCTTGCAACTTTATCTTCATGAGTGGAGAGCACGATTTGCTTGTCTTGGAAGTCGTTGCGTAACAGCTCGACCAATGAAGACATGTTGATGTCATCCATCGTCTGAACCGGGTCATCGATTAAGATGGTTCCAAATTTTTTGGAATAAACACGGTGCAATGCTAACGTCAATGCGATTACAACAGCAGAAATTTGACCTGAACTCATTGTATTCAGAATGTCGTGGTCGCTCTTCCAATCCGAGACGAGTCGCACATTTTTTAGCTCATCCTCACCTGTTGGATCTTTAATGAATATGCCCTGACCTATTCCAGCTTGGTGGCTTTGGAGGATTTTGCCTGAGTAAATATAGAATGGGATTTCAATATCTGTAATGAGATCCTTTCTGTATTTTCTGATCTGAGATCTGACAATAGTAATGAGGTCTCCAGTGTCGGAGAGCGCCCGTTCAAGAAGCGAGTCATTTTTTTGAAGCTTTTGCAGTTCAAGAGCATGCGCTCTCATGTCGTTGCCATACTGCTCTTTTATGTAAGTTTCTTTCTGCGTGAGGAGATCTATCGGGTAGGTTGTTAGCCTTTCAGCGGTTTTGTTGAAATAATCTTTGAAGATACGGTCTAGAGTTGATGATGTATGGGTTTCGTAAAAGTTATCTGGTGCCGGTCCGACTAGCTTTCTTATTCTTTCGCACAATACATCTGTCGCTTCGGCAATGTATCTATCGCGAGCCGCGATGGGAAAGTCCTCAGCGAGGAGGTCTTCATGCTCAATGTTCTCGGTTATCAGCCATTGCCGTATATTTTCTAAGCGATCTTTAGATGCAAATGCCTCTGCAAGTTTGTTCAGGTCAGTCTGGGTAGGCTCTACATTTATTTTTAAGTAGACCACGCAGGCGTTGAGCAAGTCTGCCAGATGGTGCTTGGAGAAATTTTCCCGAGCAGCTACGGTTGCTTTATCTTTATCTGAAAGCTCACTACGGAGTAAATCGCCATGTTTCTCGACAGCTGCTTTCAATGCGTCGTGAGTGTTATGGTCGTGGCCACAGAAGAAACATGAAGTTTCGGTAGGGGTGACGTCTAAAGCGGGAGACAGTTTGGAGTGGTGGTTCAGGATTTCGGTGTAGACTGAACTTACGCCCTTGTTTTTTGAAATTAAGGTGTTAAGTGATGTCAAGGCATCACGGAACTCAGCTCTACCAGGCAGCTTGAGCACAGTGTACAGATTTTCTAAGCGGGAGTTTTTAAGTATGTCGCTAATGTCTTCCTGTTGAAGGATATCATATGAATTCTTAACTTCCTGATAGGTCTTGCTATAGTCTTGATAGCCATGGTAGTTCAGGTGTGTGCTAGCATAGCCTACGTAAAGCTCAAGCAGGTTGCGTTGGTGCAATGCTGACTGATAATGGCGATTTCTCAAGTAGAAGTCATTGTGGCTTACTAGCCATTTTATGGCTTCAATTTCGGCGAGAGATGCGCTCAGCCTTTGTTCGGTCAGTTCGACTATTGTTTCAAAATCCCAATAAGGGGAAGTGTTGCTCTCGGACAGCCAAGGGAACGCATACTGATGTGACTCTGTCGGCTCAATTGTGATTGGCAACTCGGGATCGAGATGGTATAAGCGCTGAAGTTCAGAGATTCGATTAGTTATTGACTTTTTAGCGACGTTGATTTTTTTTTGTGCGCTGGTGAGTTTTTCTAGGTTTTCGTCAGCTTCACGCGTGTCTCCAAAAAGCTGCGCAAGCTCAGTTGCACGCTGAGTTTCATTGTTTGTTTTTAAGAATCTTGACGTTTCTTCTTGCTGCACATAGTGGAATAGCAAAAAGTCTCTGGCAAAATCTTTGCTGTCAAAAAATTGTTCAAGAACATTTTTTTTTGCCGGCTGGGCACTGCCATCGATGATCTCATTGAGCTCCCACAGTTCTGCGAATCTCGCTATTCGCTTCGAGGGGCCGGTAATATTGCTTTTGAGTTTTCGTTGAAAAATTCTTGTGTTGGAGTTTTCGTCTTTGAACTCTAACAATATTTCAACCGAAGAGGCATTTCTATGTGCTACAACGATGTCTGCAGGGTTTTGGCGGTTATCCAGGGTGATGAGTCTGCTGATATTTCCAGTTAGCGCTAACTCGACGGCATCGAATACCGAAGTTTTACCATATCCATTCGGCCCATCCAGCAGGATCAGCTTGTTCCCTTCGAAGTCAATAGAGTAAGGTTCGCCGCCGAAAATTTTAAAATTTACCAACCTAATTCTGGTCAAGAATATCATAGTTCGACACTCCAGATTTTCATCACCTCATCTAATATATTCTCATCATTCCATTCGGTTTCTATGGAAATGATTTCTTTGTAGATTGAATTAAGTCCAGGTATGAGGTTATTTTCAATGTCTAGTGCGAGATTGCTAAGTTTTTGCTCTTGAGGAGTGTAGATTAGGAAGGGTAGTTTGAGGATGGTCTTAAGAACTATCGAGTACAGGCCCTTTGTGGAGCTTTGCTTGAATTCGAGGAAATTTTTGCCCCCATTAGCATTCAAGATGTTATTGACTACATCGTTGGTTATCTCTTCCAGCCCGTTGCTTGAAAGATAGGTCTGCAAGGCTAGCAATTCACCCGTGGAGTAGGTTAGGACATTTTTCTTGAAGTTGTAGGGGTCTTCTTCCAAAGAAAATATTGTTTCTTTACTGATTTTTATCGCTTCATGGCACACAATCATCGTGCAGTTCTTTTCAAAGAAGCGTTCGGTTTTACCTGAGTTTCGAATTTTTTCAAAAATAGTTTGAGCTTTTTCTTCCAAAAGCAGCATGGCCATTTTATTGTCTTGCTCTTCGGCTCGGAGCGAGACGAAGTATTCTTGCTTGCTCTCGTCACTGGCTTTAAAAAGCGTGATCATAAAATCCGGCTCATCGAGATCGAGGTCAATCCGTTGATAGCCATTGTTAGAAATGATGTTATTTATCAGATTTATCATTTGGCTAGCTTAATCTTGGCTTTGTTAAGTGGAATAACGCTAATGCTTTTAAATGTCTCTGTTCTTTTCAAGCGTTGATCAGAATCGATCTCTATTGGCGCTTCGGTATTTTTTTCAGCATCCGGGTAGAAAATGTGATTTATTTCTCCGCAATGAATCAAGTTTTCAATTTCGTATAAGAGTTCGGACAAGCAAGGGTTCGAGTGCATCTGCTTTGAGGTTAAATCAAACCGTCCATTGTTTGTAATAGTGGTGGGAAGAAAGTTTTGGAATGGAGGTGTGCTGGAACGATAGGTGAACTGATAGCGTGCGGCGTTTGGTGTAGAACTAGCGATGTCTACAGAGTGTAGAATCTTGAGCAGGTAGAGACGTATGCCCTCATCGTTATAAGTGAAAGCGTTACTTGTGTTACTTGCATCATCCAGGAGCAAATGGGGTGAAAAGCTTCGATAATACTCCCAGAGCTCACGAGGATTTAATGCAAGCAAAATGGCGCAAGCAGCCTGAAGGTTACAAGGCTGATCATTGCCTGCGTCAGGATAATCTACTTCATCACTCATGTATTGATCGATTTGATATGAAAATCTTTCCTTGAACTTGTATGCCAGATAGTCCTTGCTGATGTCTTCCAAGTCGGTCTCTAGTACGAGAATCAGCGCATCAATTCTTATCGAAAGTTTATGTTCTTCGGCTTTTGTTTTGTGGCGATCGATAATATGCCTGTCGATCATGCCGAGGTAGTGGTGAAAGGCCTTGTCAAGATGATCGTCGGTAACGATTTTTTTGCGAGCTTTAAAGGCAAGACTGATTTGATATTTTATTTTTTTGTTGATGTCGTCTAGGTCGCAGTATTTTTTCTTGTCGTCATACTCGTAGCTCGCAACCCTCCTCAGGGCATCATTTTTTTCGATAAGAATCTCCTCTAAAATGGCGTACAGTTCATCCGCCGACTTAGTAGGAAATGCGTTGCGTAAAATCGCTGAGATTTTTGTTATTTTCTTCGAGTCTGAAGCCGCTTTCCCTATCGTAGTAGCGACTTTGTCAGCGCTATCTTGGTACTCATTACAAATGAGGATAAGGTCATTTTTTATAGAGTCGATCAAAGAAGTGAAATTGGGTCTGTTGTTGATGACCTTCCAAGTGTGGACGAAGCCAGAGACGGTTGGCTGTTTGTAGAGTTCAAGAGTAATTTCGATTAGCGCATTTGAGTATTTCTCGAAGGTACTCTTGTTGTAAGCCTTCACTTGATGAATTGAGATCGATTCATCATTTCTCTTGATTTCAAAGTCTTCTGTTGACTCAAGCATAAGGCTATATGCTGAGAGATCTGTGTCGGGAGTTTCTCTGTTTATCAGGACTAAGGCATAATAAAGCGCTACTTTTCCCTGGTAGTTGAAACCACTCCAAGAGGGTGACGCATCGAAAGCCATTAACAAAATCTCCGGCACCAATGTCTGAATGAGTGCGCAGGTGGAGCTATCGAATGCTTGTGCCTCAGCGCCTCCCTACGCGAAACCCAATACTAAGCTAGCTGGGTAGCATAATGCTATCTTTCGTGAGGGGATTTTGAGGTGTAGCGCTACTACTCCTAGCCTGTCGTTGAGGTCTTAGAAAAATAGACCAAGACTGTAGCGCGCTCGTAGGTTTTTTTAGCGCAAGAGCTGAGGTTAAGTTGTTGCTGTCGACCCGAAATTACCAAGTTGAACCTGTTGGTGTGGGAATATATTTTTAACTGCTCAGTACCCAGCGTCGCCTACGTATTGGGTGCTTTTCAGGCTCCTGGCGTGGCGCGTGAGCCATGTCTAGCGCGCTCCCGCCCAGTGCAGGGTGCGCTTACCAGAGCTGTCGTAGTGGTAGCTCAGCCACCTCCTTATCGCCGAGCTCGGGGACAAGGGGCACGCCAGCTTGCTTTAGGAGGTCGCAATCAACGGCTGAACCCCTTGTGGATATTGACCGTCAGCACTTTGATGACGGTCACTGCGGGGGCATCCGCCGGCAACAGTGTGGCAGGCGCCGCTGTGGCGGCGCCGGGGTGATCCTGAATCTGCATGGGTAACGCTCCTGGCGGGTCATTCACAGCCGCGCCCTGGCAGGCGGCGGGCAGAGTCGGCTTGCGCCAGAGCCACTGGGTGCAGTGGCTCAGGTTTTGGGACTGAATGGCTACCGGGAAGTTTCAGTGGGGCGCTTGACGGTCGTGGGCCTAGGGGGCGCAAGCTCTGTCACAGACTGAAAGCGGCGTCAGTGATCGTTTTTGAGGCTACTGGTAACGTTGCTCGAATATGGCCACTTGTTCCGGGGTGATCAGCTGAAAGGGCACCCAGACATCCGTCTCGACCGGCTCACCTTTGATCATCTTGATGGCCGCTTGCACGGCGGCGGTGGCCTGGGCCTTGGGGTCTTGAAAGACCGAGGCGATCAACATGCCGTGCTTGATTGCCGCCAGCCCGTCGGGGAGGCCGTCGATGCCGACAATCGCAATCTCGCCCTTGGCTTTGCCGGCCTGTTGCAATGCCATGGCGGCACCGATGGCCATCTCGTCATTGTTCGCCACGATGGCATCAAACCGGGTGCCCGCCAGCAGCCAGTTGCTGGTCAGGTCCATGCCTTTGCTGCGTTGCCATTCCGCCGTTTGTTGCTCAACGATCTTGATGCCGGGATAGTCCTTGAGCACTTGTTTGACGCCTTCGGTGCGGTCATGGGTGGCGTTTTGCGCGAGGTCGCCCATGATGATCGCGAGCGTGCCCTTTCCACCGAGTTTTGCCGCCAGGTAGCGCATCTGCAATTGCCCGGCCTCTATGTCATTTGACGCCACGGTGACCACACCCTTGGGCAGGACGCGTTCGTCAGGGTGGCGGTTGACGTAGACCAGTGGCGTTTTTGCCTCGACGGCGGCGCGGGTAATGTTGGCGGTGGCAGCGGTGTCCACGGGCAGGACGATCACCGCGTCGACTTTCTGATTGATAAAACCCTGGACTTGATTGAGTTGGCGCACCACGTCGCCCTGGGCGTCCTCAAACTGGATCTGGACGTTTTCCTTTTTGGCGGCGTCCTCCAGGCCGCTGCGCACATAGGTCATGAAGTTATCGTCGACCCTGGCAATGCTGACCCCGATACGATAGCCGGCGGTGGCCCATTGGCTGACGACCATTAAAAGTGCGGCAAAAAGCAATGTGCAGCGGCGCATGATGGTATCCCTTTTGTTGTTATGGGTTGAAATTCATCAGAATCGAACGTGCAGATGGCGGCCGCGCCTTGGATCAGCGTGCGGGCGCACCACCAGACATCAGTCCAGCGTAAAGGCCTGCCGAAAGCGTTCGAGCGCGGTTTCACTGTTGCTGCTGGCCCACCCCTCCAGCCCGACCACACCGGTATATCCCATGCCGAACAAGGCTTTGGCGATGGCCGGGTAATGGATTTCGCCCGTGCCCGGCTCCATGCGTCCGGGCACGTCGGCGACCTGAATTTCCCCGATAGCGCTGCCAGCGCGCTGGACCAGTTCGATCAGGTTCCCTTCGCCGATCTGCGCATGATAGAGGTCCAGGTTCATCTTCAGGTGCGGGCTGCCCACGGCTTCGATCAGCGCCAGGGTGTCTTCGGCACGGGCGAACGGCGTTCCGGGATGATCGACTTCGGTATTGAGGTTTTCCAGCAGGAATACCCGGCCGGCGTCTTCGCCCAGGCGGGCGATTTTTTCCAGGGTCTTGCAGGCGCTCAACCACATGCGGCCAGTGGCGTGGGCCACGGGTTCGACTGGCAAGCCTTTGTCGCCCAGGCCAGTGCCATGCAGATTGAGGCTCGGACAATTCAGTCGAGCGGCGACGGCCAGCGACTCCCGTGCACTGTCGAGCAGGTGCCTGATGCCTTCGGGGTCGGTCAGGTTGCCCGAGATGTAGCCGGTCATCGAGGTGAAGTCGGCGCCAGTGGCGACTAGGGCCGAAATGTCCTTGGTGGTCCAACCCCATATTTCGGCGCTGAAGCCCAGTTCATGTATGCGTTTGACGCGCTCGGTGAACGGCAGGTCGAGAAACACCATTTCGGCACTGACCGCCAGTTTGAACGGTATGCAGCTCATGGGCGGCCGCCTTGCACACGCACCACTTTGCCCTGCTGGAACGACTCGATGCAGGCGCGGGCAATGGCCAGTGCCGCGCGGGCATCCTCGCCACTGGCGATTGGTTTTTTGCCGGTACGCACACAGTCGACAAAGTGGTTGAGCTCGGCTACATAAGCGTCACGCAGCAGATCGGTATCCAGGCGTTGGGTATCGCTCTGGATGCCATTGGCCAGATAGCGAACAAGGTCAGAGTCATTGACGGCGCCCATGGTCAGCATGCCGGCGCCGCCGAACACTTCCCCTCGAACATCGTAGCCATAGACCGCCTGGAAGTTCGCTTCGGCCGTGGCGATGGCGCCGTTATCGAAGCGGATCGTGACCACAGCCGTGTCCAGAAAGCCTTTGCTCTTGTAGTCCGGTGCAATCAGCGCATCGGCCATGACAAAGACCTCGACCGCTTCGGCACCGGGATTGAGATAGCGCAGGGTGTCGAAGTCATGGATCAAGGTTTCGAGGAAAATCACCCATTGCGGTGAGGCAGCGGGGTTGTTCAGCGCTGGGTCGCGTGTCAGCGAACGCAGCAGCTGTGGCGTGCCGATGCGGCCTGCGACCACATCCAGGTGCGCGGTGCGAAAGCTTTTGGCGAAGCGGCGGTTGAAGCCTACTTGCAATGTCACCTGGGCGTCGGCAGCGGCGGCAATGGCGCGGTCGGCCTCGTCGAGGGTAACGGCCATGGGTTTTTCGCAAAACACCCCTTTGCCGGCCCGGGCGGCGCTGATCACCAGTTCGGCGTGACTGCGCGCGGGGGCGGCGATCAACACACCGTCAATGTCGGGGTCGTCAAGCAATTGCAGCGGATCGGTGTAGACCTTCTGCACACCCAGTTCGCTCGCCAGGCGGGCAGCCTGGCCTGGCGTAGGATCGGCAATAGCAGCCAGGCAGGCACCCGGAACATGTCGCGCGGCCGTCAAGCCGTGAAAGCTGCCCATGCGCCCGGCACCAATGAGGCCTAAGCGGATGATCTTGGATGTATCCATTGAATGACTCCTTTTTTATTGTTGTTCAACAACTCGTCAGCGGGGCATGCCTCGCTTGTACAAGGTGGAAGCAAAGGCTGTGCCACTTTCCAATTGGTTGATAATCATGGAGTTACGCGAATAGACCGCAAATAGATGTTCATTTATCAGACATGTCTATACTAACATGTCAAGAATATGAACATAGGTCGAAGCAGTGATCACACAGTCCCTGGCTTTCAGCGTGCAAGACCTCGATTACCTCACCAGGCTCGACCCCGCGTCGCTGAGTGATGGACCGATTGCCGAGCTGGAGCAGGCTTGGCTGGCGTGTGTGAATGGACGCATCGACCGGCCTGTCGGAGTCAGGCAGGTGATTTGGGATTCCTGGCGGCGCAGTGTGAGCGCCGGTCTAAAGCCTGAGGACGGTGATTACCGCTTTGTCGACTCAGCCGACCTGTCCGCGACGCTGGCCGCCAACCGAGTATTGATTGCGGCAGCGGCGGAGGTCATGCGGGGATTGCTGGCGTACAACCCTAGGGGCCATATCAATCTGACCGATGCGCAAGGCACGACGCTGTATTTCTGTGGGCCCGACCTCACGCCCGTGGGAAGTCGGCTGCTGGAGTCTGTGCAGGGCACCAACTGCACGGGGCTGGCGTTAGCCGAAGATCGGTTGGTCTACGTGTTGGCTGAAGAGAACTTTGCACTGGGCCTGCGTAGGCGTCGTATGCATTGCGCCGCCGCACCGATCCGAGATGCCCAGGGCCGGACGCTGGCGATGTTGACCCTGACCGCTGAGCCGGGGTGGTTTCATTTTCATACGCTGGGCACCGTCCAGGCTGCTGCCGAAGCAGTCTCGCGGCAAATGGCCTTGCAAGCCTTGCTGGAAGAGCAACAGGCCGTGCTTGAGGTGTTGAACGAAGGGCTTGTCGTACTCGATGAGCAGGGGTGCATCAAGGCGCTCAACCGCTATGCCCGGCAACTGT
Source organism: Pseudomonas sp. dw_358 (assembly GCF_018449655.1). Classification (GTDB taxonomy): domain Bacteria; phylum Pseudomonadota; class Gammaproteobacteria; order Pseudomonadales; family Pseudomonadaceae; genus Aquipseudomonas. The sequence continues at coordinate 109,693 of NZ_JAAVUX010000017.1, forward strand.
TTCGCGTGGGCCGGGACCTGCTGGGCAGTGCGTTCGGGCGCTTGGGCCAGAGCGACCTGACTGATGACATCCTGCTGCGTGGCGGCGAAGGGCTGCGGGACCTGGACTGCACGTTCGAGCTGCATGACCGCAGCCATTTGGCTTGCCTGGTTTCGGTATGTTCGCTGGAGCAGGGCGGGCGCGTTGTGTCTTTACGCGAGAACCGCCGCATTCGCGAAATCACCCGGCGAATCATCGGCACCCAGGCCAGCTACACCTTCGACACCATTCGGGGCAGGTCGCAAGCGATTCAGGATGCGTTGCACTTGGGTCGGATCGCCAGTCGCAGTGATTCGACGACTTTGATTCTCGGTGAAAGCGGCACGGGCAAGGAGCTGTTCGCCCAAGCGATTCATAATGCCAGTGACCGTTGCAATGGTCCGTTTGTGGCGGTCAATTGCGGGGCCATTCCACGAGACCTGGTGCAGAGTGAATTGTTCGGCCACGTAGAGGGCGCCTTCAGCGGATCAGCTCGCGGTGGTTCGGCCGGGAAATTTGAATTGGCTGATGGCGGAACAATTTTCCTCGATGAAATCGGTGACATGTCTTTTGATGCGCAAGTCAGTCTGCTGCGTGTCTTGCAGGAAGGCGAGGTCACGCGCGTCGGAGCGAAAAAATCCCAGCAAGTGAACGTGCGCATCATCGCCGCCACCCACCGCAACCTCAGCCAAGCGGTGGCCGATGGCGCGTTTCGTGAGGACCTTTACTACCGGCTGAATGTGCTGAATCTGACGGTGCCGCCGCTAAGAATGCGCCGTGAGGATGTTCCGTTGCTGGCCCGCCATTTTCTAAGCCGTTGCAACCGCTCGCTACGCAAGTCGGTACAGGGCATATCGCCGCAGGCATTGGATATTCTGTCGGCCTACCACTGGCCTGGCAACGTGCGCGAGCTGGAAAACACCATTGAGCGCGCGACCAATCTGGCGGTGACCGAACTGATCCAGGCAGGTGACCTACCGCTTGAAATCCAGCAGCGATCGCGGCCATCGGCACCCGAAAATTGGCCTGAACCCCAAGCAGTCAAGGGTCTCGAGACCTTTGAAATGAACGCGATCATCGCCGCCTTGCAGGATACCGGTGGCAATATTCGCCGGGCTGCCGAACAGTTGAATGTGTCCCGCGGCGGGCTGTACAACAAGATGACTCGGTTCGGGCTGAGTGCCGATGCGTTTCGTTCAGTGCCGAGGCTGCTCTGAGGTCAGGATCTGCAACGGAATATGAATGCGATGTCATGCCTGATTGAAGTTCGCGGCGGATCGCCTCGACCCCAGCGCCAGACATGCCGAAGTGCTTGACCTTGCCTTTGGCTATCAGCTCTTTCACCGTACCGGCGACGTCCTCGATAGGTGTTGTCGCTGACCGAAAACTGACCTAGTAGAGGCTGTTCTGCCGACTGAAAACTGACCCAGGTGTTCAACTGCTTCTGCCCACTTTTTGAGCACCGTGGAGGAACAGCGCCTGCACGGATTCGTCGGTGCTGATCTCCTCAAACTCCACACTAATAATGATCCAGTGACCCTGCCTTCTATACTTTACTTGGTTGGATTTTCAAAAATTCCTAGCAAGGATACATACGAGCAACTCCGTAAAGACTTAGAGTTGGGCGGCCGTACTCTGATCGTACTGAGCGAATGCCATATGCCTCGTGTCATTGGGACTACGAGAACGCTTTGGGATGCGGAGTGTGATTTTCTTAGGAGGATTAGCGATGATTTAGCCGAAGATCCAGTGGAATTGTCCGAAGCTCTTAAGGTGCGCCTTGAGAAATTCGAAAAAAATGAATTTAACTCAGATGATCTATTCTTGCCGTCGCCTTCAGGTGAAGCCCTTAAGTTGAGGGACACGTTTGCCTTCTGGTCAGGCTTGGGAATAGACCATACGATATCTACTCAGGCCGATGTATATTGGACGATTCAAGCGATTTTGCATGATATGAGGAGCAAACCTAATGGCGCAGGCTTAGCTAGTATCTACCATTCAACAGTTATAAGCCCTGCGTGCTTCGATAGATACAACGACGGAGTAATTCAAGCATGTCTTCTCAGGGCTGCTACGGCAATAGAGTTGAACTACTCAGTTAGTGATGACTTTAGTCTGAAGATGATGGACTTTCTGATTTCGGTAATCGAAGGGTCAGCTGAGGCGCAAGGTGAGGGGGCGCTTGAGTTTCTCATGGCTATGTGTCTTGGTCACCTCCGTATCAATACTGAACACTTAAGAGAGTTGCTTGCAAGAGTTAAGTCGCTTGAGGTGAGTGATGACATGGTGCTGCTTTTGAATCAGTTGTCAAAACAGCTGCCTTTTAAGGGTTGATTTTAGTATCTTAAGCCCGGCTTACGCGGGGCTTAAGATGGGCGACCACAGTATCCTGCTGACCGTCTGTAAGCGGATGGCGAACACACCTAACCTTTTGCGTAATTGCATGACTTGACCAGTCGTTTGCATTCGACTTAACCAGCAATGAATCGGAACTACGGCGCAGGTTTACTCTCTGGATACTTGCCCATATTAGATGGTGGGTCGAATCGATATCCTCCGCTCCCGACACATTCAGGCTAGTGGAGGGCTCGCCCGCTAGTGCCCTGGTCGCTAGGAACGACGCGCAGCACAGAGACAACGCACACATGAAATGAATTTTCCGCAACCGTTCCTTGTCAACGATCTGATCTGGTTGTCACCGCAGGAACCCGCAAGGCACGATGAGGCAACCTGCTACAACGAGCTGTACCGACTTACGCAGGTCACTCCCAACACTACAAAGACATTCGTCAAACCCACGTCCGGATAGCTAATGAAAAAGCTACAAATCCAGCACCAAGCGATCTGAGCGGCTTCTCGAACAACAAAGCGTCATCCGGTTGTTCAACGCATGTTCCTCATCAGTCATCACCATGTCTAGGTGTTCGGGCTCCCCAGAAAGTACGCCAGTCAGGCATGCGCCGCACATCCCCTGCTCGCAGGAAACTGGCACATCCACACCTGCATCGAGCAATACGCGGGCGATGGATTGTTCACCATGTACCGTGTACACGGCACCGGTCGACTTCAGTTCGATTTCAAATGTGTCGGCCCCCACGTCAGCTATTACAGCGGTGGGTGAAAATGCCTCCTTGATAATGCGCTCAGGGGCCCATCCAGACAGCTTCGCACTTTGTTCCACATGCACCATGAACTCAGCGGGGCCACAGAGATATACGAGTTGCTCAGCGCTAGGACGTTGCAGATCCTCTGGTAGATATTGTCGTGGACTACGTCCGGCATAGCTTTGATGAAGATGCACTTGTGACGTACCCAGATAGCTTGCCAGCCTCTCGCCGAATGCCACATCCGCCAAGGTGCGTGTGTAGTAATGCAGTGAAAAGGACAGCTGCTTTCGGTCTAGCTCTGCCGCCATCGAAATTAACGGCGTAATACCAATTCCTGCCGCGATTAATATGTAGTGCCGGGCTGGTTGCAACGCGAACAGATTGCGCGGTAGGGATATTTCAAGCTCGTCCCCCACCGCCAGATGCTCATGTACGAATCGCGAGCCACCACGCGATGCCGAATCAAGTTTTACGCAAAGCTCGTAGTGATCGTCCATGAACGGGGCACTGGCGATTGAGTATTGCCGAATCAATCCGTTGGCCAGGAAGACATCGACATGCGCACCGGCTTCGAAGCCGGGCAGTGTCTGGCCGTAGATCGGCTCCAGACGAATACTGATGTTTGAAGCGCCTTGCGCCGCCATTTCAGTCACTTTGACCTTCAATCGTGTCATGGCCTATTCCTCAGCTCAAAAAGAACTGGCTAAGACCCTGACTGCGTAGCCCTCTGCGGTAGGCAATCGAACTCATGTCGGCGGGTATGTGAACCTCCAGCGCAGGATCCAGCGGAAGGCGTTCGGGTTTTTGCGATTCGACAATCAGCCGGTCTTCTTCGAACACCCGCAAGTTGAAGGCGTGCGTATCCTCCACAGGCAGATCTTTGTCAAAATTACGGGCAATAGGCGCAAACATCCGTGTGACCTTTGCCGAGACTGGAGACGCAGCATTCATGATAACCAGGCGCCCGTCATCCGGAAAATGCACCGTCAGCGTGGCTGTAAACGGTAGATGAACTTCGAAATGTCGCAACCAGTTAAAACCGTCAGGTGCTCTGCCATCGACCCCAATGGGGTAGTTGCCCACGGTGCTGCGATAATGGGTTTCAAAGCCTTTTGGCGTTTCGACTGGACGGTATGGCGTGATTTCCGTGTTGTTAGGATCACCAAACGTCTCGGTGTGAACGAAGCCAAAATGCGCGACATCCAGGAATCCTTCTACCTGGCGTCCGGCAAACGCCTGGATGTCGATGCTTGGGCATACGATTTGTTGAAACTCGGGCTCATCCCAATGTGGCATTTTCGGGATATCTACGGTGTCTTCTTGTGGATCGAGACACGTCCAGACTAGACCATAGCGTTCAACTGCCGGGTAGGTAAAAAGCTGCATGCGAGAGGGGATAGCAGCGCTGGGACTGGCAGGGACTTTGTTGCATCGACCGCCATGACCGAAGCGCAAGCCGTGGTAAGCACAGACCACGCCCTGGCCATCGCTTTTGCCCATGCTCAGCGGCACGCCACGATGCGGGCAAACGTCTCGTGCCACCACCAGATCATCGTCGATTCGGTAGATCACCAACGGCTCGTCCAGCAGCATGGCCTTGATTGGCTCTGCTTGCACGGCAAGGCTTTGCGCGATGGGATACCAGTGTGCCGCCAGAATGCGCCAGTCGCTTTCGATGAAGGTGCAATTGAGTGGGAGTGTGCGGTCTTTGATCATATCGAAGAGTCTCATCAGCTGTGGGGTACGGCCCGATTCCAAGCGCTCTCAGGCGCATTTGCGATGGACTTTAGAATTGTGGCGTGATGAACTCAAACACCGTTTTTTCATCATCGCGTTGCAAAAAAGGCAACACATGTTCCCGTTCTCACGTTTCACCCGGTATTTCGTGGAAGTCGCCAACCACCGCAGCATCCGCCGCGCGGCGGAGGTTCTGCACGTGTCTGCATCGGCCATCGACAGACAGATCCTGAAGGCTGAAGAAGAACTCGGCGTCCCGTTATTCGAGCGGCTGCCAAGCGGGTTGAGACTAACCTCGGCAGGCGAGCTGTTGTTGACCAATGCACGCCGCTGGCAGAAGGACTATGCCCGCACAAGGGAGCAGATCGACGAAATGCAGGGTTTGCGAAGAGGTCATGTAGACATTGGGCTAATCGATGCGCTCAGTGAGGGCATCGTTGTCGAAGCGGTGGCCGCGTTGATGAAGGAATATCCCGGCCTGACCTTCGGGATGAAAGTGGCGGATAACCAGAAAGTCGCGCAAATGATCGCGGCAGCTGAGGTCGATTTCGGCTTTGTACTGGATGCAGTGGCCAGCGCAGATCTAAGCATAAGCGCCAGCACGGAGATCAAAATGGGCATCGCTATGCCGATCTCCCATTCGCTGGCCCGTAAGTCGAGCGTTCGACTCAGTGAAACCCAGAACGAGACCGTCATTTTCCCAGCCGAGCCTTTAGTCGTGCACAAACACGTACGCGCGTTGCACAACCAATTGCAACTCGATGTCAGGCAGCGAGTGGCCTGCAATGACTTGCGCATGATGCGTTCGCTTATCCGTCAAGGGGTGGGGATTGGTATTCTTTCATGGCTCGATGTCGCCAGTGAGGTAGCGGAAAACACTATCGCTTTCGTGCCGCTTACCGGGATACACGTCAGCCATCCGGTGTTGTCAGTCTGCGTTGCGTCCCATCGCCAGCTTTCCAGAGCCGCGCTTTTAGCGCTGGGTGACTTGACGGAGCGAATGACAGCGTTGAGCAATCTTCAGTCGACACGTTGATCACTTGATCGGCATAGGCGCAATGCGTTGAATTCCTAGACGCCTTGGTCGATGGCTGCGCTTGCACCGATCAGATCCACCAAGGCGTTTCCATTTCGTACAGGCCTGCTGCTTTCTGTTACCGCGCGAATCGCTATATAGTTATCAATATAACGATAGACTTAGATCCAAGGAGAAACTCGTTGAACGCACAACCCAAAGAGGCCGTCGGCACGACCTACAGCATCGACTCCATGCGTCACGCTCAATCAATGACATGGCGTGCGATCCGATTGCTATCGCAACAGATTCAGCCTGGCATGCTGGAATCCGAGGCCAGAGAGCTTGGAAAGCAGGTGCTGGCGGGGCTGGAGATGCAACGAATCTGGCATCCATTGCTGATCCGCTTTGGCGCTAACACGCTGAAGACTTTCAAAGAGCGGTCTGAGGGTGACCCGGTACTCGGCGAAGACGATATTTTTTTCATCGACATGGGTGCTGTGTGGCAGGGCCACGAAGGGGATGCGGGCGAGACCTTCGTCACGGGCGCAGATCCGGATATGAAGGCATGTGCGATTGCAGCCAAGACTCTGTTTGAGCGGGTTCAAGCACTCTGGAAAAATGAACGCGTTGCCGGGCTTGAGCTGTATCGCTACGCCGAAGATCAGGCCAACGCCATGGGCTGGCGGTTGAACCTCAATATCAAAGGCCATCGGGTAAGCGATTTTCCGCACGCAGTTCACCGTGGCGGTGACCTTGGAGACTTCGAGCAGTGTCCGAATGCCGGGCTGTGGATTCTGGAGATCCAGATCGCCCATCCAAGTAAGCCTTACGGCGCGTTCTATGAAGATTTACTGGCTTGAACATCTAAACCTTACTGAAGAGAACGTAATGAAAGCGTCTACCGAATTCCCCGTGCTGCTCTTTTCGTACGGCACTTTGCAAGACAAAGCAGTGCAACGGGCAAATTTTGGCCGGGAACTGACTGGTGAAGCTGATCAAATGCTTGGGTACTCGCAATCATGGGTCGAGATCACCGACCCCGACGTGCTTGCAGCAAGCGGGAAGACTCATCACCCGATTATCACCCCAAGCCACAACGACGCAGACAAAGTAGCAGGCACTGTCTTCCAGATCGACGAACAAGAGCTTGCCGCTGCCGATGCCTATGAAGTCGCAGATTACAAACGCGTGTCGGTTGCGCTGGCATCAGGATTGACGGCTTGGGTATACGTTCAGGCGTAAATTTTCTCTGCGCGCTATGGTTGTATTCACACAGCGCAAGTTCCGATCATGAGCGACAGTTTTTAATCCCCCAGATGAAAGGAAGTCGTTCGATGAAAGTCAGTGCACGCAACGTGTTCAAAGGTACGGTGAGTGAACTCCAGGAAGGTGCCGTCAATGCTGAAGTAGTGCTGACCCTCGCGGGTGGTGAGCAATTGGTGGCGGTCATCACTATGGCCAGCGTCAAGAGCATGGGTATAGCGGTGGGGAAGGAAGCGGTCGCTTTGATCAAAGCTCCCTGGGTAATGCTGATGACCGATTCCAGTGATATTCGTCTGTCAGCGCGTAATTGCCTGGAAGGGATGGTCATCCGAGTCAGTGAAGGCGCGGTCAATTCTGAGGTGGTAGTTCAACTCCCAGGCGGCGCTGAAGTGTTTTCTATCGTCACTCGCGAAGCTGTAGAGGAGTTGGGCCTCAAGCCGGGAGCCAGCGCGACCGCAGTGATCAAAGCTTCCCATATCGTGCTTGGCGTACCCGCCTGATTTTTCTAACAGCTGTCCACTGGTAGGAATTTCGTAGTCATCCCGCCACGTGCCATTTTAGAAAATCCACCTTCCACTCACAGACAGCTCGGGATAAGCGGATGGGAACACACCTTGCGCATATCAGGCAGGTGTCCACTGATGCGGAAGTAGCTGCTCAATCTCGCTCGCCCGCTGCGTCGGCAAGCGCGTCAGCACATCTTTGAGATAGGCATACGGATCATGCCCATTCATCCGTGCTGACTGGATCAAGCTCATGATTGCTGCCGCCCGTTTGCCGCTGCGAAGCGATCCGGCAAACAACCAGTTGGAGCGCCCAAGTGCCCACGGTCTGATCTGGTTTTCGACTGGGTTGTTGTCTATGGGGACGGCCCCATCTTCCAGGTAGCGCGTCAGCGCTACCCAGCGTTTAAGGCTGTAATCCAGGGCTTTGGCCGTCGCTGATCCGTTGGGCACAAGATCGCGCTGGGTCAGCATCCAGTCTTGCAGTGCTTTCGCCAATGGCGCTGCTTTTTCCTGTCGTATTCGACAGCGCTCCTCGTCACTCATGTTTCGCGCTTGGCGTTCAACTTCGTACAAGCCGCCAATCGAGTGCAGCGCCTGTTCGGCCAACTGGCTTTTATTCGCCACGTGCAGATCGAAAAACTTGCGTCGGGCGTGTTCGCCACCATCACATGAGCCAGCAGGCCTGCTGTTGGGATGCCCTTATCGATCACTTGGGCCGGCACCGGTGCCTGGATCAGCGTTTCGCACTGACGGCAGGCCCATTTCCCACGCACATGCTGTTCAACGGTGAACACGCCCGGTGTGTAATCCAGCTTTTCGCTGACATCCTCGCCGACGCGCTGAAGGTGGCAACCGCAAGTGCACTGAGTGCTTTCTGGTTCATGATGAATGACGGTGCGTGGGAACTGCGGCGGCAGCGGTGCGCGCTTGGGTTTCTGGCGCGGCTCTTCTGGAGCAGAAGCCGGAAGCAGTGCCGTCAGCTCAGCGTCGATAGCCTCAAGGTCGGTGTTAAGCAGGTCGTCGAGCAAGCTGCCTTGCTCAGGACTGATCTGCTCGCTGCGCTTGGCAAATCGATGCCGTTTGAGGATTGCGATCTCGTGGGTCAACTGCTCGATGATGGTGTCATCGCGGTGGCTCTTTCTGCCCATGGTGTCGACCTGCGACATCAACTGCGCAGCGAGTGCACGCAGTTGGTCGGGGGGCATTTGGTCGAGATTGGGCAAGGAAGTCATGCCGTGGATTTTACCAAAGCAGACCGCCTGCGGCAGCAGGCTCAGACGTTAATTACAGCCTTTTTAAAGTATCGTGATTGCACCGCCAACGCCAACACGCTGCCACGCAAGCCCAAGTACCAGGGCCTGAAGTTGCTCGCTATCAAGTTCCAGCTCGCAACCTTGTCGAATGCCTGGCCACTGGAACTTCCCCTGGTTCAACCGGCGTGCCGCCAGCCAAACACCAATCCCATCATGCACCAGCACTTTCATGCGATTGGCCCGACGATTGGAAAACAGATAAGCGCAGTGCGGCTTCGCCGCACCGAACACCGCAATTACTCTGGCCAATGCGGTCTCGGTACCGGCGCGCATATCCATGGGCTCGGTGGAGAGCCAGATGGCGTCGATACGGATCATTGAGTGAGACCACGGACAAAACGGGCACAGCCTTCAGGATCGGAGATGGGCCATTTGACGGTGAGGGTTTGCTGACCCAGTGATAGCTCGACGGTCGCTAGCGCTTCGACCTTTCGCTTTGGTTCCACTTTCAACGGAATGAACGCAGGCAGCGTGCTGGCTTGCTGATCGCTAAAAAGGGGCAGCCATCGACGAACTACATTGGCGTTGATGCCGTGGCTCATCGCAATGGCCGCGACCGAAACACCGGGCTGCTGACATTCTTTGACGACCTGAGACTTGAAGGATTTCGGATAAGACTTACGTTGGCGCATGACGATCCTGACATTAAGGGTAATTGCGTCCGCTTAAATTTACGCGGACACAATCGCCCTTAATGCAGTAGTTCGGAAGGTGTGTT
>NZ_JAAVUX010000018.1 GCF_018449655.1 Pseudomonas sp. dw_358
GAGTACTGCTGATCAGCCCATTGTTGATCAGGCTGCCTTTGATCAGCACGCCGTCGGCCGAAACCCCGGTGCCGGTGGCGCTGATCACGCCAGAACCGAGGTTGGCCAAGTCGCCGTTCAGGGTGGTCTGGCCGCTTGAGCCCGTCTGGCCGGCAGCGTTGACCAGGCTGATGCCGGTGGCGCCGGAAATACTGCCGCTGTTGACCAGGCTGCCCAAGGTGCTGCCCTGTACCTGGAGCCCTACGTCACCGCCCTGGATGAGGTTGCTGTTGCTCACGTTGCCAGCGATCTGCGTTGCGGACACCAGTACCCCGACATCACGCCCCCAGACCGTGCCGGTGTTGTTCACCGCGCCATCAATCGTGCTGTTGGTCAGGGTCACCGCATCGGCGCCGCCGGACGCACTGCCTGACAAGTCGACGTCACCGACCACATGGCTGCCGTCCACCGCCACGGCATACCACTGGCCGACGATGTTGCCCTTGTTGATGATCGAACCGTCAATGGTCGAGCCATCGGTGACGTGCAGGCCATAGAACGCAGTGATGACGTTCTCGTTGTCGAGGTTGCCGCGCAGGGTCGAGCCCTGTACCAGCACGCCGGTAGAGCCTACTCCCAGGCCGTTGAGTTTGCCGGTGTTGATGATCGAACCCACGCTGCTGTCGGTGACGTTGATCGCCGTGGCGCCTTCGAGCAACTGATTGCTGTTGGTGATGTCGCCGCCGAGCACGCTGGTGTCCAGATGGATACCGTTGGTCTGACCCCACAGGGTGCCGGTGTTGTTGATCGAGCCGCCGACGGTGGTGCCCGACAGGCTGAGGGCATCGGCGCCGCCGGAGGTGCTGCCTTGCAGCTTGATGTCGCCGGCGATCACGCTGTTGGTGGCGGTGATTGCATCGAGATCACTGACGATGTTGCCCGGGTTCAGCACCGAGCCGCCCACCGTGGAACTGTTGATGGTGATGCCGTTGGTGGCCAGCAGCGGCCCGGGGTTGACTACATTGCCCGGGGTGCTGGTGTGGTCCAGGACAATGCCATCGGCGAGGGCATAAGGCACCCCCACCAGGCTGCCGAGCCCCAGGGCAATGGCCGTGGCCAAGGCTTTGCGGGTGGAAGAAGGTTTGCCGCGCGTCTTGCCATGTTCGTCCGTGACCACAAATGCGCAGCGCACGCTGCTCCAGATCACCCGGTGAGCCTTGTTCATTGATTTGCGTCCTGTGCAAGCGCGATTGTCGCTAGATGTGGCGAGGTAGACACATTTCTAGTTGTCCGATGACGAATCGTCAATGTGCTGGCACATTATTTTTTCAAAATTTTCACATTTAGTTTTATGGCATTTTTTTGGCTTATTCGGTTTCGCTATCGAATATGGATCCCGTGATACGCACGAAAAACGACAGCCCCATGTCATTAATTCAACATGGTTGAAAAAACCGTCGGATTTACGGCGTTCCCTACAGCGGATGCTGACGCTTCAGGTTTGCCTAACCACCCCCTAGGCAAATGCTGGTTTCGCCGATGTGTCCTGAATGCAAAGCTTGAGCGATGCCCTGTCCAGAGTCGCCCCATGGCCGAAATCACCTGCATCGAAGACCTGCGCCTGCTGGCCCGCCAGCGCGTCCCGCGAATGTTCTACGACTATGTCGACGGCGGCTCGTGGACCGAGTCCACCTACCGCGCCAACGAGGCGGACTTTCAGCGCATTCGCTTTCGTCAGCGCGTGGCCCGGGACATCACCCTGCGCAGCACCGCCACGCAAATGCTCGGCCAGACCGTGAGCATGCCAGTGGCCATTGCGCCCACGGGGCTGACCGGCATGCAGCATGCCGACGGCGAGATCCTCGCCGCCCGGGCGGCCAAGGCCTTCGGCATTCCGTTCACCTTGTCGACCATGAGCATCTGCTCCATCGAAGCGGTGGTCGAGGCCACGCGGCACCCGTTCTGGTTCCAGCTTTACGTCACCCGCGACCGTAGCTTCATGGAGGACCTGATCGAACGAGCCCGTCAGGCCCGCTGCTCGGCCTTGGTTGTGACCATGGACCTGCAGGTCTTCGGCCAGCGCCACAAGGACAAAAAGAACGGCCTGTCGATCCCGCCGAGCCCGACCTTGCGCAACCTCGTCAACATGGCCAGCAAACCGCGGTGGTGCCTGAACATGCTGCGTACGCGCAACCGCCAGTTCGGCAACATTGTCGGACACGCCAAGGGCGTGGATAACATCGCGTCACTGGTGGACTGGACCCGTGAACAGTTCGACCCGCGCCTGTCCTGGCAGGACGTCGAGTGGATCAAGGCGCGCTGGGGCGGCAAGCTGATCGTCAAGGGCATCCTCGACCCCGAGGATGCGCGCCTGGCGGTGCAGGCCGGCGCCGATGCCATCGTCGTGTCCAACCACGGCGGTCGACAATTGGATGGCGCACCCTCCTCCATCGCGGCGCTGCCGGCCATCGTCGAGGCGGTGGGCCGCCACACCGAAGTGCATCTGGATGGCGGCATTCGTTCAGGGCAGGACGTATTGAAGGCGATGGCGCTGGGTGCGCGCGGCACGTACATCGGTCGGGCGATGATGTATGGCCTGGGTGCCATGGGCCAGCCGGGAGTGGCCACGGCGCTGGAGATCATCCGCAACGAGCTTGACCTGTCCATGGCCTTCTGCGGCAAGACCGACATCCGCGACGTGGATGGCGGGATTCTGTTCAGGTGATCGAGCCAGCCCCAGGGAGGGGCTGGCACGGCAGGCTCAGTCCAGTACCGAAGGGTCGGCGTCGATCATCATCTGCTTCATTTCTTCGAAGTGCTGCTGGGAGAAATCGGCAATCCCTTCCCAGCCACGGGCGGTCCTCTCCGCCACTTCGTCGGACAACACTCGCAGCGGCTGGCCGGTGGACCAGGCGGTGACGAGGATCTGACAGGCCCTTTCCAGTGTCCAGATGTCGTCGAAGGCTTCACCGATGGTGGCACCCACCACCATGACCCCGTGGTTGCCCATCAGCAGTCGGCTCTTGCCATCCAGCAGCCCGACCAGGCGCGCGCCCTCCTCTTCGGTGTCGGCCATGCCGCCGTACACCTCATCCACCGCAATGCGGTTGAAGTAGCGCGCGGTGTTCTGGTCGATGGCCGGTACGTGGGGCTTGGCCATGCAGGCAATGGCCGTGGTGTAGACCGGGTGCAGGTGCAGCACGCACTTGGCGTGAGGCAGGTGCTGGTGCATCTGGCCATGGATCGACCAGGCGGTGGAGTCCACCTGCGGGTGGCTGGCGCAGCTCGGATCATCGGCGTCCAGCAGCAGCAGGTCGCTGGCGCGGATGCGCGAGAAGTGCTTCCACTTCGGGTTGATCAGAAATTTCTTGCCATCGGCCGATACAGCGGCGCTGAAGTGGTTGGCCACCGCTTCGTGCATGCCTTCGTGGGCAATGATGCGAAAGGTCGCCGCCAGATCGATACGGGCCTGTTCTTCAAGGGATAACGCCATGGGTCAGTTTCTCCGAAAGACCTGCACCGCACGGGCGTGCGGTGCAGGTGACAGGGGTGAACGTTATTTTGGCATCAAGGTCGCGATGTCGTCGGCAGTCGGGGCCACGAAGCTGTATTTCTTCAGCAAGGCAGCGTATTCCGGGGTGGCGGCGTATTTCTTCATGCCGTCTTCCAGGGCGGTCTTGACCGCATCATTGCCTTTTTTCACGCCGAACCCGTTGAGGACAGGGTAGATCAATGTGTCGGAAGAGATCACCACGCGGTCACCCAGCTTCTCGATCACACCATTGGCCACGGCGGCGTCGGTGATCTGCGCTTCCACGGCGTGGGCCAACAGGGCCTGGGTGGTCTGCGGGTCGGTGCTGTATTCGCTGATCGCGATGGGCTTCATGCCATTTTTGACGCACTCGTCGGAGACCTTGTGCATCTGTGCCAGCCACGAGGTGGCGCCCATGGAGCCCAGCTTGTGCCCGCAGAAGTCTTCAGGCTTCTTCGGCTGGAAGGGAGCACCCTTGAGGGCCAGGATCGACTCGCCGCTTTTCAGGTAAGGGATCATGTCGATGACCTTGACCCGCTCGGCGGTGATGTACATCGACGAGTTGGTGACGTCGAAGCGCCCGCCAGTCAGGCCGGTGATCAGGTTGGGAAAGCGCGTGTCCTGGGTGTCGACGGTGCGGCCCATGATCTTGGCCAGGCCGTCCATGTACTCGATGTCGAAACCCATCGGCTTGTTATCTTTCATGTATTCGTAGGGAAAGAAGGTCACGTCGGACCCGACCACGATCTTGCCGTCTTTGAGGAAATCAGCCGACGCGGCCAGTGAGGTCATGGCCACGGCAACGCCCATCAGGCTCAGGGCAAACGGGCGAGCAAGCTTGTTCAGTACTGTCATGGTAATTCCCTGCAAGGATGAGTGAGGTTAAGCGGCAGAAGTGTCTTGACCGGCCTGTTGCACGAAGAAAGAGGCGCCACGGGGCTTCTGCGGCAAGCGCAGCTGGTTGGCCGTGATGCGCACCAGACCGCTTTCCTCGCCGGCCACCATCAGGCCGGCGTGCTCGCTGGGCAATGGGTTGTCGCCGATGGGCAGCGCGTCTTCAGCGGCATAGACGCTGATGAACAGGGTGCGCGGCAGTTCGGTCTCGTTAGGGCTTGAAGCATGGAGCAAACGAGTGTGCATGAAGCAGACCGAGCCGGGTGGGCCGAAGCAAGCGACCGGGGCCTGGCACAGCGCCTCGACCACCTCGTCGGCCACCGATCCGGTGAATTTCTGGTTGTGCCAGTGGGACCACAGGGTGCCCTTGTGGCTGCCGGGGATGACCTGCAACGGGCCGTTTTCCGGGGTCACTTCACTGATCATCAGCAAGGCCGTGACCAGGTCATCGTTGCTGTGGGGCGTGAACGGAAAGTCCTGGTGCCACTTCACCTGGGTGGCGGTGTGGGGCAGCTTGGAGTTGATCTTGCTGTGGTGAAAGCGCGCACCGGCGCTGCCCACCAACTGCGCAGAGATGGTCGCCATGCGCGACTGCAACGCTACACGCAGGTAAACGGGGGAAATCTCGGTGGGCGAGCTGACCCGACGCAGCGACGGGTGATCGGGGCGATGGTCACCTTCGAGGTCAAAGCGAGCACGGCCGTCGATGGTCTCGCCCCAGCCGGCATCGTGGCGGCGGCTTTCTTCTACCCATTGGTCAAAATCATGCTGCAGCGCCGCCACTTCATCGGCCGACAGCACGTCTTCGACCACCAGAAAACCGTCCTTCTGAAACTGCTCGACTTGCCGTTGCTCGATCATTGCCCTGTCCTCTCTCTTGTCGGGTGAGACTTCAATCTTGACGCGTGTTCGCTCAAGCCAGCTGCACATCCTTGAGGAAGGCTTCGACCCGTGGGTTGTGGCCGCTGCGCAGCACCTGGGGTTTGTCATCGCAGACCACCCGGCCTTTCTCCATGAACACAATGCGATCGGAGAGCTTGAACGCGAAGTTCATTTCGTGGGTGACGATGACCATGGTGATGCCGTCCTGGGCCAGAGCCTCGATGACCTGCAGCACTTCGTTGACTTTTTCCGGGTCCAGCGCCGAGGTCGGCTCGTCGAACAGCATGATCTGCGGGCGCATCATCAGTGCGCGAGCGATGGCCACCCGTTGCTGCTGGCCGCCAGACAGTTGATGCGGGTACTTCCAGGTGTGGTCGAGCATGCCGACCTTGTGCAGCAAGGCGTAGGCCTGCTGTTTCAATTCCTCGACCGGGCCGAGCTTGTGGTAACGGGGGGCCATCAGCAGGTTGTCGAGCACGGTCAGGTGCGGGAACAGATTGAAGCTCTGGAAGACCATGCCGATGTTCAGGCGGTAGGCCGGGTTTTCGATGAAACGAGGTTTCTGCGCGCCCTGCTTTTCCAGGTGGATGAAGGGCTGGCCGTTGATCTTGATGTCGCCGTTGTCGATCTGCTCCAGGCCATTGAGCAGGCGGATCAGCGTGGTCTTGCCAGAGCCGGACGGGCCGATCACCGAGACCACTTCGCCGGGCTGGATCGCCAGGCTGACCGCGCCCAGCACTTCCACATCGTTGAAGGCCTTGTGCAGGCGGGTGGCCTGCAGCGCCGGGACTTCGTTGCCGGTGGCCGCCGCGCGGGCCAGCACCGGGCGTTGTTGGGTGGCCAGGGCCAGCACTTCGGCGTCCGGCACCCGAGAGACATTGCGCAGGTTGACGTCGAGGAACCGCTCCAGGCGCTTCAACAGGAAGTCGATCACGGTGACGATGAACACGTAATAGAAGGCCACCGCCGCCATGGTTTCCATGACCAGGAAGTTCTCCGAGTACAGGCGCTGGCCGACCATCAGCACTTCGGTCAGGGAGATCACCGAGACCAGCGAGGTCAGTTTGACGATGGAAATGTATTCGTTGGCCAGGGACGGCAGCGCCACGCGCAGGGCCTGGGGAATGATCACCCGCCACTGCGTGCCGAAGAACGCCAGGCCCAGGGCCCGCGCCGCTTCGGTCTGGCCCTTGTGGATGGAGAGCAGGCCGCCGCGATGGATCTCGGCGACGTAGGCCGTTTCGCTGAGGACCATGGCCATCAGCCCGGCCCAGAAGGGATCGGACAACACCACAGTGCTGGCCGGCCAGGCCTGGGGCACGTTGTAGATGAAGATCAACAGCACCAGCAACGGCAGGCTGCGAAACAGCCAGATGTAAGCCCGCGCCGGCAGGTTGAACAATCGACGCTTGGACTGCTTGGCCAGCGCCAGAAAGAAGCCCAGGGCGATACTGATGATCCAGGTCAGGAAGCTCAGCTTGACTACGGTCCAGGTCGCCCGCCAGAACTCGGCATCGGCCACCAGCCCAAACATGTAATTCCAGTTGAATGTCATCGTCGCCGCGCTCTACAAGTGAATCAGAAGGTGCAACCGGATGCCGCCCGGACAATCCGCTGACGGCGTACACCGTGGTAGCGAGATTCGTGGCGAGGGGCCCTCGCGGTCAATTCGTAATAACTGGCCTATTGAGTAGGCAGAACCTATGCAGGGGTATGGCTCCTTTTGCTGCGCCCTGTAGTGGTGCTCCTTGCGCCCCGAAATCGCCACCGAGCACCTTGTTGGTGCTTCAAGGCGTACCCGCGATGCAGGCGACACGGTCCATGCATCGTGTCGAGAACAGGATGCCCCGCCCTGGCAACGGCATAAATTCGTTTATGGTTCACGATTGGGGCGAGCAAATCCGAAGCAGAGCCGAGGGCGAGCGCCCTCGGTGGGTGTGCGCTTTCAGGTGGCGCTGGACAGCGGCCGGACCGCATGGGGATCGAAGAAGCTGGGGGCGGCCATGCCGGGGATGTACTGGTCGGAGACGAACATGCGACAGCGCTCGGTAAAGGCGCCCACCACCCGCGACAGCTGCGCGTTGGTGGCCGTGGCGTAGCCGAGCTTCATCGGCCGCACATCGCCGGCCAGGCGAATGCGGATCAGGCGCTTGCCGTCCTGGGACAGGGTCGCCTTTGGCCTGGCGTTGGCGATGCTGTAGCCGATGCTGTTGCCGACCATGGCGCGCACGGTCTCAAGGTTGCTGGAACGCATCACCACATTGGGCGGCGAGGCGGCGTGCCTGAACAGGCTGAGGAAATATTCGCGGCTCCAGGGTGTGTCCAGCAACACCATGGGGTGGCCCTCGAGGTCATCGATGGTCACCGCCGGCATGCTTGCCAGCGGGTGATGCTCGCCCACCACCACGTAGGGCGGCAGGTTGGCCAGAGGCTGGAAATCGATGTCGTCGCTGCTGGCCAGGTCGTAGGTCAGGGCGATGTCGATCTCGGCACTGCGCAGTTTCTCCAGCAGCTCCTCGTGGTTGCATTCGATCTGGCTGATACGTACGCCCGGAAAGGCCCGGCCGAAGCCGAACACCAGTTCGGGGGTGATCATCGGTGCCAGCGATTCCAGGCAGCCGACCCGCAAGGGGCCTCGCACGGTATTGAGGGATTCGGAGGCGATGGTGTAGAGGTTGTTCATCTGGTCGAGGATCAACTTCGCCTCTTGCAGGACCTGGCGCCCCACCGCCGTCAGGGATATCCCCTGGGCGTGGTGACGGATGAACAACTGGATGCCCAGTTCGGTTTCCATGTGGGTGATAGCCGCCGAAATCGATGGCGATGACACATGAATCCTTTCAGATGCCGCACTGATGCTGCCTGCCTCGCCGGAAGCGACAAAATATTCCAGTTGGCGCTGAGTAATACGACTGAGCATCTCGTCTCCACATCTTCTTTATGAGCCAGCACAGAAACCTGCGCTGGCCGGTTGAACAGACCGCCACCAGGAGTGTTGCACGGTTCATGCCGCGCAGCTTACCTGCGACGACGAAGCGCAGGCAGCCGGGGGCTTCGGTTTTTCCTAAGCACTACCCTGCGCAAATGCTGGTTTCGCCTGCGCAGGCGCGATGTAAAGCTCATGCCATTGCGGTGCTCACCGCCCGTCCCCCCCATGGAGTCCTCACGGCATGCCTACCCACACCCGCATTCGCATGTTCAACACCAAGGAAACCTACCCCAACCAGTCGCTGGACAATGACCTCTGCCAGGCCGTGCGCGCCGGCAACACCGTCTATGTCCGGGGCCAGATAGGCACTGATTTCGACGGCAACCTGATCGGCCTCGGCGACCCGCGCGCGCAGACCGAACAGGCGATGAAGAACGTCAAGCAACTGCTGGAAGAAGCTGGCTCCGACCTGTCCCACATCGTCAAGACCACCACCTACATCATCGACCCGCGCTACCGCGAACCGGTCTATCAAGTGGTGGGCAAATGGCTCAAGGGCGTGTTCCCGATCTCCACCGGGCTGGTGATTTCCGGGCTGGGGCAGCCGGAATGGCTGATGGAAATCGACGTCATCGCGGTGATTCCGGATGACTGGAAACCGGCCTGAGCGCCCCACGACAACGGAGCGCACCGATGGCCATAGTCCCGATCCAGCCTGACGTGCTCGCTGCCAAGGCCCATGCCGTCACGCCGGCTGCAGCCACTCGGGTGGCCGTGCAACTGGACCGCGTGTCCAAGCGCCTGGGCGGCGCGACAGCCCTGCACGGGGTGTCGCTGCACATCTTCGAGGGTGAGTTCGTCACCCTGCTGGGCCCTTCCGGGTGCGGCAAGAGCACCTTGCTCAATCTGCTGGCAGGCCTTGCAGAGGCCGATGCTGGCGAGCTGTTCATCGACGGCGTGCGCGTCACCGATACCCCACCCGCACAACGGGACATTGGCCTTGTCAGCCAGAACTACGCACTGCTGGCGCACCTGACAGTGGCCAAAAACGTCGCAAACGGACTGCAACTGCGTGGGGTGTCCAAGGCCGAGATCGCCCAGCGGGTGGAACAGACGCTGGCCCTGGTCAAGCTCGACGGCTACGGCGACTGCAAGCCACGGGCGCTGTCGCGCGGCCAGCAACAGCGGGTAGCCCTCGCCCGGGTACTGGTGACCCGGCCCAAGGTGCTCTTGCTGGACGAGCCATTTGCGGCCCTGGACAAGCCCCTGCGCCTGGCGCTGCAGATCGAGCTCAAGGACCTGCAACGCAAGTTGGGGATGACCACGTTGCTGGTCACCCATGACCAGAGCGAAGCCCTCGGCCTGAGCGACCGCGTGGTGGTGATGAGGGCCGGCCGTGTGCGCCAGGTCGGTACACCCGACGCGCTCTATCGCCACCCCCAGGATGCCTTCGTCGCCGGCTTTGTCGGCGATGTCAACATTCTCCCCGGGCGGTATTTGCGCCGAGACTCGCGCGCCACGCTCGATGTCGGCGCCAGCGCCCTGCGGGTGCCCAGCGAGCGCGTGCATGCCCAGGTCGGCGAACGCCTGGATATCTTTGTGCGGCCGGAGCACATCCGCCTGGGGCCGCTGGGTCCCAACGCCCTGCTCAGCGCCACGGTGGTGGCCCACGTGTTTCAAGGTGACCACATGGACATTCATCTGGATGTCTCGGCACTGGGCAACACCCGTATCTTCACCCGCCAGCCGGGGCTCGACGCCCTGCTCCGCTGGCCTGTCGGCACCGCTGCCGGCCTGTCTTTCGCGACCGACGGGGTCTGCGCCTTTGCCGCCGTCACGCCACCTTCTTCTTGAACCGGAACCTTACTGTGACTGCCATCAACTCGCTTCCCGCTACCATGAATGCCGTGATCGCCCGCGAACCGGGCGGCCCGGATGTGCTGCAATGGGTCCAGCGCTCGGTGCCCACCCCACAGGCCGGCGAAGTGCTGATCCGCGTCGCAGCCGCCGGGGTCAACCGCCCGGACCTGATGCAGCGCAGCGGCATGCCCATCCCCCCCGGCAGCACCGACGTGCTCGGTCTGGAAGCGGCCGGCACCGTGGTCGCCCTCGGTGCCGGGGTCGAAGGCTTTGCCCTCGGTGACCGGGTCATGGCCCTGCTCAACGGCGGCGGCTACGCCGAGTACTGTGTGGCCATCGCCGCCCACTGCCTGCCGGTTCCCGTCGGCCTGTCGCTGCAAAGCGCGGGCGGGGTGCCGGAAGCGGCCTTCACCGTGTGGCACAACCTGTTTGAACTGGGCCGCCTGCACGCCGGCGACAGCGTGCTGATCCATGGCGCTGCCAGCGGTGTCGGCAGTTTCGCGGTGCAATGCGCCCAGGCGGCGGGTGCCCAGGTGATCGCCACCGCCGGAGGGGCGCACAAAGTGGCGATGCTTCAGGCCATGGGCATCCTGCGGGCCGTGGACCGCTATCAGGAGGACTTTGTCCAGGTGGTTCACGCCTGCACCGAAGGGCGCGGCGTGGACGTGGTCCTCGACAACGTCGGCGGCCCTTACGTGGCCCGCAACCTCCAGGCCATGGCCATGGGCGGACGGCATGTGAGCCTGTCGTTCCTGCAAGGCGCGAAGATCGAGCTGGACCTGCAGACCCTCATGCGCAAAGGCCTGAGCCTGAGCTCCTCGACCCTGCGACCCAAGAGTCTCGAGGAAAAGTCCCGTCTGGCCGCGTGCATCCGCGAGCGCCTGTTGCCTTGGCTGGCCAGCGGCGACGTCAGCCCGGTGATCTACGCACAGCTGCCGTTGCAGCAGGCGGCCGAGGCCCATCGCATGCTTGAAGCCAACGCCAATATTGGAAAAGTGCTGTTGACCCTTGGCGCCTGAGCGGAGAACCGGCATGTTCAAACTGTATTTCGCCTCGACTTCCGCCTTCGTGCGCAAGGTCATGGTCACTGCCCATTGCCTGGGCCTGGCCGAGCAGATCGAGAAACTCGACTCGGCGGCCCACCCGATCCAGCGCGACGAACGCATCGCCCGCTTCAGCCCGCTGGCCAAGGTCCCGGCCCTGCAAACCGCCGACGGCCTGGCGTTGTTCGACAGCCGGGTGATTTGCGAATACCTCAACGACTACGCCGGGGGCACGTTGTTTCCCGCTGCCGGCACGCCGCGCTGGCAAAGCCTGACCCGCCTGGCGCTGGGCGACGGCCTGGTGGACGCTGCTCTGCTGGCCCGCTACGAGAGCACCGCGCGCCCGGTCGACAAGCAATGGGACGGCTGGATCGACGGCCAACTGGTCAAGGTCCGCGCCGCGCTGGCCGACATCGAAACCCAGGCCGCGCACTGGAGCCGGGTGCCCGATGACATCGGCCTGATCGCCATTGGCTGCGGCCTTGGCTACCTGGACTTTCGCTTTGCCCACTTGAACTGGCGTGACCGCCACCCGGCCACCGCCGCCTGGTTCGCCGAATTCGACCAGCACCCCGCCATGCTCGCGACCCGCCCGGTCGCTTGACAAACAGTCGCTTGAAACTCAGGAGTCAGCACATGCCCCGCGTATTTTTCCTCAATGGGCCCAACGCCAACCTCTACGGCCTGGACAAGAGCGGCACCTATGGCAGCGAGAGCTTTGCCAGCATCCAGGCGCGCTGCGAAGGCCACGCCACGCAACTGGGCCTGAGCCTGGACTTTCGCCAGAGCAACCACGAAGGCGTGCTGGTGGACTGGATTCAGGAGGCCCGCCTGGACGCCGACGCGATCATCATCAATGCGGCCGGCCTGACCTACAGCTCGATCCCGATCCTCGATGCCTTGCTGGCCTTCGACGGCCCGATCATCGAGGCGCACATGAGCAATATCTGGAAGCGCGAAAGCTTCCGCCATCATTCCTATGTGTCCAAGGCGGCCACCGGCGTGATCGCAGGCCTGGGAGCCATGGGCTATCGCCTGGCGCTGACCGCCGTGGCCGAACTGTTGGAAGCCTGACCATGACCTCGACCCTGGTATTCAACAGCCAGTCCGACAGCTTTGAAGAGTGGCAGGCGCTGCTGGCGCCGCGACTGCCGGGCGTGCAGATCTGCCGCGATGAAGCGGTGACCGATCCGGCCAGCGTGCATTACGCCCTGACCTGGAAGCCGGCCCCCGGCTACTTCGCCCAGTACCCGAACCTCAAACTGCTGGTGAACCTGGGGGCCGGCGTGGACTCGCTGGTGGCCCGTGACGACTTGCCGTCGATCCCCATCACACGAATTTCCGACCCGGACATGGGCCGCATGATGGCCAGCTACGTGCTGTTTGCCGTGCTGCGCTACGCCCGGGACATTCCCGCCTTCGAACGCGCTCAGCGTGAAGGGCGCTGGCATTACCTGCACCCGCGCGTGCCGGCCAGTATTCGGGTCGGCGTACTCGGCCTCGGTGAGCTGGGCGCATACGCCGCCGCCGAACTGGTGCGACAGGGCTTCGATGTGCGCGGCTGGTCACGTTCGGCCAAGCAATTGGACGGCGTGCGCTGCGTCAACGGCCTGGAGCAGTTGGACGATTTTCTCGCCAGCAGCGACATCCTCGTGGTGATGCTGCCCTTGACGCCTGCGACCCGTGGCCTGCTGAACGCCGAACGGCTGGCGCGGTTGCCCGTCGGCAGTTGCTTCATCAACGTGTCCCGGGGCGCCGTGGTCGACCAGACGGCCCTGACTGCGGCGCTGTCCAGCGGGCAGATCGCCGAGGCCACCCTCGATGTGTTCGACCGCGAGCCGCTGCCACCGGGGGATCCGCTGTGGGCCCTGGACAATGTGCTGATCACCCCGCACATGGCGTCGGTGGCGATTGCTGCCTCCGCCGCCGAGCAGGTGGCGGCCAACATTCAGCGCCTGAAGCGCGGCGAGCCGCTGCACAACCTGATCGATCCGGCCCGCGGTTACTGAGCCGATGCCCCGTCAAACGGGGCTTTGGTTTTTCCTAAGCTCTGCGTTCAAAAAGCGGAATTTCGCTATCACGGCCCCTCCCGCACACTGAACCTGTCGATAAATGCAGCCTGCACGAGATCGGCGAACCGCTCCGGGTCGATTATTTTTAGGAAACTCAAATGTCAGTCGAAAAAATCAACACCTTGGTGGTCGGCGCTGGCCAGGCGGGTGTCGCCATGAGCGAGCACCTTTCCCTCATGGGGGTGCCGCACATCGTGCTGGAGCGCAGCCGCATTGCCGAACGCTGGCGCTCGGAACGCTGGGATTCGCTGGTGGCCAACGGCCCGGCCTGGCACGACCGTTTCCCCAGCCTCAAATTCGACAATATTTCCCCCGAGGCCTTCCCGCCGAAGGAGCGCATGGCCGCTTACTTCGAAGATTACGCCGCGATGATCAAGGCACCCATCCGTACCGGTGTCGAAGTGCTGAGCGCCGAACGCCACGTCGGCCGCCCGGGCTTCAAGGTGACCACCTCCGAAGGCGTGATCGAGGCGGCCAACGTGATCGCCGCCACCGGTCCGTTCCAGCGCCCGTCCATGCCCGCGCTGGTGCCGGAAACGGCCGGCCTGCACCAATTGCATTCTTCCACCTACAAGAACCCCGGCCAGTTGCCTGAAGGTGCGGTGCTGGTGGTGGGCGCGGGTGCTTCCGGCTCGCAGATCGCCGAAGAACTGCGCAAGGCCGGCAAGACCGTGTACCTGTCGGTGGGCGAACATTACCGCCCTCCCCGCGCCTACCGTGGCCGCGACTACTGCTGGTGGCTGGGTGCCCTGGGCCTGTGGGATGAGGTCAAGATCAAGCCAAAGAAACAACACGTGGCCTTTGCCGTGAGTGGATATGACGGCGGCCGCACCGTGGACTTCCGCCGCCTGGCCCATGCCGGGATCAATCTGGTGGGCCTGACCGAGTCGTTCGCTGACGGCACGTTGACCTTCGCGCCGGGCCTGGCCACCAACGTCGCCGAGGGTGACAAGGCCTACTTCGACGTGCTGCGCGATGCCGATGCGTACATCGAGCGCAATGGCCTGCCGTTCCCGCCGGAGCCCGAGGCCTGGGAACTGCTGCCCGACCCGGAATGCCTGACCCACCCGATCCTGAAGCTGGACCTGGCCGAAGCCGGCATCACCACCATCCTCTGGGCAACGGGCTTCAAGTTCGACTTCAGCTGGTTGAAGGTCGATGCCTTCGACGAGCAGGGCAACCCGTTCCATAAACGCGGCATCGCTGCCGAAAGTGGCGTGTATTTCCTCGGCCTGCCCAACTTGGTGAACCGCGCGTCGTCGTTCATTTACGGCGTGTGGCACGACGCGAAGTACGTGGCGGACCATATCGTGCAGCAGAACGATTACATGGCGTATAGCAAGTCATAAAGACCTGAGTTTCCCCTGTAAGGCCGAGCTTGCTCGGGTACACATTTCCCGAGCAAGCTCGGCCTTACGGGGGGAAACTGCGGTGATGACGCTCAAGGGTGTCAACGCGCCGTCAAAAATTTGTTAAATCATATTGCTAACGATTCGCATTGTCAGCAGAATCACGTTCCCATCTTTTACATTTGGAAACGCGATCTTGAATGCCCGCCTCTCCGCCAGCCTGATCCTGGCCGGTCTCTGCAACGCCATACCGGCCGCCCACGCTGACGATGTCATCTCCCTCCCCGCCACCCAGATCGAGGACACCAACACCCGGGATGACACCCAGAGTCAGGGTTATCAAGGCAAACCTGCTACCAGTACCACCAAGATGGGCCTCACCAACCAACAGACGCCACAGGCCATCACCACCATCACCCGCGCCGAAATGGATGATTTCAAGATCACCGGGATCAAGGACGCCTTGCGTTCGGCGCCGTCGGTGACCGTGGAGCAAAGCGAAACCGACCGCACCGAGTTCACCTCGCGGGGTTTCGATATCACCAGTTTCGAGTTTGACGGCATGGGCATGCCCTTCGCCCAGACACTCCTGGTGGGGGATCAGGACATGGCCGAGTTTGAGCAGCTGGACGTGCTGCACGGCGCCAACGGCTTGATGAGCGGCACCGGCAACCCCTCGGCCACGGTCAACTTTGTACGCAAACGCCCCACCGACAACTTCCAGGCACAGGTGAGTGTGACGGCGGGTTCTTTTGACAGCCGCCGTGAAGACGTCGACGTCTCCGGCCCGCTGACCCCCAGCGGCAACGTGCGCGGTCGCTTCATCTATGCCCACGAGAAGGGCGACTCATGGATGGACCGCTACAGCCATGAACGCACCGTAGCCGCTGGCCTGCTGGCCTTTGACCTGTCCGCTGCCGACACCCTGACCGTGGGTTTTTCCCAGCATGACAGCGACTCCAATGGCAGCAGCTGGGGCAACCTGCCCTTGGTGGACGCCAACAACGTGCCGGTGCACTACAGCGGCCGCAGCGCCAACATTGGCCAGGACTGGACCTACTGGGACGTGCACACCCAACGTGCCTTCGCCGAGCTCAAGCATGACTTCGGCGGCGGCTGGAACGCCACGGTGACGGCCACCGGGATCACCGAGTACCAGGATACCAACATGGCCTACGTGGGCTCTGTGGACGCTGACGATGCGTCGGTGTTTGCCGCCCATACCAGCAGCAGAACCCATGAAATGCTCGGTGAAGCCAAGGTCACGGGGCCGTTCAGCCTGTTGGGTCGCGACCACGAACTGACCGTCGGTGCGGCCTATGGCCGGACCCATCAGACGGCGAGGGAAACCGACGCCATGCCCACGGATGTCGGTTACTACACGACCTCCTTTGCGGGGCTATTGGCCGGGACCACCCCTGAACCCTCGTTTCAGTACAGCGACCCGTCAATCGACGGGCAGAACTTCACCGATACCCAGAAAAGCCTTTTCGCCGCCGGACGCTTCAGCCTGACCGACGACCTGCACTGGATTGCCGGGGCACGCCTGATGAGCCTTGATGGCTCGGGTGACAACTACGGTTCGGACCACTATCAGCGCGAGCATGGCAAAGTCACGCCTTATACCGGGCTGGTCTACGACATCAATGATCAATGGACCGTCTACACCAGCTGGACGAAAATCTTCAGCCCGCAATACGCCTACGTCGGTTTTGACGGCAAGCCACTGGACCCGCTGGAAGGCAAGAGCCTGGAAGCCGGGGTCAAGGGCAGCTTGATGGACCGCAAGCTGGACCTGACCGCGGCGGTGTTCAAGGCCGAGCAGGATAACGCCGCCGACACTGCCAACTACGTGATTTCGGGCAGTCAGTACCTGTACGGCACCCAGGACTACAAGAGCCATGGCGTCGAGTTGCAGGCCTCGGGTGAAGCCTTGCCGGGTCTGGAGTTGCTGGGCGGCTACACGTATGTGCGGATCGATAACGAGGACGGCGACAAGTCCCGTGAATACGTACCGACCCACAGCTTCCACGGCATGGCCACCTATCGCCTGCCCGGCCTGCCCAAGGCTCGCATCGGCACCCGCGTCAGCTGGCAGAGCGCAACCCAGGCCGACAATCTCGGCGATGTGCGCCAGAACGCCTACGCGCTGGTGGACCTGATGGCCAGCTACGACATCGACAGTCACTGGAACGCCTCGCTGAACTTCGACAACATTACCGACCGTAAATACCTGCTGTCACTGTACAGCCAGACCGCCGGCAGCTATGGCGCACCGCGCAACGTCAGCGCGACCTTGACCTGGAAGTACTGAGTGCGGTGACTGTTTCAGGGGGTGTGAATTAGGTAAGGTACGCCCTCGGAAAACATCCCTCTGTGAGCCCCCTGCCCATGTTCGAACACCTGGAACCTGTCCCTGGCGACCCCATCCTGGACCTGCTGCAAGCCTTCATTGCCGACCCCCGGCCGCAGAAGGTCAACCTCAGCGTCGGCATCTATTACGACGAACACGGTCAGGTGCCGTTGCTGGAGAGCGTCGCGCAGGCCCAGCACTCAGTGTTGGAGGCTGCGCCCTCACGCAGCTATCTGCCCATGGAGGGCGATGCCGAGTATCGCCGCTGCGTCGGCCAGCTGGTGTTTGCCGACAGCGTCGATACTCAGACCTTCAGCGTGGTCACGGTGCAGACCGTGGGTGGCTCCGGTGCGCTCAAGGTCGGCGCAGACTTCCTCCAGGGTGCCTATCCCCAGGCGACGGTCTGGGTCTCGGACCCGACCTGGGACAATCACTACGGCATTTTCGAAGGCGCGGGTTTCAGCGTGCGGCGCTACCCGTATTACGCCGCGGCTACTCAAGGCTTCGATTACCCTGCCGCGCTGGCGGCCTTCGAGGCCTTGCCGGCGAGCAGCATCGTCGTTCTGCACCCCTGCTGCCACAACCCTACCGGCGTGCAGCCCAGCCAAGCGCAATGGCACGGTCTGCTGGATGCGTTGCAGACAAGGAATGCGGTGGTGTTCATGGACATGGCCTACCAAGGCCTGGGCCTGGGGCTGGATGAAGACGCCTGGCTGGTGCGCGAGTGCGCCCGTCGCGGCCTGGAGTTCTTGCTGGCCAACTCGTTTTCCAAGACCTTTTCCCTGTATGCCGAACGGGTCGGTGCCTTGAGCGTGGTGGTGCGCAAGGAGCAGGCGACGACCCTCATGGGTCAGCTCAAGCGCGCGGTTCGGCGCAATTATTCCAGCCCGCCGCTGTTCGGTTCGCTGCTGGTCAAGAGCGTCCTCGGTGACCCGGCTCGCGCCGCGCTGTGGCGTACGGAACTGGCGGCCATGCGCGGGCGCATCATCGACCTGCGCCGCGGGCTGTTCGAAGGTCTGACCACACGCATGCCCCAGCGCGACTTTTCCAACCTGCTGCATCAACAAGGGATGTTCGGCTACACCGGGCTGAGCCCGGAACAGGTGGATGCGTTGCGCGAGCAGCACGGGATCTATGCGCTGCGCACCGGGCGCATCTGCATCGCCGGGCTCACGGCCGAGAACACCGAACGGGTCTGCGACGCGTGGGCGGCGGTAGTAGCGCCTACGTAGCGGGGTGTACGTCGGCCTGCAACATATACCCCTGGTTGCGCACCGTCTTGATCAACCCCGCCGACAACTGCTGGCGCAAACGGCTGACGCACACGTCGATCGAGCGGTTGAACGGTGTGCTGTCCTTGTCGAACACGTGGTTGAGCAGAAACTCGCGGCTCAGCGGTCGATTCGGGTGCTGAAGCAGCAGGCGCAGCAAGCGAAAATCCGAATTGCCCAGTGACACCACCACCCCCTGCGGTGACAGCACATGGCGCGCGCGGGTGTCCAGGCGCCAGCCGGCGAAGTCCAGCAACGCCACCTCGTCCACCCGGGCGCGGTCGGGAAAGCTCTGCACCCGGCGCAAGACCACCTTGATCCGCACCAGCAACTCCCGCGGATCGAACGGCTTGGGCAGGTAGTCATCGGCGCCGATTTCAAGGCCCACGATACGGTCGATCAACGTCCCGCGAGCCGAGATCATGATCACCGGCGTGTGGCTGCGCGCGCGCAGGTCACGGCACAGGATCAGGCCGTCTTCGCCGGGCATGAGGATGTCCAGCACCACCAGATCAATGACATTCAATTCAAGGCGCCGGCGCATTTCCCGGCCATCCGCAGCGGTGCTCACCTCGTAGCCTTCGGCGCGCAGGTAGTCGGTGAGCAGTTGACGGATGTCCGGGTCGTCGTCGACGACCAGCAGGTGATTAGCCTTGAGCATAAAGATGAAGAAGTCCTGCCAATACAAATGTAATGGAATGTGTTGAGAGCCCGTTGGCGCCCACTTTATTACAAAGCGACATCTTGTGGCGCGGGGTCAGTCATTAGACTGCCGAATCGAAATAATATCGATTCCAATCTGGAAATGTCATCTCGCCAGTATTGGCTTGTGCCTGCCCCCCCGGAGACTCACGATGTCGCGATTGTTCAACCTGCAGCGTCTGGCCGCAGCCTTTCTCTTGACCCTGGCCTTCATTCAAGGCGCCCAGGCGCAGGCAGTCACCGACGCCCTGGGCCGCAAGGTCCAGGTACCGGATCACGTACAGCGCATCATCCTCGGCGAAAGCCGCCTGATCGGCGCCGTGGCCTTGCTCGACCGCGATGATCCTTTCGGCCGCATCGTCGGCTGGCAGAACGATCTGCACAAACTCGACCCCGCAGGGTTCGCAGCCTATCAGGCGCGCTTTCCCAAAATCGTGAACATTCCGTTGATCGGCGAAGCATCCGAACAAAGCGTCAGCGCGGAAAAGGTTTTGTCCCTCAAGCCTGACCTGGCGATCTTCAGCGTCTCGGGCCACGGCCCGACCGAACACAGCCCGGTGGCCGATGCCCTGATCCAGGCCGGTGTCGCGGTGCTGTTCGTCGACTTTCGCATCCACCCGGTGGCCGGCACCCACGCCAGCCTGACCGCCATGGGCCAGGCCCTGGGCCGCGAGAAGGAAGCCAAGGCGTATCTTGACTTCTATGATGAGCACCTCAAGCGCATCACGGACGTGGTCGGCAACCCTGCCGATGCCCAGCGCCCGACAGTCTTCCTCGAACTGCTGGCCGGCGTCTGGCAGGCACCGGGCCACACCACCGGCCAGAGCGGCATGGGCGAAATCATTCACCTGGTGGGTGGCCGCAACATCGCCGCCGGCGTGATCCCGGGTGCGCTCGGCGACATCAGCGTCGAATACGCGCTGAAGGCCGACCCTGACCTGTATGTGGTCACCGGTAACCATGCCCCCGGGCTGGTGCTGGGCGCCGGCGTGGACGAAAAGACCGCTCAGGCGTCGCTGGACAAGGTCCTGCAGCGTCCAGAGTTCGCCGGCCTGCGCGCCGTTCACGACGGTCACGTGCATGGCCTGTGGCATGACTTCTACAACTCGCCGTTCGACATCCTCGCCATCGAAGCCCTGGCCAAGTGGGTCAACCCGCAAGCCCTGGCCAGCCTCGATCCGGCGCAGACCCAGAGCGAAATCAATCAACAATTCCTCAAAGTCCCTCTGCAGGGCCAGTATTGGGTCGACAAAGCCAAGTGAACGCGCCCCTGACCGTCAACCTGGACGCTGACCAGGACTCCTGCTTCGGCCTGGCCCACCGTCAGCGCATGCGACGCCGCGTGTGGCTGATTGCGGTGCTGGCGGTGGCCTTGCTCTGCTCGGTGCTGGTGGACCTGGCCAGCGGCCCGTCGGGCATGGGCCTGGGCGCGCTGCTGCATGGCGTGCTGCATCCTGGCCAGCTGGACGCCATGGACCGCGTGATTATCTGGAACGTACGCCTGCCCTACGCCTTGATGGCAGTGCTGGTGGGCTGCGCGCTGGCCCTGGCCGGCGCCGAGATGCAGGCCATTCTCGACAATCCGCTGGCCAGCCCCTTCACGCTGGGGGTGTCCTCGGCAGCCGCATTGGGCGCTTCACTGGTGATCATGTTTCCTCTGGGCCTGAGCTGGCTGTCGAACAACGCCAGTATTTCCCTGGCGGCCTTTGTCTTCGCGGCAGGTTCGGTGTTTCTCCTGCAGGCCATGTCGCGCCTGCGCGGCGCCGGGGTGCAAAGCCTGGTGCTGTTCGGCATCGCGCTGGTGTTCAGTTGCAACGCGCTGGTGGCACTGCTGCAAATGATGGCCACTGAAGACATCCTGCAACAGCTTATTTTCTGGACCCTGGGCAGCGTCACCCGCGCCGACTGGAGCAAGCTGGGGGTGCTCGCTGCCGTGATCGCCGTGGTCATGCCCTTCTCCTTGGCGGCTGCCCCGCGCCTGACCCTGCTGCGCATGGGCCAGGACCGGGCGCAGAGCTTCGGCGTGGACGTCAAGCGGCTGCGCTTTATCGCCCTGCTACGCATCAGCCTGCTAAGCGCGGTGGCGGTGGCGTTTGTCGGCACCATCGGCTTCATCGGTCTGGTCGGGCCCCATGTGGCGCGGCTGCTGGTGGGTGAGGATCAGCGCTTTCTGCTGCCCGCCAGTGCATTGGTAGGGGCCTTGCTGCTGTCGTTGTCGTCCATTGCCAGCAAGCTGATCATCCCCGGCATGATCGTGCCGGTAGGCATTGTCACTGCTCTGGTGGGGGTGCCGTTCTTTGTCGCGCTGGTGTTCAAGAAAGGGGGTGCAGTATGAGCCCTTCGTTGTTGATCTCGGGCATCGAGGTGGCCTATGGGCGCAAGCGCATTCTGCACGGAGTGAGCCTGCCCGCCCTGCCACCGGGCAGTGTGACTGCGCTGATCGGCCCCAACGGCGCCGGCAAATCCACGCTGCTGCGGGCGGTGGCCGGGTTGGAGCGCTTTGCCGGCCAGGTGCAGGTGGGTGACGCCGACCTGGCCCACATGAGCATCGCCGAGCGAGCCCGCCACGTGACCTACATGCCGCAGACGCTGCCGCCCAATCTGGACCTCAGCGTCCTCGAATGCTTGCTGGCCGCCCTTCGCGCCCGGGGCGACGGCGGCACTTCGGCGGCCATGCTGGAACAGGCTCGCAACGTACTGACCCGCCTGGGTATCGCCGCGCTGGCGGACGCCTACCTCAGCCGCCTGTCCGGTGGCCAGAGGCAGTTGGTCAGCCTGGCGCAACTGGTGCTGCGCCGCCCGCAGGTGATGCTGCTGGACGAACCCACCAGCGCCCTTGACCTGAACTACCAGCTCAAGGTCATGGAATGCGTGCGTCAACAAGTGCGTGAACATCAGGCCGTGGCGGTGGTGGTGCTGCACGACATTAACCTCGCGGCTCGCTACGCCGACCACCTGGCGGTGCTGCAGAACGGGCGTTTGTACGGCTTTGGCTCGCCGGCGCAGGTGCTGGATGCGCAGCTGTTTGCCGAAGTGTACAAGGTCAGTGCGCGGTTGGATCGCGATGAGCTGGGTGGGGTTCGGGTGAGGGTCGATCACGCGCTGGGCTGAAGACCCTTACCCGGCAGGCAGTTCCAACACCGCCTGCAACCCACCTCCCGGCGCATTGCTCAACACCAGAGTGCCATCATGGGCCTCGGCCACCGAACGCGCGATGCTCAGGCCCAGCCCATAGCCCCCGGTGCCCTGATTGCGTGAGCTTTCCAGCCTGAAGAACGGCTCGAACACTTGCTCGAGCATGGCCTCGGGAATCCCGGGGCCCTTGTCGCTGATGACGATGCGTACGCGGTGCGATGTCTCGCTGATCACCACCTGCACCTGGGCACCGTAGCGCAGGCCGTTTTCCATCAGGTTCTGCAGGCAGCGACCCAGGCTGCGCGGGTAGCCAGAAACGGGGCGACTGGCCTGGCCGAGCACCTGCACAGGGTGGCCTTCGTCTTCCAGATTGGCTTGCAGGCTGGATACCAGCGAATTGACGTCCACCGTCTGCCGTGCCTCGTTGCTTTGACTGCTGGAGGCGAAATCCAGGGTGCTGGCGACCATCTGTTCCATCTGCTGAATATCCCGGCACAGCGCATCGCGCAGCGGTTCTTCGTTCACCAGTTCGGCACGCAGGCGCATACGCGTGATGGGTGAGCGCAGGTCGTGGGAGATGGCCGCCACCACCCGGGTGCGCTCGGCGATGGTTTCGATCAGGCGCTGCTGCATCGCATTGAAGGCTTCGGCAGCCCGTCGAACTTCCTGGGGGCCGTCGATGGGCAAGGGCTCACGGTGGAGATTTTTGCCCAGGGCCTGGGCCGCGCGGGCCATACGGTTCAGGGGGGCGATAACCAGGCGCACGGCCAGCAGCGCGATCAGCACCACCACCCCGATCCGCAGCAAGTAAATGCGCACCACGTAGTCCAATACCAGGTCCCAGGGGTCATTACTGGTCCAGCCCTGAGCCTCTTCGGCGTCCACCTGCAGCCAGCGCCCGTCTGCGACCTGCACATCCAGCGAAAAGCGTCCGAGGGTGCCGCTAGCGCTCAGCAGCGCAGCCAGCCCTGCCGGCGCCGCGCTGCCGTCAAGCAACTGTAGCTGACGCAGGTACAGGATAACCGGATGGCCAGTGCGAGCCTCGATGACCTGACGCAGCAACTGTTCGGTGGCGCGGCCGGCGTCGCTCAACGAGGCGACCGGCAAGGTCGGCGGCGGGGTCAGGCGGACCTTGAATTGCGGGCCACCGACCATGTCGATGAAGGTCTGGAGCTGATCGGGTTGACGCCGCACCATCTGCAGGATGTCGCCCAGTCGCGTGCCGATCAGGCGAGTGGGGATTTCCAGCGCCTGGCCGTGGCGTTTGTCGAACCAGATGCTGCTGGTGGCCATCTGCGCCGCCAAGGTGCCGAGCACCAGAATGATGACCAGACGGCCAAACAGGCTGTCAGGGATGAATCGCGGGATCCGTTTGAGCATGGACATGACGAAGGAGCGGTAACCTGTCTGGGCAAGGCTCCTCATGTGCCCTGCAACACGTTTGACTGTACTGCAATACGCCACACAGGCCCAATGAAGCTGCCCCTTTCTGCACAGGTGCTGTGCCGACGGAGGGATTCAAGGCCGGGAAGCAGCTGCCTATAGTCTGTACAGCACAACAACAGCAAAAAGGATCCGACCATGAACATTGCTTTGCAGCCCACCCCTCTCGACACCCATGATCAGGAGGCCGAGTATTTCGAATACAGCAAGGCCGCCAACCCCATCAGCGCCAACCTGATCACCCGGATTCCGTACCAGAGCTTCCCGGCTGCGCTCTACGATGCCGGCCCGTCGCGAGTGGTGCCATTGGATCTGAGCGAGGCCCTGGGCTGCGAAGGGCCGGCCACGGGGCCTGGCCTGTGCGCCAACTTCGTCCGCCTGAACGCGGGCGACACCCTGACCCTGGCGCCCAATGCCACCTCCCAAGTGTTCTACGTGATCGCCGGCGTCGGCGTGACCCAACAGGGTGACGCTTCCATGGCCTGGACCGCAGGCTGTTTCATCGCCCTGCCTGGCCTTGATCCCGCGCGCTTTACCGCCAGCGAAGACGCTCGCCTGTACTACGTGCACGACGAGCCGCTGTTGCGTTACCTGGGCGTGACTCACAGCAGCGATCGCTTTGCGCCGACCCTGTACCCGGCGGACGTCGCCAACCGCAAACTGCGCGAAGCCGCCGCTGACCCACGGGCCCAGGACCGCAGCCGCATCAGTATCCTGCTGGGCAACCGCAACTTCCCCCAGACCCGCACCGTGACCCATGTGCTGTGGGCGATGTACGGGATCTTGCCGGCCGGCTCCGTGCAGAAACCCCATCGGCACCAGTCCATTGCCCTGGACTTCATCATCGACTGCCCGCCCGGTTGCTATTCACTGGTAGGGACCGAACTGGATGCCGACGGGAAGATACGCAACCCGGTGAAGGTCGACTGGGCGCCCGGCCTGGCCTTTGTCACGCCGCCCGGCTACTGGCACGCGCATTTCAACGAATCGGGCACCGAGGCCTTCCTGATTCCGATTCAGGATGCCGGGTTGCAGACCTACCTGCGGGCCTTGGACATCCGCTTCAGCTGAGGCCCTGCCCGTCCGGTTGAATGCCGATGCGCTCGATCATGAAGTCGATGAAGCAGCGCACCTTGGACGACACGATCCGCTTGGGCGGGTAGACAAACCACACGGCCACCGGCGCCACGGGCTGCCAATCCGGCAGCCATTTCAACAACTGGCCCGCCGCCAGGCTGTCGGCCACCAGCCAGTCAGGCAACAGCCCCACGCCAAGCCCCTGGCGCACCGCCAATAGCCGGGCTTCAAGGTCGTTGATCCGGATCTGCTGCCCCCCGGCCCATTCAGGCTCGGCCAGCAGGGCAGTGCCGATGACCGCCGGCAAGCGGATCAAGCCGTCGGGCGATGCGGGCTCGCCATGTTGCGCGGCAAACGTCGGACTGACCACCAGCAGCTGGCGCTGCTCGGTGATCTTGCGCGCCTTGAGGCCCGAGTCGGCCAAGGTGCCGATGCGAATGGCCAGGTCGATACCGGCCTGAATCAGGTTGGCCTGGGCTTCGTCCAACAGCAGTTCCAGGCGCACTTCGGGAAAGCGCTGGAGGAACTCCGGCAGGGCGGGCAACACATGTCGGCGGGCGAAGGCCGGTGGCAAGCTCAGTTTGAGGAGGCCACGAGGGTGCTGGTTCAAGGCCGAGGTGGCGGCCTTGGCCTGCTCCAGCTCATCCAGCACTCGACGGGCATGGAGCAGGAAGGTTTCACCGCCCTCGGTGAGGTGCAGCATCCGTGTCGAGCGGTTGAACAAGGCAATGCCCAGGTCCTGCTCCAGCTCCTTGACGTAGCGCGACACCGTCGAGGCCTTGATCCCCAGCCCCTCGGCCGCCTGGGAAAAACTGCGGCTTTGCGCGGCTTCCACGAACGCCGTCAATGCAACGAAATAATCCAACGGCGACCTCGGCCAGGCTGGGTTCAGAGGTGCTCAGACTAGGCTTGGGTTGCGCCAAGATCAACCACGGCGCGGACCGACGTCCAGGCCCAGGCGATTGGCAAGGCGTACCAGATTGCCCCGGTCCATCCCGAGCGTGCGAGCCGCTGCGGCGACATTGCCACCTTGGGCGATGAG
Organism: Pseudomonas sp. dw_358; assembly: GCF_018449655.1. Taxonomy (GTDB): domain Bacteria; phylum Pseudomonadota; class Gammaproteobacteria; order Pseudomonadales; family Pseudomonadaceae; genus Aquipseudomonas. The sequence continues at coordinate 25,564 of NZ_JAAVUX010000018.1, forward strand.
CCGCTGGCGGATGAGTTGACGCTGGAAGTCGTCCACGCGAGTGCGCAGGTCACCCTGATCCAGCTCGGGTGCAGGCCGGGTCTGATCGGCCGCCGCCAGCCGCTCGGTGGGCATCAGGTCGAGGTCATCGGCGTGCAAGGTGACAATCTCGGGCACGCCGGCGCCGTGCGGGCGTCGGCCCGGTGCTCGCGGTCCGAGCCGACCCGCTGCAAGTGACCGTCCTGCAGAACCCGCAGCAGCTTGGCCTGTACGGCCAGCGGCAACTCCCCCACTTTGGCCGGTCAATTGCGCAGTGGCGCCCAGCCGCAATGGGCAGCCCATGCAGTCATGAACGTCCAACTGCCCCTGCATTGGCCTGTCAGTCATCCAGCCCGGAAGGTGGCTCGGCCGGTGCGGCCTTGCCAGCCTTGGCGCCCTTGCCGGCTGGTGCTGCCTTGGCCGGCGCCTCTTCAGGGGCAGGAGTGGCCTGCTTCTCGGCCATCGGCATCTGATCGATGGCGGCGAAGATCTTCTTGAGATCCACCGTACCCTTGTCTTCGAGCTTCTTCTCGCCGTCCTTGCCCACCAGCACCACCCACGCCGCGTCGCTGGCCCCCAGCTTGAGCTCACGGATCATGGCCATGGTCGGTTGCGGGTCGAGGTACTTGCCGTCGCGTTGGCCGATGGTGCCGGCGACGGTGTAGAGGACCATATTGCGGTCCTTGAACGCCTTGTTGGTGGCCGGGTCTTCCAGGGCCTTCTTCACTCCGGTGATGGCCGGGTCGGCACTGGAACGGGCAATCACGATCAGCGGCCGATATTGGCCGCGGTCCTTGAGCAACGGCGAGTCGCTGTCGGCAGCCAGGACCGGGGCGGCCACTGCGGCGGCCAACAGGGCAGTGAGGGTGCAAAACCGGCTTAGCATGCTCGTCTCCTTTTTCGTTTTCGTGCCTTTATGATTGTTCATAAGGGCAAAAGATCCAGTGCGCGCCGTCAAAGACGCAATTCCAGGAGAATCTGTTCTGCCAGATAGTCGCAAGGCGGGCGTGTCGACCGGGCACTACGGGCCAGTACTATTTCAAGGGACTGGACAGCGGGCAAGCCTTCCCCTGCATCAAGATGTATCAGGCGCTCCGGCACCGCGCAGCGTGCCAGGGGCGCCACCGCCAATCCGGCATCCACCATACTCAACAGGCCCATCAGGCTAGGGCTTTCGTAGGACATGCGGTAGGCAATCCCGGCGCTCTGCAAGGCGCGGATTGCATGGGTACGCGACACGCTGCCCTCGCCGAACACGGCAATGGGCAGCGGCCGCTCGCGGCAGATCTGCCGGCTGTTCGGCGACCCGGCCCAGATCATCGGCTCGTTGCGCACGAATTCGCCGGTGACCCCAGGGATACGGGTCATGCACGCAAGGTCCAGGCGGTTGTTACGCAGCAGCGGCACCAGCGCCGCACTGGGCAAGCCGACCACCTCGATGTCGACCCCGGGGTAACTCGCCGAGAAGCGTCGCAGCACCGGCGGCAACAAGGTTGCAGCGTAGTCATCGGGCACGCCGATGGCGACGCGGCCGGTGACCTGCGGGTGGACCACCGCGCCCCACGCCTCGTCCCGCAGCTGCAACAGGCGCCGCGCATAACCCAGCAAGGTCTGCCCCTCTGCAGTCAACGCCAGGTTGCGCGTGTTGCGCACGAACAGCGCCTTGCCCACCAGGCCTTCAAGCGCCTTGATCTGCATGCTCACCGCCGACTGCGAGCGATGCACCTGCTCGGCGCCGCGCACGAAACTGCCGCCATCGGCGACGGCGACAAACATGGCCAGCAGGTCCAGGTCGAACTTTTTCATCAGTGGCATCCTGAAAGGGTTCCGGGTTTCCATTGATCAGAAAACCTGACGAGTCCCTTAAATTTAATTCGTTTTACCACTGACTTCACCCATTGGACAATTCGCGCCTCTTTTCCCTGCCCGAGACCCCGAAATGCCTGCACTCCTGCGCAACGCCCCCGCCAGCGAACCGACCGCACTCGCTCGCCTGACCCAGCAACACCTGGAAGTCTGCGCACGAGGTCTGGCCATCAACATGACCCGTGGCGTGCCGGCGGCCGAACAGCTGGACCTGGCCGAAGCCTTTCTGGCGCTGCCCGGCGTCGACGGCTGGCACACCCGCGACGGCAGCGATGCGCGCAACTACGGCGGCCTGCAGGGTTTGCCCGAAGTGCGTGAACTGCTGGCGGGCCCGTTGCTGGGGCTGCCGGCGGAGCAGGTAGTGATCGGTGAAAACTCGAGCCTGGCGTTGATGCATGAGGCCTTGAGCAATGCGCTGCTGCACGGCATGCCACGCAGCGAGCGGCCCTGGTCCCGGGAAGCGGAGGTCAAATTCATCTGCCCGGTACCGGGGTACGATCGGCATTTCAGCCTGTGCGAAGGGTTCGGCATCCAGATGTTGCCGGTGCCGCTGCTGGAAGATGGCCCGGACATGGATCAGGTCGAAGCCCTGGTGGCGGCCGATCCGGCCATCAAAGGCGTCTGGTGCGTCCCCAAATACAGCAACCCCAGTGGCGTGATCTATAGCCAGGCCGTGGTCGCGCGGTTGGCCGCCATGGTCACGGCAGCGCCGGATTTCAGTATTTTCTGGGACAACGCCTATGCGGTCCACCACCTCACCGCGGCACGTCCGCAGAACCTGGACATCTGCGGCCTCGCGGCAGCCGCCGGGCAAAGTGATCGGGTGTTGATGTTCGCCTCGACGTCCAAGGTACTGTTTCCGGGTGCCGGCCTGGCCGTGTTTGGCGGCTCACCGAGCACCGTGGATTGGTGGCTGCGTCATCGCAGCTTGCGTACCATCGGTCCGGACAAGCTGAACCAGCTTCGGCACGTGCGATTTTTCGGCGACAGCCAAGGCATCGAACGGCACATGCAGGCGCAACAGCAGGTGCTGGCACCGAAATTTTCGTGTGTCGATCAGGTGTTTGGCGAGCACTTCGCCGAAGGTGCGGCGCGCTGGAGCCGTCCGCTGGGAGGGTATTTCGTCAGTCTGGAAGTGCAGCCCGGTTGCGCGCGGCGCACCGTGGAGCTGGCCCGTGAAGCGGGTATTGCCTTGACCCCCGCCGGTGCCCCTTTCCCCTATGGACGCGATGCCCACGACAATCTCATCCGGATTTCCCCTACCTGCGTAGGGATCGGTGAGTTGGCACAGGCCTGCGCCGTCGTGGCGCTGTGCGCAAACCTGGCGGCTGCGCAACAGGCCACTGCCGGGGACTATCAATAACGCTGATACTGCGAACCGAAAGCCTTGGCGTTGTCCGCGACGATCACGTCGCCGTCGGCAGCGTGCTTGAAGCCGTCGGAGGACTTGACGCTGCCGGTCTGAGCGACCTTTACCGATTGCACCAGAGCGGCGTGGGCGTTATTGCTGCTGGCAGCCACAGTGCTGTGCTGCGGGCTGGCGAAGGCGGCGGAAGTGGCCAGAGCCGACAATGCCAAGGTAAAAGCAAATACGTTTTTCATGGTGATTCTCCAAAGGGTTGAACGAGTTGATGGGGTCAATCCTATTGGCTTGCGCTCGTCTTGAGAAACCAAGTACGGGCATACTGAACATTGACGAGAATGATCATTGCTCGTCGTCCTGCGTCCTCCCATGACTCAGAAGTTACCAGCACGACGGTGGCGAACCTCGTGAACTTGCTGTTAGGTGCGGGGGTTTCATGCGGGATGAAATTGGTGTCATTCTAGGTTCCGTAGCCACTGGCTATTCGCGCACAGATAAACCCTTATTAGAAAAACAACGGAGTGGCACTGCCATGAAAACCGTCGCCGAATTGCTCAAACTCAAGGATCTCGACCACCAGCACGTGCACACCATCGCCCCCCAGCAGATGGTGCTTGACGCGCTCAAACTGATGGCCGAGGTGAATATTGGCGCCCTGCCCGTGCTGGAAAATGGCCAGGTGGTCGGCGTCGTCAGCGAGCGCGACTATGCGCGCAAAGTGGTGCTCAAGGGTCGCTCGTCCATCGGCACGCCGGTCAGCGCGATCATGAGCTCGCCGGTCATCACCGTATCGCCCCAGCACAGCATCGAAGCTTGCATGGGTATCATGACCGAGCGTCACCTGCGTCACCTGCCGGTGGTTGATGACGGCAAATTGTTAGGGCTTTTGTCCATAGGCGACCTGGTCAAGGAAGCCATCGCCGAGCAGAGCGACCTGATTCAGCAGCTTGAGCAGTACATCCGCGGCGAGTAAGCGCCTTGGGGGACCACCGTCTCGGCGGTGGTCCCATTGGACATTTTCCCCCACATTCCCCAAGCTGTGCGCCCCACCCTCCTTTCAGGAACCGCCGCGCGTGATCTCCCCTCGCTTCAGGCAGCCGCTGCGGCGCTGTCTGGCCACCTTGTGCGTCTCCATGCTGACCCTGCTGGCTGCCTGCAACGGCGGCAAAAGCACCCCGCCGCCCGCCGTCGCCACTTACACCCCGAGTACCTGGGAGGCATTGCCGCCCGTGTCCGACAATGACCTGGTGGCGGGATTTCAAGCCTGGGTGTCATCCTGCGTACGGCTGACCAAGGACCCCGTCTGGGCGGTGTCCTGCAGCAGCGCAGCCCAGGTGAACGCCACTCCCGAGGCGATCCGCACGTTCCTCCAGACCAACCTGCAAGTGTACAGCCTGCGGTCGCCTGGCAAGGGAGACCAAGGCCTGATCACCGGGTATTACGAGCCGGTCTACCGCGGCAGCCTGACCCGTACGTCCACCGATAACGTGCCGGTGCTGGGCGTACCGGATGACCTGATCGTGGTGTCGCTGGACAGCATCTACCCGGAACTCAAGGGCAAGCGCCTGCGCGGGCGCCTGGAGGGCCATGTGCTCAAACCCTATGACGACGCCACGACCATTGCGTCGGCCACCACGCCCAAGGCGCCAATCCTTGCCTGGCTGAGCAGCCCCATGGACCTGCAGTTTCTGCAGATTCAAGGGTCGGGACGCATCCAGCTCGACAGCGGCCGGCAGTTGCGCCTCGGCTACGCCGACCAGAACGGCTACCCCTACAAGCCAGTGGGCCGCTGGCTGGTGGAACAGGGCCAGCTCAAGCAGGACGAAGTGAGCATGGGCAAGATTCATGAGTGGGCGCAAATGCACCCCGAGCGGGTCAACGAGCTGCTGGGCAGCAACCCCAGCTATGTATTCTTCAGCGTTCGCCCCGACAGCAACGAAAGCCCGCGCGGCTCGCTCAACGTGCCCTTGACGCCTGGCTACAGCGTGGCCATCGACCGCAAGGTGATTCCGCTGGGCAGCCTGCTGTGGCTGAACACCACGCGCCCTGATGGCAGCGCGCTGGTACGGCCGGTCGCTGCCCAGGACACGGGCGGCGCGATCGCCGGCGAGGTGCGCGCCGATCTGTTCTGGGGCACTGGCGACGCCGCCGGCGAACTGGCCGGCAACATGAAGCAGAGCGGGCAGATCTGGCTCCTGTGGCCCAAGGGCGCCGCGCTGCCGCAAATCCATTGACAATGGCGTCATTCGGAACGGCGATCCGGACGACCGCCATCAGGGCCTGCGGCGGCCGGACTCGGGTGCAGGCCCCGGCCCCCAGCGCGACCCGCCCTTCTGTCTGCCGATTTCCGGGGGTCACTCAGCATCTGCTCCGCCTGGTGGAACTGTCGCCTTACTCCTCGCTTTATGCCGAGTGGCCCGGGGCGCACCCGGACTGATCGTCGCCAAACCACGGTGACCGCCACTTAGCCCTTGTAAACGGCCACCAGCCCGGTACCCTCGGCAACCTCCTTCGCGCTCGCCCGGGAACCGCCCTTGATTGTGCTTCATGCTCTACCCGACATCGACCCGACCGTCAGCTGCAGTGCCTGCGCGGCCAAATGTTGCCGCCTGGAAGTAATGCTCATCACCGACACGGGGGTGCCGGAACGCTTCATCGACGTCGATGAATGGGGCAGCGAGACCATGGCCAGGCTGGACGACGGCTGGTGCGCGGCGCTGGACCGGCGCAGCATGAATTGCAGCATCTACGCCAATCGACCGCTGATCTGCCGGGAATTTGCCATGGGCAGCGCAGAGTGCGCCGAAGAACGCAACGCTGTCTGACGGAACTCGCCCCTCGCTGCTGGCTCGAAACCTTGTGCCAGGTGCGTATCGCTGCCCGGCCGATTCGAGGTAGCACCGTCATGAAACTGGATGAACTCAGCAAACAGGTTGCCAGCGGTCAGGTCACCGAACTCGACCTGGTGTCCGTGGAAGGCGGTTCCTACGTCTTGCACGCCATTACCGAGGGCCGCTCCCACCCCGTACTCGACGCCCATGCCGAGCCGCTGCACCTGGCCTCGGTGGAGCAGGCGCGCAAGCTTTTGATCGACGTGCCGGAACTGCCGTTCTTTCTGATCCAGCCTGCGGTCTACGATGAAATGGTCGGCCATGCGCCGAGCGAAAACACTGCGACCCGCGAGCCGCTGCAATTGCGTTCCAGCCTCTGATCACTCACCCGCGAGGACGCAACAGGCGGCGCATGACCAAGGTCAGCGAGACCACCCACACCACCGCGATCAGCAGCCACACTTCCAGCGACTTGTGGCCAGCAACGAAGCGGTGCAGCAGTTCGCCGACAAAATAGCCGAAGCCCACCATCACCGAGCCCCAGAGCAGCCCGCCGCAAATATTGAGCAGGATGAAGCGCTTGGGCGGGATCCCACTGGTGCCGAGGATCAGCGGGCCGATGATGCGAAAGCCATAAGCGAACCGCACCCCCACCACCCACAGCGATTCGTGGCGGTGGACCAGCTCGCGCATGCGCTCGATCTTGGCTTGGTGCCGGCGAAACCTGGACAGGATCGAGTCACCGTAGCGTCGCCCCAGAAAATACAAGGTCTGGTCAGCCGTCATCCCGCCCAGCGCCGCCATCAATGCCGTGGCGAAAAACTCCAGGTAGCCGTGGCGTGCGGCAATGCCGCCCATGATGGCAATGCCGTCGCCTTCGATCACGCTGCCCACCAAAACGGCAAAGTAACCGTAATGCGCGATCAGATCGCTTTCACCTGCCATGCCTGCCTTCCTCACCTGAAACCGCGCGCGGAACTGCGCGCCGGGCTTTTACCAGACCGCTGCGGGTCGTCGATAGTTCGCGAATATGTTACCAGACTGTATGGACATACAGATATCGCTTGCAGCCCGGCAGCAGCTTGCGCATCCTGTACGCCCATCCAGTCTCCGGATTTTGCGCCATGCGCCTCTACCTGTGTGAAAAGCCGTCCCAGGCCAAGGACATCGCCAAGGTCCTGGGCGCGACACGCCGTGGCGATGGGTGCTGGATCGGCCCGCAGGTCACGGTCACCTGGTGCATCGGCCACTTGCTGGAGACGGCTCCGCCAGATGCCTACGATGCTCGCTACAAGCGCTGGGCGCTGGCGGATCTGCCCATTGTCCCGGAACAGTGGAAGATGCTGGTCAAACCGCGTACCGCCAGCCAGTTCAAGGCTGTCAAGCGTCTGCTGGGCGAAGCCGGCGACCTGGTCATCGCCACCGATGCCGACCGGGAAGGGGAAATGATCGCCCGCGAACTGCTCGACCATTGCCGCTACCAGGGGCCGATACAGCGCCTGTGGCTCTCGGCGCTGGACGATGCCTCCATTCGCAAGGCACTGGCGGACCTGCGCCCCGGCCATGCCACCTTCAACTTGTATCATTCGGCGCTGGGGCGCTCGCGCGCCGACTGGCTGATCGGCATGAACATGAGTCGGCTCTTCACCTTGCTGGGGCGTCAGTCCGGGTATCAAGGGGTGTTGCCGGTCGGCCGGGTGCAGACGCCGACCCTGCGCCTGGTCGTCGACCGTGATCGCAGCATCGCCACCTTCGTTCCGGTCCCCTTCTGGCCGATCGAGGTCCAGCTGCAGTGCCATCTTCAGGTATTCACCGCCCAATGGCGGCCGCCAGCCGATGCCTCCGATGATCAGGGCCGCTGCCTCGATCAGGCGCTGGCTCGGGAGGCTGCCCAGGCCATGGAGCGCGCGGGCGATGCGCGAGTCGTCAAGGTTCAGATCGAGCGGCAGAAAGACCTGGCACCGCTACCGTTCGATCTCGGCACACTCCAGGAGGTCTGTTCGAAAAAGCTCGGGCTGGGCGCCCAGGAAACCCTGGACATCGCCCAGTCGCTCTATGAAACCTGCAAATTGATCACCTACCCGCGCAGCGACTGTGGCTACCTGCCCCTGAGCCAGCATGGCGAAGCCCGCAGCATTCTTGCCGCGCTGGGGACAGCCGACGACAGCCTCGCCGAGGTGTTGCGTCACACTGATCCGCTGCGCCGCTCCCGGGCCTGGAACGATGCCAAGGTCAGTGCCCACCACGGCATCATTCCCACCGCAGCGGCCAAGGGCATCGAGCGCCTCAGCGCAAAACAGCGCGCGGTCTACAGCCTGATACGCGCGCGCTACCTGGCGCAGTTTCTGCCCCATCACGAGTACGACCGCACCCAGGCCGACTTCGACTGTGCGGGGCACGCGCTGCGCACCGTGGGCAAAGTGGTGATCGAGCCGGGCTGGAAGCGCGCGTTGCCAGAAGCCCTGGCGCCAACCAGGGGCCGCGAGGCCCCGCCGGCTCAGGTGCTTCCTGCGCTGAGCGAAGCGCAGCGGCTGAAGGTGCTGGCGGTCACGGTCAAGGATCAATGGACCCAGCCGCCCAAGCCCTACACCGAGGGCGATTTGATCAAGGCCATGAAAAACGTCGCCAAGCTGGTGGAAGACCCGCTGCTCAAACAGAAGCTCAAGGACACCACCGGCATCGGCACCGAAGCTACCCGGGCGGGGATCATCCAGGGACTTATCGATCGCGGTTACCTGAGCAAGCAAGGCAAGGCGCTGGCGGCGACATCGGCGGCGTTCAGCCTGATCGATGCGGTGCCTCGGGCCATCGCCGACCCGGGTACCACCGCGATCTGGGAGCAGGCACTGGACATGGTGCAGAGTGGGGAAATGACCCTGGACGCATTCGTGCAGCGTCAGTCGGCGTGGATGAGCAAACAGGTGGTGCGCTGCCTGGGGATGAGCCTGACCATCAGCGCCCCCCCGGGCAAAGCACAAACCCCCTGGAAGAACAAGCGCAAGCCAGCGGCCAAGCGCACGGCGAACAAGGCGCCGCGCAAAGCGCGTCAGACTGCGTAAGGCGCATGCCTCAAGGGCATTGCGCACCCTCCCCTGCGGCAAATCGTTTGGCGGTCCCGGCCATGGCGGTGGCCAGCTGGGCGATCACCTGCTGATGAGCCTGGACCAGGTCGGTGAGGGCCGTGCCAGCAGGCTGGCGGAACACGCTTGAACAGGTCAGCGTGCGCCGGGGCTGCCCGTCGCCCCGCAAGCTCAGGCTCCATACGGCATCGACCAGCGCGTAACTGCCCAACAAGGAATCGAAACGGCGTACATCGGTCTGCAAGGACACAATGGGCCGCCCCGGCACCTTGGGCATGCCGGCAAGATCGCGAGTGCCCAGGCGTGCTTCGACCTGGCTGGTCAGGGCATCGTGGAACTCGTCGGCCAGGGGTGCACTCCAGCGGTCATTCTCCAGAATCGACAACGTACCGCCGGTCTGGCGCACCACCAGCTGTGGCTGGTCCACCTGAACCGGCATGCGCACGGTCAACATTTCGAACTGGAAGGTCGGGGCCGCCGTGGCTGCCGGGGCCGCCGTGGCCGTCGGCGTCAGGGTGTAATAGTGGGTCACCACCTGACTGCAGGCGCCGAGGCTGGCGGCCGCGAGCAGTATCGACAAGGTCTTTTTCATGGATCAGTCCTGACCCGGATCACGGGAAGTGTTGTTGGTCGAGCGGTAGGCGTCCGGCTGGTTGTCCTTGAGACGACCGCGGATCAACGCTTCGGGATGGCGACCCAGGAAGTCCGTGAGGGTCCGCACCGAGCGCGCGGTACGCTGCACTTCATCCATGGCCTGGCTCAGTTCCTGACGCTGAGGCGAGTCTTCGGCAAATGTGCTGTTGGCACTGGCCAGGGTCTTGCGGGTCTGCTCCAGGGTATCGCGCATTTGCGGCAACACATCGCCATTGACCTGCTTGAGGGTCTTCTGCAGCTCGGTCAGGTTGCCATTGAGGTTCGCCGCAATCTGGTCGATCGGCAGCTTGCTGACCTTGTCGACGAAGCTCTGCAGTTGCTCCTGCAACTTGTCCAGACTGCCCGGCACCGTGGGCACTTCCAACGGACGCGCGGTGAGGTCGAATTTCACCGGTTTGGCGTCTGGCACGAAGCTCATGGAGATATACAGCTGGCCGGTCAGGATGTTGGCGCTGCGGGCCTGCGCGCGCAAGCCATGCGCCACGAACTGGCCCAGCAAAACGGCAGACTTGGCGTCGTCATCGTCGGCGATCTCCTGCAACAGTTTCTCATGCACCTTGCCCAGGCGGCTGGGGTAGATGACAGCACCGATCATGGTCGGGAAGGTCTGGTTCCTTTCGTCGTAGTCCAGGTCCACCGACACCACCCGGCCGATATTCACCCCCAGGAATTCCACTGGCGCATTGACGGCCAGGCCCCGCAGGGCCTGATCGAAGCGCATCTTGATATAACGCGGTGCGCCGTCCGGTGGCGCCAGCGCGGCCTCCTGATCGCCGAACAGAGTGAACTGCGCGCCAGGGTCGGCCTGGACGGGTTTCGGGCTGTACTTGGGCTCGATGAAGGCGATCCCGCCCGACACAATGGACGACACCGATTCGGTGTTCACCTTCAGGCCATTGGCGCCGAGGCTGATGTCCACGCCGCTGGCGTTCCAGAAACGCGTGTCTGTGGTCACGTATTGGTCGTTGGGCGCATTGACGAAAATATCGACGTCGACGCTTTTGCCGTCCTTGGCCAGTGCGTAAGACACCACCTGCCCCACCGGGATTCGCCGGTAATAGACCGCCGAGCCGATGTCCAGTGAACCGAGGTCATCGGTGTGCAGGGTGAACCGCCTGCCCTGCTGGCCATAGGTGACCGGCGGTGGCGTTTCCAGGCCGACGAAATCCTTCTCGGTGTTCGAGTCTGAACCGGCATCGGCGCCGATGAAGGCACCAGACAGCAGGGTATCGACCCCGGAGATACCGCCGGCGCCAATACGCGGACGCACCACCCAGAACCGCGAGTCCTTGGCCGTGAAGGACTTGGCGGTCTGGTTGAGCTGCAAAGTCACCTCGACATGACTGCGGTCATCGCTCAGGGATATGGCCGTGACGATGCCGATGACCACGTTCTTGTACTTGACCTGGGTCTTGTTGGCCTCCAGGCCCTCGGCGGTCTGGAAACTCACCTGGATGGTCGGACCGGCCGACAGCGCGTTATGCACCACCATCGACAGCCCGATCAGCGCGGCCACGATCGGCACGATCCACACCAGCGACACGTTGAATCGCCGGCGGCGTATTTCCGGGTTACTCGGCACCGGGGTGGAACCTGAATCAGTCATCTGTTACCTCTGCATCCCAGATAAGCCTAGGGTCGAAACTCATCGCCGCCAGCATTGTAAACACCACCACCATTCCGAAGAACAGAATCCCCAGCCGTGGGTCGATGCTACTCAACGAGCGAAATTGCACCAGCGCGGCCACCAGGGCCACCACCAGCACATCGAGCATCGACCAATAGCCGATCACTTCGATCAGCCGAAAAAGTTTGCTGCGCTCGCGCATGGCCCACTGGCTGCGGCGCTGGCAACTGATCAACAAGGTGCCCAGCACCAGAAACTTGATGCAGGGCACGGCGACGCTGGCAATGAAGATCAGCAGCGCCAGGTCCCAGGAGCCGCTGTGCCAGAACTCGATGACACCGCTCATGATGGTGTTTTCACTGGCACTGCCAAAAATGCTTGTGTACATCACCGGCAAAAGGTTGGCGGGGACATAACAGATCAACGCAGCGATCAGAAATGCCCACGTGCGGGACAGGCTGTCCGGTTTGCGCCGGTGCAGGGTCGATTCACAGCGTGGGCATGCCTGGGACTCGGCCTGGCAGGCCAGGCTGCAGGTGTGGCAGAGCGTCAGGTCGAGGTCGCGGGCAAAGGGCGGGAGGCTCATGGGATGCGGTCCTCCAGGTCATCCCACAGGCGCCGTACCTGTTTGCCGGAAATCAGCAAAATCAGTACCGTGAGCATGGCCAGCGCCCACAAGCCCACGCCGGGGTGCACGTCGAGCATGCCGGAAAGCTTGACGATGGCAACCAGTATGCCCAGCAGACACACTTCCAGCATGCTCCAGGGCCGCAGGTGTTCGAGGGCACGCATGCACCGTCGAAAGCCGGGCGCCGCATGACCGCCCAAGGCAAAGCTCAGGACCCAGCACAACAGAATGATCTGCAGCATCGGCGCCAGAATGATTGCCAGGCCCGCCACCGCCGCGATCAGGGTGATGCGCCCTTGCGCCAGCGCCTCCACTGACTCCCACAGCGTGGCGCCGTTGCTCATGCCCTGCAGGCTGATGGTGATCACCGGAAAGACATTGGCGAAGACGAACAGGATCGCCGCGGAAATGGCCAGCGCCAGTTGCTGCTGGATGCTCAAGCGGCCGCCATGTTCGAGAATCGCGCCACAGCGGGCGCACCGGGACGCCTCGCCGCGCACCAGCGGCACAGGGGCATACACCGAATCACAGTGCTCGCAGATAATCCAGTCAGGACCGCTCATGACCGCTCTCCTGACATGCGTCGTTCCTGGCAAGTTTGTCGAATAGGCGCAAGTAAGGCGTCACCAGCACGATGGATAACAAGAAGACACAGTATTTTTCGAACTGAGCCCACCGACACAAGCGCGTGAGGTGGGCATGGGCTGCGCATAGAGACGGCAAGAGTACCGCTCATCCAGAATGATTGCGACCACTTGGTTGATACAATTGCCGCGTTTCGCGAACGGCTTCTCGTGCAGGAATTTTCCTGCACATCAAAGACTTCTGACCTACAGGTTATGCAAAGTCGGTGCGTCCAGGCCCAAGGCTTTTTCGACCCCGTCGATCATCTGGCCGATGGTCCAGGGTTTACGGATAAAAGTGACCACGTGCTTGACCCCGGAACTTTCCGGCGTTTCGTGGCCAGACATCACCAGAATAGGAATCTGCGGCCACTGGTCACCCGAACGATTGGACAATTCGGCACCGTCAATGCTGCCCGGCATCCGGATATCGGTCAGCAGCAACCCCACCTGGTCGGCCTGGGCCTCGAGAAACGCCATGGCCTGGTCGGCATTTTCCATAGGGTGGGTGGTAAAGCCCTCCCCTTGCAGAATTTCGCAGACGAAGTCACGGATGATCGGTTCGTCTTCAACCACCAGTATCAAGCCACCTGTGTGCTGGGGTCGTTCCATCGAAGTCAGGGTCATGTTCATCATTTCCATCGTCTGCCTCCCCGACTGCGCCGAGGTTCGTCATTGTCACCATGCTGTGAGCGAAACAAACGCCGGAAATTCAATTTAAAAAGCGCTAAATCAATCACGTATCGACTGACCGGTAGCAGGCGGGCTGCATGGCGGGCCGGTCATCGCCAAATTGTATAAACACGCTTACAAAAAAGCGCGAAATGGCATGGAAGCTGCTCCAGTGTCGGAAAGGCTTTCAAACGTCAGTTAATTGCCACGCCTCAACCAGGAACTGCTCGATGACGACACGTTTTTCATGCACCGGTTGCGGTAAATGCTGCACCGATCACCATGTTCCACTGACTCTGCCCGAAGCGCGCCGCTGGGCGCTGGGTGGTGGCCAGGTCATTGTGTTGGTGGAAGCTTTCCTGCGTGATGGCGAAGGCCCGAGCAGCCTGCGCCTGCCTGCCGATCAGCAGGAGCATGCCCGGCGCCGTTCGTTGCCGGTGCTATGCGGACAAGCACCGGCGTTTGTGTCCATCACCTTTGCCGCCTTCAATCAAGGCCGCTGCCGCAACCTGATGGCCGACAACCGCTGCGCCATCTACGAGGAGCGGCCGCTGGTCTGTCGCATCTACCCGATGGAAATCAATCCGCACATCCCGCTGCGCCCCGAGGCCAAGGAGTGCCCCACTGAAGCCTGGGATACCGGCTTGCCGCTGATCCATGGCGGTCGCCTGGTGGACACTGAACTGGCCAGTCTGATCGAAGCGTCACGTCAGGCCGACCGTGACCAGATTGCCGCCAAGGGGCTGATCTGCTCGGCACTGGGCATCCGTACCGCTGCTCTCAAGGGGGATGGCTTTACCACTTACCTGCCGCGCATGGACGCCTTCCTCTTCGCCATGGACCAGGTCGAGCGCAAAGGCTCGGTGCTGAACGAGGAAGCCGCCAGGGACTGGTCGCTGCACATCCCCGACCCTGAACTGGCGCAACGCCTGGCGCAGACCGGGGCTATGCTCGAAGCATTGCTGAGCAACGATTGCGTGTTCATCTCGTTGCGCCGCGCGGCGGCTTGAGTCGGGCACGTTGCCGCCTGCTTCGTGACCGGGGTCGGCTCTGCCGGTTGCGTGACACTTTGGGGTTTCCCACAGCGGTGAACTTCGCTGTCGAGTTCACCCCTGCGCGAGCAACAACTTTTTGCCCGCCCATGGTTCAAAGGGTAACGCCAGCTCCCCGGTTTGGTGCATCGGTAACTGTTCGATGACCACGTCGCGCCCACTATCTTCTGAAAAACACCTTGTTTTTCATTGGCTTGAAACACCAAACGGAAAGCTGGCGTCCAAATTGCTTTCAGTATGTACACGCCTGTATGTACAAGCATAGGGGAGTGCTTTTTCCGGCACCTTCACAGACGAATTCATAGACCAGCAGGAACGACAACGATGTCCAGAAAAATCGCTTGGTGGGGCTCGGCAGTATTTGGTTTGGCGGTAGTGGCGGGCTTGCCGCTGGCGCAGGCCAAGGAGTGGACGTCGGTGAATATCGCGACCGAAGGCTCTTACGAGCCGTGGAACCTGACCTTGCCCGGGGGCAAGATCAGTGGCTTCGAGCCCGAGCTGATGGACGTGCTGTGCGAGCGCATGAAGCTCAAGTGCAACGTCGCTGTGCAGAATTGGGATGGCATGATCGCCAGTCTCAATGCCGGCAAGTTCGATGTGTTGATGGACGCCATCGTCATCACCGACGAACGCAAGCAGGTCATGGATTTCTCGGTGCCCTATGCCCGCACTCCCGCCAGTTTCGTGGCCCTGAAGGCTGACCTGCTGCCCGGCAAGTCCGGGCCGGCCGGTGCTCTGAGCCTGGATCTGGATGCCACCCATACCAAGGCATCGATTGCCAACCTTCACAAGGCGCTGGACGGCAAGACCATCGGCATTGCCTCGGGCACCGTCTACACCGCGTTCATCGACGAGCAATTCAAGGACGTCGCCACCGTGCGCGAATACAACTCCTCGGCCGAGGCCGTGCTCGACCTGCAAGCCGGGCGCATCGACGTGGTGTTCGATGACGTGACCTTTCTCGATTCGCTGATGGCCAAACCCGAGAACAAGGACCTCGCCTACACCGGCCCGCAGATCAAGGGCCCGATCTTCGGTGAAGGCGAAGCCCTGGGCTTTCGCAAGCAGGACACCGACCTCAAAGCCCGCTTTGATGCCGAATTGCAGAAAGCCATGGCTGACGGCACCGTCAAGAAACTCAGCGAAAAATGGTTCAAGGTGGACCTGACGCCAGGCGCCTGACCGCCCGTGCCCCTTGGCGGCCGGGTTGATCCTGGCCGCTTCCTTCGCAGAGGCAATAGGTGAACCATGAATATTCTGCAACTGCTCAGTTTCGGTGACACTGGCTGGGGCATGGCACTGCTCAAGGCCACCGGCATGACCCTGGTGCTGACTCTGGCCGCACTCTGCGTCGGCGCCGTGTTCGGTAGCCTGGTGGCCACGGCCAAACTGTCCCGGCGGCGCCTGCTGCGGGTGCTCGGAGACCTCTATTCGATTCTGTTTCGGGGCATCCCGGAATTGCTGATCATCTATCTCTTCTATTTCGGCGGGGCCAGCGTGGTCTCCGCCGTCGGTCACTGGTTTGGCGCCGAAGGCTATATTGACGTGCCGCCGTTTCTGGTGGGCGCCATCGCCGTCGGCCTGATCAGTGGCTCCTATCAAGCCGAAGTGTTTCGCGGCGCCTTTCTCGCGGTCAACAAGGGCGAATTGGAGGCCGCGCTGGCGATCGGCATGCCCAAGGCGCTGCGGGTACGCCGGGTGCTGATCCCGCAGATCCTGCGCTACGCCTTGCCGGGGCTGGGCAACGTCATGCAAATGAGCCTCAAGGACTCGGCACTGATCTCTGTGATCGGCCTGGTGGAGTTGATGCGTGCCAGCCAGGTGGCGGCCGGGTCGACCCGTCAGTACTTCACCTTCTATATCGTTGGCGGGGCCCTGTATCTGGTGCTGACCGGGCTCTCCGGACGCCTGTTCAACCTGGCCGAGGCGCGGGTTCAACGCACCCAACGCCGCGCGCAGCCTTAGGAGCCTTCGATGATCGATTTCCCCTTTTTGGCCGACACGCTCCTCAAGCTGCTGGGCGCCTTGCCCACCACGCTGGAGCTGTTTTTCGGCTCCCTGGCACTGGGTCTGCTGCTGTCGCTGGGGATCGTCGCCATGCGCGTGAGCCGCTGGCGGTGGCCCAGCTACCCGGCGCGCTTCTACATCATGCTGTTTCGCGGCACGCCGCTGCTGGTGCAAATGTTCCTGATTTATTACGGCCTGGGCCAGTTCCCCGTGGTCCGCGAGAGTTTCGCCTGGGTGGTGCTGCGCTCGCCCTTCGGCTGCGCGGTGATATCCCTGGCCCTGTGCACCGCCGGCTACACCGCCGAAATCATCCGTGGCGGCCTGCAGAGCGTGCCCCACGGGCAGATCGAAGCGGGGCTGGCAATCGGCATGTCGCGTTGGGAGTTGCTTCGCAGGATCATCGCCCCCGTGACCTTGCGCCAGGCCCTGCCCGCTTATTCCACCGAGGCCATCCTGCTGGTCAAGTCCACGGCCCTGGCCAGCCTGGTCACGGTCTGGGACGTGACCGGGGTGGCGCAGCAGATCATTCAGCGCACCTACCGGACCATGGAGGTGTTCCTCTGCGCCGCCCTGATCTACCTGGTGCTGAATTTTCTCATCGTGCGCGCCGTCGCCTGGCTGGAGCACCGTCTGACGCCCCATCTGCGGACCCGCCCGAACAGCCCGGCCGCGCAACCCAAAGCGCCAGAGCCGAGCGCTTCCTGACAACCGCTTACCGATTTTGGAGTTTTCATGAACAGTGCATCGGCCACCGCGTTGACCGTCAGCAACATCCAGAAGTCATTCGGCCAGACCCATGTGCTCAAAGGCATCTCCCTGGAAGCGCACAAAGGCGACGTCATTTCCATCCTTGGCGCCAGCGGTTCAGGCAAGAGTACCTTCCTGCGTTGCATCAATCTGCTGGAAACACCGGATGAAGGCAGCATCAGCCTGGATGGCGAAACCATCGAGATGAAACGCCACCGCGACGGTCGTCTGGTGGCCGGCAATGCTCGCCAGGTCGAGCGCATGCGCAGCCGCCTGGGCATGGTGTTCCAGAGCTTCAATCTGTGGTCGCACATGACCGTGTTGCAAAACGTCATCGAGGGCCCACTGCGGGTACTCAAACGCTCCCGCGCCGAATGCGTCGAAGAGGCCGAACAGTTGTTGCACAAGGTGGGCCTGTACGACCGACGCGACTATTACCCTGCCCATCTGTCCGGCGGCCAGCAACAGCGCGTGGCCATCGCCCGAGCGCTGGCAATGAACCCACAGGTGATGCTGTTCGACGAGCCGACCTCGGCGCTGGACCCGGAACTGGTGGGTGAAGTCCTGCGGGTGATGCGCTCGCTGGCCGAGGAAGGCCGGACCATGCTGGTGGTCACCCACGAAATGGGCTTCGCCCGTCATGTGTCCAACCGGGTGGTGTTCATGCAGCACGGGGTGATCGACGCCCAAGGCACCCCGGGGGAGCTGTTCGAGGGTCTGCCGACCGAGGGCTTTCGCAAGTTTGTCGGGGGCCATCAGCAGCGCAACGGCGAGTAACCGGCATAGGAAAAAGCTTGTAATAACCCTGTTGCAGCCAGTCCGCCGGCATTAGCGCATAGTTCGGACTTTTTGCAGTCAAGGGGGAAATGCAATGCGTTGGTTCAAACGGTCCATGGCCGGTCTGGTGCTGGTGACAGCCACCGCTACGGCGCTTGGGCTCCATTATGTGCTGCCCCGACACGAGGTGGTGTTGGTGACCGGCGTGGAGGTCAAGCGCATCGACAGTCAAGGCGTGATCAACGCCAAGAGCCCGGCGGATGGGCCGACTCGGGATGTCTATTTCATCAATACTCAACACCCGGACACCGGCAAAGTGGTGGTCTATCGCAACGAAGACACCGGCTGGCGCTTCCCCTGGTACCTCAAATTCGACGCCGCCGACCTGCAGGCCAAGGCCCAGGGCTATTCGCGAGACACCGAGCAACTGGCGCTGATTCGTCACTATGGCTGGCGTATTCAGATCCTGTCGATGTTTGCCAACATCACCCACATCGAAGCGGTCAGTAGCCGCGCCGAGCCGCTTCCCTGGTTCAATAGCCTGTTCGCCGCGGGCGTGCTGGGCGCGGTCGGGGCGGCCACCTTGGCCATCCGCCGACAGGGGCGCCGCAGGCGCGCCAAGTAGGGAGTTGCCCGTTACGTCATCCACAAAAAAAGCCCCTGCAGGTGGCAGGGGCTTTTTTGGCCTATGTTGAACGCCGATCAGAAATTCATGCCATAGGCGTTGGCGACGGACTTCAGGCCTCCGGCGTAGCCTTGGCCAATGGCGCGGAATTTCCACTCCCCGTTACTGCGGTACAACTCGGCAAAGATCATCGCGGTTTCCACCGAGGCATCTTCTGCCAGGTCGTAGCGCACCACCTCGGCGCTGGTCACCTCGTCGAGGACACGGATGTAGGCACCGCCGACCTGGCCGAAGCTGTGCTTGCGCGCTTCGGCGTCATGGATGGTCACCAGGAACAGCACTTTATCGACGTCGACAGGCACCGCCCCAAGGTCGACCTTCAGCACCTCGTCATCACCGTCACCGGCGCCGGTGCGGTTGTCGCCAGTGTGCTCGACCGAGCCGTCGGTGCTTTTCAGCTGGTTGTAGAAAATGAAGTCGGCATCGCTGCGCACCTTGCCATCAGTGCCCAGCAGCAGTGCGCTGGCATCCAGGTCGAACTCGGCGCCGTTGGTGGCCCGCGGGTTCCAGCCCAGGCCGATCAGCAATTGGTTGAGCGCAGGGTCGGTTTTGCTCAAGGAAAGATTACCGCCTTTTTGCAGAGACAATGTCATGTTGCAGCTCCTGATTGTGGGATGGGTTATTGCGTTTCGTTCAGAGGAGGGTCTTGCGGCGCAGGGGCTTTGCCAGGAAACACCAGGCTGGCAATCACGCCGATGACCAGAACGCCCATCACGACCAGCAGGCTGGCGTTGGCGGCGATCTTGTAGCCGTGGCCGAAGAGGTGGTCGGTGGCGCTCAGGCCGAGTTTGACGGCAATGAAGAACAGCAGCGCGATCACCGCTTTCTCCAGATGCACCAGGTAGCGTTTCAGCGCTTCGAGCACGAAGTAGAGGGTGCGCAGGCCAAGAATGGCGAACAGCATCGCCGAGTAGACAATCAATGGCTCGCGGCTCACCGCGATCACCGCCGGGACGGAGTCGAAGGCAAACAGCACGTCGGAGACCTCCGCCACCACCAGACACAGAAACAGCGGCGTGGCGAAGATCGTGCCCTTGGCCGCCAGGCTCATGCCGGCATGCTCGGGCTTGAGGATCTCGGCTTCGAGGGTCTTGCGGGTGACGAAAAACTGGTTGCCGTAAAGCTTGGGCCAGACCGGAAACAGGCGGGCGGCAAAGCGATAGGCCATGTGCGCCGAGTAGTCTTCTTCAGCCTCCTGATCGCCGCTGGCTCGGAGCATCATCACCGCCGTCCACGCCACGATCAGCGCGAACACCACCTCGACCCACGGCCCAAGGGCCAGCAGGCCGGTGCCGATCGCGACGAAGACGCCACGAAAGACAATGGCACCGAGGATCCCCCAATACAGCACGCGATGGCGCAAGCCGTCGGGCACCTTGAACCAGGCGAAGATGGCCATGAAGACAAAGAGGTTGTCGACACTCAGGACCTTTTCCAGGGCATAGCCGGTGATGAACAGGCTGGCGACCTCCGCGCCGTGCTCGACATGGAGGAACCCGGCAAAGGCCAGCGACAGTGCGATCCAGAACACCGACCAGAGCGCCGCCTTGCCTAGCGACACAGGCCGGTCGCCCCGGTGAGTAAGCATGTCCAGCAGCATCGCGCCAATGGCCATCCCGGCGAACACGGCCAGGGTCAGAGGCGGAAAACCGATTTGCGTATCCACGTGTGCGCCCCGGCCGGATCAGTGGGCGCTCGCCGGGGACAAGGCCTCGGCGGCGAGGTTGACCAGATCATCGGCCGTACGGCCGTGGGTGGTCTGGCCGATGGCGCGGAAGTCCCAGCCCGACGCACTGCGTGTCAGGCACGCCATGACAATGCCGGTGTGTGCGCCCTGTTCGGACAAGTTGAACCGTGCCAACTCTTGATGGCGTGCCGTGTCGATGACCCGGCAGTAGGCATTGCCGACTTTCTCGAAGGATTGCCCGGTAAAACTGTTCACGGTAAATGCCAGATACTGGATATTGGCAGGCAGTCGATCCAGTTCGACCACGATGGATTCGTCGTCACCTTCGCCGTCACCCGTGCGGTTGTCGCCAGAGTGTTGCACAGCGCCATCTCGGGACGTCAGTTGGCGAAACCAGACCAGGTCGAAAGGCTTGAACTGTTGATCGAACAGGATGCAGGAAGCATCCAGGTCAATGGCGCCGCCCTGTCCCATCAACTTGCCGAAAAAGCCGCTCTGGAGCGGGTCCCAGCCCACACCGAGGGTGATCTTGTGCAGCCTGGCGGCCGCGGTCTTGTCCAGAGAGATTGTCTGATTCTTGCTCAGCGAAAGCGCCATTTCACAGTTCCTCGATAGTCTCGCCATCACTGCAAGCCTGAAACGAAAGTGCCCCGTTAAAGGTAACTTTCTGATTCAATCAGACAGTGGCATTTATGCGGTTACAGTTTGAACACTCGCGACAGTTTGCAACATCAAGAGACACGTGACCGGGTGCACCGATAACAGTGCACACCGGTCTAATTCTCTTATCTGTTAGTCCACACAAGCGAGCGCCATTATGCATAAGGCGAGTGCTATTCAGGAGGATGTTTGGCAACTAAGGTATGACAAGAAGTGACATGGGCAGACGCAGGTCATGAATGCCCATGCAAGGTTACAACGTTTCCAACCGGGCCAGTACGTCGGCCGACAACACCAGTTGCGCCGCCGAGAGGTTCTCGTGCAGATGGGTGACCGACGACGTGCCCGGAATCAGCAACAGGTTCGGCGCCCGTTGCAGCAGCCATGCCAGCGCGACGCGCATCGGCGATGCGCCCAGCTGTGCGGCCACATCGCTCAAGGCCTGGGATTGCAGCGGGGTGAATCCCCCCAGCGGGAAGAACGGCACGTAGGCAACCCCCTGCTGCTCCAGCGTGTCGATCAGCGCTTCATCGTCCCGGTGGGTGAGGTTGTAGTGGTTCTGTACGCAAACCACCTTGGCGATCCCCTGCGCCTCCCGTATCTGAACGGCGCTGACGTTGCTCAGGCCCAAATGGCGGATCAGCCCCTGATCCTGCAGGTGGGCCAGCGCGGTAAAGGGGGCCTCGATAGACGCTTCATCCGGGGCGTGCAAGGTGCCCCAGGCACGGAAGTTGACCACCTCCAGCACATCGAGCCCAAGGTTGCGCAGGTTGTCATGAACCGCCTGGGTCAACTCGGCGGGGGATTGCGCCGGGTTCCACGACGCATCCGCACCGCGCACCGCGCCGACCTTGGTGACAATCACCAGCTCGTCCGCATATGGATGCAAGGCCTCGCGGATCAACTGGTTGGTGACATGGGGACCGTAGAAGTCCGAGGTGTCGATGTGATTGACCCCGGCGGCCAGCGCCGCACGCAGCACGGCAAGCGCGCTGGCGCGATCCTTGGGGGGCCCGAACACACCGGGGCCGGCCAGTTGCATGGCGCCAAAGCCCAGGCGGTTGACGCTACGGTCGCCCAGTTGAAAGGTGCCGGCTTGCAGGGCGTGGGTCATGGAAAATACCTCGTCGAATGGGTGTCGAACCACTATAAGCCTTGACCACTGCAAGGGTAATCCGTTGCAATCAGCACAGGCTGTACGGGGGAATGGACAATGGCAACCGACATTCAAGACTTGCTGGCCTTTGTCGCGGTGGTCCAGGGCGCCGGCTTTCGCGAAGGCGCGCGGGCCAGCGGAAAATCGGCATCGAGCCTCAGCGACGGCGTGCGCCGCCTCGAAGCGCGACTGGGAGTGCGCCTGCTCAACCGTACCACCCGCAGCGTGGTGCCTACCGAGGCCGGCGCGCAACTGATGGCGCGGATCGTGCCGGCCTTGGGCGAAGTGGCCGCGGCGCTGGACGTGGTCAATGACTTCCGCGATCGCCCCTCCGGGACATTGCGGCTCAACGTTCCGGTCAGCGCCGCGCGGCTGGTGTTGCCGGCGATCGTCACACCGTTTTTGCAGCTGTACCCGGACATCCGTCTGGAGGTGATGGTGGACGACAGTTTCGTCGACATGCTGGCGGCGGGTTGCGACGCCGGTATCCGCTATGACGAACGCCTGGAGCAGGACATGATCGCGGTGCCCATCGGGCCACGCTGGCAACGCTTCGCTGCGGCGGCCTCACCGGGCTACCTGGACCGCGCAGGGCGCCCGGAGCATCCACGCGAGCTGCTCAAGCATGCCTGCCTGCGAGGCAGGTTCAGCAGTGGTGCCCTGCCGGCGTGGGAATTCGAGCGCGACGGCGAAAGCCTGCGCATCGAGCCGAGCGGACCGCTGATCGTCAACATTGGCGGCGCCGTGGACCTGGCAGTGGATTCGGCAGTGGCCGGACTGGGCATTGTCAATCTGTTCGAGGACTGGTTGCGGCCGTACATCGACCGAGGGCAGCTGGAACCGGTGCTGGAGCCCTGGTGGCCGAGGTTTACCGGGCCGTTCCTGTATTACCCCGGGCGGCGCTATGTACCCTCGCCGTTGCGGGCGTTCGTGGCGTTCATCAAACTGCAGGACCGTGCGTGCTCGTGAAGATAGCACCGCATCGGTCCCGAGCAAGCTCGGTCCAGCAGGAGTACCGGCCTACTTCACGTCAGTCAAAGCGGCGATCTGCTGCGGGCTGAGCCTCAAGGTTGCCGCCTTGGCAAAGCTCGCCACCTGCTCGACGCTGGTGGCGCTGGCAATGGGTGCGGTCACCCCTTCACGGGCGATCAACCACGCCAGCGCCACTTCCGCCGGTTTGGCTGAATGCTCGGCCGCCACGCCATCAAGCACCTCCAGCAGCGCCAGGCCACGTTTGTCCAGGTACTTGGCGATACCCTTGCCGCGCTTGCTCTTGCTCAGGTCCGCCTCGCTACGGTACTTACCCGAAAGGAACCCCGATGCCAGGCTGTAGTAAGTCACCACACCTATGTCATTGGCAATCACCGTATCGCGCAGGGCACCGTCGAACTGGCTGCGGTCGTACAGGTTATATTCGGGTTGCAGCACCTGATAGGCCTGCAACTGATGCTCGCGCGCGGCCAGCAGCGACGCCTGCAACTGCTCGGCATCCAGGTTGGAAACACCGACCGAGCGAATCTTGCCGGCCTTGAGCAACTGCTGATAGGCGCCAAGGGATTCTTCGTAGGGGGTTTGAGGGTCCGGCCAGTGGGAAAAATACAGTTCGACGTGATCGGTCTGCAGGCGTTCCAAGGATGCTTCCAGCGCCTTGGGAATATAGGCCGCCGACAGGCCCTTCTTGCCCTCCCCCATGTCCGAACCGACCTTGGTAAAGAGGGCTACCTTGTCCCGCACCCCAGGCCGTGCCTTGAGCCAGCGGCCAATGATGGTTTCCGATTCGCCGCCCTTGTTGCCCGGGGCCCAGGCCGAGTAGACGTCGGCCGTGTCGATGGCGTTGAAGCCATGATCGACGAAGGCATCGAGCACCGCGAAGCTGGTGGCCTCGTCAATGGTCCAGCCGAACACGTTGCCGCCGAATACCAACGGGGCGATGTCGAATCCGGTCTTGCCGAGTGGACGCTTTTGCATGTCGTTCTCCTTGCGAGTGAATTGAAACGTACGCAGACCTGGCAGGGGCTTAAGTCCAGACGTCAGATTTGCCCATTGGTTCGCCGCTCGCGGATGAAAGCCGTTTCACCTGCGGTCGGTCTGCATTAAACCTTTTGCACAAAACCGTTTGCGAGGCTCTGGCACCGAACTCTCGCCGCTACCCTGTACTCACACCACCAGCGAATTCATCCACTGCTGCCGGAGAAGGCCATGAGCACTTTGCACCACGCCATCAAGATTCAGGCGCCCCGCGCCAAGGTCTATCGCGCCCTTACAGACATTGCCCAGATGGGCCAGTGGCATCTGGGCGAGGTCGGCGGCGAAATAGCCCCGGGGAGCACCCTGACCCTCAGCCCGCGCGCCGGGCAGCGCTTCAGCTGGCGCACTGAATCCCTGCAAACCGACCAGGCTATCGTGCAGACCTGCACCGAAGGTGCCGGCAGCTCGGCCGGTAAACAACTCAGCTTCACGCTCAGTGATCTGCCGGGCGGCCTGACGCTGGTGCAGCTCAGTGACGGCGAATGGCACGAGGGCGATCCTCATCGAGCCTTTTGCAACACCCACTGGGGCGACGTCCTCAACCGCCTGAAAAATTTCACCGAGGAGTGAACGACCATGCCCCAGAAAAAACCCGATTCCTATAAGGTCAGCAAGCCCGGCGAACCCCATCCCATGGGCTGGGAAGTCCCGCCCGTCAATGATCTGCGCTCGGCCATCGAGCTGCTCAAGGGCCTGCCCGGCCAGTACATCGAGACCGACCGCGAGGTGGACCCCATTGCCGAATTGGCAGGTGTCTACCGCTACATCGGCGCCGGCGGTACGGTGATGCGGCCGACCCGAATCGGCCCGGCCATGACCTTCAACAGCATCAAGGGGTTTGCGGAGTCCCGGGTACTGGTAGGCATGATGGCCAGTCGCGAGCGGGTCAGTGCGCTGCTGGGCGCGCCGGTGCGCGAGCTTGGCATCCAGATGGCCGAAGCGCGCCGGCATATTCTGCCGCCAGAAATCGTCGACGCCAGCAAGGCGCCCTGCCAGCAAGTGGTGCACCGGGCCAGCGACCCTGATTTCGACTTGCGCAAATTGCTGCCCGCCCCCACCAACACCCCGGACGACGCCGGCCCGTTCTTCTGCTTGGGGCTGGTCCTGGGCAGCGATCCCGACGACCGTGAGAACGTCGACGTGACCATTCACCGTCTGTGCGTGCAAGGCAAGGACGAAATGTCGATCTTCTTTGCCCCAGGTCGCCACATCGATGCTTTTCGACAGAAAGCCGAAGCCCAGGGCAAGCCCTTACCGGTCTCGATCAACATGGGGCTGGACCCGGCAATCCTGATCGGCGCCACCTTCGAAGCGCCGACCACGCCGTTCGGCTTCAATGAGCTGTGTGTCGCCGGCGGACTGCGCGGCCGCGCGGTGGAATTGGTGGAGTGCCTGACCGTGCCGCAGGTGGCCATTGCCCGCGCCGAGATCGTCATCGAAGGCGAGATCCTGCCCGACGTGCGCGTGGCCGAAGACCAGAACACCGGCACCGGCAAGGCCATGCCCGAGTTTCCCGGCTATAACGGCAACGCCAACCCCTCGCTGCCGGTGATCAAGGTCAAGGCCATCACCACCCGAACCCGGCCGATCCTGCAGACCTTGGTCGGGCCCGGCGAAGAGCACGTGAGCCTCGCGGGCATCCCCACCGAAGCCAGTATCCACCTGGCCTGCGAGGACGCCCTGCCAGGCCTGGTCAAGAACGTGTACGCCCACAGTTCCGGCGGCGGCAAATTCCTCGCGGTCATCCAGGTCGCCAAGCGCAACGCCGCCGACGACGGTATGGCCAAGCAGGCAGCCGTGATCGCCCTGGCGGTGTACCGCGAGCTCAAGAACGTCATTCTGGTGGACGAAGACGTGGACCTGTTCGATACCAACGACGTGCTCTGGGCCATGCAGACACGTTTCGTCGGTGATCTGGACACCACCTTCCTGCCAGGGGTGACCGGGCACGTGCTGGACCCTTCGCAAACCCCCGAGTACGACCCGCGGGTGTCGAGCAAGGGCACCACCACCAAGACCATCTTCGACTGCACGGCGCCCTTCCATCTGAAGGAGCACTTCGTGCGCGCGCAATTCAAGGAAGTGGACCCGGCCCTGTGGGCGCCAGAGTTGTTCAGCCGTTGAGGCACCGGCAAGCACTGCGGACGACGGTTGCCCCGGGTCTGAATCGGCGGCCGAGGAGAGCTCGAAGTGTTGTTGGGCCGTCAGTTTTTCAGGCGCTTGTCTGCGGCGTGGCCAAGGGAGCCCGCCGCCCAGCGGATTCAGGGTCAGCCGATCGCCGACAGCTCACTTGCCGCGTGGTCTCTGAGGAAGTCGAAAATCTGGACCCGGTCAATCAGGCAATACACCCCGCCCCAGGGTGGAGAAATCTGCAACAGCTGGAGGATTTCAGCCCTCCTGCAAATCCAGCAAGCGCTGCGCATTGCCCCGCAAATGCCCGCTGCGCCAGACAAAGTACAGGTCCGTACGCCCCGCTGCCCCCAACGAATGCACCCGCACCGCCGCCCGCCCCGGCAGCGTATCGAGCATCGCCCGGGGCACCCAGGCGGCACCCGCACCAGCGCCCACGCAGGCGAGCATGGTGTGATAGGACTCCATTTCGATCAGCGGCAGCCGCTCGCCCCCGGTGGCTTGGAGCCATCGGTCCAGACGCAGGCGAAACGAGCAGTTCTGCCGAAAGCCATACACTTCCCGACACTGGAGGTCACCGGCTGACCGCACCGGGCCGTGGGCACGCTCAGTGATCAGCAGCAGGTCATCCGAAAACGCATAGCGGCTGTCCAGCGCCGGTGATTGCACCGGACCGTCGGTCAGGGCGATGTCCAATAACCCCTCGGCGACCTGACTCATCAAGACTTCGGAGACGTCACTGCGGATATCCATGCTGACCTGGGGATGGCGTTGGCGAAAGCGTCCCACCAACTGCGGCATGAAGGCCACCAGGCCGACGTCCAACGCGCCGAGGGTCAGGTGTCCGCCAATCTCCTCCTCGCGCACCAATGCCTTGGCACCATCGCTCAACTCAAGAATCTGCAACGCCCGCTCCAGCAGCGCCCGGCCGGCCGGCGCCAGGGTGAGGCGCTGTTTCTCTCGCACGAACAACTGGCAATCCAGATCGGCTTCCAGTTGCTGAATGCGCAGGGTCACACCGGACGGTACCCGGTGCAATTCCTTGGCGGCGACCGTCACCGAGCCGGTGCGGGCCACCGCGCAGAAGGCACGTAATTGCGAAAGCTGCATAGATATTCTCTTCTTGGAAACGGTCGACTCAATATATTTCAATTTCCACAACAACTGCAAAGCCCTAGGCTGAACCTCACATGAACCTGCGGAGAAACTTCCATGTACGACGAATTGATCCAGGCCCTGCTGCCCCGCGAACCCGCCCAGTTCATCGGCGGCCAATGGCACCCCGGCCGCGAGACCCGCGACGTCCTGAACCCGGCTGACGAGCGCGTGATCGGCGTAGTTGCCGAGGGCGATGAGCACACGGCCGAACTGGCCGTCAGCCATGCCGCCAAGGCGCAGAAAGCCTGGGCACGTCTGGGTCTCGCAGCGCGCGCCGACCATCTGCAGCGTCTGCTGGAGCAGGTACAGAGCAACGCCGAGGGCTTGGCTCGCCTGCTGGTCACCGAGCAAGGCAAACCTATCAAGGAAGCGCGTGCCGAAGTGCAGATGGCCCTGACCATGTTGCGCTATCACGCCGGCCTGGGCTTTCGCCAGACCGGCCAGGTCATGGCCTCAGGCACGCCGGGCCGAACCATCAGCATCCGTGAAGAACCCTACGGCGTCGTCGCCGCGATCATCCCCTGGAACTTCCCGCTGGCCATGTTCCTGCGCAAGGTGGCCCCGGCTATCGTTGCGGGCAATGCCATCGTGGTGAAACCGAGCGAAAACACGCCGCTCTCGTCACTGGCCATGGCAACCCTGTGCCAGCGCGCCGGCATCCCGGCGGGCGTGGTCAGCGTGGTCACCGGCCCCGGCAAATCCTTGGGCGATGCGTTGGTCCGTCATCCTAAGACTCAACTGGTCACCATGACCGGCTCCACCCGTGCCGGCGTGCAGATCTTGCAGGCTGCTGCCGAGAAGGTAATCCCCGTCTCCCTGGAACTGGGTGGCAAGGCGCCGTTCATCGTCATGGCCGATGCCGATCTCGAGCGTGCGGCCAAGGATGCTGTGGCCTCGCGCATGACCAACTGCGGTCAGGTGTGCATCGCCAACGAACGCACCTACGTCCACGCCTCTGTTCATGACCGTTTCGTCGAGGCCGTGGTGCGCGAGGTCCAGCACCTTAAACTTGGCAACCCGCAGGATGACGGTACCGATATCGGGCCCAAAGTCAGTGCGGCCGAACGTGATAGCGTCAACGCGCACCTCAAGCGCGCGCTGGAGCAAGGCGCGAAGATCGCCTTTGGCGGCTCACAGACCTTACCGGCCGGGCTGGAGAAAGGATACTGGGTCGCACCGACAGTACTGACCGGCGTGGGCGCCGACGCTGATGTGCTGCGTGCCGAAGTGTTCGGGCCTGTATTGCCGATCGTGGCGTTCGAGCATGAAGAACAAGTCATAGAGTGGGCCAACGACAGCGAGTACGGCTTGAGTGCCTACGTCTACACCCAGAACCTGGGCACGGCCATGCGCCTGGTAGACGAACTGGAAAGCGGCGAGGTCTATGTCAACCGGATCGGTCCGGAAGAAATCAACGGTTTCCATGCGGGCTGGAAACGTTCGGGACTGGGCGGCGATGATGGCGAGCAAGGTTATCGCACCTATGTGCGCACCAAAGTGACCTACCTGGATTACAACCGGTAAGTGACCACCGCCCCCACACTGCAACCGTGTGGGGGCGGCGGCCGAGGGTCAGCCCTCCACGCTGAAGCGCAAGCCGACATGGGCGGTCAACCGCGCCACCAGTGCTTCGTTCAAGGCCGAAGCCGGTGTCCAGCACCCGCCCGGCGTGCGGGTCTGGTCCACGTCGAAGGCCAGGGTCAACGCCGATTCGGCAAGCATTTTCGAGGTCGACAGGTAGCCCGGGTCCTCGTCACAGCTCACCGAAGCCCGCAGTACCTGGCCGTCGCCCAGCTCGGCGATGAACAGCAGATCATAGAACCCCGCCTCCATTTCTGCCTGGGTCGGGCCTTGCCCTGGCTGCGGATGGCCGCCTTCGTTGAAGGAGAAACCTTGCAGGCTCGGCCCGGCATCGGCGGACGGCGCGCCAGGCAGCATCAGCATTTCGTCGTACTGGAAAGCATCGCCCCACGGCTGGCCCAGCATCAGGTTACTGCGGTGCACGGTCTTGGGGTTGATGTCGGCCATGATGAACGGCCCAACCCACGTGCCGGCCAGTTCGTCTTCATAAGGCGTCTGGCCATCGGGTTGTGCAACCCCCTTGAAGCCGGCGGTGTAGGCAAACGGATCCGCCAGGACAGCCGCCACTGCCGGGTCCCTGGCCACGGCCTCTTCGGTCGCGCCGACACTGGCAAAGGTACCGCCAGACAACACACCGTGCATGGCTCGCACACGACCGCGAACACGATGGGCGTAGCGGCCGAACTGACCCAGAGCCTGTTGCTGGGCAAACCACACGCCCAGGTCGAACGGCACCGAGTCGAAACCGCAGGAGAACACCAGTCGGGCACCGCTGGCGTTGGCGGTGGCCTGATGGGTGGTGATCATCTCGGCAATCCAGTTCGGCTCGCCGCAGAGGTCGACATAATCGGTGCCGAGTTCCGCGCAAGCAGCCACCAAGGCGCTGCCGTAGCGCTGATAAGGCCCGACCGTGGAAATCACCACCCGCGTGCGCGCCACCAGGTCACGCAAGGTGGCCGGCTGGCCGGCGTCGGCCTCGATCAACTGCACGCCGCTGTCGGCGGGCCAACTGCCGCGTATCGCCTGCAGCTTGCTCAGGCTGCGCCCGGCAATGGCCCATTTCAGTTGGCCATTGCCATAACGGCCTTGCAGGTAGTTGGCCACTAGCTGACCGGTGTAACCGGTGGCGCCCAGCACGACGACATCAAATTCTTTCTGGCTCATGGTACGCAAAGGCTCCGGGGCACGGGTTGAGAGGCCGCCAATCTAACAGCCCCTCTCACCCATGATTAGAGGCTATGATGGCCATGCACTTATAACCCTGAGGCATCAATGGTGGGCGAGTCCCTTAACGACCTGAACGCGTTCCTGCTGGTGGCCCGCGCGCGCAGCTTTACCAAGGCCGCGGCGCAGATGGGTATCTCGCAACCGGCCCTGAGCCGCATCATCCGCAAGCTGGAGGCACGCCTGGGCGTGCAGTTGCTGACCCGCAGCACCCGCAGCGTGGCACCCACCGATGCCGGGCTGCGCCTGATCGAAACCGTGGAGCCGCACTTCGACGGCATCGAAGCCGGCGTCGCCGAGCTGCGCGAGCTGGGTGGACGGCCGGCCGGGAGCCTGCGCATCACCTCGCTGGAGCACGCGAGCAAGACCGTACTGGCCCCTGCCCTGTGCCAATTGATGAGCGACTACCCCGAGATCAATGTGGAGATCAGCAACCATTACGGTCTGGTGGACATCGTCGCCGAGCGCTTCGATGCCGGCATTCGGCTGGGCGAACAGCTGGCCAAGGACATGATCAGCCTGCGCATCGGCCCGGATTTCCGGCTGATGGTGGTGGGCGCCCCGTCCTATCTGGCGCGCAGGGGGCGCCCGCGTACGCCCCATGACCTGATCCACCATCGGCGCATCGACTTGCGCCTGCCCACCTCCGGCGGGATGTGGTCGTGGCCGTTCAGCAGGAACGGTCAAGAGATCAAGGTGCGCGCCGAAGGGCAGCGGGTCTGCAACAACCTGCCGCTGATGGTCGACCTGGCCCTGGGTGGGCTGGGCCTGACCTGTGTGCCGGAGCACTACGTGGAGGACGAACTGGCCAGTGGACAACTGGTGCAGGTACTGGACGACTGGTGCACCGTCGAACGCGGTTATCACCTTTACTACCCCAGTCGCCGCCAGATGAAGCCGGCCTTTCGCTTGCTGCTGGATATCCTCCGCGGTCAGAATGCCGCAGCCAGTTGAATGTGTGGAAGAAAGCCCCCACCTATGAACTGAACACCTTTCCATGACCCTAGGAGTCTCCCATGCCTAAAGCCACTGCCCGTCACATCCTGGTTTCCAGCGAAGACAAATGCAACGAACTCAAAACCCAGATCGAAGGTGGCGCCAGCTTTGCCGACGTGGCCAAGGCCAACTCCAGCTGCCCGTCCAGCCGTCAGGGCGGTGACCTGGGTTCGTTCGGTCCTGGCCAGATGGTCAAGGAATTCGACACCGTGGTCTTCAGCGCGCCACTGAACGTGGTGCAAGGCCCGGTCAAGACCCAGTTCGGCTACCACCTGCTGGAAGTGACCAGCCGTCAGGACTGATCCCTGCACAGTGCTGAACCGCTGTAAAAAAAACGGCCCACCTTCGCGTGGGTCGTTTTGTTTGCATGACTATTCGCGCATGATGGGGGCACGTTTCCTACCGACGGGATAGCCATACACTCCATGCGCACGGTTTTCGCCTCCCTTCTGCTGACGATGCTTGCGTTCATCGCCCCGGCTGCGTTCTGCCTGCCGCTGCATGCCCTGACCGTCTACGGCGAAGCGCCGCGCTACCCCGAGAACTTCCAGCATTTCGACTACGTCAACCCGGATGCGCCCAAAGGCGGCAGCCTGCGACGCTCAGCGGTGGAACTGGGGCAGTTCGACCACATGCTGCCTTACATCGACAAAGGCACCGGCGTGTCGCAAATCGACGGCCTGGTGTACGCACCGCTCGCCGTCCGTTCGCTGGATGAGCCCTACACCGTCTACGGTCTGGTGGCCGAGCGCATGGAGCGCGCCGCCGATGGGCTGTCCCTGCGCTTCTACCTGAACCCCAAGGCACGCTTCGCCGACAACACACCCATCACCGCCCAAGACGTGGTCTACACCTACAACCTGTTGATGACCCAGGGCAGCCTCAAGTACCGCACCGAGTTCGCCGACGTGGACAAGGTCCAGGTCGAGTCGCCCGGCGTGGTGCGCTACGACTTCAAGAACGCCGATAACCGTACCCTGGCACTGGACCTGGCGACCCTGCCAGTGTTTCCCGAGCACTGGTGGAAAACCCGCGATTTTGCCGACGGCGGCGGTTTTGAAGCGCCCTTGGGCAGCGGCCCGTACAAGGTCGGCAAAGTGGACAACGGGCGCAGCATCACTTTCGAGCGCGACCCGAACTGGTGGGGCAAGGACCTGCCGGTGAGCCGCGGCATGTACAACTTCGATCACTTCGGCATCGAGTATTTCGGCGACACCGACGTCGCCCGGCAGATCCTGCGCGGCGGCGGCTACGACTACAACCGCGAGTTTTCCGCCACCGGCTACACCATCGGCTACGCCAGCCCGGCCCTGGATGACGGCCGCCTGCAACGCGCCCACCTGGCCAGCGCCGGGCTGCAGGCGTCCCAGGGCTTTGTCTTCAACCTGCAACGGCCGATGTTCCAGGACCGCCGCGTGCGCGAGGCGATTGCCCTGCTCTGGGACTTCGAATGGACCAACCGGCAGATGATGCGCAATATGTACCTGCGCCAGCAGAGCTACTTCTCCAACAGCCCGCTGGCCGCCACCCAACTGCCCGGCAGCGATGAACTCAAGCTTCTGGAGCCTTTGCGCGGGCAGATCCCCGACGAAGTCTTCACCCAGGTGTTCAAGGCGCCGCACACCGACGGCAGCGGCCTGATCCGCGACAAACAGCTGCAAGCCCTGGCCCTGCTGGAGCAGGCTGGCTGGCACCCGGACGGCGACCGGCTGGTGAACGCCAAGGGCGAGCCGCTGGCCTTCACTTTCCTCAACGCCCAAGGCGGCTTCGAGCGCCTGCTGCTGCCATGGAAGCGCAACCTGGCGCAGATCGGCATCACCCTGGACATTCGCCGCATCGATTCGGCCCAGTACCTCAACCGCCTGATGGCCCGCGACTACGACATGATCGTCACCGGCTACCCGGTGTCCCCGGCGCCGGGCAACGAGCTGTACAACTATTTTGGCTCCAAGGCCGCCAACGACCCCGGTTCGAGCAACTACATGGCGTTGCAGAACCCGGCGGTGGACAGCCTCATCGACGGCCTGGTGCGCGCCCGTACCCAGCCACAGATGGCGCTCTACGCCCATGCCCTGGACCGCGTGCTGCAATGGAACTATTACTGGATACCCAACTATTATCCCCCCGGCACCTCGACCGTGTGGTGGAACCGCTTCGGTATCCCCGCGACACCGGCCAGCAATGACGAGGCGCCGGAAACCTGGTGGGAAATCAGCCCGCAAGCGCTGACCAACGCACAGATGGCGCTCCATGGGCAAAAGCCCCTCGCACCGCCCAAGGAGCCCTGATGCCCGCCTACATCGCCCGTCGCCTGCTGCTGATCCTGCCGACCCTGGTGATCATCCTGCTGGTCAATTTCGTGATCATCCAGGCCGCCCCCGGTGGCCCGGTGGAACAGGCCATCGCCCACCTGCAAGGCCTGGGCGGCGCCGCGGCGGGCGACGGCGGCGGCGACCGCGCCCAAGGCGCGGCACAAGGCACCTCCCGCGCCAGCCGCGGTCTGGACCCGAAACTGATCGCCGACATCCAGCGCCAGTACGGCTTTGACAAACCCGCACCGGAACGCCTGTGGTTGATGCTCAAGCACTACGCCGTACTGGATTTCGGCGACAGCTTCTTTCGCGGCGCCAAGGTCACCGACCTGATCCTGCAGAAGATGCCGGTGACCTTGTCCCTGGGCTTCTGGGCCACCCTGATCACTTACCTGGTGTCCATCCCGCTGGGAATTCGCAAGGCCGTGCGCCATGGCAGCGCATTCGATATCTGGAGCAGCAGCGCCATCGTCATCGGCTACGCCATGCCGGCGTTTCTGTTCGCCATGCTGTTGATCGTGCTGTTCGCTGGCGGCACCTCGCTGAATTGGTTCCCGGTGCGCGGGCTGGTGTCGGACAACTTCGACCAGTTGAGCCTGGTGGGCAAGCTGGCCGACTACTTCTGGCACCTGGTGCTGCCGGTGACCTCTTTGGTGATCGGCGGCTTTGCTACCCTGACCATTCTCACCAAGAATTCGTTTCTCAACGAAATCACCCGCCAGTACGTGGTGACCGCGCGGGCCAAGGGCCTGAGCGAGCGGCGCGTGCTCTACGGCCACGTCTTTCGCAACGCCATCCTGCTGGTGGTGGCCGGGCTTCCCCAGGCCTTCGTCAGCGTGTTCTTCGCCGGCTCCCTGCTGATCGAAGTGATCTTCTCCCTCGACGGTCTGGGCCGCATGAGTTACGAGGCAGCGGTGGCACGGGACTATCCAGTGGTGTTCGGCTCGCTGTTCATCTTCACCCTCGCGGGCCTTTTGATGAAGCTGATCGGCGACCTCTGCTACACCCTGGTGGACCCCCGGATCGACTTTTCAGCGAGGAACGCCTGATGCTGTCCAGTATCAGCCAACGCCGCCTGCAGCGCTTTCGCAGCAACCGTCGCGGCTGGTGGTCGCTGTGGCTGTTCATCGGCCTGTTCACCCTGTGCCTGGGCGGCGAACTGATTGCCAATGACAAACCCCTGGTGCTCAAATACCACGGCAGTTACTACTTTCCGGTCTTCAAGCGCTACACCGAGCAGCAACTGGGCGGCGAACTGCCCTTCCAGCCCGACTACCGCAGCGAGTACGTGCGCCAGTTGATCGCCCGTGGCGGCGGCTGGATGTTGTTCCCGCCGATTCCCTTCAGCGCCGACACGCCCAACTACGACCTGCTCAAACCCGCACCCAGCCCGCCCAGTGCCGAGAACTGGCTGGGCACCGATGATCAGGCGCGGGACGTGTTGGCCCGAGTGATCTTCGGCGCCCGGGTGTCGATCCTGTTTGCCCTGGCCTTGACGGTCATCAGCTCGTTGATCGGCATTGCGGCCGGCGCCCTCCAAGGCTACTACGGCGGCTGGATCGACCTGATCGGGCAACGCCTGTTGGAGGTCTGGTCGGGGCTGCCGGTGCTGTACCTGCTGATCATCCTGTCGGGTTTCGTGCTGCCCAACTTCTGGTGGTTGCTGGGCATCATGGTGCTGTTTTCCTGGCTGGCGCTGGTGGACGTGGTGCGCGCGGAGTTTCTGCGCGGGCGTAGCCTGGAATACGTCAAAGCGGCGCGGGCGCTGGGCCTGACCGACCGCAAGATCATCCTGCGGCATATCCTGCCCAATGCCATGAACGCGACCTTGAGCTACCTGCCGTTCATATTGACCGGCGCCATCTCGACCCTGACCGCGCTGGATTTTCTTGGCTTCGGCATGCCCGCAGGCAGTGCGTCGCTGGGCGAGTTGATCGCCCAGGGCAAAACCAACCTGCAAGCGCCGTGGCTGGCCTTGACTGCCTTTTTTACCTTGGCGGTGGTGCTGTCGCTGCTGGTGTTCATCGGCGAAGCGCTGCGCGA
This sequence comes from Pseudomonas sp. dw_358, assembly GCF_018449655.1. Taxonomy (GTDB): domain Bacteria; phylum Pseudomonadota; class Gammaproteobacteria; order Pseudomonadales; family Pseudomonadaceae; genus Aquipseudomonas. The sequence goes on from NZ_JAAVUX010000018.1 coordinate 61,169, forward strand.
TGCCTTTGATCCCCGTGCCTGACCTGGAGCGCTCAATGATTCATAACCTCATCGAGATCCGTGACCTGAGCGTGGGCTTCAACGGCCAGCAGGTGGTCAGCAAGGTCTCGCTGGACATCCCCGAGGGCCAGTGCGTGGCGCTGGTGGGCGAGTCGGGCTCGGGCAAATCGGTGACCGCCCATTCGATCCTGCAACTGCTGCCCACCGTCGGCCTGCAGACCACCGGCAGCATCCGCTTTCGCGGCCAGGAAATGCTCGGCGCCAGCGGCAAGATCCTCCGGCAGATCCGTGGCAACCGCATCGCCATGATCTTCCAGGAGCCCATGACCTCGCTCAACCCACTGCACACCGTGCGCAAGCAGATCGGCGAAACCTTGCTGGTGCACAAGGGCCTGAGTGGCAAGGCGGCGTTGCAGCGCACCGTCGAGTTGCTGGAGCTGGTGGGTATCAAAAACCCCGAGCAGCGCCTCAAGGCCTACCCCCATCAGCTGTCCGGGGGCCAGCGCCAGCGGGTGATGATTGCCATGGCCCTGGCCTGCGAGCCGGACCTGCTGATTGCCGACGAGCCGACCACGGCGCTGGACGTGACCGTGCAGCGGCGCATTCTTAAGCTGCTGAAGTCGTTGCAGGAGCGTCTGGGCATGTCGCTGCTGCTGATCAGCCACGACCTCAACCTGGTGCGCAGCATCGCCCAGCACGTGTGCGTCATGCGCGCCGGTGAAATCGTCGAACAGGCCGCCAGTGAAACCCTGTTCTGCACGCCGCAGCATCCCTACAGCCAGCTGTTGCTCGACGCCGAACCGGCGGGTGAGGCCCTGCCCAGGGACGATCGCGAGGCGGTGCTGGAGGTGGACCAACTGAAGGTCTGGTACCCCATCGGCGGCGGCCTGTTTCGCGGGCCTCGGGAATACGTCAAGGCCGTGGACGGCATCAGCCTGTCGTTGCAGCGGGGCAAGACCCTTGGCATCGTCGGCGAGTCCGGTTCGGGCAAGTCGACCCTCGGCCAGGCCATCCTGCGCCTGCTTGACTCCGAAGGCGGCATCCACTTTCAGGGTCAGGCCTTGCAGGGTTTGAGCAACGACCAGATGCGGCCTTGGCGCAAGCACTTGCAGGTGGTCTTTCAGGACCCGTTCGGCAGCCTCAGCCCACGGCTGTGCGTGTCGCAGATCATCAGCGAAGGACTGGAGGTGCATGCACAGCTCGACGCCGGCCAGCGCGACGCCGAGGTGATCCGCGCCCTCGAGGAAGTCGGCCTGGACCCGGCCACACGGTTTCGTTACCCCCACGAATTTTCCGGCGGCCAGCGCCAACGTATCGCTATTGCCCGCGCGCTGGTGCTCAAGCCGGCCTTGATCCTCCTGGATGAACCGACCTCGGCGCTGGACCGCACGGTGCAGAAACAAGTGGTCGCCCTGCTGCGCCAGTTGCAGGAGCGCCACGGCCTGACCTACCTGTTCATCAGCCACGACCTGGCCGTGATCCGCGCCCTGGCCCATGATGTGATTGTGGTCCGCGACGGCCAGGTGGTGGAGCGCGGCGCCAGCCATGACCTGTTCGAGGCACCCCGGCATCCCTATACCCAGGAGTTGCTACGGGCGGCGCATGTGGATTGAACAGGGCAGCCTCAACCCCCCCGAAAAGAGGACAAAAACAACATGACCCTCAAAGGCAAGACCGCACTGGTCACCGGTTCCACCAGCGGTATCGGCCTGGGCATCGCCCGTGTATTGGCTCAAGCAGGCGCCGATGTCGTACTCAACGGCTTTGGTGACGCCAGCGCCGTGGTCGCCGACCTGGCGCAATACGGCACGCGCATCGGCCATCACCCCGCCGACGTCAGCGACCCGGCGCAGATCGCCGCGATGTTTGCCTACGCCAGCGAACAGTTCGCCCCGGTGGACATCCTCGTCAACAACGCCGGCATCCAGCACGTGGCCGCCGTCGAAGCCTTTCCCGTCGAGCGCTGGGACGCAATCATCGCCATCAACCTGTCGTCGGTGTTCCACGGTTCCCGCTTGGCCCTGCCGGGCATGCGCGAACGCAACTGGGGCCGGATCATCAACATCGCCTCAGTCCACGGTCAGGTCGGCTCCACCGGCAAGGCGGCCTACGTCGCGGCCAAGCACGGGGTGATCGGCCTGACCAAGGTGGTGGGGCTGGAAACCGCCACCACCCAGGTGACCTGCAACGCCATCTGCCCCGGCTGGGTGTTGACGCCGCTGGTGCAAAAGCAGATCGATGAGCGGGTCCAGACGGGTACCGCGCCACAACAGGCACGCGAAGACCTGCTGGCGGAAAAACAGCCGTCGCTGGAATTTGTCACGCCTCAGCACCTCGGCGAACTGGTGTTGTTTCTCTGCAGCGACGCCGGCAGCCAGGTACGAGGTGCGGCGTGGAACATGGACGGCGGTTGGCTCGCGCAATGATGCCGAGCATTATTGGCCCGGCGTGTCTCGGTCCGACACCAGGCCCCAGTCGGCGCTGGTGATCTCTGCGGCCGCAATGGGAGCGGCCGGTGCGCTGGTCTGCTCGACACCGCCTTCGCGATGCAATTTGAGGCGCAGGCGCAGGTTGTTCACCGAGTCGGCGTTCTTCAGGGCTTCCTCTTCGTCGATAGCGCCCTCCACCGCCAGTTCGAACAGGGCATGGTCGAAAGTCTGCATGCCCAGGTTCACCGACTTTTCCATGATGCCCTTGAGCTCGGAAAATTCGTTGCGGTGAATGAAGTCGCGCACCGTGGGCGAGCCCAGCATCACTTCCACCGCTGCCCGGCGCTTGCCGTCGGTGGTGCGCACCAGGCGCTGCGAGACAAACGCCTGCAGGTTGTTGCCCAGGTCGTTGAGCAGTTGCGGGCGGCGGTCTTCCGGGAAGAAGTTGATGATGCGGTCCAGCGCCTGGTTGGCGTTGTTGGCGTGCAGGGTAGAGATCGCCAGGTGCCCGGTGTCGGCGAAAGCCAAAGCGTGCTCCATGGTCTCGCGGTCACGGATCTCGCCAATGAGGATCACGTCCGGCGCCTGGCGCAGGGTGTTTTTCAGGGCCGCCTGGAAGCTGCGGGTGTCGACCCCGACTTCGCGCTGGTTGATGATCGATTTTTTGTGCCGATGAATAAACTCCACCGGGTCCTCGATGGTGATGATGTGCCCGCTGCTGTTGCGGTTGCGATAATCGATCAGGGCCGCCAACGAGGTGGACTTGCCCGAACCGGTGGCGCCGACGAACAGCACCAGGCCGCGCTTTTGCATGATCACATCGAGCAGGGACACCGGCAGCTTGAGGTCTTCGAAGCGCGGAATGTCGAGCTTGATGTTGCGCGCGACGATGGACACCTCGTTGCGTTGCTTGAAGATGTTCACGCGAAACCGGCCGACCCCGGATACCGACAGCGCCAGGTTCATTTCCAGATCGCGCTCGAAGTCGATCTTCTGCTCGGCATCCATGATCGAAGCCGCCACCACCGCCAGCTCGCCAGGCTTGAGGGCTTCGCCACTGAGTGGCTTGAGCACCCCGTTGAACTTGGCACAGGGCGGCGCCCCGGTGGACAGGTACAGATCCGACCCATCCTGGGTGGCGAGAATCTTGAGCAGGGCTTGGAGTTCCATAAGCGGTCCGCAATACAATGGAGAGGCGATAAGCTTGCAGCTTGGCCACAAGTGGCGACAAAGACAAAGGATACCTTATGGATGGCAGGGCTGCGGCGACCAACGCCGTCGCACGGCACGCCACTTTGCGGCATAATCCGCGACTTTTTGCCCGGAGCGTTCCATGAAAGCACAGGCTCGTCATATTCTGCTCAAGACCGCCGAGCAGGCCGAGGCCCTCAAACAGCGCATCGCCAATGGCGAAGCGTTCGATGTGCTGGCCAAGCAATATTCCACCTGCCCGTCCGGCAAGCGCGGCGGCGACCTGGGCGAAGTGCGTCCGGGGCAGATGGTCTCGGTGATCGATCAGGTGATTTTCAAAAAGCCGCTGCGGGTCGTCCATGGGCCGATCAAGAGCAAGTTCGGCTATCACCTGGTGCAAGTGTTCTACCGCGACTGACGTGCCGCGATCAACCCTGGGCCAGTTGACGGGCGGCAGGCGAAAGCCGCTGTACAAGGCCTTGCCGGTCGGTATACTCGCGCGCCCGTCTGCCCAGCCTTGAGAGAATGCCATGACCGCCCACATCCCGGACATACCGGATGCCGAAACCGCCGAAGCCGTCGGCATTGAAAAAACCGCCGTGCCGGCGTTCAGCTTCCCGTTCAACCCGGCGAAGTTCGCGGATGCCGCGAAAAAGGCGCCCAACTACCCTGGCGCCGGTAAATCCACCCACGACAAGACGCCTGGTCGTGCACCCAATGGCACACGCCGGTCGATGGGCAAGCGCTGATACCGGTCAGTGATGCCGGCGCTGTAACAGGTTGCGGCCGTGGAAGTCAGCCTGGAACCATTCCTGATTGGCTTTGAGCTCCTCGCGCAGCTGCGCGAGCAAGTCATTGATGTCACGCACGGTGGCCAGGGACTCGGTGGGAATGCCGACCACCAGCAGATCCACCTGCCCGGTCTTGGGATCGGTGACCTCAACGGTGAGGTTGCCCCCCGGGTTGATGGTGCAGTGGCAGGTCATGGGGTTGAAGCTCGCCTCGATGATGCGGCGCAGCTCGACTGTGGGAATCATGGCAGAACCTCCGTATAGGCAATAAAAAGCATGATCAAAGCCTGACCTCTCTGCGGCGGTTTTCTGGCAACTGGCGAATGCTGGGGATATAGACAGCAAATACCCTGCCAGCGCTATGCGCGTCCATCGCCGTGGCACGGCGAAGGATATCAAGCTGCCATCAGTCAAGGCGCCGAGCAAGGTCCAATCAACGCGACGTGTCTAGACCGGGCCATGCACCGAAACAGCCCGCCGCCCTGGTGATTTGCGCCTCAAGTCCATGCATCGCGGGCCGATAGGTGGTGGAACCTCCTGCGTAACGGACCTGCCCCATGAACCTGCGCCAACTGCGTATCTCCACCCGAGCCGCCCTCAGCTTCGGCATCATCTGCGTGCTGATGCTCGGCTTTGGCGCCTTCGCCATCGTCCAGATCAATCACATGCGCGAAGCCGTGGTGCACACCGAAGAAGTGTCCCACGCGGGCACTCGCTACCTGGGCAGCATCCGCGACAACTCTCTGGGCATCCGGGTAATGACATTCCGCCTGATGATGAACCGCGACCCGGCCGTGCTCAAACCCGGCATCGACCGCGTGACCTTTCTGCGTGGCGAGCTGGACAAGGCCTTGCAAGGCTATGCGAGCGTCGTGCCTGATGCGGCGCAAAGTGCCTATGGGCGCATGAAGCAGGTGGTCAGCCAGTACCAGGAGCTGCTGGGCCGCTACCAAAGTTTGTCCGACCAGAATGACATAGCGGCCATGCAGGCCCTGCTCAACGGCTCCATTCAGGACCTGTCCAACCAGACCGGCGACCTGTTCAACGAACTGGTGAAGATCAACGCTCAGGAAGGTGCCAACTACACCGCCGCCGCCAAGGCCCGCTACGACACGGCCATCACCACCACCGTGGCGATGCAGGCGGGCATTGTGCTGTTGACCATTTTCCTGGCCTGGTGCCTGACCCGCAGCATCGTCGTGCCCTTGCGTGAATCCATCGGCCTGGCCGAACGCATCGCCAGCAACGACCTGACCAGCCGCATACAGGTCAGCGGCAACGACGAAGCCACCCAGTTGCAGCAGTCCCTGGCGGTGATGCAGCAGAGCCTGATCGATACCCTGCGCGCCATCAGCGATTCATCGCACCAGCTGGCCGCAGCCGCCGAAGAAATGACGGCCATCACCCACCAGACGTCTACCGACCTGGGCAACCAGGACGCAGAAATCCAGCAGGCCGCCACCGCCGTCACCGAGATGAGCAGCGCCGTGGACGAAGTGGCCAGCAACGCGGTGTCCACCGCCGACGCTTCCCAGGCTTCGACCATTGCAGCCCGCACGGGCCGGGAGCGGCTGGACACCACCATCGCCGCCATCCGCCACATGAGCGAGCGCGTGGCCCAGACCGCGACCCAGGTGCAGCAACTGGCGGCTCACTCGGCCGATATCGGCAAGATCCTCGACGTGATCCGCGGTCTGGCCGAACAGACCAACCTGCTGGCCCTCAACGCGGCCATCGAAGCGGCCCGGGCCGGGGAAGCCGGGCGCGGCTTTGCCGTGGTGGCCGATGAAGTGCGGGCGCTGGCCGGCCGTACCCAGAGCTCGACCCAGGAAATCGAACAGGTCGTGGCCGCGATCCAGGCCGGCACCGCCAAGGTGGTCGACACCATGCACATCAACAGCGAGCAGGCGCGCACCACCCTGGATTCGGCCCAGCATGCCGGCCAGGCCATGGACGAGATGAGCGGCGCGATTTCGCAGATCCACGAACGCAACCTGGTGATCGCCAGCGCGGCCGAAGAGCAGGCTCAGGTCTCACGGGAAATCGACCGCAACCTGGTCAACATCCGCGACCTGTCGCTGCAGACCTCCGAAGGCGCCAGTCAGATCGACAGCGCCAGCCAGGCGTTGTCCGGGTTGTCCCATGAACTGAGCCGAATGGTCGGGCGGTTCAAGTTGTAAAGCGCATACGCCGCACACTGTGGGAGCAGGCCTTGTCCTGCGATGAGGCCAGCCGCCCTACCATCGATTTACCCGCAACACTGGCCCCCACCCCCTTGAACTGGCACCATTGTCGTTTTCCGACTGCCGCTTCAAGAGAATCGATCCGATGAGCGTAAATGACACCGTCACTTTGATCCCCAAGGGCCAGCCTCTCAAAGGCCAGGTCAGCCCTCCGGGTTCCAAGTCGATCACCAACCGCGCGTTGCTGCTGGCCGCCCTGGCCAAGGGCACCAGCCGCCTGGACGGCGTCCTCAAGAGTGACGACACCCGGCACATGTCCAACGCCCTGCGGCAGATGGGCGTGAGCATCGAAGAGCCCGACGCCACGACTTTCGTCGTTACCGGCAGCGGCCGCTTGCAGGCCCCCGAGGCCGCCTTGTTTCTCGGCAACGCCGGCACCGCTGTGCGCTTTCTCACCGCCGCAGTGACCAGCGTGGACGGCAGCGTCACCCTGGACGGCGATGATTACATGCGCAAGCGCCCCATCGGGCCGCTGGTGCAGGCCTTGCGCCAGGCCGGCCTGAGCGTCGACAGTCCCACCGGCTGCCCGCCGATCCAGGTGCGCGGCAGTGGCAAGATCACCGCCACCCGCTTCGAGATCGACGGCGGCCTTTCCAGCCAGTACGTCTCGGCGCTGCTGATGCTGGCGGCCTGTGGCGAGCAGGCGGTGGACGTGGCCCTGATCGGCCACGACATCGGTGCCCGTGGCTATGTCGACCTGACCTTGGCCTGCATGCGCGCCTTTGGCGCCGACGTCACCGAACTGGATGCCAACACCTGGCGCGTGGCCCCGACCGGCTACGTCGCCACCGATTACTACGTCGAGCCCGATGCCTCGGCCGCCACCTACCTCTGGGCCGCCGAAGCCCTGACCGCGGGCGCCATCGACCTCGGCGTGGCCAGCGACACCTTCACCCAGCCGGACGCCCGGGCCCAGACTTTCATCGCACAATTCCCGAACATGCAGGCCGAGATCAACGGCTCGCAGATGCAGGACGCCATTCCAACCCTGGCCGTGCTCGCCGCGTTCAACCGTACGCCGGTGCGTTTCGTCGAGCTGGCCAACCTGCGGGTCAAGGAATGCGACCGCGTCCAGGCACTCTACGACGGCCTTAACGCCATTCGCCCGGGCCTGGCAACGGTCGAGGGCGATGACCTGCTGGTAGCCGCCGACCCGGCCTTGGCCGGCAGCCACAGCGACTGCTCGATCAACACCCACGCCGACCACCGCATTGCCATGTGCTTTGCGCTGGCCGGGTTGAAGGTCAGCGGTATCCGTATCCAGGACCCGCTGTGCGTGGGGAAGACTTACCCGCAGTATTGGAAGGCGCTGGAGTCGCTGGGGGTGGAGCTGGAGTGGGTAAAGGCCTGAGCACAGCGCTGTAGCTTGCTCGGTGTTCAGTGGGGAGCCTTGCACTGAGCAGTTCCCGAGCAAGCTCGGTCCTACAGGCGTCGGTGGCTTGGTGCGACAATATGTAGCACCCTGACAATTAGGCCTCGGGCATCGCTATATGATCTTCTATACAGCGTTCCTCCTTGAGCTTTCTCGATGCCCGTGCCAGACCCCTCGCGCCGTTTTTCGGCCTGGCTGATCAGTGCCCTTGCCCTGCTTCTCGTCACCGCTCTCGTCTCCCTGACCCTGGGCCGATACCCCATCAGCCTGGGCGAACTGCTGCATTTCCTCACCGCCAGCGGCAATCTGCCGGCCGACCGCGTGTCCCTGCTGCACAGCGTCATCATCGACACCCGCCTGCCGCGTATCCTCGCCGCTGCGCTGGTAGGCGCCGGGTTGTCGGTGTCCGGGGCGGCGTACCAGGCGGTGTTTCGCAACCCGCTGGTGTCCCCCGGCCTGCTCGGGGTGCTCAGCGGTTGCGCGCTGGGTGCCTCGCTGGCCATCGTGCTGGGGCTGCACGGCCTGTGGATCTCGGTGCTGGCCTGCGTGGCCGGGCTGCTGGCGGTGGCGGTCGGGGTCGGCGTGGCGGCGCTGTTTACCAGCCCGTCGATACTGATGCTGGTGCTCGGCGGGATTGTCAGTAATGCCCTGTTCACCGCGCTGTTGTCCATCGTGCAATACCTGGCCGACCCACAGGAGCAATTGCCCACCATCATCTACTGGATGCTCGGCAGTCTCAGTGCCGTGGACCACCATGCTTTGGCCCTGACCGCACCGGTACTGACCCTGGCCATTGTGCTGATGTGCGGGCTGGGGCGAGTCATCGACGCGCTGTCTCTGAGCGACGACGAAGCCCACAGCCTCGGCGTGCCAGTGCACCTGATCCGCTACGGGGTGATCGCCCTGGCCACCCTGATCAGCGCCCTGACCGTCAGCATCGCCGGCATGGTCGGCTGGGTCGGCTTGCTGGTGCCGCACCTGGCGCGCTTTCTGGTCGGGCCGAACAGCGCTCGATTGCTGCCCATCAGCGCCTGCCTGGGCGGGGTGTTTCTGCTGGCGGCCGACGCGATCGCCCGCAGTCTCAGCGCCGGGGAAATCCCCCTGGGCATCATTACCGAACTGTTCGGCGCCGTGGCCTTTGTGCTGGTGCTCAGCCGCGTGCGCCGGGGCTGGCTATGAGCCTGATTCTTGAAGCCCTAGGGCTGAGCTACCGAATCGCCACGCGCACTGTGCTGAACAGGGTGTCCATGCAGGTCGCCAAAGGAGACTGCATCGCCCTGCTCGGCGCCAACGGGGCCGGCAAGAGCACGCTGTTGCGCCTGCTGCTCGGGCTGCTCAAGACCGATGACGGCGAGGTCCTGCTGGACGGTCAGCCGCTGACCGGCCTGAGCCGTCGGCACATCGCCCGACGCCTGGCCTACGTGCCGCAAAGCCATGTGCCGAGCTTTCCCTACCGGGTCCGCGAGGTGGTCAGCCAGGGGCGCCTGCCCAGCACCGGCCTGGGCCGTGGCCCGAACGCCGCCGACCACCTCGCGGTCGACCAGGCCCTTGCGCAACTGGGCATCGAGCACCTCGCGCCACGCCTCTACACCGAATTGTCCGGCGGCGAACGCCAGCTGACGCTGATCGCACGGGCCCTGGTGCAAGAAGCCCAGGTGATCGTCCTCGACGAACCGGTGGCGGGCCTTGACTACGGCCACCAGCAACGCCTGCTGGAACATTTGCAGCGCCTGGCCGCCCAGGGCCTGAGCATCCTGTGCAGCAGCCATCACCCGGAACATGCGCTGGCCTGGGCCAACCGGGTATGGGTGCTGGAACACGGCCAGTTGATCGCTGACGGCACGCCGTTCGAGGTGATCGACGCGCCCCTGATCGAACGTCTCTATCAACGGCGAGTCGGTCAGATCGACCTGCCGCCCCACCGTTTTTTCGTCCCCTTGTGAGCCTCGCCGCCATGCCCTCGACTTTTGCCCGTCTTGCTCTGTCTCCACTGTGCCTTGCAGTCTCCATGGGCATTGCCCAGGCTGCCGATTCCAACACGGTGCAACTGGCGCCCATCGACGTGACGGCCAACCCGTCCAGCGATGACGACACGCCCTTGGCCAAAGACAAGACCACCACGGCCCTGGGTCCGCTGGGCGAGCGCAAGCTGCAGGACATCCCCTACGCCATCAGCGTGGTCGGCGAGGACATCATCGACAACCAGCAGTACAAGAGCTTCAAAGACATCCTGCGCCTGATGCCGTCGGTACAGGGCGATGGCGCCCGCCCGCAGACCCGCGGCATGCAAGGCAGCGTGGTGCAGAACACGCGGCTGGATGGCCTCAACATTGTCTCCACCACCGATTACCCGGCCGAGCAGTTTTCCAGCATCGAAGTGCTCAACGGCCTGTCCGGTTCGTTGTACGGCCCGGCCAACCCGGCAGGCACCTTCAACTTCGTCTCCAAGCGCCCCACCGATGAAACCCGCAACCGCGTGACCGTGGGCGTCGGTACCGGCCTGACCTGGCTCAAGGAAGCCGACCTGTCCGGGCCTTTCGACCCGAACGGGCGCATCAAGTACCGCCTGAACCTGCTCGACGAGCAGGGCCAGGGCTACAACCCCGGCAGCCAGTTGCGCCGCCAACTGGTGAGCCTGGCGCTGGACTTCCAGATCACCGACAAGGACCTGCTGGAAACCAACTTCAGCTACTACAACTACCTGGACAAGGGCTTGCCGGGCAAATTTGCCCTGGGCACGGGTGTCAGCCTGCCCCATGCGCTGAACCCGACCCTGAACAACCTCGGCCAGAGCTATGCGGGCGACAACAACACCACCGAGACCGGCAGCGTCCACTGGAAGCATGATTTCAACGGCAACTGGAAACTGGACGTGGGCGGCCTGCGGCAGATTGCCGACCGTGAAGCCACCGCAGTGACCAACACCCTGACCTCCAATACCGGCCAGTACACCACCAGTGTGGGCACGGCCACCGCCAGCCGCTTCACGATCAACAGCTACCTGGTGAGCCTCAACGGCAGTGAATGGACCGGCCCGGTCAAGCATGACCTGACCCTGGGCCTGAGCGGCTTCAGCTGGAGCAACTACAACCCGGTCGACGGCGCCAACCGCAACATCGGCACGTCCAGCCTGGCCGACCCGCAGAACATTGCCGAGCCGGACTACCCGGACTTCACCGACCGCTACAAGTCGGCCGTGGCCACCCAACGGGCGATCATCATCGGCGACACCCTGACCTTCACCCCGCAGTGGAGCCTGATGCTGACCGGCAGCCAGAGCCGCTTGACCAGCCGCAACTACGCCAAGACTGGCATCACCGTGCAGCCCGGTTCCGCCGACAGCGGCTGGAGCTCGGCCGTGAGCCTGTTGTACAAGCCGATCGAGGACCTGACCCTCTACGCCACCTACGCCGACAGCCTGCAGCAGGGCGACACGGCCCCTTCGAGCACCCTGAACAACCCTAACGTCATCCTCGCCCCCTACCGCAGCCGCGAGGACGAAGTCGGTGCCAAATGGGCACTGGGCCGCATCAACCTGTCCCTGGCCGCCTTCCAGATCAAGCGCCCGTACGCCTACGTGCAAAACGGCACCTATGCCGTGGGCGGCGAGCAACGCAACCGGGGCCTGGAGTTCATGGCCGACGGCAAGGCCTCGCAGAACGTCCACCTGTTCGGCGGCGTGACCTGGCTCGACCCGAAGCTGCTCGACACCGGCACCGCCAGCACCGAAGACACCCAGATCGTCGGCCTGGCCAAGTACACCGCCAACCTGCTGACCGTGGTGGACATCCCGCAAGTGCGCGGCCTGTCGCTGAACCTCAACAGCCGCTACGTCGACCGTCGCGCCACGGCCAACGATGACTCGTCCTGGGCCTCGGGCTACAGCACCTTCGACGCCGGCGCAAGCTTGGCCACCACCCTGTGGCACCGCAACACCACCTACCGCCTGGAAGTCGAGAACCTGACCAACCGCCGCTACTGGACCAACATCGTGCCCGGCGCCCTCAACGGTTACTCCGGCGCCGGCACCACCAGCGCCTCCCTGGGCAATCCGCGGGAAGTCCAGGCGTCGATCCAGGTGGACCTGTGAGGCCGCATCCCTGGCTGGGCTTCGCCGCGCCCTGTCTGATCAGCCTGTGCCTCGGCGCTGCGTTCGCCTGGGCGGGCCCGGCGCATACGGTGCTGGACGACAGCCAGCAAACGGTCACAGTCCCGGCCAAGGCCCAACGCATCGCCGACGGCTGGTACGCTCACCACGTGTTGCTGATGACCCTGGGCGCCGGCGGCAAGATCGTCGCCACGGTCAACCATGAGCGCTCCCAGCCGTGGATGTTCCAGGTGCAGCCGTCGCTGCGCCAGGCCGTCAGCGTGCCCGGCACTGCCTTCAGCGGCGAAAGCCTGCTGGCAGCCAAGGTCGACCTGGCCTTCGTCAGCACGGGCGACCGCAACGCTCTGGCCTACCAGCAGGCCGGCATTCCCGTGGTGCGGGTCGGCTTCAAGGACCTGGCGGGGCTGGAGCATGCCTTGACGTTGACCGCCCAGGCCTTGGGCGACCCGGTGGCCGTGCAGCGCGCGGCCACCTATAACACTTACCTGGAAAAACAACGGGCGACGGTCAAGGCACGCACGGCCAACCTGACCGAACAGCAACGCCCGCGCGTCTTGCACATCGCCTCGCTGAACCCACTCAAGGTGGATGGCGACAACACCCTGATCGACGACTGGATTCACCTGGCGGGCGGCCGCAATGCCGCCACCGGGCTGCACGGCAACCTGCAACTGGTCTCCCCGGAACAGCTACTGGCCTGGCAACCGGACGTGCTGATCCTCGCCGCCGATGCCGGCGACATTGCTCAGTCCCCCGCCAGCGCCCTGCTCCAACAACTCACCGCCGTGCGCCAGGGCCACGTCCTGCGCAACCCCGCCGGGGTCTTCCCGTGGGATCGCTACGGCACCGAGATCGCCCTGCAACTGCCCTGGGCCGCCCAGCAGCTGCACCCGGACCTGTTCAAGGACATCGACCTGAATGCCATGACCGTGGACTTCTACCAGCGCTTCTTCGACTACCCCCTGACGCCAGCTCAGGCCGGGCGTATGATGGCCGGCCTGCGGCCTGAGTGATCGAAAGCGAGACCGGCATGAACGACGAACTGCACATCGAAGACCTGCACCCGGGCGACGGCAAGGCCGTGGTCAAGGGCGCACTGATCACTACCCACTACACCGGTTGGCTGGAAGACGGCAGCGAGTTCGACTCGTCCCGCTCGCGGGGCAAGCCGTTCCAGTGCGTAATCGGCACCGGACGGGTGATCAAGGGCTGGGACATAGGACTCATGGGCATGCAGGTGGGCGGCAAGCGCCGACTCTGGGTACCGGCGCATCTGGCCTACGGCGAGCGGCAGATGGGCGCGTTGATCAAACCGCATTCCCACCTGAGTTTTGAAATCGAATTGCTGGAAGTGCTGACCCGGGACGATTGATTGATGCAGCAACGGGCAGGAAACGCAAGGCTGGCGCCGATCAGCGCGAGAGGAATGCCAGCAGGTCTTCGTTGAGCCGGTCCTGATGGGTCACGGCAAAACCGTGGGGCGCGCCTTCGTACACCGTCAGGGTGGCGCCACGAATCAATTCGGCGGCCTGCTTGCCGGTGGCTTCGAACGGCACGATCTGGTCGCCGTCGCCGTGGATGACCAGGGTCGGCACGTCGATGCGGGCCAGGTCCGGGCGGAAATCGGTTTCGGAAAACGCCGTGACACAATCCACCGTGGCTTTGAGCGACGCCATCAGCGCGATGTTGAGGGTTTGGGTCAACACGCCTTCGGAAACGGTCTGGCCGGCATTGATGCCGTAGAACGGCGTGTTGAAGTCGGCAATGAACTGGGCACGGTCTTTCAGCAGGCCGGCGCGGATACCGTCGAACACGGCTGGGTCGACGCCTTCGGGGTGGTCGTCGGTCTTGATGAAGATCGGCGTGACCGCCCCCAGCAATACCAGCCCCGCGACCTTGGCCGAGCCATGGCGGGCGATATAGCGCGCCACGTCGCCACCGCCCATGGAGAAGCCTACCAGGGTCACCTCGGTCAGTTGCAGGTGCTCGATCAGCTGGTGGATGTCATCGGCGAAGGTGTCGTAGTCATAGCCTTCCCACGGCTGGCTGGAGCGGCCGAAACCGCGCCGGTCGAAAGCAATGGTGCGGTAGCCGCGCGACGCCAGGTAAGTCATCTGCGAGTCCCACATGTCGCCATCCAGCGGCCAGCCATGGCTGAACAGCACGGCCTTGCCGGTGCCCCAATCCTTGAAATAGATCTCGGTGTTGTCGGTGGTGATGAAGGTGCTCATGCCGTGCTCCGGGTATGGGAAGGGAATGAGCTGATCATGAACGCTGCGAGCGCCCTGGTATTGAATAGGCGTGCCTGCAATGGTGAGGATGTGCGCCAGTCTCTGCAGGACCGAGCTTGCTCGGGAACACGCCACCGCGATTTTTCAAGACCGCTCGCGGCGAGGCCTGCCCGAGCAAGCTCGGTCCTGCGGGGGTGCCTACAAGCCTTTCTGCCAGAACATCGCCCGCCCCATCTGCGGGTCCAGTTCATACCCGGCAAAGCCCATCTTGCGATACGCCGCCTGCGCCCCGACGTTGCCTTCGAGCACCTCCAGGGTCAGCTTGCAGCAGCCGCGCTGGCGGGCGATCTTTTCCACTTCGGCGAGCATCTTCTGGGCAATCCCCAGGCCGCGAAAGCCGTCGAGTACCACCACATCATGAATGTTCACCAGCGGACGGCAGACGAAGGTCGAAAAGCCTTCGAAGCAATTGACCAGGCCCACCGGTTCGCCGGCAACAAACGCCAGCACGCTGAATGCATGAGCGCGCTTGCTCAATTCCTGGGCCAGGTTCTCCCGCACGTCGGCCGGCAGGCCGTGGCCGCCGCCCATGGCGTCACGCGCGTAATGATCCAGTAAAAACCCCAGCGATCTGGCATGCAGCGGATTGCTGTAGCTTGCCTGCAAGACCAGTACTTCGGGTGCTTCCCTATCCATTGCCTCAACCGTCCCCTGAATACAGGCCGAATGCTCGGCCGAAAAAAGCCATGACTTTAAGCGATGAAGCGCATTGGCGAAAGGGCTCAAGCGCAGGCTTTGAATGACAGCCCCCTCAGTCTATGATCAACTGAATGTTGTACGACAACCGACAATAGACCGAGCCCATTACAAAAAGGAGTTGCAGATGTCCGACACCCGCGCAGACGTTCTCGTATGGGGCCCCATGCATGCCGCCCTGACCGCCAACCTGGCCCGCGATTACACGGTGCACAACCGCTGGGAAATCGCTGACCTGGACCACTGGCTCGACCAGCACGGCGAAAACATTCAAGCCATCGTCACCAGCGGTGTCTATGGTACGGAGATCGCGGTGCTCGAGCGCCTGCCCCACCTGCGCGTGGTCACCAGCTTTGGCGTGGGCTACGACGCCCTGGACATGGCTTACCTGGCCGACCGCGGCATCCCGGTCAGCAACACCCCCGACGTGCTCAATAATGCCGTGGCCGAAACGGCGCTGGGCCTGATGCTCGCCGTATCGCGCAAGATCAGCCTGGCCGACCGCTTCGTGCGTGCCGGTGAATGGCCCAAAGGCAAATTCCCGCTGGGCAGCGATCTGGCCGGCAAGACCTGCGGCATTGTCGGCCTGGGCAAGATCGGCAAGACCATCGCCACCCGCGCGGCCGCCTTCGACATGAAGATCGCCTACTACCGGCGTAACCAGCCATACCCCGACGTGCCCTACACCCACTACGCCGACCTGGAGGCGCTGGCCCGCGATGCCGATCACCTGGTCATCATCGTCCCCGGCGGCGCCGACACCGAGCGCCTGATCAACGCCCAGGTGCTCAAGGCCCTCGGCCCCAAAGGCCTGCTGATCAACGTCGCACGGGGTTCGGTGGTGGACGAGAAAGCCCTGATCGCCGCGCTGCAAGCCGGCGAGATGGGTGGCGCCGGGCTGGATGTGTTCGAGGACGAACCCAACGTGCCGGACGAACTGCTAAGCATGGACAATGTGGTGCTCACCCCGCACATCGGCAGCGGCACCTTCGAGACTCGCCAGGCCATGGCCGATCTGGTGTTTGCCAACCTGCAAGGCTTCCTCAAGGACGGCACGCTGATCACCCGGGTCGCCTGAGCCCCTCACACGCCGGCAAAGCGCTCCAGACTGTTGCACAGGTGCAGCAACATGGCCGCGCGGGCCGCGTCAGCGTCCTGACGGCGAATGGCCGCATAAATTGCCTCGTGCTCGGCAATCGCGGCCAGCGCCAGCAGGGTCAGGTCCTGGCTGCCACGCTCGTCCGGCTGAATGCGGGTGCGGGGGATCATCGAATTGCCGAGGTGATAGATGATCTCGGTGAAGTACGCGTTGCCCGTGGCCTCGGCGATCGCCCGATGAAAGCGGATGTCGGCCTGCACGGTGCGTTCGGCATCGCCTGAAGCCGCCTGGTATTCGTCCAGCGCCAGGCGCATCGTCGCCAGTTGTGCGTCGTTACGGCGCCGCGCAGCAAGGGCCGCCGCCTGGGTCTCCAGGCCCATGCGCAATTCCAGAATTCCGCGAATGCTCAGCGCCGTGTCGCTCTTGAGGCGAAAGCCTTCGCGCTGCGCCTGCTCCAGCACAAAGGTGCCGATGCCGTGGCGGGTCTCGACCAGACCTGCGGCCTGCAACTTGGAAATAGCCTCGCGCACCACCGTACGGCTGACACCATGCTCGCGGACGATCATCGATTCGGACGGCATTTTTTCGCCCGGCAGAATGCTGCCGGAGAGGATCCGCTGACTCAGTTGCGCCACCAGGTCATTGGCCAGGCCTGGGGCGCGTTTGCGGGCGGGCGTGTTGCTGTGTTCTGGCATGGGCGATCCGAGGGCGGTAGGTGGCGGCATGGTAGCACTCACCTTCCCCGCCTCGAACCTGAGAAAACGCTAGTCGTGAATCTTGAAGATAGCCTCTATCTCCACGGTCATGTTGTTGGGCAGCGAGCCCATGCCCACTGCCGAACGCGCATGCCGGCCACGCTCGCCGAGCACCTGCACGAACAGATCGGAGCAGCCGTTGATCACCTGCGGGTGCTGGCCGAACTCGGGAAAGGCGTTGACCATGCCGAGGAGTTTCACCGCTTCCAGGCGATCCAGGTCCGGCACCAGCGACTGCGCTGCCGCCAGCAGCGCCAGCCCGGCCAGCCGGGCGTGCTCGTAGGCCTGCTCGACACTGACGTCGCTGCCGACCTTGCCCAGGTGGTAGCCGCCCTGCTCGTTGCGCGGGCCTTGGCCAGAGAGGTAGAGCAGATCGCCCACGCGCTTGCCCGGCAGGTAGTTGGCCACCGGCGTCGGCACGTCGGGGAGGCTCAGGCCCAGTTCGGCCAGGCGTTCAAGTACGGTCATGTCAGCATTCCTTGATCAGTGAACGGTGGGCAATAGTAACCCCATGGGCAGCCCACAGGGTCCATAGGCTTGCGTCATGGCTTGGCCAAATAGCCCGGCAAGCTTTCTATGCGCGCCATCCACTTGGCAATATGTGGATAAGGCGTCAAATCCACACCCCCTTCCGGCGCCAGCGCCACATAGGGATAGACTGCACAATCGGCAATGCTCGGACGGCCGATGGCCAGCCAGTCACGCTCGGCCAGATGCCGCTCCAGCACCCCCAACACCCGCGGTGCCTTGGCCAGCGCCTGGGCCTTGTCCAGGTCGTAGCCGAACTGCTGCACCAGTCGGGCGGTAGCGACACTGTGCTGGACTTCGTTGCCGGCAAACGACAGCCACTGCATGATCTCGCCCTGCCCGTGCGGGTTGCCCGGCCACCACGCCAGCCCGCCACAGGCCCCGGCCAGATACACCAGAATGGCCTGGGAGTCGCGCAGCACATAGCCGTTGTCTTCCAGGATGGGCAGCAGGCCCAAGGGGTTCATGTCAATCAGCGGCGCGCGCAGATGCTCGCCACCGGCCAGATCCACCGCGACGATATCCAGTTCGATGTGGGCCAGGCTGGCGAAAAGGCGCACCTTGTAGCAGTTGCCGGAGGGGTCGACGTTGTACAGTTTCATTGCGCAACTCCATCAATCAGTTGGTTGAACTCGAGCACATTGCCGTCCGGGTCGCGGATGAACAGTGCCACCCTTCTCGGCCCGATCGGGTGCGGGCCCTCGGTGATGGCGATGCCACGCTCGTGCAGCCAGCCTTGCAGCGCCTCAAGGTTATCGACGATGAAGGCCGGGTGGGTGATGCCGGGCCACTTGACCGGCGCATCCAACAGGACGTTATGACGCTCGGGCAGATGGCTGCCGTTGAAGATCAGGTTGATGCGTACGCCATCGGCACTGACCATCTCATTGGCTTCGCTGCGGCTGAAGCGGGCGCTCTCGGTAAAGCCCAAGGCTTCATAGAAAGCCATTGAGCGGTCATGCCGGGTGACGCGGATGCCGACATGATCGTAGGCCAGGATACGAGCAGGGTTCATGATCTGACTCCAATTGAACGGTGTGGGTGCAGTATCCTTGCAAGTCCGCAGCGCACCTATGGTGCCGGGCTGACAACAGCTGTGCAGGTATCGCACTAATGACAAGGGTGACCATGGACAGACTCAAGGCAATGGCCAACTTCGTGCGCATCAATGAGAGCGGCAGTCTGAGCTCGGCGGCCGAAGCCACCGGGCAATCGGTGGCCTCGCTGGTGCGTTCGCTGGCCGCGCTCGAACAGCACCTCGGCGTACGCCTGCTCAACCGCACTACGCGGCGCATGGCCTTGACTGTCGAGGGCGAGGAGTACCTGGCCTGGAGCCGGCGCATGCTCGCCGATTTCGATGACATGGAGCAGCGTCTGGAAGGCCGCGATGGTGTCGCGCGCGGCCTGCTGCGCATCACCGCGCCGGTGGAGTTCGGCCAGCGCTACGTGGCGCCGCTGGTCAACGGGTTTCTCCAGCAGCACCCGGCGATCACTGCCGAGCTTCACTTCAATGATCAGGTGGTACCCCTGCTGGACGAACGCCTGGACCTGGCTCTGCGCATCGGCCACCTGCCCGACTCCGGGCTGCTGGCCCGCCAGGTCGGCGCAACCCGGCTGGTGACCTGTGCCAGCCCAGCCTACCTGGAGGGCGCCCCCGCCCTCGAGCACCCGCTGCAACTGTCGGAGCATCCCTGCATCGCCAGTGCGGCCCAAGGACGCCAATGGCATTACCGCCAGGACGGCAAGGAGTTGACGGCTCAGGTCACCACACGGTTGATCTGCAATCAGGTGCGTGCTGTCGCGGCGGCCTGTATTCAGGGCCTGGGGGTGACGCGGCTGCTGCATTACCAGATCGCCGACGCGCTGGCCAGTGGGCAGTTGGTGCGGATCCTGACGAACTTCGAGCCGGCGGACCTGCCGATCCATCTGGTCTATCCGCATTCGCTGCAGCTATCGCCACGGGTGCGAACCTTTGTCGAATGGGCCAGTGCTCAGCTGCCTGCATCGGTGCCGGATCCACGCCTCGAATAATCGTTAGCAAGCTTACGAAAGCCCCGTCCCACAAGGGCTGCGGCCCTTTCGTATCATTCCGGCTGATAGTTATCTTCGAACCATTCGATTCGTCGATGGTCAGCCGCGCGCACAGAATCCGCCCATTCTCGATAACCGGCGGACGAGCCCATGGAACAGTCAATAAAGTCTTTTCGTTTTCCCCTGGCGGTGCTCGCGGTCGTGGTCATGAGTGCTTGCGGCAAGACGCCGCCAGTGGCCAGTGCGCCCCCTGCTCCCAAGGTCAGTGTGGCCAAGGTGCTGGAGCAACCCATTACTGAATGGGACGAATTCACCGGGCGCCTGGAGGCGCCGGAAACCGTACAAGTGCGCCCACGGGTCTCGGGGCAGATCGACCGGGTGGCTTTCACCGATGGCGCGCTGGTGAAAAAAGGCGACCTGCTGTTCCAGATCGACCCACGGCCTTTCGAGGCCGAGGTCCATCGTCTGGAAGCGCAGCTGCAACAGGTCAAGGCCACTGTGGTGCGCACCGAAAGCGAAGCCCAGCGCGGTGAACGCCTGCGCAGCGCCAACGCCATTTCTGCGGAACTGGCCGAAACCCGCACCACCACTGCCCAGGAAGCCCGCGCCGGCGTCGCCGCGATTCAGGCACAGCTGGACCTGGCCCGCCTCAACCTGAGCTTCACCCATGTCACCGCGCCGATTTCCGGGCGCGTCGGCCGCGCCGAAATCACCGCCGGCAACATCGTCAGTGCCGACACCACGCCGTTGACCTCGGTGGTCTCCACCGACAAGGTCTACGCCTACTTCGACGCCGACGAGCGCGTGTTCCTCAAGTACAACCAACTGGCCCGCGACGGCCAGCGTGGCCAGACCACCCCAGTGTACATGGGCCTGTCCAACGAAGACGATGACAAGCACCTGGGCCAGATGAACTTCGTCGACAACCAGGTCAATCCCAAGACCGGGACCATCCGTGGCCGTGCGGTATTCGACAACAGCGACGGGCGCTACACCCCCGGGCTGTATGCGCGCCTGAAGCTGGTGGGCAGCGCCACCTATTCGGCCGTGCTGATCAAGGACGAAGCCGTGGGCACGGACCTGGGCAAGAAGTTCGTGCTGGTGATGGACAAGGATAACAAGGCGGTCTATCGCAACGTCGACCTGGGGCCCAAGCTCGAAGGCCTGCGCATTGTGCGCAGCGGCCTGAGCAAGGACGACACCATCGTCGTCAACGGCCTGCAACGGGTCCGTCCCGGTGCCCAGGTCGACCCGCAAAGCACCGACATGGCCAACCCCGCCACCCTCGCCGCCCTGGCTGAACAACGCCAGGCGCTGCAAGCCAACAACCTGCTACCCGTCAAGGATGCGCCGGCCGTCAAGGCCGACGGCGTCGCGACCGCGCGCGATTAAAGGACTGAACCGATGAACTTCTCGCAATTCTTTATCAAGCGCCCGATCTTCGCCGCCGTGCTGTCGCTGCTGATCCTGATCGCCGGCGCCATCTCGCTGTTCCAGCTGCCCATCAGCGAATACCCCGAAGTGGTCCCGCCCACAGTGGTGGTGCGCGCCAACTTTCCCGGCGCCAACCCCAAGGTCATCGGCGAAACCGTGGCCGCGCCTCTGGAACAGGCCATCACCGGCGTCGAGAACATGCTCTACATGTCCTCGCAATCCACTGCCGATGGCAAGCTGACCCTGACCATCACCTTCGCCTTGGGCACCGACCTGGACAACGCGCAGGTACAGGTACAGAACCGCGTGACCCGCACCGAGCCCAAGCTGCCGGAGGAAGTCACCCGTATCGGCATCACCGTGGACAAGGCCTCTCCCGACCTGACCATGGTGGTGCACCTGACCTCCCCGGACAAACGCTACGACATGCTCTACCTGTCCAACTACGCCATCCTCAACATCAAGGATGAACTGGCGCGGCTGGGCGGTGTGGGTGACGTGCAGTTGTTCGGCATGGGCGACTACTCGCTGCGGGTCTGGCTGGACCCGAACAAGACCGCCTCGCGCAATCTCACCGCCACCGATGTAGTGACCGCCATTCGCGAGCAAAACCGCCAGGTCGCCGCCGGGCAACTGGGCGCACCGCCCTCGCCCAACGCCACCAGCTTCCAGATGTCCATCAACACCCAGGGCCGTCTGGTCAGCGAGGAAGAGTTCCAGAACATCATCGTGCGCAGCGGCCCGGACGGCGAGATCACCCGCCTCAAGGACATCGCCCGCATCGAACTGGGCTCCAACCAATACGCCCTGCGCTCGCTGCTCAACAACCAGCCGGCGGTGGCCATCCCGATCTTCCAGCGCCCAGGCTCCAACGCCATCCAGATCTCCAATGAAGTGCGGGCCAAGATGGCCGAGCTGAAGAAGAGCTTCCCCGAAGGCATGGACTACAGCGTCGTCTACGACCCGACCATCTTCGTCCGTGGCTCCATCGAGGCCGTGGTGCACACCCTGTTCGAAGCGCTGGTGCTGGTGGTGCTGGTGGTGATTCTGTTCCTGCAGACCTGGCGCGCCTCGATCATTCCATTGGTGGCGGTACCGGTGTCGCTGATCGGCACCTTTGCCGTGATGCACCTGTTCGGCTTTTCCCTCAATGCCCTGTCACTGTTCGGCCTGGTGCTGGCGATCGGCATCGTGGTGGACGACGCCATCGTCGTGGTGGAAAACGTCGAGCGCAACATCGAACTGGGCCTGCAACCGGTGGCCGCCACCGAGCGGGCCATGCGGGAAGTGACCGGCCCGATCATTGCCACAGCGTTGGTGCTGTGTGCCGTGTTTGTGCCGGCCGCCTTCATCTCCGGCCTCACCGGACAGTTCTACAAGCAGTTCGCCCTGACCATTGCCATCTCTACGGTGATCTCGGCGTTCAACTCGCTGACCCTGTCGCCGGCCCTGGCCGCCGTATTGCTGTTGCCCCATGGCGCGCCCAAGGATCGTTTTTCCAAGGTGCTTGACCGGCTGCTGGGTGGCTGGCTGTTCCGTCCGTTCAACCGCTTTTTCGTCAAGGCCAGCAACGGTTATGTACGCACCGTGGCGCGGGTCATCCGCGGCAGCGGTATTGCGCTGGTGCTCTACGCGGGGTTCATGGTGCTGACGTATTTCGGCTTCGCCAGCACGCCCACCGGCTTCGTGCCGGCCCAGGACAAGCAATACCTGGTGGCCTTCGCCCAGTTGCCGGACGCCGCCAGCCTGGACCGCACCGAGGATGTGATCAAGCGCATGTCCGACTACGCCCTCAAGCAACCGGGCGTCGAAAGCGCCGTGGCCTTCCCGGGCCTGTCCATCAACGGGTTTACCAACAGCCCCAACAATGGCGTGGTGTTCGTCACCCTCAAGCCATTTGATGAACGCAAGGA
This sequence comes from Pseudomonas sp. dw_358, assembly GCF_018449655.1. Taxonomy (GTDB): domain Bacteria; phylum Pseudomonadota; class Gammaproteobacteria; order Pseudomonadales; family Pseudomonadaceae; genus Aquipseudomonas. Next base: position 84,050 of record NZ_JAAVUX010000018.1, read on the forward strand.
CCCGAGCCTGTCGGCAGGTGCGATTGCCGGTGCGTTGAACGGCCAGTTCGCCAATATCCAGGACGCCTACATGGCGATCTTTCCACCGCCACCGGTGCAAGGCCTGGGCACCATCGGCGGGTTCCGCCTGCAGGTCGAGGACCGTGGCAACCTGGGCTATGACGAGCTGTACAAGCAGACCCAGAACATCATCGCCAAGAGCCGCAGCGTGCCGGAACTGGCCGGGCTGTTCACCAGCTACACGGTGAACGTGCCTCAGGTGGAGGCCAATATCGACCGGGAAAAAGCCAAGACCCTGGGCGTGCCCATCAGCGACATTTTCGACACGTTGCAGGTCTACCTGGGCTCGCTGTACGCCAATGACTTCAACCGTTTTGGCCGTACCTACCAAGTCAACGTCCAGGCCGAACAGCAATTTCGCCTCGAGCCGGACCAGATCGGCCAGTTGAAAGTGCGCAACGATCGCGGCGAGATGATCCCGCTGGCCACGCTGATCAAGGTCACCCCCACCTCGGGGCCGGACCGGGTGATGCACTACAACGGTTTCGTCACCGCCGAAATCAATGGCGCGGCTGCGCCCGGTTACAGCTCCGGCCAGGCCCAGGCAGCGGTGGAGAAACTGCTCGCGGCCGAGTTGCCCAATGGCATGACCTATGAGTGGACCGAGATCACCTACCAGCAGATCCTCTCGGGCAATACCGCGCTGCTGGTATTCCCGCTGTGCGTGCTGCTGGCCTTTCTGGTGCTGGCGGCGCAATACGAAAGCTGGAGTTTGCCGCTGGCGGTGATCCTGATCGTGCCCATGACCCTGTTGTCGGCCATTACCGGGGTGATCCTGTCGGGCAGCGACAACAACATCTTCACCCAGATCGGCCTGATCGTACTGGTGGGCCTGGCGTGCAAGAACGCGATCCTGATCGTCGAGTTCGCCAAGGACAAGCAACAGGAAGGCCTCGATCCCCTCGCCGCCGTGCTGGAAGCCTGCCGGCTGCGGCTAAGGCCGATCCTGATGACCTCGTTCGCCTTCATCATGGGGGTGGTGCCCTTGGTCACCTCCACGGGCGCCGGCGCGGAAATGCGTCACGCCATGGGTGTGGCGGTGTTCTCCGGGATGCTCGGGGTGACCTTCTTCGGCCTGTTGTTGACGCCGGTGTTCTTTGTGCTGATCCGCCGTCATGTCGAACGCAGCGAGGCGCGCAAGGCTGCTCGCACGCTGCACCGTGCCACGCCTGCTGTGGAGGCTCATTGATGAAACACCTGAAGCTGTTCATGCCGAGCCTGTTGGTGTTGGCCCTCGCCGCCTGCGCCGTAGGGCCGGACTACAAGGCCCCGGCCACCGCCGCCGCCACGTTGGACCAGGCCAACGATACCCACCAGGCCCATTACGACCGCAGCCAGTTCGATGCCGTCTGGTGGCAGCAGTTCGATGACCCGACCCTCAACCAATTGGTCACCACGGCCCTGCAAGGCAACCGTGACCTGCAGGTGGCCTTCGCCCGCCTGAAAGCCTCGCGGGCCATCGTCGACGACGTGGCCAACGACGCCCGGCCGGTGGTCACCAGCCGCGCCAGCAGCGAAAACGGTCGCGCCCAGCAGCCCGGCCAGACCGACAGCCGGGTCCGGGTCGAGCGCTATGACCTGGGCCTGGACATGGCCTGGGAGATCGACTTGTTCGGCCGTATCCAGCGCGAGCTGGAAGCCAGCAAGGCGCAACGGGATGCCACCCGCGAAGACCTCCATCAATTGCAGGTCAGCATGATCGCCGAACTGGTGGACGCTTACGGCCAGCTGCGCGGCGCGCAATTGCGCGAGAAGATCGCCCTGGACAACCTGAAGAACCAGCAGGACTCGCGGGCCATCACCGTCAGCCTGCGGGATAACGGGGTGGGCAACGAGCTGGACGTGGTCCGCGCCGATGCGCGCCTGGCCGCTGTCGAAGCCACGGTGCCCCAGCTGCAAGCTGACCAGGTGCGCGAGCGCAACCGTATCGCCACCTTGCTCGGCCAGCGGCCGGAACAGATGACCGTGGACTTGAGCCCACGTCAGCTGCCGGCCATCTCCAAGGCCTTGCCCATTGGCGATCCGGGCGAGCTGCTGCGCCGCCGCCCCGACGTGCGCAGCGCCGAGCGGCAACTGGCGGCGGCCACGGCCAATGTCGGGGTGGCCACCGCCGACCTGTTCCCGCGGGTCAGCCTCAGCGGCTTCCTCGGCTTCACCGCCGCCCGCGGCTCGCAGATCGGCTCCGGCGCCGCGTCGGCCTGGGGTCTGGGCCCGAGCATCACCTGGCCGGCCTTCGACATGGGCAGCGTGCGCGCACGCTTGCGTGGTGCCAATGCCCAGGCCGAAGGCGCGCTGGCCAACTACGAGCAGCACGTGCTGCTGGCGCTGGAAGAATCGGAAAATGCGTTCAGCGACTACGGCAAGCGCCAACAACGGCTGGTCTCGCTGATCAAACAAAGCGAATCCAGCCGCGCCGCCGCCAGCCTGGCCTCGATCCAGTACCGTGAAGGCACCACCGATTACCTGGTGCTGCTGGACGCCGAACGTGAACGCCTGAGCGCCGAAGACGCCCAGGCCCAGGGCGAGACCGACCTGTATCGCGGGATTGTGGCGATCTACAAGGCACTGGGTGGGGGGTGGCAGGTGCCGGGGCCGGAGGTGGCTTCGGTGCGTTGACTGCGCCGGCCCTTGGGCACGGTTGCGCTTCGCCCGAATGACTGCTGCCTGCAGGACCTTGCTTGCTCGGTCCTGCAGCGTGGAAAGACCGCTCTGTAAATCAAAATGAACGTTCAAGCGCCCTGCTGCCTCCCAATTAGGACTCATTCATCCTGACAGGAGCAGCCACCATGGCGACCGAAAACCAATACACCCTGCAGAACCCCCTGACCCAGTACCCACAACCCGAATTCCCGAAACAGCCACAAACGGCTCCCGGCACTGTCCATGAACTGCAACCCAAGGCTGACCACGGCGAGACCAGCTACAAAGGTTTCGGCCGCCTGGCCGGGCGCAAGGCGCTGATTACCGGTGCCGACTCCGGCATCGGACGCGCGGCCGCCATTGCCTTTGCCCGCGAAGGGGCGGACATCGCCCTGAACTACCTGCCTTCGGAAGAAGCCGACGCCCGCGAAGTGGTGGCGCTGATCGAAGCGGCCGGGCGCAAGGCGGTGGCCATTCCCGGCGACATCACCAGCGAAGCTTTCTGCCAAGCCTTGGTCAAGCAAGCCGCCGAAGCATTGGGTGGCCTGGACATCGTGACCAACGTGGCCGGCAAACAGACCGCCCAGAAAGACATCGCCGACCTGACCACCGAGCAGTTCGAGCTGACCTTTCGCACCAACGTCACCGCGCTGTTCTGGATCTGCAAGGCTGCCCTGCCGCTGTTGCCACCTGGCGCAACCATCATCAACACGGCTTCGATCCAGGCCTACCAGCCGTCCGAAACCCTGCTCGACTACGCCCCCACCAAGTCGGCCATCGTCGCCTTCACCAAGGCCTTGTCCAAACAGGTGATCGGCAAGGGCATCCGGGTCAACGCCGTGGCACCGGGGCCGTTCTGGACGCCGTTGCAACCCAGCGGTGGCCAGCCACAGGACAAGATCCCGGCCTTCGGTTCGGAAACGCCTTACGGCCGCCCTGGCCAACCCGCCGAATGCGCGCCGATCTACGTGCTGCTGGCCAGCCAGGAATCGAGCTATATCACCGGCGAAGTGTTCGGTGTCACCGGCGGCAACACCCTGCCCTGAACCTGCTCGGAGACGCCCATGCTGCCCCATAGCCAACAAGGCCAAGGCTCGCCCACATTTGTGCTCATGCACTTTCTCGGCGGCTCGCACCGCACCTGGTTTCCGACCTTGCCGTATCTGGACCACAGCCATCAGTGCGTGGCATTGAACACCCCCGGTTTCGGTGATGCTGCCGGTGCCGAGGGCGGCTATGACGTCAGCGCCATGGCTGATCAGGTGGACGCGACCATTCGTGGCCTGGGCATCACGCGGTGCATTCTGGTCGGGCACTCCATGACCGGCAAGGTGGCCGTGGTGCTGGCCGCGCGTCGGCCGGACTATTTGGCCGGGCTGGTGCTGGTTGGCCCCTCGCCACCGAGCCCCCAGCCCATGACCGACGATGAGCGCGCGCAGCAACTCAGCTACGGCAAGACCCGCGCCGAAGCCGAGGCATTCGTCGACCAGGCCAGTGCCCATCGCCTGCCCGACGCGATACGCGAGGTCGCCATCGCCGACGCCCAGCGCCTCAACCTCGAAGCCTGGCGCGCCTGGGTCGCCCATGGCAGTCGCGAAGACTGGAGCCAGCGGATCGCGCCGCAGGATCTGCCGGTCTTGCTGGTGTGCGGCGCCGATGACCAACAGGTGCCAGGCAGCGAAGAGCAGCGGCGTACGACGCTGGCGCCGTTCACCAACAGCCAATTGAAAATCATCCCCGGGGCCGGGCACTTGATGCCCCTGCAAACGCCCCAGGCACTGGCGAAGCTGATGCTGGACTTCGCCCGCGATATTCACTAATCAACGAGGTGTTTTATGGATCTGGGAATCAAAGGGCGCGTGGCGCTGATCACCGGTGCCAGCGGCGGCATGGGCCTGGCCACCGCCAAGCTGCTCAGTGAGGAAGGTGTGCATCTGGTCCTCAGCGACCTTGATCAGGCCACGCTGGAAAAAGCCGCTGCAGTGCTGCCAGGCGAACCGCTGCTGCTGGTCGCCGACATGACCCAGCAGGCGCAGATCGATCATCTGGTCAAGCAGGGTGAAGCGCGCTTTGGCAAGATCGACATCGTCGTTCACACCGCCGGTGTCACCGGGGCCAAAGGCGACCCCCTGGAGCTCTCGGATGAGGACTACCAGAAAGCCTGGAGCACTGACTTCTTCTCCGCCGTGCGCGTGGCCCGCGCCACTATTCCGGCCATGCGCAGCCGCAAGTGGGGGCGGTTTGTCGGTATCACGTCTGAAAACGCCGTACAACCGTACTGGGAAGAAGCTGTCTACAACGTGGCCAAGGCCGCCCTCGCCGCCTTCGTCAAGAACCTGTCGTACAAAGAAGCCGCCCATGGCGTGCTCTGCAACACCGTGGCCCCGGCCTTCATCGAAAGCGGCATGACCGACGGCATGATGAAAAAACGTGCCGAGGAAAAAGGCGTGTCCTTCGATGAGGCGGTGAAGAGCTTTCTCGATGAAGAACGGCCGGGCATCGTACAGAAACGCCGGGGCACGGTTGAAGAAGTGGCAGCCGCCATTGCATTGTTGGTGTCGGAACGCGGGTCGTTCATCAACGGCAGCAACATTCGGGTGGATGGCGGGTCGGTGCAGGCGGTGCAGAATTGAGGTGTGGTCGAAGTCAGAGGCAAACTCAGCAAGACTGAACGGTTGATCGCCTCTTCGAAGTCCACCTGTGGGACCAGTCCTTGGGCGCGATAGCATCACCGCAAAGGACAGTAGAAACTTGTTGCCTGCACCGCAGGCAACAAGGTATGTCGGTCTTGCGCGTTGATGCCATCGCAGACGAGCCTTGCTCCCACCGGAGGCAGTGCCAGCCTAAGTTCTTGCAGGCAACCTTTAAATCGGCCAGAAGTGGTACTTCAAGTCTGAGCACCCTCGTGTGCTTGCAGGACTTTCATCACCGCCGGCTCTCATCAGCGCGCGCTCAACCCCACAATTGGTCCCGAGAGCGCAAGACCGGCGCTTTAGACAACATTCAAGAAACTCGTTCCCGCCCTCGTAAGAAAATTTTCAAAACACCCTTGTGCTTTTCCTAACCGATCCTATGCTCAAGTAGCTTCTGCAACGAAGCCGGTCCAGCCTCGCATTACCGTGAAGGCTACTCCCAGCCAGGTGCCGGTTTGTTCATAGCATTCCATGTCGTACGGCCTGATCTCCAGCTCGCTAAAGGTGCGTCACACATGGACTATATGATCATCAATATCGCAATCGGGCTCGTGATTGCTGCTGGCCTGTATCTCGGTCGAAACTGGAAGAACGCCTACGCCCCGCAACTGAAAGTCTCCGTGGACCTGGCACGCGTGAAGTGCGCCGATGAGCGCGACTATTTGTGTGCAAGGGTCGGGCTGCATCAGAGCTCGCGTGACCGTTTGTGGATTCAAGACATCAGCATCCGCATCAGCCCCGTGTCCCACGACACCCAGCCCCTGCAACAACGCATGCGCCTGCAGAAGTTTGTCCTGCAACCTTCCCGCACCAGCGCCAGCCACCTGCCGACCTTGTGGCCGAGCCAGGCCGATGAAGACTACGCCATGACCCTGGTGCCCGGTGACACCGCGCTGTTCGCCCACCCGCTGAATCTGTCTGACAGCCAGGCGTTTTTGGTCGAAGTGGTCATCCTCGGTGCCAGCCTCGAGGGCGGCGGTGTCGCCAGGTGGTCGTCCACCGTCATGCTGCCCGAGGCCGTGCGGCCCAGGGCGCTGCATCCTGCCGTGTTCACCCCGCGGCTGGAAGAAGAAGTGGCCGAAGCGGTTTGACCCGTGTCCCAGCCGGGTGTGCCCGCCAGCGCTTGCACAGCGTTCGATGGAGCGGCGCACCTTGCCCGGCACGTGCTGTGCGGCCGCAATCGTCGGCACGAACACGAACGCCCTACAGAACTTTCTGTCAGCCCACGCGGTACCGCGGATCCCGCAACCATTCCTGCAACTCGCTCTCGGCTTGCTCCAGCGCCGTGCGGTTGAGCACCTTGCGCAGCAGCGCCACATTGACCGCGCGTGAACGCAGGTTGAAGGCAGAGCTACGTTCCCCCGAGACATCCGGCTGATACACCCCCAGCTTTTCATACAACTGCTGCAAGCGGTTCTGCACGCTGCGCAGCGACAGATTGCGGCGTTGGGCGATGCTGCGATCGGTCAGGCCGAGGGCAATGTCCTGGAGCACTTCATATTCGGTGTCGCTCAGGCCCAGCAGGTGGTCCTGAGCCTTTTGCTGCACGCCACGAATCTCCCGGTCGATCACGCATTGCTGCTCGATGAACAGGCTGCGCAAGGCCAGGCGCAGGCGCTCCTCGGAGGCGGTCTTGAGAATGTAGCCGTAGGCCGCGCCTTCGGGAACGATGCGCGAGATGCCTCGTACGTAAGCTTCATCGGCGTAGTTGGACCAGAACAGGATCGAGGTCTCGGGCCGCTCTTTCCAGATGGTCCGCGCCGCCTCCACCCCGGTGCGCCGGGGCATCTGCAAGTCCATCACCACCGACGCCACCCGATGTTCGTGGGCCAGGCGCTCGCCGCTGACGCCGTCCTCGGCCTCGAACAGGCGCGAGCATTCCGGCAGCGCCTGCTCGATCACTTCCTTGAGAAACACCCGGTGCACCGGGTCATCTTCCACCAGCAGCACGTCCATTCACGCTTCCTCCGTCAACAGCACCGCCGGCATCGGCAGGCTCACATGCACCTGCGTGCCCTTACCCTGCGGGCCGCTGTCGATCCGTACCTGAGCACCCAACAGCTGGGCGCGCACTTGCATGTTCTGAATGCCGCCGCTGTTGCGCCGGTCTTCGTCGTCCAGCCCGAGGCCATCGTCGACAATGGTCAGGGCCAATTGGCCGTCCTGGCAATCAAGGTGGATGTCGATGGTCTCGGGGCAGGCATGTTTGATGGCGTTATTGACCGCCTCCTGGACGATGCGAAACAGCGCAATTTTCTGCGGCTCGGCCAAGCAGTTGGCCTCGCCGTCGGTGAGGTCATGCAAGTGCGTGGCAATGTGCAGGCCGCTGTTGCGCACACTGCGCAGGAGCAGGTCCTCCAGCCCTTCCTCGAAACCGAACAGCTGCAGCACCGTCGGCTTGACCGCATCGATGATGCCGCGCAGCTCCTGCATACTCTCCTGCAAGGCCTGGCTGATGGGCAGCAGATCGCTGCCGGGCAGCGACTCGTGCAACTGCAGACGACCGAGGCGGCGATGCAGGCGGGTCATGTCGGCCAGGGTCTGGTCATGCAAATCCATGCCGATGCGCTGGCGTTCGTTTTCCAGCTCCTCGGTCAGGCGCAGTGCCCCCAGCCGCAGGCCCTCCTCCCGGGCACGGATCTGCGCCTGGGCAATTTCCAGCTTCTTCGCCTGATCGGTCTGGCGCAGGGCGTAGACATAGGAGGCCAACAGGTCGGCGACGTGCTGGGTGTGGCGCACGTCGTCCTCGGTGTAGAAACAGGTGGTGTGCTTGGAGCAGCTCAACGCGCCGATGATCAGACCCTGGGCGCGCAACGGCACGTGCAGCCGGCTGCGCAGGTTGGCGTCGAAGATCGGCTGGTTGAAGGCGCTGGGGAACTGAAAGCGCGGGTCGCAGGTGGCGTCGTCACTGAGCAGGTACGGCACCTCGCCCAGCAACAGCGTGCGGATCGGGCTTTCGACAATCGGCAGCGGGTGGTAGACGAAATCGCCCCACGCGGTGTGCACACCGCTTTCATAGGCTTGCAGGTGATTTTCGCCGTCCAGCAACAACAAGCTCACGTCGAGGTGATCGTGGGGCAGGATGTGGCGGATTTCCTCGGACACCGCGTCGATCATCGACTGGAAGTCCAACTGCCCGGCCAGGGCTCTGGAAATGCCGAGAAAGTGATGCAACACGCTCTCGGCCTGGATCAGGGGTCGTTGCACGATGGTGCCTGCTATTTGTCGTTATGCGATCACGATACGCGCTCTGCAAACATTTGCCACGGCCGCGTGGCAGCAGTGCACGGAAACGCCACCGGTGTGCGGGATCCCGCAGGCGATCTGCGCCGAACGCCCAAGACGCCGGCCGTCGGCGCGGCGCAGACTGGTCACTCATGCCGTACGGCCAACTCCCCCAAGGGAGTGGACGATGAAAGCCCACAACAATAACAAGGGTCTTGCCATGAAACGTCACCCATTGCGGTGTGTCCTGCTATCCAGTGCCTTGCTCCTCGCGCCTGTCATCGCGGCCCACGCGGCCACCACCGACAAAACCATTGCGCTGTCCAACAACTACGCCGGCAACGCCTGGCGCCAGAACATGCTGACCAGTTGGCAGCAGACCACGGACAAAGCGGTGAAGACCGGCGTGATCGCCAGCGCCGACTCCTTCACCACCGGGGAAAATCAGGCCACCGAACAGGCCGCGCAGATCCAGAACCTGATCCTGCAAGGCTACAGCGCCATCGTCATCGACGCCGCCTCCCCCACCGCCCTCAATGGTGCGGTGAAGCAGGCCTGTGACGCCGGGATCGTCGTGGTGTCCTTTGACGGTGTGGTCACCGAGCCCTGCGCCTACCGCATCTCCATGGACTTCAAGCAAAGCGGCGTGGACCAGATGGATTTTCTGGCGAAAAAATACCCCACCGGCGCCAACGTCCTCGAGGTGCGCGGACTGGCCGGGGTTTCGGTGGACGAGCTGATCCACTCCGGGATCGAAGCCGGGGCGCAGAAGCACCCCAACCTGAAAATCGTCGGCTCGGTGAATGGCAACTGGTCCCAGACCGCCGCCCAGAAAGCCGTGGCCGGCGTGCTGCCCAGCCTGCCGAAAATCGACGCCGTGGTAACCCAGGGCGACGACGGCTACGGCGCCGCCCAGGCCTTCACGGCGGCGGGCCGGCCGACCCCGACCATCATCTTCGGCAACCGCGAAGAAGAACTGTCGTGGTGGAAGAAGCAGAAAGACGCCACCGGCTACCAGAGCTTTTCCATCTCCAGCGCACCCAGCATCTCCAGCCTGGCCTTCTGGGTCGCGCAACAGTTGCTTGATGGCAAGCAGATGCCCCATGACCTGACCTCGCCTGCCGTAAGCGTGACTCAGGACAGCCTGGAATCCTCGCTCAAGGGCGTGGAAAAAGGTGGCATCGTCAGCCAGGTCTACAGCGTCGACGACGTTGCCAAACTGCAGGCCACGGCCGCTCGATAAACCCGCACCGGGCCGTGCCAGCGGGCGCGGCCAGGAGGAGGCGTGCATGTTTGCTTCAGCAACCCCCCTGATTGATTCAACCCCCTTGGTCACCTTCAAGGGGACCGGCAAATCCTTTGGCGCCGTCCGTGCGCTGAACGACGTCGAACTGTGTGTCCAGCCCGGTGAATGCCTGGGCCTGATCGGCCACAACGGCGCCGGCAAATCCACCTTGATGCAGGTCTTGGCCGGCACCCTGGCCGCCGACTGCGGCGCCCTGTGGATCGGCGGTGCCGACCGGCGCGGCGACTACGGCGTGCAGCAGGCGCGTCAGTGCGGCATCCGCTGCGTGTTTCAGGAACTGTCGCTGTGCCCCAATCTCACCGTGGCGGAAAATACCCGGTTAATGTGCCCGTCGGTGCGCGGCTTCGGCTGGCGGCGCAAGGCCCGTGCCTTGATCGAGGCGAGCCTGGACGAGATCTTTCCCGGCCACGGCATCGCCGCCGAGGACGTAGTCGCCGACCTGCCCATCGGCAAACGGCAGATGGTGGAAATCGCCCGGGCCTTTTGCCAGGTCAATGAACAGGTGGCGCTGGTCATCCTCGACGAGCCCACCTCCTCCCTGGACTCGCGGGTGGCCGGGCAGTTGCTGGCCTTCGTCCGGCGCTTCGTCGCAAGCGGTGGCAGCATCATCCTGATCAGCCACATTCTCGGCGAGATGCTCGCCACCTGTGACCGTATCGCCGTGATGCGCGATGGCCGCGTGGTGGACACTCGCGCCGCCAGCGGCTTCACCCACGCGACCTTGGTGGAAAGCATGGGCAGCGCGGCCAAGGGTGCCAGCCAGCAGGCCGGCGGCTTTGCTTCCAAACGCGCACACGGCAGCCCGGTGATCGACCAGCGACCCGCTGCCCAGCGTGACGGCCGTTCGGTGGTCGCCCATCGCGGCGAAATCGTCGGCCTGGCAGGGCTCGCCGGCCACGGTCAGAGCCAGCTGTTGACCCAGGTGTTGCGCCAGCGCATCAAGGCCGGCACCGGCGCCGCACTGGTGGCGGGCGACCGGCAGACCGACGGAGTGTTCCCGCTGTGGTCCATCGCCGAAAACATCACCATCAGCTCTCTGAGCCAGCTCAAGCGCGGCAGCCTGATCAACCCCGGCGCGAGCGCGGCCATGGCCGCGCAATGGCAGCAGCGCATGGCCATCCGCACCCCGGACATGTCCAACGGCATTCTGTCGCTTTCGGGCGGCAATCAGCAAAAAGCCCTGTTTGCCCGGGCCCTGGGTTCGTCCAGCGACGTGATCCTGATGGACGACCCCATGCGCGGCGTGGACGTGGGCACCAAGCGCGAGGTGTATTCGATCATTCTCGAAGAAGCCGCCCGTGGCCGCACCTTCATCTGGTACACCACGGAGCTTGAAGAGCTCGACTACTGCGACCACATTTATGTGTTCCGCGACGGCCAGGCCGTGGTCGACCTGCCCCGCGACGAACTGAGCGAGGAGCGCATCCTGCGCGGCTCCTTTGCCGAGGAGAGCGCATGAACCTGCCCACATCCCTGAACCTGACCCACAGCAAGCCGGTGGCCGCGCCCTTGCCCACGGCCGCCAAGGCCCCCGCCGGCCATCGCGCGCGTCTGTTGCGCAGTGCTCTGCCGGCGCTGTCGTTGGTGGTGCTCCTGGGCAGCATTTTCATCATGCAGCCGCGGGCCATGAGCTACATGGGCATGAACCTGATGCTCAACCTGGCGGTGCCGATTGCCCTCGCCACCATCGCCCAGATGCTGATTATCACGGTCAACGACCTGGACCTGTCGTTGGGCAGCTTCATCAGCTTCGTCGCTTGCGTGGCCGCCACCCTGCTCGACACCCACCCGCTGCTGGGCGTGCTCGCGCTGGTGGGCTGCGTGTTGGTGTATGCGCTGCTGGGGGCATTGATCCATGCGCGCAACCTGCCCTCTATCGTCGTGACGTTGGGCATGTCGTTCATCTGGACCGGGGCCGCCGTGCTCTTGCTGCCGGCACCGGGCGGTACCGCGCCGGCCTGGTTGCAGACCTTGGTGCGAATCAAGACGCCTTGGTTGCCCTTCGCCGTGGTGGTCTGCGTAGTGCTGGCGCTGGCGGTGCACGCCTTTCTCATGCGCTCGACCCTGGGCGTGGTGCTGCGCGGCGCGGGCGGCAATCCGCTGGCGATTGCCAAGGCCGGCTGGTCGCTGCTGCGCATCAAGGTCACCCTGTACGCCATGGCCGGCGGTTTCGGCGTGCTGTCTGGGCTGTTTCTGGTGGGCCTGACCACCTCCGCCGACGCCAATGTCGCCTTGCGCTATACCTTGCTTTCGATTGCCGGGGTGATCCTGGGCGGTGGTGAATTCGTCGGCGGCCGGGTATCGCCCATCGGCGCCGTACTTGGCGCTCTGACGTTGGTGCTGGCCGGCTCGCTGTTGTCCTTCATCCGCATTTCGCCGGACTGGCAGATCGGTGCCCAGGGCGCCATCTTGATTCTGGTGTTGGCCCTGCGAGCCTTCGTCAACCGCCTGGAGGTGCGTCAGCCATGAACCTAAGTCTGCACAGTGTAAAAAGCAAACCCTGGTTGTGGTCCTACGTGGCCGCCGGGCTGATCTTCATCGCCAGCCTGGTGGCCAGCCAGGGCGTGGGTGCCGGCTCTTTACTGACCGCAGCGCTGGCGTTCTCGGCGTTCTTCGTCATCGTCGGCATCGGCCAACTGTTCGTGATCAGCACGGGACCTGGCAACATCGACCTGTCGATCCCGGCCAACGTCGCCCTCACCGGCGCCATCGCCATGAAGCTGATGGACAGCCAGAACGGCCTGATCTGGCTCGGCGTGCTGGGGGTGCTCGGCGCCGGGGTGCTCATCGGCTGCCTGAATTATGCCTTGATCCGCCTGCTGCGCATTCCGCCGATCATCGCCACGCTGTCGGCCAGTTTCCTGCTGCAGTCGATGGCCATCGCCTACGGCCGCAGCGTGCGCATCCAGCCGCCGGAGGATTTCTACGCCTTCGCCACCGGCCGGGTGCTGGGTATTCCCTACGTGGCGCTGGCGGTCATGTTGCTGGCGCTGCTGATGGGCTACGTGCTGAGCCGTACCCTGTACGGGCGTTGGACTTTGGCCGTGGGCCAGAACCCACGCGCCGCCGAACTGGCCGGGGTGCGGGTGGGCCGGGTGCGCTTTGCCACCTACGTGCTCAGCGCCGTGTTCGCCAGCGTCTGCGGCCTGCTACTGGCGGGGTTCTCCGGCGGCGCGTCGTTGAGCATGGGGGACGAATACCTGCTCGCTTCCATCGCCGTGGTGGTGATCGGCGGCACTTCAGTGGCCGGTGGTTTTTCCAATATTCCGGGCCTGTGGGGCGCGGCGCTGTTTCTCTATCTGCTGGTGAGCATGCTCAACAGTTTTGGTGCCAGTGCCGGGGTGCGCCTGATTCTCACCGGGGTCATCATCATCGCCGTGATCACCGCCATGAGTGGCCGCAAGGGAGCCCGCCCATGAATGGCTTTTTGCATCGAGAGCCGCTGGTATCCGACGACTTCTACGAATTCATCGACCCGCGCTTTCACAGCCTGGTGCTGCCCAACACCCAACTCGAGCGCCTGTACAGCGGCTGCCGCTGGGCCGAGGGGCCGGTGTGGTTCAACGACGGCGGTTACCTGCTGTGGAGCGACATCCCCAACCAGCGCATCCTGCGCTGGACCCCGGACGGCGGCGTGACCACCTTTCGCAGCCAGTCGAACTTCGCCAATGGCAACACCCGCGACCTGCAAGGCCGGCTGATCACCTGCGAACACGGCACCCGCCGCGTCACCCGCACCGAGCCGGACGGCAGCCTTACTGTGCTGGCCGACCAGTTCAACGGCCGCCGCCTCAACTCGCCCAACGACGTGGTGGTGCACCGCGACGGCGGCGTGTGGTTCACCGACCCGACCTACGGCATTCTCAGTGACTACGAAGGCTTCAAGGCGACACCGGAGCAGGAGACACGCAACGTCTACCGGGTCGACCCGCTGACCCGCGAACTGGCCTGCATGGCTGCCGACTTCGTCCAACCCAATGGCCTGGCCTTCTCCCCCGATGGCCGCACCCTGTACATCGCCGACTCGGCCCGCAGCCACCGGCCCGACGGGCCTCACCATATCCGCGCCATGGAAGTGGTGGACCACTGCCGGCTCGGCGCCTCGCGGGTGTTTGCCGAGATCGAGCCAGGGATTCCCGATGGTTTGCGGGTGGACGAGATGGGCAATGTGTGGACCAGCGCCGGGGACGGGATTCAGGTGTTTTCGCCGGAGGGGATTTTGCTGGGCAAGATTCGCTTGCCGGAGAAGGTGGCGAATCTGACCTTTGGCGGGCCTCGCAGGAATCAGTTGTTTATTACGGCCAATACTTCGTTGTATTTGATTCATGTGGCGGTGGGAGGAATTCAGCGGCCTTGAACAGGGGGATCGGGGAGATTTCAGTCGCCACTCCGAGATCGTCATGGCGACCCGAATCCCAGTGAGCCAATTCATTTTACGCGGCGGTGTGCAGTCACCGTTTCATCCTTACCGCGACTCCCATCTGGAAGGGCCGGAGTGCGGGCCCAGCCAAAAGGAAACAAAAGGCCTCCGCGCCCGTATTGGCCCTGCGCTACGCTCCAGGTTCCCTCACTCCACAGCGCCCCGGGGCGCGTGGGGGTGCTGTTGTTGTTGCTGCTGCTCTGGCTGTTGCTTTGGCTGTTGCTTTGGCTCTGGCTTTTGATCTGCTTGTGATCTTGACGGTCCGCGCCCTCAGCAGGCCGACTGGAGCAGCGCGGGAGTGGGGGGAGCGAGGCAGGAAGCCGAGCTAGCGCTGTAGGCCATGGATGGCCGTACAGCGCGACCCCCACGGAGCGATGCGCAAGGAGGGAACCCGTAGCGCAGCGTAGGGCCAATGCGGGTGCGGAGGCCTTTTGCTTCCTTTTGGCTGGGCCGGCACTCCGGCCTTTCCAAAAGGGAGTCGCTGTAAAAGCGAAAGGGGCCTTCGGTCACTCTGGAGATGCCGGATAAGCCAGCCGCATTTCAGTAGCAACTCTGAGATCGTCATGGCGACCCGAATTCAAGTGAGCGAATCCGTTTTACGCAGTGGTGCAGACTCACCTTTTCGCCCTTACGGCGACTCCCTTTTGGAAAGGCCCAAAAGGAAGCAAAAGGCCTCCGCGCCCGCATTGGCCCTGCGCTTCGCTCCGGGTTCCCTCACTCCACAGCGCTCCGTGGGGTCGCGCCGTACGGCCATCCATGGCCTACGGCGCTAGCTCGGCTTCCTGCCTCGCTCCCCCACTCCCGCGCTGTTCCGTTCGGCCTGCTGAGGGCGCGGACAATCAAGATCAAAAGCCAGATCAACAGCGGATCGTGGCTGAGGTCGCGGCAACGCTGTTGCTCTGGCTCTGGCTCTGGCTCTGGCTGTTGCTTTGGCTCTGGCTTTTGATCTGCTTGTGATCTTGATGGTCCGCGCCCTCAGCAAGCCGCCTGGAGCAGCGCGGGAGTGGGAGAGCGATGCAGAAAGCACCTCAATCCCCCAACCCCAACAACCCCAGAATCTCTCCCCGCAAGCCCACCAGATATGGATCATCGCGCCGCCGCGGATAGCCACGCTCCACCACAATCTGCGCCTTGATCCGGGCCGGTCGTTCGCTGAAAACAATAATCCGGTTGGCCAGCAACAAGGCCTCCTCCACATCATGGGTCACCAACAAGGCCGTGTAACCCTGGCGCTGCCACAACTCGGTCAGTTCCTTCTGCATGGCGATGCGGGTCAGGGAGTCCAACTTGCCCAGCGGTTCATCGAGAATCAGCAGGCGTGGCTCGTTGACCAGCGCCCGCGCCAGCGCTACCCGTTGCGCCATGCCGCCCGAGAGCTGGCGCGGCCAGGCGCGGGCGAATTCGCTGAGGTGGACCTTGGCCAGCGCCGCATCCACCTTGGGCCGCTGGGTCTTGAGCAGCCCCTGGGCTTGCAGGCCGAGCGCGACGTTGTCCCACACGCGGCGCCAGGGGTACAGCGTCGGGTCCTGGAACACCACCACGCGGCTGGGGTCCGGCCCGGTGATCGGCGCGCCGTCGCCGTGCAAGGCGCCATGATCGGCAGGCTCCAGCCCGGCCACCAGCCGCAGCAGGGTCGACTTGCCGCAGCCGGAGGGTCCGAGCAAGGCGACGAACTCGCCGGGGGCGACGTCGAGGCTGACGTTGTCCAGTACCGGCAACGGTGTGTCGTCCAGATGAAACGCATGGCTCAACCCCTCGATGCTCAGGGCCAGGCCGGCTAGCTCGGTTTTCTTCAGCGCTACCACTTCACCGCTCCTTTCTGCCAGGCCAAGAGCCGGTCACGTATTTTGAACAGCGCCGAGATCAGCCCTGAACAAGCCAAGGCCATGAGCAGCAACGCGGCATACATATTCGAATAGGCGGCCCAGCCCTGGGCCCATTGCAGGTACCAGCCGATGCCTGATTTGACCCCCATCATTTCCGCCACCACCAAGGTCGAGAACGACGCCCCCAGGCCCATGAACAGGCCGACGAAGACATGGGGCAATGCGGCGGGAATCGCCACCCGGAAAATCAGAAAGCCCTGCTTGGCACCCAAGGTGCGGGCCACGTCATAGTAGGCTTTGTCGACCCCGGCCACCCCCGACCAGGTCAGCACCGTGACCGGGAACCAGGTCGCCAGGGCAATCAGAAAGACGCTGGCACTCCAACTGCTGGGAAACAGGAAGAAGCACAGCGGCAGCAAGGCCGTGGACGGCACAGGCCCCAGGATGCGCAGCACTGGGTGCAACCAGTAACCGATGGCGCTGGACCAGCCAATGGACACGCCAGCGATAAACCCGCACACCGCGCCCAGGGCCACGCCACTGCCCAGCAACAACGCCGAGTGCCAGAGACTGTCCAGCAGCCGCGGCCAGTCGTGCACGTACACCGCAATCAACGCCTGGGGCGGCGCAAAGAACGGCACCGGCAACAGGCCCAGCTTGGCGGTCAGCAGCTCCCAGAGGCTGAGCAACACCGCCAGCGCCAGCAGCCACGGCGACAGATACCGCAAGCGTCGCAGCAAGCGTGGCGAACGCGGCGCCAGCAGGGCCAGAGCACCGATGACCAGCGCCAGCGCCAGCTCGGCATTGGCCAGGCCCTCGGTCAGCGGCCAGTGCCGGGCGGCGTCGGGATAGAAGCGGGTCAGCAGCGCCGCGGCCAGCCAGGCGATCACGGCCACGGCCGGCTTGAACCCGACGCGTGCGGTGGTGGCCGGTGTAATCGGCCAGGCCTTGCTCGATTCAACTGAAGACATCGGCGGTAATCTCCCTGGAAAACTGCAGCGGGTCAGTGCTGGCGTCGAACACCTCGACGGTTTTCAGGTCGCTGACGTAGGTGACAATCTCTTGGGTCAGCGCCTCGCCCACCGCATGGTGGCCATGGGTGTGGGAATGCAGGATGGCCTCCACTTCGGCGGCGTTGGTGTTCAGGGCAAACTGCTGGAAACCTCTGGCCACCTGATCCGGGTGATGGGCAGCGTAGTCGTGGGCTTCGAGGATGGCCTGGGTCAGCGCGGCCACGGCCTTGGGGTTGTCGCGCACCAGCTTGCCCGTGGCGCCCACCACGCAGCAGGACAGGTGTGCATATTCGTCCGCCAGGTTGCTGGACAGCTCGCGCGCCTGGCCAGCGTTGATCAGCCGATACATGAACGGGTCGGCGCCACTGATGGCTTGCACCTCGCCCTTGTCCAGCGCGGTGCTCAACAGGTCGGCCGGGTACAGTTTCCATTCCACTTCGCGCACCGGGTCGACGCCGTGCTTCTTGAGCAGGATGGAGAAGAAGTTGCGGTCGGGGGCGGCCATGTCGGTGACGCCGATGGTCTTGCCCTTGAGGTCTTCCAGCGTGCTGATCGAACTGTTGCTGGCCGCCAGCAGGCGCATGCAGCCGCCGTGGGTGCCGGCGGTGAGCTTGACGTCGAAGCCCTGCTCCAGGGCCTTGAGCCAGCGCAGGGCCATGCCGATGCCGGCGTCGGCCTTGCCGGTGGCGATGGCTTCAAGCAGCACGTCGGTGGAGTTGCCGAAATTGACGAACTCCACATCCAGGTTGTGCTTGGTAAAGAAGCCCTGGCCCTGGGCGATGACCACCGGGGCCAGGCACACGGCGTTGAGGTTGATGGCCAGTTTCAGTTTGTACGGGGCGTCCAGCTTGATGAACTCACCGGTGCCCTTGGGCTCGCCTTCCAGCGGGCTCATGCCGGGCATGCCAGCCATGCTGTCCGATGCCTCGGCGGCCCAGACATTGCGCGGCAGCGACAACAGCAGTGGGCTGGCCAGGGCGACCGCCCCCAAGCCCAGCAAGGTGCGACGGGATAAACTCTGTGTGACGGAACCGGCCATCGGTACTCTTCCTGGGTAGTCAGCGTATGGTTATAAGTGTTTTTTTGATTTAGACAGATGCTTATAACCTTACCGCTAGACCGTATATTCTCTAAATTCATTTTCGTCATATCCTAATATGCGAATCATTTAATAATTAGGTTATGCAAAAATCGAATTTCACAGCCCCGTGACTGCGCTTTATGTTCGTCTCCCATGACGGCCGCGCCACTCGGGATGGCGGCCGGCCCACCCGTACGCCATAAGGACATCTGTCATGAGCATCGAATTCATCGGTTACATCGCCGGCCATCACGCCTCGGAAATCCACCCCGCCCAAGGCCCGGTGCTGCAACCGGAGTACGTCGAGAAGGTCGCCAAGGCTCATGAGGAAGCCGGCTTCGACCGAGCGCTGGTAGCGTTTCACTCCAACAGCCCGGACAGCACGTTGATCGCCTCCCATGCCGCCAGCGTCACCAAGAAGCTGCAATTTCTCATCGCCCACCGTCCCGGCTTTGTCGCGCCGACCCTGGCCGCCCGTCAGTTCGCTACCCTCGACACCTTCAACGGCGGCCGCACGGCGGTGCACATCATCACCGGCGGCGACGACACGGAACTGCGCGGCGACGGCAGCTACCTGAACAAGGAAGAACGCTACGCCCGCACCGACGAATACCTCACCGTGGTGCGCCAGGAGTGGACCAGCGACAAGCCGTTCGACTTCAAGGGCGCCTACTATCAGTTCGAAGGCGCCCAATCGCTGGTCAAACCGGCGAAGCCCATCCCGTTGTATTTCGGCGGTTCCTCCGCTGAAGCCATCGCCGTCGCCGGCAAACACGCCGACGTCTACGCGCTGTGGGGCGAGACCTATGAACAAGTCAAAGAGGTGGTCACCCAGGTCCGCGCCGAAGCCGCCAAACACGGGCGTACTGTGCGTTTCAGCCTGTCGCTGCGGCCGATCCTGGCGCAAACCGAAGAAAAAGCCTGGGCCCGCGCCGAACGCATCCTGGCCAAGGCTACGGAGCTCGCCGAACAGCGCGGCTTTGTGCGTCGTGAACCGCCAAACGAAGGCTCGCGCCGGCTGTTGGCGGCGGCAGCCAAAGGTTCGCGCCTGGACAAGCGCCTGTGGACCGGCATCGCCGGCCTGCTGGGCGCCCAAGGCAACTCGACCTCGCTGGTGGGCACCCCCGAGCAAGTGGCCGATGCCCTGCTGGACTACTACGACCTGGGCATCACCACGTTCCTGATCCGCGGCTTCGACCCCTTGGAAGACGCCATCGACTATGGCCGCACGCTGATCCCGCTGACACGCCAGCTGGTGGCCCAGCGTCAGGCACAAGTGGCCTGATCACGCTCCGCGCTACGGGGGCGCTTGCTGCCCCCGCTTTCCCCCTGTTTTTGGACCTCAAACCATGTCGCTGCCCCGCCTTCTCTGCGCCGCGCTCTCCAGCGCAGCCCTGCTGTTCGTCGGCCTGACCGTGACCGCCGAGGCCGCCGACCTCGCACCGCTCAAGGTTGCCAACCAGAAGTCCGCGCTCAAGGTGCTGCTGCAAGTGTCCGGCGAGCTGGAACACGTGCCCTACACCCTCGATTTCTCCGAGTTTCCGGCAGCCGCCCCTCTGGGCGAAGCCCTCAACGCCGGCGCGGTGGATGTCGGCGGCCTGGGTGACGGCCCCTACGTCTTCGCCCTGGGCGCCGGCGCGCCACTCAAGGTGATCAGCATCACCCACCTGCAAGGCCGTCTCACCACCGCCATCCTCGTGCCCAAGGACTCGCCGATCAACCAGGTCAGCGACCTCAAGGGTAAACGCATCGTCACCACCAAAGGCTCCATCGGCCACCTGCTGGTGATCAAGGCCCTGCACGAGCAAGGCTTGACCGGCAAGGATGTCAGCTTCACCTACCTGATGCCCAGCGAGTCGCGCATGGTCCTGGAGAGTGGCCGCGTCGACGCCTGGTCCACCTGGGACCCCTACACCACCGTGGCCACCGCCCAAGGCGAAGAGCGGGTGCTGATCAGCGGCGAGAAACTGCTGAGCAACCACCTGTACATGGCCGCCACCAGCCAGGCCATCGCCAACAAGCGGGTGCAATTGGATGACTTCGTCGCGCGGGTCGACCGCGCCTGGCAATGGGTCAACAACCACCCCACCGAATACGCCACGGCCATGGCCAAGGTCACCGGCCTGCCCCTGGACGTCCAGCTCGCCGCCGCTAGAAACACCCACCTGGAGCGGGTCGAGATCGACAACAGCGTCATCCAGGGCCTGCAGAAGACGGCCGACCTGTACCTGTCCGAAGGCATCCTCGACAAACCCGTGGACGTCTCCAAGGGTTTCGACCCCAGCTTCAACACCAGCGCACGACTGGCGCAGGCGCAGTAACCCTCTTGTCCCCCTCTAAGGAAAGCTGCCATGAGTGAATCCCTGAATCAGCAACTGGCCGATTTGCACGCCGAACGCGAGCGCAGCTGGGACCCGGCCGCGCTGGCGGTAAACGTCCGGCAACGCCAGCGTCTGGTGGACGAAGCGCCGGGTCGTGGCTTCGTGCGAGCCGGCGACTCCCTGGCGCCTTTCGACTTGCTGAAGCTGGAAGGTGGGACCTTGAGCCTCGACGCCCTGGTCAGCGACGGCCCGGCGGTGCTGGTGTTCTTTCGCTTCGCCGGCTGCCCGGCCTGCAACCTGGCCATCCCCCACTACGAGCGGGAACTGCAACCGTGGCTCCGGGCTCAGGGGATACCGCTGGTGGCGGTGAGCCCGCAGGTGCCGGAGCGGCTGATCGAGATCAAGGAGCGCCATCGTTTGACCTTGCAAGTGGCCAGCGACCCCGACAACACCCTGGCTCGGCGCCTGGGCATCGTCTATGAATTCGACGAGGCCTCAAAGGCCGCGGCCTTGGCCAAAGGCAAGGGCATTGGCGAGGTGACTGGCACCGGAACCTGGGAACTGCCCCAGCCGACGGTGGTCGTCATCGGTCAGGACCGGGTGGTGTACTTTGCCGAGGTCAGCCCGGACTGGCTGGTACGCGCAGAGGTGCAGCCGGTGATCGAGGCGGTCAGGGCGTTGGTGGGCAGCGAGGTCGAGGTAGCAGTCTGATGGAATAGCGAGCCACCGGCACCCACCTGCCCATCATCCTGCTTCCCCACGGCCACGGCCCTTCGGGTGCTCCGCTGTGCTGGCGCTCGCGGGTGCTGGACATGCGCCTGATGATTGATCGGCTCAGGTGGGTTGTGCACAGTCAGTCATCCTATCGCAGGCAAGTCCGGCCACTGCGCTGCCAGCCCTTTGGCACAACTTATGCTTGGATCACTCCGTCCCTCCCTACCCAGGGCCACGCCTACCGCTTCACTGCGGGCAGGCGCTCCCTTGCCTGTTGCCTAAATAGCAACAGTCGCGACGCAGTCTGCCGCCGGGGCTGTTGCGGAGTGCACCGTGAATTTTACTGCGTTTCGCTACTTCAACGAGGTCGCCAATTCCAAGGCAATCCGCCGTGCCGCCGATCGGTTGCACGTCACCCCGTCAGCCATCAGCCGGCAGATTTCGCTGCTCGAGCACCAGCTTGGTGCGCCCTTGTTCGAGCGCACGAAAAGCGGCGTCGAGCTGACCGCCGCCGGGGTCATGCTGGAGCGCTATACCCGCCGCCTGTTTCGCGACCTTGATCGGGTGCGCGAAGGCATTGCCGCATTCCGTTCGCTGGACCAGGGTGAGGTGAAGATCCACGCCATGGAGGGCGTGCTCTCCAATTTTCTGCCTGAAGCGATCTGCGCCTTCATGGAGCATCATCCCGGCATCGACTTCCAGGTCACCACCTGTTCCAGCGACCTGATCATGGAAGCGCTGATCCGCGACGAGACCGACATCGGCATCATCTATAACCCCGAGCTGCGCTTCGAAATCGACGTGGCTGCCGAGCGCAAGGAACCGGTGGTGTGCCTGGTGGCCCCCGATGATGAGTTCGCCGGTCTGTCGCGGGTCAGCATGCAGCAACTGTGCAAGCGTCCGCTTGCCTTGCCCCGCCCCAGCTTTGGTCTGCGCCAGTTGTTCGACCGCACCGCCGAGGCACGGCAGAACAAGCTGCGCATTGTCGTCGAAGCCAACAACCTCGACATTCTCCGGGCCATGGCCGTGCAAGGACGTTGCGTGACCATCGGCCCGGCAATCTCCGCACGCCGCGAGATCGACGCCGGGCTGCTCAAGGCCATCCCTATCGACCTGGAATCGTTTGCCAATGTGCGCTCGGCGGTCTGTGTGCATCAGGAGCGGGTGCCGAGCTACGCCGCCAATGCTTTCGTCAAGTTTCTCAAAAGCCGCTTTCCGCTCGTGGCCAGCGCGTAGGGGTGTTCGAATCTGGTCAACACGGCATGCAGCAAAGGTGGTTACACGCTCTTTTCAGGCCCGTGCCTAAATAGGTCATCCGCGAAAGTCATTGCACCCACCTTCGCGCCGACACCGAACAGGGGAAGCGAGATGCCGAGCATCATCACCAATGGAATCCAGACTCACTACGAGATGCAGGGCAGCGGCCCGGCGCTGGTCTTTGCCTCCGGGCTGGGGGGCACCGGGGCCTACTGGAAGCCGCAGATCGAAGCCTTTGCCAACGACTACACCGTGGTCACTTACGATCAGCGCGGTGCCGGCAGCTCCGAGCACCCTGCCGGGCCCTACAGCATCGGCGAGTTGGCCGATGACTTGAAAGCGTTGATAGAAAGCCTTGGTCTGGTGCGCCCGCTGCTCATCGGCCACTCCACCGGCGGCGCCATTGGCCAGGTGCTGGCGGCCCGTGAACCCGAACTGCTCAGCGGGATGATCCAGTACGCCAGCTGGGCGTTCTCCGACGCGCACTTCCAATGGTGCTTCCGCATGCGCCGGGCGCTGCTCGCCGGCACCTCGCTGGAAGAGTATGTGCACGGCAGCGCGCTGTTCCTTTACCCGCCCGAGTATGTCCAGACCCACGCCGAAACCCTGTCCCCGGCGCTGCTGGCCTCGGTGGCCAGGTTCCCGGCGCGCGAAACGGTGCTGGCGCGCATCGACGCCATCACCGCCCATGACGCCCGCGCCCTGCTTGCGCAGATCCGCATCCCGACCCTGGTGGTGTGCGCCGAGGACGACATCCTCACCCCGCCCTACCAGTCACGCTTGCTGGCCGAAGGCATTGCCGACGCCGAGCTGCGCATCGTCGCCAAGGGCGGCCATAGCTTTTCAGAAACGCAGACCCACATGTTCAACGCCATTGCGCGCGATTTCTTTGCGGCCCACGCCGCATCCGTCCTTTAAAGCGAGGAGCGCTTCATGCCTGGCCAAGATGAAAAAACCGTCGAGTTCGGCGTCTTCCTGCCAGTCGGCAACGGCGGCTGGATCACCTCCACCACCAGCCCGCAACTGCCGGCCACCTACGACTACAACAAGCAAGTGGCCATTCTGGCCGAGAACCTGGGCTTTGACTTCGCCCTGTCCATGGCCAAATGGCGTGGCTACGGCGGCCCGTCCAAACACTGGGACGTAACCCTGGAAAGCCTCACCACCATGGCCGGGATCGCCGAAGCCACCTCGCGCATCGGCGTCTGGGGCACCGTACATACCATGGTCTTTCACCCGGCCGTGGTGGCGAAGATGAGCGCCGTGCTGGACCAGATTTCCAAGGGCCGTTTCGGCCTCAACATCGTCTCCGGCTCCAACCCCACCGATCAGGGGCAGATGGGCCTGTGGATGGACCTGGACCATTCCGAACGCTACGAAATGGCCGAAGAATGGCTGACGGTACTCAAGCGCCTGTGGAGCGAAGACCGGGTCGATCACCAGGGCAAGCACTTCCAGCTCACCGACTGCATGTCCAACCCCAAGCCGGCCAGCGCGCCGCCGATCATCTGCGCCGGCGCCTCGGACCGCGGCTTTCTGTTCACCATTGCCAACTGCACCGGCAGCTTCATGCTCGGCTCAGACCAGGACGACTTCATCAAGACCGGCCTGCGCGCCAAGGAGCTCGCCGCTCAGCAAGGCAAACCGGACTTCAAGACCTACGGCCTGTTTACCATCGTTCCCGGCGCCACCGATGCCGAGGCCCGCGAGCGCGTCGCGTTGTATGACGCCGGCGTCGACGCCGTGGCGCTGGACAACCAGACCCGCGAGTACTCCGGCGACAAGAGCTTCAAACAGAACACCATGGCACAGCGCTTTGTTTCCCAGGGCGAACAGCGCAACTCCATGACCCGCGCCGCCCTGGTGGGCTCGCCGGAGACCATCGGCAATCAGCTGGCGCACATCGTCAAGGGCGCACAATTGGACGGCGTGACCGTGATCGTCCCGGACTTCATCGACGATCTGCGCACGGTCGGCACCGAGGTGCTGGAAGTGCTTGAGCACCACGGCGTAAAGACCAACGCGCGGGCTTACCAGAAGGCGAACCGCTGATGAAGGACGGTCCATTCAACCCCCAAGGGGTCAAGCAGCAGACCTACTACAACCATGGCGTGGTGCGCCGGGGCCAGCCGCTGTTTCTGACCGGCCAGGTGGCCTGGGACGCGGACGGCCGCGTGGTCGGCAAAGGCGACATCGATGCCCAGGTAGACAAGATCTGGGAAAACATTGGTTTGGCGATCACGGGACTGGGGGTGGGGCCGGAAGCGATCGTCAAGCTGACGACCTTTGCATTGTCGCGCGACAGCATCCCTTCGCTGCACCGGGCCCGCGCGGCGTTTTTCGCCGGGCATGACCTGCCAGCCAGCACCTTTGTGATGGTGGCTGGGTTGGCCGATGCGGATTTGCTGGCAGAGATCGAGGTGACGGTGATCTTGCCGGAGTAAACGTGGCCTGTTTCTGCAGGACCTGGCTGGCTCGGGAACTCGGCCAACACCGTTCCCGAGCAAGCTTGGTCCTACAGAGTTGGGCCGATAGCTTCCAGAGAAAAACTGACAGACAACCACCAGGCGACCAGGAGTCTCGACATGACCGTTAAAACACTATTGGCCCTCACCGTCACCGCTACCCTGGGCTTTGTCTCCCTTGCCCAGGCCGCCGATGCCACGCGCACGGCGGCGCTGTTCACCGGCGCGGTGTCTCAGGGCACCTGGGACAGCGGCGGCTACAACGGCTTCAAGGCCATGGCCGATGCCCAGGGCTTCAAATCCAGCTACCTGGAACACACCACCTACGAGGCCGCCCCGGCCGCGTTGCGCCAACTGGCGGCGGACGGCGTCAAGCTGATCATCGTGCACTCGTCGGGCTACTCGGCCGCGATCAAGGAGGTTGCACCGTCCTTCCCCAAGACCCAGTTTGTCCTGTATTCCTATGAGGGCTCCACCGCCAACCTGCCCAACTACACGGCCTGGTCGGTGGATTGGGACGAGTACGGCTTCATCCTCGGCGCCATGGCCGCCGCCGCCAGCAAGTCCGGGCACATCGCAGTGGTGGCCGGTGAGCCGATTCCGTCGGCCGAGCGCACCTTGCAGTTCATCAAGAAAGGCGCCGCCTACGTCAACCCCAAGGTCCAGGTGGACAGCGCCTACGTCGGCTCCTTCGAAGACGTGGCCCGGGCCAAGGAAATCACCACCGGGCTGATCGCCCGCGGTGCCGACTTCGTCATCCCGTCCGCCGACACCGCCGACGCGGGTATCCAGCAGGCCGCCGACGAAGAAGGTGTGCTGACCATGGGCGAGTACGGCGACCAGTCCAAGCTCTACCCCAACGCGGTGATGACCTCCACCGTCATGA
Source organism: Pseudomonas sp. dw_358 (assembly GCF_018449655.1). Lineage (GTDB taxonomy): Bacteria > Pseudomonadota > Gammaproteobacteria > Pseudomonadales > Pseudomonadaceae > Aquipseudomonas. The sequence goes on from NZ_JAAVUX010000018.1 coordinate 109,957, forward strand.
ACTTCGGCAAATCCTACGCCGACATGGGCAAGGCCTACGCCGCCGGCAAGCTGGGCAACCACATCGTGACCGAGAACCTCGCGTCCAAGGGCTGGTCCCTGACCACGCCCTTCGCCCACGTCGATGCCGGTGTCCAGGCCAAGGTCATGCAGGTCATGGCGGACCTGGCGGCCGGCAAGATCAAAATCGAAGAGTGAGCCCCATGAACGCCCCGATCATCGAGCTTGACCACGTCTCCAAACGCTACCCCAACGGCTTCCTGGCCCTGGAGCAGGTCTCGCTGGCCTTTCATGCCGGCGAGATCCACGGCCTGCTGGGCGAGAACGGGGCGGGCAAGTCGACGCTGATGAACATCCTCTACGGTGTCCATGAGCCGTCCGAAGGGGGCGTTCTGATGAGCGGCCGCCAGGTGATTCACCGGCGCCCGGCCGATGCCATTGCCCATGGCATCGGCATGGTCCACCAGCACTTCAAGCTGGTGATGCCGTTTACCGTGACTGAAAACCTGGCGCTGGTGGCCAACGGCGAGCGGCGCAAAACCTTGCGCCGCCCGGCCGACGTGCGCGCTTTCATGGCCCGCTACAGCGTCGACCTGGACCCCGCCGCTGTGGTTGGCCAACTACCCCTGGCCTTGCAGCAGCGCGTGGAAATTCTCAAGGCGCTGATCAACGACAGCCAGGTGTTGTTGCTCGATGAGCCCTCCACCATCCTGACCCCGACCGAAATCGAAAACCTCTACGCCACCCTGCGCCGGATTGCCGACCAGGGCACGGCGGTGGCGGTGGTCACCCATCATGTCGACGAGGTGTTGACCCACGTCGATCGCTACAGCGTGCTCAAGCGCGGCCGCACCAACGGCAGCGGGCTGACGGCAGACACCACCTCGGCACAGCTGGTCGAACGCATTGTCGGCCATGCCGTGGCCAACGACGCGCGCATCGGCGCGCCTCGCTTGCCGGGCAGCGAGCGCCTGCGCCTGGCCGGCGCATCGCTGCGGCCCAGCAGCGGCTCGCCCGGCCTGCACAGCGTCGACCTGACCCTGCGCGGCGGCGAAGTCCTTGGGGTGGCGGGGGTCGAGGGCAACGGCCAGAGCGAGTTGTTCAGCCTGCTGGCCGGACAGCGCCAACCCGAAACCGGACACGTGTTGCGCAGCGGCCCCGAAGTCAGCGTGGCGCTGGTGCCCCAGGACCGTCATCACGAGGGGCTGTCGCTGGACCTGTCGGTGGCGCAGAACCTGCTCTACCCACGGATCATGGACGGCCAGTTCCGCCGCTTCGGCCTGCTGGACCATCGTGCCATCGGCAAGCAGGCCCAGCAGATGATCGACGCCGCCGACATCCGCACCTGGTCGGCCAACAGCCCGGCTCGCTCGCTGTCCGGCGGCAACCAGCAAAAGATCGTGATCGCTCGGGCCATGGATCAGCAGGCCAGCATTGTCGTCGTCTACCAGCCCACCCGCGGCCTCGATGTCGCGGCTGCCGAAGCGGTGCTGACACGCCTGGCCGAGGCCGCCGAAAACGGCACCTGCGTGGTGATCATCTCATCGAACATTGAAGAGCTCATCCGCGTCTCGGACCGTATTGTGGTGCTCAACGGCGGGCGCATCACCGGCGAAGTCAGCGGCGCGGGCCTGTCGGTCAAGGCCATCGGCCCACTGATGACGCTTCACCATCCCCTTCCGACCCCCTCCCTGGAGCCTCTCGATGCCTGAGCGTACATCCCCCATGGCCGGGCTGCGCCGGCTGCTGGCCCGACTCACGGTGCCCCTGCCCCTGCGGGTCACCCTGTCGGCCTTCATCGGCTCGATGCTGATCGGCCTGGCCTTGATTGTCAGCCTCGGCGTGCCGCTGCTGCCGGCCATGCGCGTGGCCGCCGAGGGCTCGTTCGGCGACACCCGCGCTATCGCCGACACCCTGGTGTTCATGACCCCACGGCTGCTGGTGGCCCTCAGTGCGCTGGTGGCCATCCGTGGCGGCCTGTTCAACCTCGGCGGCGAAGGCCAGCTGCAAATGGGCGCCATCGGCGCGATGCTGCCGTATTTGGCCTTCGGTGACATCGGTCCGGCCCTGCTGCCCCTGGCGGTGCTCAGTGGGGCGGTGTGCGGCGCCCTGTGGGGGGTGATTCCGGCGCTGTTGAAACTGTGGCGCGGCGCCGACGAGATCATCGTCACGCTGCTGATGAATTTCATCGCCATCTACTTCCTCAAGTACCTGGTGCAAGGGCCGATGCGCCCGGCCGGCTCGACCTTCAACATGTCGGCCCAGCTGCCCAACGACGGCGTTTTCCTGCCGTTGATCGATGGCACCCGCCTGCACCTGGGTGTGATCCTCGCGGTGGTTGCCGCCATCGCCGTATGGGTGCTGCTGCAACACACCGCCTTTGGCCTGAAGCTGCGAGCCAGCGGGCAGAGCCCCGGTTTCGTCAGGCTGCAAGGGCAGTCGGCCGGGCAGATGATCGTCTCCAGCATGGCGCTGTCCGGTGCCATCGGCGGCCTGGCCGGTGCCTTCGAAGTGCTCGGCGTGCAATACCGGTTGATCGACGGCTTCTCCTCCGGGCTGGGTTTCGAAGGGCTGGCCGTGGCCTTTCTGGCCGGGCTGGAACCCTTCGGCGCGCTGCTGGTTTCGCTGTACTTCGGCGCCATCAACAACGCCGCGCTGGCCTTGCAGACCTCGCTGTCGATCCCGGCGGCACTGGCCGACGTGCTCAGCGGCCTGCCGATTCTTCTCCTGGCCGTGATCAGCGGCGTCATGCTCACTAAAGGAAGGCCTGTATGGACATCAACTCGGTAACCCTGGCGTTGTTCCTGGCCGGTGGCGTGCGTTTGAGCGTGCCGGTGTTACTGGCGGCGCTCGGTGAAGTGGTTTCGGAACGGGCCGGTGTGTTCACCATTGGCCTGGAAGGCCTGATGCTGTTCGGCGCGGTGTCGTCGGCCGTGGGCCTGGCCGCCACCGGCTCGCCCTGGGGCGCCCTGCTGCTGGGCATGCTCGGCGGTTTGCTGGCGGCAGCGGTGCTGGCCATGGGCACGGTGCTGGCTCGGGCCAACCAGATCGTCATGGGCATCGGCTTCAACCTGTTCGCCATCGGTGTCACCTCGTTGATCCGGCAAAAGCTGCTGGCCAATGCGCCGCCCGCCGGTTCCCTGCGCTCGGTGACCCTGATGAAGCTGCCGGGCCTTTCGGAGCTGCCGGTAGTGGGCCGCGCGTTGTTTTCCCAGAGCCCGGTGTTCTATATCGCGGTGCTGCTGGCGGTGACGGTGTTTCTGACCTTGCGCTTTACCCGCCTGGGCCTGCTGCTGCGCGGCGTCGGCGAAAACGCGGCGGCGCTGGACGCCGCCGGGCAACCGGTGCTGGCCCTGCGTTTGGGCGCGACACTCTTTACCGGGCTGATGGCCGGGTTGGGCGGTGGCTACCTGTGCATCGTCGCTTCGGGTGGCACCTTCATCGACAACATGACCTCGGGCCGCGGCTACCTGGCCATCGCCATTGCCATCTTTGCCCGCTGGATGCCATTGCGCACCCTCGCGGTGGCCATCGCCCTGGGACTGCTGGAAGCCTTGCAGTTTCAGGGTCAATACCTGGGCATTCAGATCCCGGCACCGCTGCTGATGGCCACGCCCTTTGCGGTGGCACTGATCGCCTGGATCGTCATGGGCCGTGCCGGTGCCGCACCCAGCGACCTGGGCCGGCCGTTCTTGCGCGGTGAAGGCCGCTGATTTTCCCTCAACCCTTTTAATCCCAAGAGAAGGAACACCTCATGAATCAAGCCATCAATCCCACCGGCTGGATCATCGGCAAGACCGCTACCGGCCTCAACCACCTGAACTGGGGCATCAAGGCCGGCAACCATGTGTACGTGGCCGGCATGCTCTCCACCGACCCCATCGACGGCAGCATCGTCGGCGTCGGCGACATCGCAGTGCAGACCCGCCGCGTGCTGGACAGCATCAAGGTGGTGCTGGAAAGCGCCGGCAGCAGCATGGACGATGTGACCATGAACCAGATCTTCCTGCGGGATCTGAACGACTACCACACATTCAACGAAATCTACGTCACCTACTTCCCCAACCTGCTGCCGGCGCGTTTTTGCGTGAAACTGGAGATGGTCAAGCCGGAGTTCCTCGTGGAAATCGCCACCACCGCCGTCATTTCATCCTGATCGACCTGCCGGGAGGCGCGTGACATGCAATACCGATATCTGGGCCGCAGCGGGCTCAAAGTTTCCGAAATCTGCCTGGGCACCATGATGTTCGGCGGCGCCACCGACGAGGCGACGGCCGCGCGCATCGTCGCCAGCGCGCGGGACAGCGGGGTCAACTTCATCGACACCGCCGACATGTACAACCAAGGCGAATCGGAACGGGTGGTGGGCCGTGCCATCGGTGCCGAGCGTGATCGCTGGGTACTGGCCACCAAGGTGGGCAACCCCATGGGCCCATTCACCGACACCAGCGGGCCGAACCGCAGCGGCATGTCGCGCAAGTGGATTCGCGAAGCCGTGCATGGCTCGCTGCAACGGCTGGGCACCGACTACATCGACGTGTTGTACATGCACAAGGCCGATTTCGCTGCGCCGCTGGAAGAGATGGTGCTGGCCTTCGCCGACCTGATCCGCGAGGGCAAGATCGGTTATTTTGCCGTCTCCAACTTCAAGGCCTGGCGGCTGGCCGAGACCGTGCGTCTGGCGCGGGAAGCCGGGATCGGCGGGCCGGTGGCAGCGCAGCCGCTGTACAACCTGGTCAACCGCGAGGCGGAAGTCGAGATCCTCCCGGCGGCCAGCCACTTTGGCGTCGGCACGGTGTGCTACAGCCCACTGGCGCGCGGCATTCTCACCGGCAAATACCGCCTGGGCGCCGAGCCCGAGGCCGGCAGCCGCGCCGGCCGCGCCGACCCACGCATGCTTGAAGCCGAATGGCGCCCGGAATCCCTGGCCGTAGCCGCGCAGCTGGCCGCCTACGCCGACCGTACCGGCCGCCAACCGGCGCACGTGGCCCAGGCCTGGGTCATGCACAACACTCAGGTCACCAGCACCCTGGTCGGCCCGCGCACCTTCGCGCAATGGGAAGACGCCATCACCGCCCTTGGCTGCCCATGGACCGCTGAAGACGAAGCCTTTTGTGACGCGCTGGTCTCCCCAGGAAAAAGCTCGTCCTTGGGGCCAGTCGACCCCCATCACCCCATCGAAGGCCGCACGGCCCGCTTTTAAGGCTGCAAAGGATCACTCATGAGCGTTTCTGATGTTGTCACCCCCGCCGACGCCTACCGCCACGGCATGCGTTTTCTGCCGGCCGGCGTCTGCCTGATCACCAGCCATCGCGATGGCGTGCCGGCCGGCATGATCGCCACCGCCGTGACCTCGGTCAGCAGTGAGCCGCCGACGCTGCTGATCTGCGTGAACCGCAACGCGTCGTTGTTCGATACGGTCATACAGAGCGGCACCTTCTGCGTCAACGTACTCGCCACCGAGGCGGTGGCGCTGGTGGAGCAATTCAGCAACTCGGCGCGGCGTGACGAACGCTTCTTGACCGGCGGCTGGAGCACGTTGCCCAGCGGCTCGCCGCTGTGTGCCCAGGCGCGGGTGGCGTTTGATTGCCGGGTGGCCAAGGTGGTGGATTGGCACAGCCACGGGATTTTTCTGGGGGAAGTGGTGGAGGTGGTTCATCCGTCCGAGGGCAAGCCGTTGTTGTATATGGATCGCGGGTTTCATGGGTTGATGGGGATGGAGGGGTAGCAGGGATCGGCATGGCATGACATCCCAACAAGAGCCACCACAGCCCGCCCCCGGCGGCGCTGTTGCTCTGGCTGTTGCTGTTGCTCTGGCTCTGGCTCTGGCTGTTGCTC
>NZ_JAAVUX010000019.1 GCF_018449655.1 Pseudomonas sp. dw_358
ATGGTTTCGGGTAAGAGCTTCGTTGGCGCATGGAAATCCTTGCGATAAGGGCGATCGCGTCCGCTTAAAATACGCGGACACCATCGCCCTTAATGCTGGAGTTCGGTAGGTGACTTGGCCGGACGCTTACTATCCGAGATCTTGGATAGCGGTATGAACGGTTGTAGCAAAGAAAATCGGCACAAGCGACCGATCTGTGCCCTAAATCTCATGTGCCCTATATGTGCCCTAAATAGCAGGTCAAATCCAAGGCACAAAAAAGCCACTTTCAAGAAGTGGCTTAAGTGTCTGATATTACTCAGGAATAAATGGTCGGGACGGAGTGATTCGAACACTCGACCCCTTGCACCCCATGCGCGCAGGTCACTGTAAAACCTAGCAAAACATGCCTTTTCCATGGCGCTCGCTGCAACCGGATGTTCATGGATTATGATGAGTGCGTGAGAAAGTCACGCAAAAGTCACGCAGTCCCTCCCCCGGCGTCCTGCCGAAATTTTCTCACCCTTATATAATGAAGCAACACTCCTCACCGGACCGCCCTGTGAATCTCGACACCTACCCCATGCCGCCCAACGTCCGAAAGCAGGCCAAGCGGCTGCTCGACCAGATCCAGAACTCGGACAGCATGTTGCATTGCGTGAAGTGCGGCGCCCGGGCCGAAGGGTTCGTGCTGGGCATCCAGACCTTGGAAGCGATTTCGGCCGATACCTTGGAGAACATGGACATCCTGTTCAGCAAGGCAACCGATGCCAGGCTGGTGGAGCTGAGCCGATGACACTTCAAGATTGGGAAACCCGCTGGACACTCGACGCTGATCACCTGCACTGCCAAAGCTGCAAGGTGAGGCAGTGGCCGTTCAATGCCGGCCAGCCCTTCCCCCACGCAAGCGAATGCCTACGCAGCGGGGTGACTGAGTATCCGTGGGGTGAGTTGGCGGGGATATTGCGGGCTGAGCGTGTGCGGCAGTGATCAGGCGGCTTCGGCGTACGGGCGGTAGACGGGCTCGATATCTCGGGTGTAGCCAAGCTCCAGCGGATGGGTTCGATCCGTTCCCAGCGCATCAGCTTTGGGAACCTGCTGCCCGTTAACAAGCGTCGGATCGGCCCACGACGCTGACAGCCCTTTCACCACCGTGAATCCTTGCCGCATGATGGATACCGCCGTCAGCCCGGTAGAGGTGACCAATGCCGGCGTCGGGTCGTTGCCGAAAGAAGCAAGTTCGGTGATGAATGCCTGCCGCAGCGAATCGTTAGCTGCCGTGGTTGCCCCGGTACCCGAAGAACTGTCGTAAATAGCATTGGGCAATGGCTCCGAAATGAAGATGCTCGGCTGGCGAGGCAACGCCGCACAAACGCGCGACAAGGTTGCCAGCCCCCAATAATCCTCCTCCTTGATCGCCGCAGTGAGCCCCGGCGATGTGGCGCTCTTCGTGATGTTATTGATGGTGTACGGGGCGTACCACACCGACGTCGGATTCACCAAGGCGATGCTTTGGGCCATGTTGGCGGCGTAGACGTACGGAGTTTGCGCGTGCTGGGCCGAGTTGAACCATTCGATGGGGTTGTCTGGCGTCGATAGGTTGCAGGCGGCGCGCTGGACCCCGCCGAAGAACCGGGCATTGCCGCCCAGGCCTTCCATGATCGAATCACCGCAGATAAGGAACTGCTTACCCCATTTGGTCGACGTGTACTTGATGCCGACATAGAACGGGTTGGTGGCCCCGCCCTCTGCTGTCACAGCGGTGGTGGTGAAGTTGGCAGGGGTATCCACCCCGGCCACCGCCTGCGAGGCCGACTTCATCATCGGCCAAGACTGGTTGTCTTGGGCCCAGTAGTACGACCCGAGGTTCGGGACAGTGGGCTGCACGCCGGACGGCATCTGTACACGCCAGGCGACAAGCGAGCGAGCCTGTGTCGGGCTATCAGTGCGAACCAAGCTCTTTTTGACGAGGACTGTGCTCAGGGACCAGACGACAATCTCTGAGTTAAGGCCAGCCGAGGTCCCACCGGCGGAAACTGCCACGGCCTGGCCAGTAGCCCAGGCGCCACCGGCTGGCGTCACTGCGACAACGCTGTCGCTGCCCGCCGCGCTGCACACGGAATACGAGATCTGAGCAGTGAAGGCCGGCCCAAGGTTGGGGATCATGATCTGGAACGAGTAGTAGTCGCCCGCTTGCAGTGTGGTGATCCCGCTGAAAGTGGTCACCGCGGTCAGTGCTGCTGCGAGCATGTACCGGCCAGGTCGAACAGCGGTGAAGATGTTCGTCAACGACCGCGGGCGCAGCTTGAGGTCTGAAATGTCTTTCATAGAAGATCTACTCAGTTGTAAGTGACGGTCGAGCCGTTGGAGGTGATTGCTGCACCGTTGTAGGCGGCGGCGTTGGCCGGTGTTCCGACATGCGTCCAGTCGTGCGCCTGTACGATCGGAAGGACAGTGGTGTTGTCCGCGCCGCTGACCGGGCCGATGGATGTGATCGAGGTGAAGCCGTCGCCAGCCGCCCAATACGTGCCGTTGAAGCTGTACTGGTCCATCAGGCTCATCATCGAGTCGAAGTCGGTGCGGTAATTGACGGAACTGGTGCTGGTGTCACTTGGCACGCCGTACTCGCCGAGGAAGACCGTGACGCCCTTGGCTGCTGACCAGGTGCCGACAACCTGCATCTGGCCGGCCAGACGATCCCGGGTGGCTTGCGTCCACTGACCTGTGGTGGCGTCGTAGACACCGCTGTAGTTCGGGTCGAGGTAGTAATGGAGCGACATCTGCGTGCGGTTGAGCGGATCAACCCACGGCACATCAGGGAAATAGCCGTAGTTATCGCCAAACGAGGCCAGGCCGGTAGACCGGTCCCCTTCCCACAGCAGCCAGCCGGTGTAGCCCACGCTGCGCACCGCCGCGATGGCCGCGTTCTGCGCGGTGGTGTTGGTGGCCACCGTCCCGCCATCCGATCCCCAAGGCACGAAGGTCTGAAGCGTCGTCCCTTCGTTGAGGTTCCAGTCGTCGTAACTACCGGTGCCGATCACACCCTGGATGTTCATGTCCCAATAGATCAGGGTCTGGCTGGCCCCGGTGGTGAACTGCACGGATACCCGGGTTGCTGTTGCCTGGTCGGTAATGGACAAGGTCGCCAGTGCCACCGCTCCGCTATCGCCGCTGTTGCCACCGGCGTTGATCGTCAGGGTGTTGGTCCCTTGGGTCGTAGCCTGGGTGACGTAGAAGCTCATTACGTAGGTGGTGTTGGCCTTCACCGCGTACCCGGTGTCGTTGCCGTTGTTCCAATGGCGGATGACCTTGTACTGAGCGGTCGTGGCATTCAGCACCAGGTGCCCGCCGCCGGAGCGTCCGCCCGTGGTACTGATGCTGAACGGCGCCGTGACAAACCAGTTGGCCCCAGTGTCCGGGTTGCGGAACTGCGGATCGCGCATCAGCTGCTTGTAGGCGCGGCTGGTGTAGTTGAACTCGCTCGACTGCACCGCAAGGTTCTGCGGCTCGTTGAAGAAGTCGATCCCCCAGAACGCCGACTTGCCCTTGATGTACTTCGCCACCTGCTGCCAGTCGCTGGCCCAGGCCGCAATCGGGTAGGCCGAAGACCCCAAGGTCTGTGTAGCACCATTGATGTACCGGGATGCGTAGTCGTGGCCATCAAGGACGATGACCAGACCGGTGGCGTTTGCGTAGCCTTGGACCAGGTCCAGGTGAGCCTGTCCAGTGGCATTGAGGGGGCCGCCCGGCGTATCGAACCAGCGCGCCAGGTAGATCGGCAGCCGGACGATGTTCATGCCCTTCCCGGCCCAGTACTGGAAATTCGCCAGCGTCGGGAGGAAGTAGTTCGTGCCCGCAGCGCCAGGGAGCGTGGTCTCCGAGTACTCCATGCCGCTGAGGTTGATACCCCGGCGCGCGGTGGCGTCGGCGGCTGGGTACGGGTCGGTCGATACGACGGTTGCGGTTCCGAGCATCAGCCACTTTCCAAGGTAGCTGTACACCGGGGCCGGCGGCGTGCTGTCCACGCAGAACGCCATGCCGGGGTAATGGTTGCCTGCGAGATATGTCGATCCAAGTTCGGCCACTGACTTCGAGGGGAACGAGGAAAAGACGGTTGCGATGTCCTGTCCCGTGGACTGCGGGCCGACAGACTTCATTAGCCGTGGACCGTCACGCGGTACTGGCCGGTGCTCGGTGCGGTGCCGAAGGTGATCTGCACGGTGTTCACGCCGTTGGCCACGTTGTCGACCAGCACCTGTTCACCGGTAGAGACCAGGCGCACGACGACCAACACGTCTAGGGTGTTCAGGTTGTGGGTCACGGTCAGGGTGGTGGACGTACCGTCGCCGATGGTGGCAGCGGCCTTGCGTGCAACGACGGTCGTATCGACAGCGATGGAGCCGCCGGTCAGCGTGATACCGGTGCCGGCTGTGTACGAACCGGTGCTGCCTGAGGTCTGGGTATAAACCAGCGAGGTGGTGCCGAGAGTGATCGGCGCATCAGTGGTCATGGTCCAGCCGGTGTTGCCTAGGGTCGAGCCCTCGCTTACCAGGCAGGTGGCGAGCAATGCCTCGGAACTGGCGTCCATGTCCGTGGCGCGCGCCCAGGTGCCGGTGGCCACGACATAGATGCCGTTGGCCGATGCAGTCGTCTGGTTCTTCGCCAACACTCGGTCGCCGGCTACCAAACTCACCCCGTCGATGGTTTGGGCACCGGACAGAGTGATGTTGGCCGTGGTCGCGGCGCGCACCGGCTGCTTCCAGCTGTAGCCCTGCACAGCGGAATTCAGTTGGTTCAGCGTTACCGCGTCCTGCAGATTCACGGCGTCTTTTACGTTGGACAGGGCATAGCCGCTCGCATCGAGAGCAATTCCAAGCTTCATGGGTGGACCTCAGTTCAGGTAGGCGAAACCGGCGAATGCCGTGCCGAAGGTGATTTGGATGATGTTGCTGTCGACGTACTTCACGTCGGGCTCAACCTTGTTGCCCAGGGCGTTAACCACGGTCGCCGAGACGAACCGGCCGAGGTTGTGTGGGACCGTCCAGACCAGCAGGGGTATGGACTGGGTCCAGATGAAAGTGGATGGGCCGGTGCCGGGGATCAAAGCCACCTTTTCCAGCGTCATGCTGATCGGCGTGGCCAATGGGGAAATGGTCTGAGTCATAGCCGGGTTACGTCCTGCACGATGGTGAAGGGCACGGTGATGGTGCTCCGGGTGAACCCATCGACGTCGCGAGCGAACTGGATGTCGAAGAAGCCGGGGCCCGGCCGCCAGCGCGAGGTGTCAGCCACGTAGATCTGCATCTGCTGAGTGGTGTCGGGATCAACCCAAGTGCACACCACCTGGCTGTAGAGAGATCCGGACAGGGAGCGGACCTGGCTGGTGGGTGTGTACCCCACCAATTCACCGAGATCGACGCCGTTCAGCGTGACCAGGTACAGGAAGGTGTCGCCTATCTTGAATTGCATGGCGCGCCCTCACTTCAGGCAGACATTGGTCACATAGGCCTGGAGGGCCTTCAGTTTTGCTTGGTCGGAGATGGCGCCGGCTCGGATATCGAGAACGTGCTGTCCAGAAGCTGGATCGAGTTCGATGGAGCTTCCATCGCCCAGGCTGGCGGAGTCGGCGGTTTGGGGCACGTCGCTACCACTGGGATGACTTGTGCAGGTGCCCGCGATCCGCAGCCGGCGAGTGCCAGCAGCAACAGCGGCGCGTAGAGCGTCGTTTTGGGCAAGCGCATCGGCTTTCTCCTTGGATGATTTGGCGTCGAGGTCAGCCAGGGCCTGTTCGGCTTGCTGCTGGTGCTCAACGGCCGTGCGCGCCTGTTCGGCGGCGGCGGCGGCAATTTTTGTGAGATCGGCTTGGAAGTTGGACTTCTGGGTATCGAGCTGGGCGGTGTAGCTGTTGGCCTGCCACTTCCAGGCGATGCCAAAGCCGAGCGCCATGCACAGCAGCGCGGCGAAAGCGATGACTGCCCACTTGATCAGGGTCTCTTTCATGCCAGCACCCGTAGCGCGCGCTGATAGAGGGCAGTCCGGTCGGCGGCACCGACTGGGATGTTGCCGCGGCGCCCGGTATTGATCACGCTGCCGATGTCGCCAAAGTTGCCGGCATCAGCCAGCCCGTTCAGATTGTTGGCGGACCAGAATCGTGCGGCAGACAGCGCCGCGTACACTGGATTTTCCAGCAGTTCCGGGTGATTCAGAAGATCCAGAGTTAAGGCGATCCCCAGAGATCGATAGTTAGCCTTTCCGGTCACCTGAAGCGCGCCACGGCCCCGGTAGGTCCAGCCATCTCCCGAATCCGGCGCCCCGTTGCCCATGCGGTCGGCATAGACGTCGTTGGCTAGGCCCTGAGGGTTACGGGCCAGAGTCAGGGCAAGCGGGTTCGGCTGCGGCGGCGTAGCGTTGGCGTCGATGGCGTACCGGCTCGGCCAAGTCGCGGCAAGCCCCTGAGCGCTGTAGTTCAGGTTCTCGACCAGGCGTGTCAGGTTCGCTGACTCATGCGCCACTTGGGCGATGAAAGCTGCGATCCGCGCCGGGGTGTTGATCTGGTACCGCTCCATCGCCGCATTGAGGGCAGGCGTAAAAACGCCGGCAACTGGGCCGGCGTTCGGGATGATCTGCAGCAACTGCTGCGGCGTGATGGTCATGGCTAAATCGCCTTGTAGAGGTTGATCTTTGTGACGCAGCCTTGCGGGACCTCGTTCGTCCCAGCATCGGCCGGCTCGACCTTGAATCCCATGCGGATGACGAAGGCCCGCGTGGTGCTCCACTGGTGAACCAAGTAGAAGCAGTACCAGTGCCGACCGCCGTTCTCGACCGTGACGAACTGCCAGCCGGCCTCGCCGTCATGATCGCGAACGTGGGCAGCGCCTTTGTAGGTGATCGTGCTGCCTATGATCGGGGCAGCCCACAGGCTGACGAATCGCATATTGTTGGAGGGGTTGCGGATAGCGGCCCACCACCACATGGCGAAAAAGCTGTCGATCGACACGCCGAACGGGACCTCTGTGGCCCACTCCCCCAGTTTGTCGCCCAGCAATCCGTCGTAATCGTTACCCCAGAGCCATGCCCACTTGGGCAGGTTGACGATGGGCCGACCATCGCTTCCGCTCACCGCATTCACGCGAAACGGGATCGCAATGGCGACGATGAACAGGCCTAGGAAATCCATCACGAATCCCGAGACGAACAAAAACAGCCACTGAATAGCGACTTTGAATGGTGTGAGCATGTCTATCTCCGGACACAAAAAAGCCGCTCAAGGCGGCTGGGTTATGCGGGCTGGGTCGGCCAAGTCGGCGAAGCAACTGTGAGGTCGATTCGGTTCACGGCCACTCGATACTGCTTCCACAGCTTGAGCAGCGCTGTTTCGTCGGTGGTGGCGTCGTCGAGATCGACCGCATCCTGCAGCGGAGCGATGGCCAGCGTTGCAGTGCCCAGGAGCGAATCGCGCATATTGGTGTTGGTCGCCAGTATTTCCGCAGCAGTTGGCACGGGGTCAACAGGAGCAGAAAGCACGCCAGTGGTCGCGTCATACGTCCAGCGCTGTTGGACCACACCTATCTGGGCAGTCGTGAGGGCTACAAAGGTCGCAAAACCTGCCGCGAACATATCGGTGATATCGCCGTCCGCCTCGAAAATCTGGATAACGATGTCGTCGCTGATAATTGCGTAAGTAGTCATCAGCTGAACTCCTCAATAATTACGATTCCTGGACTGCCTGCGCCGCCGGTTCGGATGGCCGAGCTTGCCAGGGCCAGGGCTCCGCCGCCGCCCGCGCCATACGAACTGCCAGCGTTACCATTGCTTGATGTGTTGGTGGAGGCACCGCCCGCGCCAAGCGGGCTGTTAGCCCCCTGCCCCGCATAACCCACTGTCAGCGATGCAATAGAGACCATTGGCGGAGTGTTGCTGATGATGCCTACGATATTGGCCCCGATAATGGACGTGGCCGTAGGGTTGGTCAGTGCAGTGAGCGGCGCAGAGGTAGGGCCGAACTGGCCTCCGCCCGTACCCCCCGTAGCAGAGATGATGGTTCCCACCGAAGAAACCCCGCCATTGCCGCCAGCGTTTCCGGAGACTGGAACACCGCCGGCGCCTACGGTAACTGCATAACTGGCAGCCAAAGACGTAAAATACCCTTCGGCATAACTACCCGCACACCCGCCTGCACCTGCTGCGATCTGTGCAGAATTCGTAACGGCCGCACCTCCTCCTGCACCCCCGCCAGCAATCAGACGGATGCGGATCGACTTGGCGCCAGGAGTTGGCGTATAGGTGGCGCTGGCGGTGAATACGCGAAGTCCTATGAGCCTGCCTACCGCCTGGGAAAGCTGCATGGCCTGGCCCGGCAGTATTGCAGGCGCGACGACCAGTATCCCGCCTGCCCCATAGGCTGGAACCTGCCCCTGAGTGGTGCCTACCTGATAAGTTGCAGCGGTGCCCAAGCCAAGATTATCTCGCGCATCTTCGGGATCATTCGCACCGGTGCCACCTTTAGATATGGGCAATACACCTAAAATATTATCTGTGGTTGTTGGCCACTTTCCAGGCTGAATGAAGCTCCAAACCCCATCGTCATTTGCACCTTGGGGGGTGATGCCGGTATTCGTTGATATTGCCTGAAACAAATAGCCCGCATACGTGACGATGGCGGCTACTTGATAGGGAACATCAGACCTCCATGAGAGAAATCCCTGTCGCTCAATCTCTTGTAGGCCAAGGTCAACTCTGGTCTGCCAGTAGTTCTGCATCCTGGCGGTCGGCGGCTCGGCGGTAGCGCTGCCAACCCAACCCACCTCAATGACGTTCTGATCGGCCGTAGCGGTTTCCCCGCCCATCTGGTCGGAGGTAGCATCTTCGCCCCAGACGAGGCCATAACTTGCCGGACGTGTCATCAGCTTCCCCCATTGATAGATGAGATCTGAACGCCCGGTGGCTTGGGGATCAGGTCGTAATTGACTGCCAGGTAATACAGGACGCTGCTATATGTCGTGGTGTTCAGATTGATGCTCATCGTCATGTCCTTGTTATCGATGACCGTGCAAGAAATGCCGAAAATATCGTCTATAGCCTCTTTAACTGCGTCGATAGTGCACAGGACAGAGTTCTTGTAGATCTTGGCCTTGATCACCGACTTGAATGTGTAATCTGGAATCGGGATCGTCTGCGCGGCTGCCTCGGCATCGTAGTAAGGCGCCTGGTTGTAACCCTTGGCCGTCAGGTCGCCCAGGTAGCCGAAATACTCAAGCGCGCTCATCGAGATCCGTGGCCGCTCGGTGATCCCGACAATCCGGCCTACGATGTCCAGCATGGCGCCGGAGATGTTTTGGTAATCGAGGATGTAGTTCAGGATCTGTAGCGGGTTTTCGAGGTTGGCCGCGACGAGCGCCGGGATGGTGTCGATCCAGGATACGAGCTTGGGGCCCTTCTGGAACCAGCCATAGATGCGCGACTCGGCCTTCGACACATAATCGAAATTGGCGTCAGGCATCGGGTTTACTCGTATGTGATGGTGATGTTGTCGGCGTCGAACACAGCAAGCTGGTTATAAGCGAGCGGGATCGTCAGCAGGGTCACTGAGCTAGCAGATGTACCGATGTACAACGAGTTGATGAACCCTGACCCGGCCACCACATAGTTCGCGGGCGTGTACAGCCGGCCCGCCGTGACGCTCTCGCCGATCTGGAAGCCGCGCTTGATGAAGCCTGTGGTCAGCCCGAACCCATTCAGTGAATAGGAGACCGTCTGCGTCTGGATCGTCTGCTTGTCGGTATCGGACAGCGTGCTGCTGGTGATCGACAACGCCTCGTAGATGGTGACCAGTTGCGGTCGGAAGAACGTCAGCGTGACCGGGTTGCCCGCCGGCGTAGCCGTCAGGCCGGTGACCTTGTAAGCGTTCAGGTCTGTGCGGCCTGTGTTGTCGCCGCACCCTGGGGATTTTACCGACGCGTAGGCGGACAAAATGTCAGCATCCGCCCCGCCATCCACGATCAGCATCAGGGAGTTTGCCAGCACGCCGTTCGTGTCGGTTACCTTGGTGTCGTTCTCGTAGATCCTGACCTGCTTGACGCCGGTCACTCCGTAAATTGCTGAGTACAGGGCATCGATGATGTTGTTCGACCGGTTGGCCACCGCCACATTACGGCGGAACCGGTAATCCGGATCGCTCTCCTTATCATTACCTACCGAGGCTGCCGTGACGTTTGTCACGCCTGTCACGCCAGCCGGGATCGAGCCGTAGATCGCCGAGATCTCGCCGACGTTCGCCGTCTGCGCCCCAGCCGTCGTACATGTCGCGCTGACAGCTCCGGTACCGTCGCTACCTAGGGTGATCGCCGCATCGCTGGCCCACAGCGTATCTGTCAGGCTGTTGCGCGCTGTCGTGCCGGCGGGAACTGCAGCATTCGCGTTTCCGCTGAAGACCAGCGGTGCAGTGGAATAAGTCGCCAAAGCGCGGGGTATATTGTTGATCGCGCCGATACGATCGATCTGCAGGCCGACTGCGCTGTTCGGGTCCAGGGTGTTGTAAACCGCCGTGATCGCCTCATCGAGGTTGCCCATCGTCTCTGACCATACCTGCAAGGCCATACCGTCGGGTGTCGACGAATCAAGCTTCCACCCCGAGTCAATGTCCAGGTATGAAGCCTTCAGAGAAGCCAGGTATTCCTGAGTAGTGGTCAGCGTCACGCCGCTACTGGTTACTGCCGCCATGGGTTGCTCCTAGGCTGTGTAGGTGACGGTGGCAGTGGTGCCAGTCTGGTTGGTGATGGTCATGCTCACGGAGTACGTGCGCGTGGCCCGGTCCTGGGTGATATCGAAATCGGTGATGTCGGTGACGTCCGCGCACTGGAGGACGGCCTGTTTCAGCAGGATCTCGATAACCCCGGCATCAGTCTTGCCGAGGATGCCGTTGAACCACGGCGTGCCCTTGGACTGGTCGAGGAAGTCTTCGGTGAGCAGCTGCCGGAGGATGTAGACGACCTGCGCCCCCAGCTCTTCTTCGGCGCTCAGGAACACGTTCGCCCCGCTCGTTACCAGATCGGTGCCGTCGAAGTTTCTGATCATGGGTTATCTCAATGAGGTACGAGGGTGTCTGCCTCGGTGTTACCGCCCGAGTCTTTCGGTTGCGAGTGGACATGCGTCGATCCCACGTTGACACCGTTGTGGTGCAGGCCTGTTGCATCGAGCACCAGCACCTGGCCACCGGCGGTCAGCGTGATCGAATTTGACGTGGAAGCGATGGTGGTGCTGCCGATCTTCAGGTCGATCAAGCTGTCTGTGGCTGTGATAGAGACATTACCCGACTTATTCGTCAGGCCTGCCCCAACGCTGGGCATCGGTGCAAAGGCCGTCTTGGCCGACCGGGTGCCAGGCTTGAAGCAGGCGTCTGTCTTGTCGAACATCCGCAAGCTGCCGGGCTGCACCGAGCCGCCAGCGTTGAGCCACTCGTCGATGCAGCGCTGTGAGAAGTGCGCCCAACCCTCGTCGCCGTTGCTCAACTCATGGAAGAACGCCCAGTTTTTCGAGCCGGGGAAGTCCACCGGGACATCCGTCAGGACCGAAAGGTCACTCCACACCCCCTTCTGCCGGCGCTTGATGCCCAATTGGATTTGGGCGCGCTGGGTATTCGGGTTGTAGGTGATAAGGGTGGCCGGGAGGCTGGTGTAAATCTTGGCCATACCACTCTTGAACGACATGTCGAGCATGTTGCTCATGTCGAGGTGCCGATCACCCATAGTCATCCCCTTTTGTGATCGGGTTCCAATCTACCCCGCGCGAGTAGCCTTGAATCGACGTAGACCAGGTGTCCCCGTAGAAGTCGCCGACGTGGAAGATCGAACTGGCGAAGTACTTTCCGTCGCGGGTTTGGGTGAACTGCGTCTGATCGACGAAGTTGGCACCTTGCGCCGAGACGATGTTGTACCTGCTTCGCACCACGATCTCGTCGCCTGGCAGGATCTTGGTGTTCATCCGCATCACGACGTTGACCGTCGGACCGGAAGTGAAGACCGGAGAACCTTCCATGCCAGTATTGACCGACACTTCGTGGCTGGTTCCGCTTCCGACCTCTGAACCAGGAATGATCAGGATCTTGTCGACCAGGCGGTAAACGATGAAGTCGAACGACCGGCCCAGTTCATCCAGCGCGCCATAGGCGGTATCCGAAACCGAGAGCGTTCGGACACGGCCAAGGTCGGGCCAGAACGTATTGTCGGGTGTGTCGATGGCCGGCAGGAAGGTCACAGGGATACCGATGCTGCTCGCGATTTCCTTCACGATGTCGCACACCCGGGTGCCCTGACCCCACGTAGTGTTGATCCTGACAGCTGTTTCATCCTTACCCATGGTCGAGCAGAACAGGAGCAGGTATTGCTCTGCCCCGGCTTTGCCCTTGCTAGGGGTGAATACCGTACCGTCGAAGATGGTGTCGTAGCCGGTGAGATATCCTGCGATCAGCTTCACTCGGTCGTATTTGCTGATGATCTGGTCCAGCGAAGCCATGTTGAGGCCGTAGATGGTTATCTCGGCTGTACCCTTGATTGAGCCTCGGCCGGGGTAATACGCCACGCGAAACTGCACCTGGGTCGGTGATTTAATCGTGAGGTACTCACTGCTACTGGACGAATACAGGGTCAGTTCGTAGTAGCGCCCGTAGAGCACTGCCATATCAGTATTCCCAGGTCAGTGTGTTGTCGACGCCAAGGTTTGCGACCGTAGCTTGCGTGCCGTCCAGATACAGCTTGCCGATGCCCAGTTGCAGGCCATCCAGAAGATCCATGTTTGGGTGCAGGCCGCGCCCTTGGAACACTGCGGTTCCGGTGCCGTCGTACATGCTGACGGCGTAATAGGAAAATCGCGTCAGCCAGTTGAAGCTGAACAGATACGTGGTGTTGCTCAGCGAGGCCTGGAACGTGAAGTAGGCCAGGCCGCTGGGCATGGAAAGGGTTTTCGTTGTCATGACGGGACCACCGTACCGGCATTGACCGATGTCTGGCCTTGAGTGGACTCGGTGCCGCTGCCAAGGGTTGCACTCACCGTTCCGGTACCGGTGTTGGAGATGATCGTGGGCTGGACGAAGTCGAGCTGAAAGATCCCTCCAAGCTCAGATCCCTTGTCCACAACACTCCGAACCCCGACGAGCACCACGTTCTTGTACGTCTCCTTGGTTCCCACGAAATTCATGAGCGCGCCGGCGTACTTCAAATAGTGGAGCGTATTCTTCACGGTGGTGGACCGTGTGGCGAACGTGCTCGATAGGCTTGCACCCATGCCCAGTCCTAGCAGGGATAGGGCTGGCTGGCCGATCTTGGAGACCACAGCACCCGCCGCGGCGCCGATCAGGGCCGAGCCAGCCGCTCCAGCGATGCTGGAGGCGGACGCCAGAAGAACCTTGAACGGGTTGTCGCTCACCCCGACCGTAACCGTCAGCACAGTCGGCAGTTGAATGGCATGGTCGGAGGCGATCGCGCCGCTTTCCAGCGGGTACTGAGACAGTCTGGATGATGCGTACTGCATCTCGGACAACACCGCATCAAACAGTACAGGCGAGATGCCTTGTCCGGACAGCGTGGGCGTGCTGCTGAGGAAAAGGGCTGCAATGCTCATTGGTCAAGATCCGTGCTCAGATGGGACATCGTCACTGCCATGTGTCCTTGCAGCTGCTGGTTCAGCGCCCGCATGGCCTCATTGGTAACGTGATGCGGATCAGTCGAGCCGCGCGCATCAATGTGCACCGTGGTGCCCGCTGGAGTGTCCGAAGACATTCCCATGGCGTTTACCGTCGGAGGTGCCGGTGAGTTGGCCACCATATTGTAGGTAGATGGCGCAGCAGCCTGATTCGCGTACAGGATGCGGCGAGCTTCGATTTCCCTATCTGCATCCGTATTTGCTGAAGTGTCTTTAGCGGCCACCGCATTTGGTGCGACAGCGGCTTGATTGGCATAAAGGATGCGGCGCGCTTCATCTTCCTGGCTTTCGCCTGGGCGCTCGTACATGTTCCGGAACACCGAAGCCGCATCGGCGGCGGTGCTGGTCTTCAGCAGAGCGCTGTTGGCCGACTTCTCTTTATTCTGGAGCTCGTACAGGATGAAGTTCAGCTGATCGGTCTCGGAAGATCCCTTGAGGTCACCCCCGAAGAATTCCTTGAAGTCCTTCTGCCGAGATCCGCGCCACTGGGCGAGGCCGATCGCGCCGCCATCAGGGCTGACCGCACTGGCATTCAGCGAACTCTCGCTCATCAGGTTCCCGACGATGCCAGCGGCCTGGGTCTGGCTATACCCGTTGTCGGTGAAAAACTTGAGGTACTGGTCGCGCTTTGCCGTAAGGCGGGTGTCGTGAGCTCCGAGCCATCCTTGAGCCCCACTTGAGGCTGAATTAAAACCCTGCGATGCCATGTCTTTCACGCCACCCGGAAGCATGCCACCTATGGCGCCGAGTCCGCCGCCCAGCCCCCCGGTATACGCGCCGAGGATTCCGTTCTTGTGGTACCCGTCGACGGCACCATGGTAAAGACCTGACGCGATAGCAGGGATCGGGTTTTTGCCAATAGTGCCCCCGGCCGCATCGGTGATCGATTTGCTTTGCAAGGTCTGCAATGCGCCGCTGAAGTTACCGGCCTTCAACTGGCTGATGGTCTGGGTGACCTTATCTACCAGCCCATCCTGCGCAAACATGCTGTCCACGCGCTTCACGAAGCTGTCCAATGACGGCAGGAACTCTGAGCCCAGCTTGTTGCGCAGGCGGTCGAAGTCGGCGGTCAGGTCAACCAACGAATCCTCGAACGCCCGGGCATCAGCCACGTCCTTGTCCGTGAAAGTAGACCCGGGCTTGTTTGCCGCCTGAATGCCAGCCCGGAAATCGCCATTGACGGTCATGATCCCGGCCTGGCTCAGGCCCAAGGCGTTGCCGATGTTCTGACGGGATACATCGTCCCGCGCGTTGCGGATCTGCTTCTGGATCAGGTCGACCACTTCCATGGTCGGGCGCTTGTATGCGTCCGCGAAATCGGAAGGAGAACCGCCAAAGCGAGCGATATCCACCGGCACGATGCCGGCCGCCGACGACTGCCGCAACCGCTGCGCCGCTGCCAGGACCTGCTTGCCGACATCATCTTCGCCGGTGATCTTCTTCCCGTAGCGATCAAAGTTCTGCAGGTCTGATTTCGAAACTCCGTAGCTGCTCGAGGTGACCTCAGCATTCAAGGCGCCGTTGGCGAAAGAATAGGAGTTGGCCGCCAGGCCGCCAAAGGCTGTCGCCGCGAGAGCCAACGGGCCGCCGCCGGCCAACATGGAAAACATGCTGCCGGAAAGCGGGCCCAGTCCTGTAGCGGACGCTCCACGGGACAGGAGCGCTACAACCGCCTGGGTTTCCTTTCTGAAGCTGGTCATCTGCACCGTCGCAGATCCAAGGCGGCTCTGGAGGACGTTGACCGAGCGCGGGACCTTGGCCACTGTCTTGTCGAACTTGTCGACGGTCTGTTCGAGCTCCTTGGCGCTCCCGCCGGCGTGCGACATGTCCTTGCCGATCTGGTCGATACCGGTCTTGCCACGCTCGCGGGCGGCCTTGTTGATGGCCTTGTCCAGGCTGTTTACGGCATTCGTGCTCTCGGTGAAGCTCGCCTGGTCTACCGTTACGCCCAGCTTGACCAGCAGCGCGTCGATCTCTTCTTCAGGCATCTGAAGACTCCTGGTCGATGGGGGTTTTGCTATTCTGCGCACCTCAAGGAATGCCGGAGCGCAGCATGGCTTTAATCAAATGCAGTGAATGTGGTGGGAAGCTGTCAACTAAAGCCAACAGTTGCCCTCACTGTGGAGCGGTTCGTATTGGCGAAAGCCTGGAAGATCAGAGTGTTCGCGAGGCGAAGGAGCGCATATCACACAAACGGAAAGTCCTGTTTGTCATCGTTGTGTGCGTTGCCTTCGTGGTTTTTGTTTCGACTCACCCAGCGAAAGAACCAACTGACCTTGAAAAGGCACAGGACGCCATCGCTGCTGACGTAGCCATGGAAAGGCAGAAAGCTGATGACGCAGCGTGCGCAAAAGACCTGCAGTGTTGGGCAAAGAAAGTGGAGCCTGACGCCAGCTACCCGTGCAAAAAAGCCATCGAGAAATCTACCGAGTTTGCGTTCAGATGGACTGGCGGCCTTGTCGATATTGGGTTTCAGCAGATTCGATGGCTTGACCAGTCGTCAGGAAAGATCACGTTCATTGGCGACACCATTGAAGTTCAGAACATGTACGGCGCGTACGAGCCTCGCACTTACGAGTGCGATTACGACCCGGCCACGAAATCGGTGATCAAAACTACGCTCTACCATGGCCGGATATAGGCATCACCGGACCTGCGCCGCCTTCACCGCCCGCTCGTAGTTGCTCTCGAGCTCGTCCAGCACGGTATGCATCTCGATCACGTCGCCCAGGTCAAGGCTGCCATCCAGCATCTGGTCATACCGTGCCAGCGGCGCCGGGCAGGCCGCCGAAGCCACGCAGGGTCGCCACAGGAACCAGTTGACCGTGCTTACGCTGCTTCGCCCGGCGCTGGCTCGTCGCTTTCTTGAGGGAGCAGCTTGAAAAAACCCTTCAGGTTCTCCCGCAGGACCTGGACCACTAGCAGGTAGTAAAACTGGATGTTGTCCTGAAACAGATTCGGGCCGATGGGCAGGATGATGTTGCCCGTGCCGTCATCGCGCTTGATCAGGTCGGCCTTGTCATGGCGCAGCGCCAGAGCGGTCAGGCGCTGTACGCTCTCGAATGGGGAGCGCAGCAGGGCCATCACCAGCTCTGCGTCACTGGCCGGCGTAGCATCCCCCAGATAGGAGATAATCCCGGTGTTGACCGCCAGGTGCAGCATCTCTTCCTGAGCCTTTGCCGGTGCCGTGGTACCGCCGTACTCGACGCCGGCGATGAACAGGGAAATAGAGCGAGCCATGGTATTCCTCAGGGCCTGGCCGCCGGAGCGGCCGGTGGGTGATTACGTCTCTTCGGAGTCGTTGAATTCGAAAATGAACTGTTCGTCGGACACGTTGGTACGTCCGCCACGGCCCAACTGGCCGCGGTTGACCAGAATCCCGGCATAGAACACAACGTTTTCCGCCGTGCCTGACTGGTTGAACATGCCGAAGAAGTCCACCCGGCTCTTGTCCAGGGCGATGATCTGGCGCGCTTCATCCGAGCCTGGTAGCAGGTGGATGGTGAGTCGCTTCGCCCGGGTGACGTTGTCCATGCGAATGGACTTGCCCCCGGTCCCGCGCTTGAGCGCCGACCGCGGCTCGATGTCCTCGATCACGATGGGTGGATCAACGTCACCATATGAACTGATCGTGATGCCGTTGATCGAGAGGTTGGAGCCGGCGGCGCCATAGTCAATCATTGCCATGAACCGTTACTCCACATAGAGGCTGACAGGGATGAAGTGCGCAGCGCCATCGCGTAGCACGTAGATGTTCAACACCGGGTAGGTCCGCGCCTGCCGCTGGGCGGTAGTGAGCGATTCCACGTCGGTTGGATCGTTGTCGATGTAGTAGCCGTTCGACAGGTAGCGGTCGTTGCCGGTATCCGGGTCGGTGATGTAGCCAGCACCCAGGAATCCGTTGTCGAAGTAGGACTTGCACACCGCCCCGGCCGCCGCAATGGCGCCCGCGAAGTTCTTGGCATCCAGGCCGCGTTTGGTCTGGGGTTGGATCAGCCAGTCGAACAGGCCGACCTGCAGTGCATTGGTCAGCATGTCCACGCCGATCACGTCGTCAATCCACTCACCGTTGGGCGATGGTGAGGTGGTGTTCATCGACATACAGCCGGTGGTGGCACCGCTGGACACGACCTTGGAGAAGTAGACGCACTTCTTGGTCTTCAGGATGCCGATGGCGGTAGGCGACAGCGAGTCGGCCGTGACGTTGGTCAAGGTCTGGTACTCACCAGTGATCGCGGTATTCAAGCCGGCAGGGTTCCACTTGGTGAACTTGGCGGCCAGGCCGTTCATTGGGTAGCCCTGAGTCGCATCAGCGGCCAGCGTGGCCGGGGCGCGGAAACCCTGGAAGATGTGGCGAGGGTTCAGGCCTGCAATCACCGAAGCCAGGTCAGTGGTCGAGCCCTGCGTTACTACGGCGGCATCACTGATGCTCAGCCACACCGCGCGGTTCTCGCTGTCGGCCCAGGCGGCCAGATTGGAGATGGTGCCGGTGGTGATGTCGGTGTTCTTGAAGAAGTGGTTGTAGCGCCAGATGCCCGAGGCGGCCAGTTGATTGGCGGCCGTGGTGGGATCTTCACCCGACGACGACTTCATGAACACGGTGAACGTGGGCGACCGGGTCTTGTTCGCGAAGTAAGGCGCTGCCAGCTTGTAGAGCTCGGAGGTGGTGCCGAAGTCGCTCACAATATCTGTCAGCGCGGTGTAATCGCGATAGCTGCCCGCCGCGAAGACGACACCTGACGCCAGATCCGAGGAATCGGCGAACGCCACCGAACTGGTGAAGTCAGCATCGGAGAGACCTGCGGCGGAGATCGACACCGAGATAGGCACGATGTTGGAGATATCAACTGCCATTGTATTGTCCTGATTGAAGTTTCTGTTTGGTCAGGGCATCGCTCACTTCGTAAGAGAAGCCGGCGGCGCGCAGGACGGCGTAGGTGGTCTCGACCTCTGCGTACAGGGTCAGGTCGCACTGATAGCGAGGCTGAATCCCGGCGTTCTGCAGAACAGTCAGGTTGCGTGGCGGGCTCGTCTGGAACCACCCGATGCGGTACTGGCGCAGCAGCGCGGCAATGTCGGCCCGGAAGTTCCCGTTCGGAAGCGACATCGCGGCCGTTGCGGCCCCTTCGTTGAAGATGTTCACCGACAGCGTGAAGATCATCGTGCTTTGCATGGTGACGTCGTAGTCGGTCCAGTCGCCCAGGCTGGGATCAGCCGGCTCGAGGTCGACAGCGTCGTCATAGCGCAGGGTTGGCCAGCCATAGGCCTTGATCGGCACCAGAAGGTAGGACGCCGAAAGCGCCGTACCGCCAGGCATCGGCTTGCCCTGATTGGCGAGGATCACTCGGTTGAGGTCCGCACCGGTCAGGAGGGCCACCACTTGCTGGAAGATCGGGTTCAGCTCGTTGATGTCCCTCATGCCTCACCCCGGTATCGCTCGACCATGGCTCGGCAGTAGCTGCGCCACGGCCGGTTGTCGCACTGCCTGACCCGCCACTGACGCATGTCCACCCCATCCGAGAACTCCAACAGGTCTGCGAACTGGCCTGAGTCGTCCGGGTAGAGGTAGGTCACGCCGTCGTTGATGTGGACGATCTTCCAGTCTTGCGGGTTGACTGCCCCCGAAGTGCCGGTCATCACTTCCACGCTCTTGGGCGAGGCCTGTTGAATGTTCACGGCTGTCAACAGGGTGCGAGTGGCGGGAGCAGTGTCCTCCCACGTACCACCCATGCCCGTGTAATCGCCGGCGGCGGCGCGCACCAGGTACACACCACCATCAGGGGTAGACACGAAGTCCGAATCGATATGGCCTTCCATCGTGAGCATGGTCAGCCCTCTACCCGATACGTGATCTTGCTGACGAGAATCCCCTGATCGATCAGCGGTGTGCTCGACCCTTTCTTGCGGATGGTGGACGCGGCGTTGGCCGGCGCGATGCCGTCCTTGATCGCGTCACGGCAGAAGGCCGAGGCCCGGGCGCCGATCTGATGCAGGCCGTTGAGCAACGTCAGCTCGCCCTTGATGACCTTGGGGATGATTGCCCGCCAGGCCTTCTTTATGTCCTCGGTATGTGCCCGCAGCGGGGCACGGAGGAAAGAACGCTCGGGGATGATGATCTGGTGCGGCCCCGTGATGCCCAGGGCCATGACGCCCTTCCCTGTGCTCTGGAATCTCACCTTGCCATCGTGGGCATCGTCCTCGGTGGTGTAGCCGTACTGCGTGCCACCGGGATGATCGATCGTTGCGCCGAACTCATGAATGGCGCCCAATCGGGCAATGGTCATGCCGTCCTGTTCGCCGGAGCCGGCCGGGATGCCGATAAAGACAGCCCGATCGCGCACACGCGCCTGGATTTTCTTCAAGGTCTCGCGAAGCTGAGCCTTGGTTTGCCCGCTCACATCGACCGTGATCCCCATGGCTACACCATGGCCGGGCCGACGATGCGAGAGCGCAGGCGCAGGAATTCCTTCCCGTAGGCAGTCAGGTACAGGTCGCCATCACTGGTGGCCTGATCGTAACTGGGCGTGCTCACGGCGTAGGAGGTCGATTCGTCACCGACCGACTTGCCCGAGATCTGGGCGCCAGGCGTCGGTATGGAGCCAGCAGCCATCTGCTGCGCTTGCATGGCGCGCTTGGCCAGTGCGTGCGCAGCGTAGGCGAACATGCCGCGCTGCTTGAGAGACCGCACCGGGTTGGCGTAGCCGCCCCAGCGCGAGCCGGTTTCGTTGTCAGCGTCCTGCAGTGCTACCAGGATTTGCCCGGCAGACCACTTCGTTTGGTCGCTGAACTCGGGAAACGCTTCGCGAAAGTCATCAATCACGTCAGAGGTGATCTGCATGTCGCAATCCTCGGAAGGGGGGCCGAAGCCCCGTGCATCACAGGTTGTCGAAGTAAGCAGCAGCCTTCGGAACACGCCACTCGACGCCTCCAGTACGGCAGATAGCCGGAACCTTGAAGTTCACGTTGTCGGCGGTGGCCGGCGCCAGAAAGCGCAACGGCATCACGTCGTGACCCTTCAGGATGCGAATGTCCTTCTTGTAGGTCACCAGGCGGGTGGTGCCGCTTTTGCCTGCTTTCTCCAGCAGAATGTCCCAGTCAAACGTCATGTTGGGGAAGTTGGCCTGCAGGAACATCAGGAAGGTGAAGTTACTGGCGTTGCCGGTGTTGATCAGCGTGCGTTGCAGTAGCTGATAGATGCTGGCCGGCATGACGAAGTCGGTCGGCATGTGAACGGTGCTGGTGTTGGTGATGAACACCTGGTTGTAGGCGTTCGAGAAGATGTTCAGCACGGCCTGGGCGTCACCGGCCGCGACGAGCGCGACGATGTTGGTGCCCAGCGAGGACTGCGACACGTTTGCACCGGTGTAAAGGCCTTCGCCTACCGTCTTGGTTTTGCCGTTGGCAGTGGAGATCAGACCGCCTTGCAGGTAGATCTGGTTCATGCCCTTCTCGACACCATCACGCACGGCAATCGCGCGCTCGTTGTCGATGTTGATGCCGTTCAGCTGCGCGTAGCCCAGTTCTTCGATGCTGTACTCGTAGCCGAGCGCACCAGTCTGGATTTCGTGGTAGCCCATGGTGGCCGCGATTTCAACGGTCGGAACGTCGGTGGACTTTGGGCCGAACAGCTTCATCTCGCCGCGGCTGTTAACTGAGCGAAAGCCGACGACCTGAGTCCAATCAGGGGCGCTGTTGTCCAGCGGCACCAACTGGGTGTACTTGTACTGCGGGTACTGCTGACGGTACACCTCGGACTCGATGTACGCCGCCTGCTGAGTCAGGAACGACAGAGCGGCGGTCGGATCGGTGTCGAAAGTGCTCATGCGTGCACGATTTTTCATGTGTTCAGGTCCTTGTTACACGCCGGAGGCGGTGAAGATGCCGTTGAGTTCAATCCAGCCGATGGAGCCGGCGGTCACGTCGTCCTTCCAGCGCAGGAATGGGATTTGCACACCGTCACCGGTGGACAGGCGGCCCAGGTTCGCACCTGCGGTATTGACGATGGAAACGATGTTGCCGGCCAGCGCGCCGTCGACACACATGGCGCGAATGGCGCCATTGGTCATGTAGGAGATGTTCTGGCCAGCCAGGTAACCTGCCGTGGTGATCGGGTACACGCTGCCGTACTGGGGCAGCTGGACGCTGTTGCCGGTCTGCGAACGGACCGAGATGCCCAGCAAGTCCCATGCGGCCGAGCTAGTTGCCCAAGGCAGGATGTTGCCGGTGACTGGGTCACGGACCACAGCGCGGCCGAACGGGATGTCAGCACCGGCCACACCCGAGTCAACCTTGTTGACCTCGATGGTGCCGATCTGGCCTTCGTAGGCATCCAGGCGATAGATGTCGAACTGGTCTTGTGCAATAGCCATTACTTGGCCTCCTGTGCGGCGTAGCGCTTGTCGAGGAACGCCTGGTAGTCGGCGTCGCGAGTCTGCTGGGCAGTGGCGTTGCCCTTGGGTTTGGCGTTGGCCAGGTCGGCAGCAAGACCGGTAATCGAGTCCTTGGTCTTCTGCTTGTCGTCCTCGTCCTTTTGGTCGTCCTCGTCCTTGTTGGCCATCTGGGCGTCGAAGAAGGCTTCGATGTAGGCAGCAGGGGCATCAGCCCACTTTTCAGACTTCAGGCACTTCACTCCGACGGCTTCAAGCGCGGCGGCCTTGATGGCGACCGGATCGACGCTGTCGGTGGTGAAAGCCTTGCCAGCCAGGCGGTTGGCAGAACTGCGTGCGTCCAGCACCAGCAACACGCGCTCGGACAGAGCTGAATCGCTGGCCTTGGCTTTCAGGGCGGTCAGTTCGCCGGTCAGGGAGTCGCGGATGGCTTCAGCGCCATCAGCGCGGGCCTGCTCGGTGGCCAGAGTGCCCGCCAGCGAGTCAATCGCCCGCTGGATGATCGTTTGGGTGTTTTCGTCAGCAACCTCAACCGTGGCGCCGTCGAAGAGTTTTACCTTCGGCATTTCGTGTTCCTTCTGTGAGTCAAAAATGCGGGCGCCATGGCCTGCGCGGGCTTTGTCGCAGATAGCGACGTGGTTCACGCCGATGCCCGACTGGATGAAGTCGTAGGCCTCGCCGAATGGGGTTCTTCCGGGCTGGTAGTCGTAGTCGGCCTCGTAGCCGGCGCTGAGCTCGGCTTTGCCAGAGTCAACGGACTTGATGGCCATCCCGTCCTTGATCAGCAGGTCGACCTCGACGAAGTCACCGTCTTGGCGGCCGGCGCTGATGCAGTGGCCGACCGAATGGCTCGAGTAGTTCTCGGCCCCTACGAAGTCGCCGGGGTGCTCCAGGGTGATGTCCGCGTTGTCATAGCTGGCCAGCGACACTGGGTCGAATACCGACTCGGGCGGCCTGTACACGCGCATCACGTCAGTGGCCTTGAGTGTCAGGCCGAACTGTTTGTTGATGGCCGCGAAGTCGAACTCCATGGCCAGGTAGTTCTGCACGCCGACCCGCGCCACGCGCCCCGGCACCTTCAAATAACCGTTGTCGGTGAACTCGCGGCGACTGCCCAGCGTGGCCGTCTTGTCTTGAACCTTGAGTTTCATGCTTGGATTCCAGGCAGAAAAAACCCCGCTTCAGCGGGGCTCAGTAATCGAATCCCTCTATCTGAGGGGTAAAGGTGCATCGACACTTGACGTGCGCGCGGCCAGGGAACAGTTCGCTTTCGCCATCCCATTTCGCGCCATCCTTGAGGGAGTACACGCCCGGACCCATGCCGGTGTCCTGCAAGGCGATCTTGAAGCACTTCACCTTGGCGTTCGGGTACAGGCCGGATGGGTTGCCGCTGACCCGTTCGTCCTTGGACGTGGACCACTTGAAGCGCGTGATGCCAATGTTCAGCATCCGGCGGCGCTCGACATCGCTGTTGACCTTGTTCATCTGGTCTACAGCGATGACTTTGGCCCGCCTGGCACTGACGCCGACCTTCTCCTGCAACTGCTCCAGTACTGGCTTGAGCGCCAGGCCCTGGGAGTAGGCATTCAGCACCGTCTGCTCAACGTCGCTGAAGAACTCCTGCGGGATGGTCTTGATCAGCGCCACGTTACTGCTGACCATGGCGTCGATGTAGCCGTTGACGCCTTCACTGGTCATCAGCGCCTGGGCATCAATGCGCACCGTGCGGCGCAGTTCCTTGACCACATGATCGTCGGCCTCGTCAGCGGCCATCTCGACCGCGTGCAGGGCGATCTCTTCGGCAGGCGATGGTGGCGCAACCCGCGGCCCTCGGCGGCGCTTACTGGGCGCCGGCTTGGCCTTGGGCTGGTATGCGCTACCTCGCATGTCGATGTTGAGGAACATGTTGGCCGTCGAGGCGATCAGTTCAACCAGCAGGTCGGCATAGCCCGCATCGCGCGTCATGGCCTTGGGGGCCAAGCTTTCGATGTCCCAGCGAGCCTGGAGCGTCGGTACGATGCGGTCACGCACGGCCATAGCCATGGCATCTACGAGATCAAGCAGGTTTCTTCGGTACGCCGCTTCCGCCTTTCGGGTCGGCCTTATCACCGCCCGTGATTGATACGGGCTCTCGGTCGGCAGCTTCGCCTTGGGCCTGAGCATTGTGGTTCGCCTCCATCTGCTTGATCAGGTCTTCGGGAACGTCGAACTCGCCGGCGGCGTTCAGCTTCTGCATGACAAGGTAAGCAGGCACCCCCTGCTGGATGCGCAGGTCATCCGCCTGGGCATTGGCCATGCGCGTCTGCGCCAGTTCCAGCCCATCGGGTTGATCCAACGGCTTCCACTGAAACTCGTAGTCGTCCGGAAAGCTGCCCAGCGCCGAGCGGATGAACACCTGGTCCAGCTTCTCGAGCACCTGCCGGTACGGGCCCTCCTGCTTGCCGCGCAGGGAGTTGTAGTAGTTGTTCATGTCGCCTTCGCCGCCGTTGCCCAGGCCCTTGGCCTGAATACCGAACAGGCGGGTCATCGGGATGTGCGCGGCGCCGGAGATCCATGTCATCAGCACGCTGAGAATGTCGCCCAGGCCGCCAAAGCTGACACCCTTACGGTCGAATTCTTCTTTGCTGTCCAGTAGGGCCAGCGAGTGCGCCGACTTCATCAGGTTGAAAACCCTGAATCGGTCAATGGTGGCTTTCTCGGTATCGCCTGATGCCAGGGCCGATTTCAGCCCCTCGACCGTGACCGTATCGACGTTGGCAGTCTGAATCAGCTTGGCGATGCCGCCTTTCGACTCCACCACGTCCTTGAGGTCTTCAAGGCAGCGACGCATCTCGCTGTCATCCCACATGCCGTTGAGCTGACGCAGGCGCATGGGCAGCATCGCGCCTGGCATACGCACCAAGTGCGAGAAGTGAATGCGCTGCGCCCCGCCGTACAGCAGGTAATAGCTGGGCAACATGTAGTTTTCAGCGAGGATGTCGGTGTAGTTCCAGTCCTGGCCGGTGATGTACATGCGGTCAATGACGCGGATCGCCTTGAGCGACCCTTTCTTGATCTTGTTGACGTCCAGTGGCTTATCAAGCGCTTGGTCGGTGAGCATCACCATGACCGCGCCGCCGTACAGCCGCGCCCACTTCACACCCTCTTGAAAGCGCTGCTGGATACCCAGACGCTTTTCCTCGGCCATGATCTGGTCGGCTTGGGCATGCTGGAACTCTCGCCACTCGCGGGTAGCGTCATCCACCGGGATATCAATGATATCGCGGGCAATCCAGTTCTCGGAGTAGGCAGCCTCGTACTGCACGTAATCCTGATAGGTGCCGAACTCGAAGGTGCCACCGGTGCGGCTGTCGCGCCCCGTTCCAAGACCGGTGTAGAGGTTCACCAGACCATCGCGCGTGGCCATGCTGAAGCCGCCGTTGCCGTCAGGCCGCAGTCTTGGTTTGTTCGATTTCATGGGGTGCCTACTGGTTACGAGGTGACGCCAGAGGCGGCCAGGAACTCGTCGTAGGTGCCATTCCAGACACCGGAGGCGACGAATATCGTAGTGATGTCGGAGACCATCGTGGGTTGTTGCTGCTCGACAAGGACCTTGAAGCCCGTACCGTACATGTTGAACCCGTTGTAGGACGCGATTGCGGCGTCCAGAGTGGTGGCCACGGCCGACAACCGGCGGCGGCGACCATCCAGTAATGCTTCAGTGGGCGCCCAGTAGATGTACCAGTTGTCCTGACCTTTCCAGTCCCAACCGTCTGCCATGCTGCCTCCGGGCGTAAAAAAAGCCCTTTCGGGCTTATGAATCTGGTTTCCAGTCCGGCTTTAGCCGTCGGTTGAAATCGTCGAGGTGGCCGCCTAGGAAGCATTCCTGCTTGAACTCGATCATCGTGTCTGCCGCCATCTTGCGCGGGAAGTCGTCTGCGCCGAAAAGGCCGTGGCAGGGGTACTTCCACACCTTGGTATGCAGGGCCACGTCCGGTTCAGCGTCTTCGAACAGCTCGATGGTGATCCTGAAGCTCTTGGGTTTCACAGCCATGATTGATAGTCCAGATTTCCGCCTTCAATGAGGTTATCACTGATGGCGTCCATCCACGTATCGACGATATCGTCATTGTCGTGGCTGTCGTCGGCGCTGAATGCTGCGAACTCGGCCAGAGCTGTAGGGACCCAATGTGTAGACCCGGCCACCGAGCCGTCGGCGTACAGAGAGTGCTCCAGGCGTTCGCCCTGCTCGTCGTAGGTGGCCGGGAGGAAGACCTTGCCTGTCTTGATCTGCGGGACCACGTTAAGCGCTCGGACCAGCTTGTTCTGGCCTTCTCCGCGCGGAATCTCCTTGATGGGGATCTCTTTGCGCTTCTTCAGGGTGGTGATCAAGCCTTGTCCGGCCTGCTTGTCCTCGATGCCCATGTCGCGGATCGGCATCGGGCGGCGCCGGTCGTAGGGTTTCCACTTGTCCCACAGCTCGATGGCCTTGGTCAGCAGGTCTTCAGGGTCCCACTTGCCGCGCTCCACATCGAGGATATAGAGGTTGCCGTCGACGCCCGTGCCCACCAGCGTGAATACGGTGTAGTCGTTGTAATCCGTGACCTTGCCGCTGTTGGTGTCCACGTAGATGGCGCGGTAGACCAGGTGCGGCGCCCGAGTGTAGGTGCCGAACCAGTCGGTGTTGAAGATTCCACCGGTGAGCAGCGCGGGCTTCTGCTGGTACTGCGAGGTGAACGTGTAGTTGTCACGCTCCCACAAAGCTACCAGGTCGCCGACATACTCCATCTCCGGCCAGTAGGACCAATAACGTACGCCGCCGACCTCGACCGAGTCGGTGTCCTTGATTGTGTCCCAGCACTTGGTGCGCCAGGGTTCGGGCAGGCTGTCCAGATAGTGCTGATCGATCAGGGCCGGTATCCAGATGTGTTTGAACTCGAGGCCCATACCGCCGGACATCATGAAGCCCGTGGCATCTGCGGTGTGCAGACGTTGCTGGATGCTCACGACAGGTGTGGCGTTGTCCTTGGACTTGTCACCACGACGTGACCGGATAGTGTTGGTCAGCATGAGGTTGGCGCTGTTGCGCTTGGTCTCGCTGAACATGTCCACCGGCTTGTTGAAGTCATCCAGCAGGATGCAGCCCGAGAACAGGTCGCCGAAGTAGCCACCCCGGCCACCGGTGATCTGGCCGCCGGCCGACTTTGACACGGTTTGGCCAATCGAACGGCCGCGTTCGTCAACGATCTCCCACTCTTCTGCCTGATTGACCCCGAACGAACACGGCCACAGGGCCTGATAAGGCTCGCTGGCGATGATGTCGCGGGTTCGGCGCGAGTTGCGTTTGACCAGTGTGTCAGCGTACGAGACGTTCAAGTTGCGAAAGCGCTTGAGCTTGCCGTCTCGCACCAGGGTGTTCACGTAAACCGGGAGGTGGACCGAGAAGAACTCGGTCTTGGTGCCGCCCGGCGGGATGTTGATGATCAGGTTGCGTGGCTGCAGCGTACCGGCGATCAGGTCATCAATGGCCTGGGCCATGTATTCGTGGTGCCAGTTGACCAACAGCCGGTCGCCTTGGATCAGCTCGAACCAGATGCGGGTGAACGAGAGGAACGAATCCAGCGACATATCCGCCACTGCGACACGGTCGGGGAAGCTCAAGTCCTCCCATTCGAGTATCGCGCTCATCGTCAAACCTTTTTATTCAGGCGCTCCTGCAACGCTCTGCGGGCGGCAGCGTAGTCGGCTGCAGTGTGGGTTACCTGAATCGGCGCCCCGTCCTTGCCGGTGTGCTCCACGCGATCCTTGAACATGCCAAGGTGACGACCGATGTCAACCAGAGCACCTTTCTTGTCATGCAGCTTGACCTTCAAGCCCTCGCGACCTTCGGAGATCTCCGAGATGGCCGCAGCGGTGTGGTCATCAATGTCGTCAGCGCCGACGAGGCAAAGCCCGTGGTGGACTTCAATGGTCGGCTCGCCCTCGTCATCAACACCCGTGACGATCTCGGTGTTCCCCCAGCGCACGACCTTGCGGATATCGCTGAAACCGATCTTGGCCAGCTCGCGAAGCACCATGTCCTGGGTGATCTCGGTACGCCCAGCACGCATCTTCATGCATCTCTCAATGGCGGCCTGAATGTCAACATTTGTCAACATACGGTTGCCGATCTGGCGACCCGTCTTAGCGCTGTAGCCCGCACGGATAGCAGCCTGCGTCGCGTTCAGGTCAACCAGGTATTCATCGACGAAGCGCTGCTGCTTTGCTGTCAGCGCCATAGGTTGAACCTCTTATACGATCCCCTCGACGATCTGCCGGCGGATCTCATTGATTTTGTCCAGGTGGTAGTGCTCACGGACGTGCTCGGCAAGCTGCTGGCCACGCTCCAGGCGGTAGACCTTGTCGTTGACCAGCCTGTCCGTGCATTCCCGCCAGTCGGTGCCGTCCGAGGCGTAGTCCACCGCGTCATAGTCGGTGGCGTTCAGGTACGGGTGAACGTCCGACGTGATGATGGGCAGCCCCTTGGCCCCGGCTTCCAGCACCTTCAGGTTTGACTTGCAGCGGTTGAACTCGGTGTCCACCAGCGGTGCGAGCGCGACGGCGTGGCCGTCGTACAGGCTCATGTAGTCGTCGATGCCGACCTCTGGCTTGTACTTCACGCCCGGGCCAAACATGCGCTCGATCTTGCGCCACTCCTCCCGCTCGGGGTTGTGCCCGGCGATGGTCAGGTGCTGTTCGTCCACATGGCCTGCGAACTGGCTCATGTCGTGCCGGTGGGTGGTGCCAGCCACATACACAATGGGTCGATCACTCTCGGTGTCCTGGGACAGGGTGAACTGGCCCTGATCGAACGGCAGCGCGTTTGGCAGGATCTCGATGCGCTTGGCATACGGGGCCACGGCCTTGGCCAGCTCGGTGTTGGTCACGGTTACCAGATCGGCCAGCATCATCGATTGCTTGATGATCTCGGCGATGTTGTTCTTCTTGAACAGCTCATACATCACATGGTGCGGACCCACATCGAAGTGGTCGTCTACGTCACAGATGATCTTGATCCCTGCCTGCTTCATCGCCATGAGCGAGTGGATGCCATGGGAGGGCTGGCGGTTGAACACGAACACCGGCGCCTTCGGGTCAGCGTTGAGGCGGCCGTAGGGCATGATGATTCGATGGAAATCGCAGGAGGTGTACGGCCTGATATCCAGCATCAGGTTGCCACGGCGCGCCACCGGGTTGATCGAGGCGTTCATTCGGCGTCCTGGGCAAAGGGGTAGTAAATTTGATCGCCGTTCAGTTCGGCGTAGAGGATGGCGCGATTGGCTTCGATGTAGGCGCCCTTCTCTTCCCCGGTCAGGTTGTGCACTTGGGTCTGGCCGTACACGTCTTCTGAGTGAATGTAACCGAGGGTTCGGATCGGTGACGGGAAGCCCGTCTTGTTGCCAGCCAGCCCAGAGCGCAGAGCCCTGAACGTGTAGCCGCTGTCTTCGTGGCCGTAGCGGTCATACCGGGTGTTGTAGAAGCCGACCTCTTCCAGCAGCTTGCGGGTGTACATGGCGAACTGGACCAGCATGCCGTTCCAGTAGATCACCTCACCTTCCGCACCGGTCATGCCCGCGTGGAAGACATCGGGCAGGCCGAACAGGTGGATGCCGGTCTTCTGGTGCTGGTCGAGGAAGTAGGCCTCCCAGCCTGGCACCGTCGGGTAGCAGTCGTCGTCGAATACAAAAAATACGTCACAACCCTCCTCGCACAGGTACTTGAGGACCTGATTGCGCGCGCGGGCTGGGCCTTTGCGTTCGGTGTCGGTGTAGACGTAGAGATGGGAGCCTGGGGCCAGCTTGTAGTCACGGATGGGCCGCAGGCCCATGGTGATGACGCCTACGCCAACCTTCATTGCGAGCTTCCATCAGTGCAGAAAAGAAAGCCCGGCGCGAACCGGGCGATGGATCAGACCAGCGCTTTCAGGAAGGCGATACCGGCCTTGATTTCCTTCAGCGTTTCCAGCTCCAGCTTCTCGATCAGCTCTTCGAGCTTTTCCAGTTCGGTCTTCTGGGCCACGACTGGGGTATCCGCGGTGGCAGACAGAGCCGAGGCGGTTACGGTGAAGTTGATGGTGCTGGTCTGGGTGGTATCGGCGACCGAGGTAGCAACAACGGAACCAGAGCCATCGGCCACGCCAGTCACCAGGCCGGTCGAATCGACAGTCAGGATGGCATCGTTGGACGAGGCGAAGGTTGCCGCTTCGGAAGCGGTGATCAGGGTAGTGCCACCGATGATCAGGGTGGTGAGCGGTACGGAAACGTTCATAGTTTTGCCCTTTGTGTAGCGCCCGAAGAGCCGGGCGAGGATTGATTTAATGGTCATGAGGGCCATCCTGCAGTTCGGTTTGCTGAACCACGCGCGCGATGGCGACAGCGATCCCCAGCCCCATGTTCACCGAGGCAAACACCAGAGGATTTACGGCGCCTTGAAAGAGCGTCCAGCCGACGGCTGCTGCATTGAGCACCGCTCCAGCCAGCGCCAAGCGCACAGACCACATCTTGTGCCACTGGCTTGCGTTGTCGATAAGCTGAAGACTCATGGCGTCACCTTGTCCACAGCCTTGGCGGCGCTGTCGGCAGCCTCACTGGCTTTGGCGGCCGCAGTGGACGCGTCTTTGGCGGCCTGCTGAACCACAGGCTGGACTGAGGTGTTGAGGTGGTCGATCTGGTCATGCAGTTCGCGGATACGCTGGCGGTAGCTGTCCGTTTCCTTGTCCTGCGAGTTCACCAGAATCTGGATGGTGCTGCCCATCGTCGAGGCGCTGTATTGGCTGCCGGCCATCCAGCAACTGATGCCCACAATGAGCAACAGCAGCCAGCTACCGTGGCCGTCCCAGAATCGACGGGTTCTTGAATGTGTCCGTGGCTCGGTCATGACTGACGCGCTCCTTGGATGGTTTGTTGCAGGTGTGCGACCTGCTTGCGCAATTCGTCGTTTTGCTCGGCGAGGTGCTTCATTTGCTCCTCAAGCCGGGCGTTTGTTGCATTCTGGTCGGAGAACTTCTGGACTAGGTCGTTGATTCGGTCGCTCAGGACGCGGTTTTCAGCGTCGGCTTCCTTACGAAGCGTGCGCTCTTCGGCCAAGGCCTTTTCCAGTCGGTCGATCTCGCGGTTATCACCGCGCCGCTCCGACAGGTACTTGCTGATATAGATCGTGCCGCCAAACAGCGCGCAGATACCCCAGCTGACCCAGCCTGCGAGGGTAGTGGGCAGCTTGGTTACAAGTTCGCTCGGGTCCATCAGAAATTCTCGATAGGGCACCGATAATCGGTGAAATAAAGCACCACAAACTTGTTGTGTTACCACAAATATGATGTATACTGAACACATCAGCAAGACACACAGGAGGGCTGATGAGCGGTAACGAGTTCAAGCGGTGGTTAATTGCCCAAGGGGTAGAGTTTTCAAAGAAGCGCCAAAAGCACTTCAAGATCTACTACCAAGGCAAGCAAACGATCTTCCCAGATCACGGAGCCAAGGAAATCGGCGAAGGACTTAGGAAGGCAATCATCAAACAACTGGGCCTCAAGGATTGAGGCTCTACCCGCTTGAGCACAGCGTCATCAGCCACACACAGACGAGGTAGGAAAAATGTATAGCTACGCAATTCGGGCTCACGCAGAAGCGGGGTCGTTCTGGTCTTCGTGCAGGGATATCCCAGAGGCACACAGCGCCGGCGATACCGTGGAAGAGTTAATCGAGAACGCGGTCGAGGGCCTGGTGTTGGCCTTGACCATCTATGTCGATCAACTGCGCCCCATCCCTCTACCCTCGGTACCTGCTGAGGGCGAGCGCGTTATTCATTTGTCAGCACTGGTGGCCGCCAAGGTTTCGCTCTGGAACGCCATGCGCGAGAAGAATATGCGAAAGGCCGACCTGATCCGGCTGCTGGGCTCTGCCCAGACCAAGGTTGACCGCCTCCTGGACTTCGAACATGGCTCGAAGATCGAGCACGTGGAAGCTGCGCTGGCCGCTCTGGGCAAGCGCCTGGCCGTATCGGTGGAAGCGGCGTAAGGAATAAAACGCCCGTAGGGATGCGGGCAAAGGTGCAGCGGAGGAAACCGGGGCCGAATGAGGCCCTAATTTGGTTGGCTTGATCTGCGTTTGATCGGCGATTGCTCGGGGCTCTCGGCCCTCACATGATTCAACGTCCTACAGCGGGAACATTTGATCTGGAGCTCGGTAAACTCACCCACGCGGGCGAGAAGCCGGTTGCAACGTCCACAGCGGCAATCTTTCAACATCTGCAAAGCCCTTTGTTTTTCTGCTAGGCTCCGTCCCGCTCGCGCGAGCAGTGGGGGCCTTGGCCGGCTTGCAGCGTATACCTGCGATCTGGTGGCTCCTGATGGTGTTACAGCACCTTCTTGAGCCGCCCTCTCTTTTCCGTGATCCTGAAACGCGAAAGCCCCGCGCTTGGCGGGGCTTTTTGTTGTGTGGCGCAGATGGCCGGCACTGATTTCCGGCTTGGGGGTTTCTCGGTTTGCGGGTCCCGGACTTGTGCGATTCGCTGCCCACCGCTTCTCAGGGCATCAGCCTGCGCATTCATCTGCATCGAAATGCAATCTGCGGTGGGATTCGAACCCACGGGGGGCCGGAGTAGTGGCTTGCATCGCCTCCGAACCCTTTAGATGCGTCAACCATAGGCCACTCAGTCACGCAGATTGCATATCGATGAAGACGAAAAAGCCCGACGCAATGGCCGGGCTTAGTCGGGTTTTTGCCAGAGGCAAAACTCTAAAGTAACGAAATGATGCCTTCAGCCGGACATTTGGTCAATAGCCAAGCAAGAGTATTACTCGGGATCATTTTCAAACCGAATTCTGTAATCATAATCCCGATCTGTCCCACCAGCAGCAACGATACGCACACCGTTGAAGGTCTGGCCTTCATCAGATGTACCGAGAATCTGGCTTGCGCCTGGCTCTGTCATGAGCGCTACCCATGTTGCAGACCTGCCCACGACAATCTCGATCGGAGCATCCGGAAATCTCTTTTGGCGCTCTTCAGCTAACTGGTCCAGTAAATCGCCTACTTTGCTCATGCAGCCTCCTTCATGATGGAAATGCTTCGCGCTACAGGCACCAATGCCTGCTTATCCAGATCATTGCATGCTGCAAAGCATAGGTCGACGAAACCAGACCATTCACGCCCCCACTGCTCCGACGATAGCTTCAGCCCATGCTCTTCCAGAATCCATGTCCGAAAAGCCTCTGGAGTCGGCAGAGGGTCATTCCCCTCGCTCTGCCCGCCCTGATGCATACGTCGATACCGGAACAGCACAGCTATGGCCACATACCGGGCGCGTGCGAACTTCTTGGCCATCATCTTCGGGCCCATGGCATAGGCGGTGTACAGGACGATCTCTTCGGCAATCTCTTTGTCGTCAATGCTGGCCAGCGGGCTGTACATGAAGTTGCCGAACGCCTTGAGCCGCGGCGACAGGGTGGCAATAGCGTGCTGGATGCGCGCCGACAGTGCCTGGTGCACCGCATGGCGCGCATTCACCATCTTCTCGGTCTTCTGCACCGAGCAGCCCAGCAGGCCGATCTGCTCGACGTGGGCGCCTTGGCTGTCCCATGGGGTGTAGTAAGCGTCGTGCCAGCAGGCCCGGGCCGAATTCAGTTGCATCATGCTGCTTCCCCTTTCACTGATTCGATACGAACGCGCACAGCGCCGCCCTTGGTGGTTTCATCACTCACTCGAACCTGAGTAGCGAAAATGTTGTCATCGATCCCCAGCGCATCAGCCAAGCCGTCGCGGCCGGACTTGAACATGGCGATCAGGTTGTCGTCGTCGCGGCGGCGCCGGTCGGGCGGCACGAACTCCAAGCAGAGCAGGGCCGGGCCCGCCGGGCGCACGATCTTTGCCGCGAGAGTCATCATCCGGCACTGGGCGCGGTAGACCTTGGCGGCCTTGCTCTTCTTGCTCCAGTGGCCACGGGCGTTCGGGCTGCACGCAGCTGGCGGCCATGGCAGGGTCAAAATGGTCATGCTGCCACCCCTTGCACCTTCATCAAGCCCTTGGAGATCCAGAACGCCTGGGTCTCTGCCACAGCACGGATCACATCCCGGAAATCAACCTCTACCCGCTTGCGGCCGTCCAGGGCGTCGTGGCAGTCCGAGCAGGCGAAGCAAGACATCTGGTCCGGGCCCTTCATGCCCATGCCTTTCTGCCCGCAGGGCACATGCGCGAGCACGGTGGTTTCTGGGTTGCGGTTGCAGATGCCGTAGAACCGCAGGGTGCATTCCTGATCCCGCGCCGAGTCGCGCAGCTTTTGGGAAACCACTCGCATCAGGCAGCCCTCCGCCGGCGCTCGCCGTAGATGGCCATCATCAGATCGTCCGGATGAGGCAGCAGAAGCTGCAGGTGCTCGGCGCAGTAGGCGTCCAGCAGCTCCAGGTACGTGGTCATCTGCACGGTGGTGAACTTGCGGGTCTTGGCCCGGCCGACGCGGTATCGGGTGCCGTCCGGCAGTTCTACCGGGTGAACCTCGGCGGGCCAGAGCTTGGCCACCAGGATCTCGTGCCACTCTTCGGAGCTGGCCAGCTGGCCGAACGACTCGCGCAGGTGGGTCTGAATCAGGCCGTTCCACTGCCACAACAGACGGTTCTGCGCATCGCTGCGCTTGTTGCGGGTTTCGCTGATCGACACCTTGCGGGGCTTGGAGAGGTCCAGGCCTTGCAGGTAGCCCATCAGGCGGTTGCGGTCCGACTCGGTGCGCAGCATGTGATCAGCCATGAGCAACCCCCACACCTGTGCACGAATCAGCCCGGCGCTCGGCATCGCCCAACGAAATCCCGAAGTAGCCGACCCATAGGGCCAGCAGGATCCACCAGAAGGACTTCATGGCTGCACCTCCGAACCCGAATTGCGCAGCATCCAGGCGGTGCTCACGATGAAGAACCACGGCAGCAGCGAAAGGCCCAAAAGAGCCCAGCCGTCGAAGCTCGCGTTCTCGATCATCGATGCGAAGACGATGAAGGGGAATACGAAGCCAATGATCAGGCCGGGGTGGTTGGATAGGGACTGGCGGAAGAGCTGGTAGTTGGAAGTGGTCATTGGGCATAGTCCTCTGCCATTGCCGCATCGATAGCCATTGCCGCATCGATAGCCGTGTCTGCCTCGGAATGTTGGAGCCAGAAACTGTGGCCATCAGAGATTCCCACGGCTCGCGTGATGTT
Organism: Pseudomonas sp. dw_358; assembly: GCF_018449655.1. Lineage (GTDB taxonomy): Bacteria > Pseudomonadota > Gammaproteobacteria > Pseudomonadales > Pseudomonadaceae > Aquipseudomonas. The sequence goes on from NZ_JAAVUX010000019.1 coordinate 35,263, forward strand.
GGCCCACGGGTAGTCGCGCATGTAGCGATACCGCTCGGCATCCTTGCTCAGCGCCTCGACCTCGGCCTTGAGCTGGTCACGCTCATTAACGATCAGCAGGGTATCGGTGGCTGCGCGGCCCACTGCCTGATGCACTGTCATCTCAGCAGAGATACCTGCGAGACGGACCTGAGCAGTTAACTTCTCCACCTCGGCCTGCAACCGATCCCGCTCGACCAGCAGGGCCTGGGCAGTGGGGCTCAGTTCCGCGGTGGCGATCAGCGCCAATAGTTTCGGCAATGCGTTCACGGCCTTTACTGCCAGCCAGGAGTCGCGCTTATAGCTAAAGTTTGCCCACGGCTCTTCCTTCGCCCAAGGCTTACCAATTTGGAATGACTCTCCAGGCAAGCAGATGCCGCCCATACTTTGCGCGGTCTCGGCCCATTGGCCAGGCTTGTGCTCAGCCTGCTCGATAGCGCGCCCAAGGGTCTCAGCCAGGCGCTTCAGTTCAGTGTCATCGGCCATCAGAAGCCCCCAGCAGGATTGAAGTTATTGAGCAGAGATTTGGAGTTGCGGCGGCTCGGCGGCGGAGCGGCGGCGGCCTGCTGTTGCTCGCGATTCCCGGCGTAGCTGACGAAGCGAGCGAACTCACCCTGGTGCTGGAGCAGGCAATGGCCGACCGAGGCGTGGCGGTGCTTCACCACATCAATCTCGGTCACGCCACTGCGGCCCAGGTCCGAGTCGGCATCGCGGTGGGCGATCATGATCACGTCGGCATCCTGCTCAATCTCGCCGGAGTCGCGTAGGTCGGACATCTGGGGCTTCTTGGCTGCCCGCGTCTCGATGCTGCGGTTGAGCTGGGCCAGGACGATGATCGGAACGTTCAGTTCCTTGGCCATGCCCTTGATACCCCGGCTGATAGCACCCAGTTCCAAGTTGCGATTTTGCTGACGGCTGCCAGCCTCTGGCGCAATCAGGCCGATGTAGTCGATGACAATCAGGTCGAGCGGTTTAGCCTTGTGCTGGAAGCGGGCGATGTTGCGGATACGGCTCAACGGAAGGCCGCCCTTCTGGCAAATCCGCAGATCGGCTGATCTCATCTTGCCGACAGCGCCGGTTATGCGCGCGATCTGCTCATCGCTGGCCATGGCTTTGCCGGTGTCGATGTTCCCCAGGGTGACTGCCGAGGACGATGCCAGGCTACGCTTGGAAAGCTCCTTGGCCGACATCTCGAGCGAGAACACCAGCGCGGACTTGCCTTCCTTGATGGTCAGGTTCTCGGCAATGCCCAGGCCCAAGGTAGTTTTCCCGGTGCCTGGGCGGCCGGCGATGATCAGCACATGCGAGCCGCGAAGGCCCTGGACGATTTCGTCGAGATCTTTCAGGCCCGTGGCGTGGCCATTGATACCTTCGCCATTGAACCGGGCGTCCATCTCGTCCACCACCGGGCCCAGCGCCTCGCGCAGGGTGATCACGTCCGGCTCGTCGTCTTCGCTGTTCAGGGCCAGCACAGACTCCTGAGCATCAGCGATGATCCCTGGCAGGGGTCGGTTCTGGCAGGCCATATCGATGATCGCCTGGCCGATAGCGGTGATCTTACGGGCCTTGGAACGCTCCACCACGATACGGGCGTATTCGTGGGCGTTTGCAACGCTGGGGACCTTGCGCATGATCTCCGAGGCCCGAACGATGGTCAGTTCGCCTGTCGAGAGCTCGGTGCGGATGTCGGACAGCGAAACGGAGTCCACCGGCCGGCCAGCAGAGCGCGCGGCCAGGATCATGGTGTACAGCTCGGATGCATCGGTGTCAGTGAAGTCTTCGTGCGATACCAGCGCACCGATGGTCTCGACCAGCTCCGGCTTGTGCATCATGGCACCGACAACGCCGAATTCGGCTTCGAGGGCAATCAGGGGGCGGTCTTCGATCATTGCAGAGCCTCCAGCACCTTCAGGACCTTGTCCTGGCGGGTCAGGAACTCAAGGTCTGCAGTCCAGCCCCTATCGTTCTCACCGATCCAGTGTTTGTTGGTCAGGCAGTCGGTGAAGTACGCGGTCCAGAACTCGCCTTTGCGGAATGGGTACTTGCCGCTGATCTCCAGGTTCCAGCAGCCCTTGATCAGGGTACGGCGCTTAGGGGTGACCTTCAGGCACTTGGGCAGGCGATCACCGCAGATCGTGTTGTAGATTTCCACGATCTTGCCGTAAGGGATTTTGTCGGCCTTGAGGGCCTCGGGTTGATTAGGGCGGGCGGCGACTTGCTGTTCTGCGTCTTGATCCGAATCCGTGGTGGTCGTTGCGGAAGCGGCGACAACCAATGCGTTAGCATTGGTATTTGTGTTTCTGTCTTTTATGTGTGTAATTTTCAACACAGTGGCAGGTATGTTTTCTACACAGTGTGTAGTTTTCAACACGGTGTTTTTAGGGTCGATTTTCCACTCTTTCGGAGGCAGAAAAGCGATTGGGTCACGACTGCCACCATCACGGAATAGAACCCGCTGGCGGATCAGGGAGTTGATGCAGCGAGATACGTTGGCACGTTCCGCATCTGCCCTGCCCTCATCCCTGTACATCATCTTGGCGATGTACAGGGCCGCTACCTTGACCGATTCCTTATTGAACCCAGCGGTCAGCCTGTGAATAGCCAGGGCGACACGTAGCTCCCGCCCCGACAGGTCAGCCCCTATGAGGGCTTCGTAGAGATCGTTGTCCATCCGGGTAAATCCCCCGGTATTGCGAAGTGGAGTTACGTTGGTCATACTCGGGCCTCGGGTTCATTCCTGGGAACATCACCATCGGGTGCAACCGATGGGCACAGCGAAAGCCGCAGGTACTGCATGCACAGTCCTGCGGCTTTTTCTTTTCTAGTTCGGGTGAAGCTGTTGCCGACCATCGACGCTGCTGCTCCAGCAAGCTGCTGGTATTCCTCACGGGAAGCGACAGGCACGCCAGACTCACCACCCATTCCGGCGATTACACGGTCGAGGATTCGGTTGATGTGTTCTGCTGGCAGAGGCCGGTACATGGCTACTCTTCCTGCAACTGGTCAACACCGTGGATGTGCTCCATCCAGCGCTTCGAGGCATGGATCAGCATCTCGATATCGCGCTCGTTGAAGCAGCGCATCTCAGCCGGAACGATCTTCAGGTCCAGTACTGCAAGGATCTGTGCGAACTGCTCGAACTTCTCCGGCTTCATCCGGCTGATCGTCGCCTCATCGCAACCCACTGCAACCGCTACTGGCGCATTGCCCACCGATGCAAGCTTCTGCACGATGAAGTGATAATTCTTGCGAGCCCTTACCACCTGTTCTTGGCTTAATTGATTCGTGGACATGGTCAGGCCGCCGACGCAAGTTCAGGCCAGATCACAGCCCAGTCGTCAGGGCGAAGGGATTGCCGAGTCAAGAGACCCTGCAATTCCCGCTCAAGAGACGAGGCAACGCTGGCGGACGCTTGTTTATTGCCATAGGCAATTTGTTTCAGGTAGCCGCGAGTGGTCCCGGTTCTGTCTACGGCCTCGTCTGAGGCTGTCTTGAGCCACTCCAATAGCTGGGTGTGTTTGGTTCGCATCACGAATCTCCTCTGTGATGCGCCAATTATTACCGCTCGGTAACCATTAAATCAATACCAAATGGTCATTTACCAAAAAGTAATGACGGTTGAGAATCGCGGAATGGACTTACGAGAAGTGCGCAGGCACAACCTGCAAAGATTGATGGACCGCGAATACGGTGTCGGCGTGCGCGGCGCGCAGTCTCGCCTGGCTGAAAAGCTGGGAAAGCCACAGAATTTCATTTCTCGGTGTCTTTCGGAGCCAAGTGCTTCAGGCTCCAAAACGATTGGCGAGGATTTTGCGCGCGAAATCGAATCTTCATTTGGCATTGAGCGCTATAGCCTTGATGCTCCCTTGGCCGTTGAGACCATCGATGTAGAGGGCTTGCCCACTCCGCTCGCACAGAAAATCAAAAGCTATAAGCCACTCGTAGCTATCGAGCGCTTTGACATAGCGGGGTCCATGGGCCCAGGTACGGAAGCGCCTGAAATGAATATGGTTGTTGAGCACATGAGCCTGGATGCGGCCTGGGTGCGTCAGAACCTGGTGTACACGTCCACGGACAACCTGAAGCTGATCTCAGGCAAGGGCGACAGCATGGCCCCTACGATCCGCAACGGCGACGCCCTGTTGGTCGACTCAGGGATCAAAAGCGTGGAATCGGATGCGATCTACTTCTTCGAGATGGGTGGCCGCCTCCATGTGAAGCGCATCCAGCGCAACCTGGACGGGCTGACGATCATTTCCGACAACGATCAGTACCGTGAGATCGATGTGCCGGCCGCCCGTGAGGGTGACATTCACATCCTGGCGCAGATCATTTACTGGTGGACTGGGCGTAGCTTCTAAATTTAGACAGGAAACGATCGACCCCCTTCCGCCCCGAATTTTCAAGGATGAGAAAATGGTTGAATTTTTAGATAGTAATGCGTTCCTCGGACCTCTCAGGGATGCTCCGATGCATGGTGAAAATGCCATATTTCGAGGGAGGATCGATGTAGGAAGTCGAAGCGTCCGCTGCTACATTAAGCCATTTGTTGCAACTCTTCGATCGTCTAGCGGGAGCTCATCGACGAATAACTCCGTGATCAGTGAGGCTCTCGGCTATACGCTTGCAAAGGCCAGCGGCCTGACAGTCGCTGACACCGCCGGAGTAATTATTCTTCGCTCAGATCAGATTCCTGAAAATGTTCTTCGTAAGCTGCTGAGCCAACCTAGCGGTAGTGCACCCGCTACTGAGTACGTGGCATGGTTCTCAGAAGATATGAAGTATCCTGCATTGCTAGCTGAATGCCCTTCTGACGCTCCGGATCTTATGCAGATTCGAAATCGATCCAGGGTCGCTGCTGATCTAGCAGCCAATGGGTCTGCTCCTGCTGTGTTGTCGTTCGATGAATGGACTGAGAACAGTGATCGGCACCTGGGAAATTTGTTGGGAGGCCCAAGCGGTGGCCTGGTCCTCATAGACCACGGGCGCTTGTTTCGCACCCCAGCATGGACCCCCGCATCACTAGGCTTGGATCCTGCTTTAGCAAGGAACGCGCTTAGGGAACTGATTGATGGCGTCATACCAGGCTGGAGCAATCGGACCCGCATCCGATCAGCCAGACAGTTAGCGTACAAAGCATTTTCAGTGGCGTGGAAAGCTGATGGAAGGGATAAGGCAGAAAGCATTTTGACCGAATTCTTGCCCCCCTCAGAAGTCACACAGGTGCTAGAATTTTTGGCAGCAAGACTGGAGCCAAGCCACTACACGTCAACAGTAGGTTTAATGCTATGACCATCCTCGCCAGGCTGAAAGAGCGGACTGCAAAAGCGGAATCGCGGCCCCGTGTGGAGGGCCATTGGCAGGCAGTACAAATGTGCCTCGACCAGGACACCGGCGAATACCTAAACGTCGGGGTGCTTTTTTCGCATCAGGATCAGCTCGAGGTCCGGATGCTAGATGTCTTTGATCGCGTCAAATGCCTGTATGGAAAACGGGTGAGTGTTAAGGATTTGAATTATTACCTGAACGACGTTGAGGAATACATTTTCGCGAGTCGAAAAAATCTTCCAGATCAGATAAGCAGCAACGTCCGGCTCAGCCCGAAGTTATACGCTGCGGGTGAAAGCCCAGAGTCAGTCGTGAGCGATTTTTTTGACGATATTGTGACACTTGGGAAAGACAAAGGTGCACCAAAGAATGATGCATTTCGATACACCTCGACACCCAAACTTCGCGATAGCCTTTTCCAGATCATGCGTCAGAAGATGGATCTGAGCGCGTCAGCAATCATCAAGGAGGAGCGTTACCGGCTCCGGCTGAAGAACGGCACGATTGACGTGGACGCGCCTCTCTTGAGCTCCACTGCCGTTGGGTCTGTAATATCGGTGTGGTACAAAAGCCCGGTAGTGGCAGAGAAAAACATCCTGCAGGCCTCGTCCGATCTAGGGCTTGTTACCAGCAATACCGATCGCGCAGGGTCACTTTCCATCCTCGTCCCCACAGAAAAAAGCGGTATGGACCATCTCGAATTTCGACGAGTATCTGAAGTTATAGAAAAGCAGCTTGATCGTCTCGAGCGGTCCGGTATCGAGGTTATCAGAGCGCCTTCAACTGATGAGCTTGCCGCAAAAACTATAGACTGGTGGCAGCATCGGGTAGCTTGATCGCCGAGAAATATGCCTAGAATATGAGCCCGGCCCAGCGCCGGGCTTTCTATTTCCGCCCTCCGCCACCGCACTGGAGGCCGCCCTACAGACCCCGTAGGCCATGGCTTTCAGCCCGAAATCCCCCCTCTTCATGGCCACCCATACCGTAAGCGCAGGGCCACGGTGACCACCACCATGAATCCCTCCTATTCCGGGCCTCTCCCCCCTAAAACTCACAATTTGAGCATCACCGTAGGCCCAGGGCTACGATCGAGAATTTTTTTGACGCGAGAAATTATTACCAAACGGTATTGACTTGTATTATTACCGTGCGGTAACTTTAATTCATCGAATCGCAGCAGCGGATCGACAGGGACTCAAACGGCCCCGCCGCTCTTTAACAACCCGCGCAACACGAACAAAGACGGCACCGCCTCTACGGCGACCGGAGATCAGATAGGCCCGAAAGCCTACCAACGCGAGGCGCACCTCGACGGCTGACTAGAGCGAAACGCTCGAACCGAGTGAATGACCCGCTATGCGGTGCCAGCGGGAAACCAGTGATTTTCACGTCAGCGCCTGGAGACGGGCGCTTTCGGAAGACAACCGGAGAAACACCATGAACGCCAAGAAATGCAAACAAGTTCGCGCCGCCCTTCGACATATTGGCGTTGATCCTCGCCAAGTTGAGTACACCGGCGGCTATCGCCGCCAGCCTGTTGTGCTGAAGAGGTCGTGCGGTCGTGCTCGCTACCTGGTTGGCAAGCACGAGGCCTGACCCACCCTATGGCATTCGCAAGAGTGCCCATCGGGGAGCATCGATAGACGCCTGAGCGGTTGTGGGTCGCTACCCGGCTGCAATAGCGAGACAGGTCCACGAGAAGGATTTCGATGCTCCACCAATGCGGAAGACTTCTGCACCGCGCAACGCGGCCCCCTGCATCACACCGTTTCATGCAGATGAATGCGCAGGCTGATGCGCGCAGAGCTGGAGCGTTACCAGTCGTGCCGGAGATCAGCACCGGCCATCTGCACCCCTACCCCACACACGAAACCGCATCAGCAGATGCCAGGCCACCATTCACGGTGGGTTTGGTCACCCGCGCCTGGCATCTGGCTAATGCGGTTTGAGGAATCACCCATGAACGCACTCGCACGATTGCAGCAGCGCTGGGACAACCTGACCCCAGCTGACACTTCACCCCAAGACGAAGCAGCCAGCGAATGGCTGTACAACGCGACCGAGCAACTGGTGGTGTTCGGGAGCGACGTTGTGGTCCAGCGCCGCCTCCGGGCAGTCCAGTCAGTCACGCAGGGCCAGTTCGCGCTGGCGGTGGACGAGCATGTGAACAACCAGCTGGCCGGCTGCCAGGTCGATTCCTCGGCGCTGGGCTCGCTGATCATCTCAGTGCTCTACGGAAACCCCGACAAGATCGCGGCCAAGACCCTGCTGGGCAGCAGCGATCACCCGATGGGCGCCCTTGGCGATATCGCCGAGAGGCTGCTGAAGCCACTGGTTGAGGACGGCTTGGCTGCTGACGCAGAGGACGCCGAACTGTGAGCATCCATGCCCGCCTGTCCCGAGACCTCGACGCCCTGAATCACCCGGCCACCCCGCGATTCCACGAACGGCGGGTTGAAAATCGGATCATCCAGGCCCTGCAAGAAAACGAAATCGACACCGAAGATTTCCACTACTACAGCGCACGTCTTCGCAGGGTATGCGAGCAGCGCAAGGAGGCGGCATGAGCATTGATTGGAGCAAGGCGCCGGAAGACGCTGAAGCAGGGTATCTCGGAACATCGCAGACCTACGATGCATGGTATCGGCGTGACGGTGGTGGTCAGGTTCAGCAGATGTGTCCGGCTGCTGGTTATCCGGACTGGACTTGGATGGGGGGGCAAAAGGATTTCCCGGTTGGAGCCGAGTTGAGACCCGTCACAGAAAGCCAATGGAACGGCGAAGGCCTGCCGCCCGTTGGGACGTGGGCAGTTCTTTCCGGCCCGAGTAAATATCTTCAGCCGATCCACCCAGAGTGGGCCGGCACCGAGGTCAAGATCTACGCGCACTTCACCACCGACGAAGGCCGCAAACTGGCAGCCTACGTCAGCGCTGACCACCAGAGGGGCGGCGTCGGAATAGAACACCTGTTCTGCCCCATCCGCACCGCCGAGCAGATCGCAGCGGAAGAGCGTGCTGCTGCCATCGAAGATATGTGGATCACCTACTGGAAACCTGAGCCGCAGACCGCCAAAGAGGCACTTGGTCTGCTGTGGGACGCAGGCTACCGCAAGCAGGTGCAGCCATGACCCAGCCCATCGTAAAGACGCTGATCGACGAGCAGATCGCCGAGCTTCCCGATCACATGGCTGTGCCCGATGACCGGGTGCTGATGGTATTCAAGGGGCTGACGATGTGGGATGCCCTGCGTCAGGCCGAGATCGCGAGCATCGAGAACCCTGAGGCCTGGAGTCGCCGGGCGTGCTTGTGCGGGGAGTGGACGCTGACTTATGAGGTGCGAGCGTGAGCGACTGGATCAGTTGCAACGAGCGACTTCCCGACGATGGTCGTGGCGATTACCTGATCGTCTGTGAATCTGGCGAGGTCGCTCTTTCCTAATGGGTCTTCGACAGTGATATCGGCTGGTGCTTCTGGTATGACTCGGACGCAACGCACTGGATGCCCTTGCCAGCCCCGCCGCCCCAGCAATAACCCCTTCCCCTTCCAATCGCAGCGCCCCGGCAACGGCATGGCGCGTGGAGAGACTCATGTCCGCAGTAATGAAACAGGCCGAGCATCTGCCGGCCGTGAGCGAAGACGCGCTCGTCCAGGTGCTGAGCGGCAGCTTGTACCCAGGCGCCGCGCACAACTCGGTGGTAATGGTGCTGGCCTACTGCAAGGCGGCCCAGCTCGACCCGATGCTCAAGCCGGTTCACATCGTCCCGATCTACCAGAAAGGCCGTGGCATGGTCGATGTCGTCATGCCTGGCATTGGCCTGTATCGGATTCAGGCAGCGCGCACCGGGCAGTACGCGGGTATCAGCGACCCTGAATATGGCCCGACCATCACTGCAAAACTGGGCGGTGTTGAGGTTTCGTACCCGGAGTGGTGCCGCGTGACCGTGAGACGCCAGATGTCGAACGGGCATGTCGCGGAGTTCACCGCCAGCGAGCGGTGGCTGGAGAACTATGCGACGTCCAGCAAAGACACCATCGCGCCAAACTCGATGTGGAAGCGCCGAGCATTTGCCCAGCTTGCCAAGTGCGCTGAGGCCCAGGCACTGCGTAAAGCATTCCCCGAAGTCGGGTCAGTGCCAACTGCCGATGAGATGGAAGGCAAGACGTTCGACGAGGGGCCGCGTGAAGTTTCCACGCAGCGGGTAACGGAATCGGAGCCCGAGCCACTGCCCGATTACCCGGACGAAAAGCTCGAAGAGAACCTGCCGAAATGGCGCAGCGCCGTTGAAGCTGGCCGCTCTTCGCCAGAGCACCTCATCGCCACCGTCCGCAGCAAATACACCCTCACCCAGGCGCAGATCGACGCCATCAACCAACTGAAGCCCATCGAAGGGGACGCCGCATGAAGATCCATAACGTAGCCCAGGGCTCAGCTGAATGGCATGCCCTCCGCGCTCAATACCGCACCGCCTCCGAAGCCCCTGTGATGATGGGTGATTCGAAGCAGATGAAGCGCACCGAGTTGCTTCATGCCAAGAAGACCGGTCTGGACCGCGATATCTCCTGGTGGGTACAGAAGTACCTGTTCGACAAGGGCCACGAGGCTGAAGCCATGGCGCGCCCAATCCTTGAAGCACGGATCGGCGAAGATCTGTTTCCCGTGGTGGGGACCGAAGGCGACCTGCTCGCCTCGCTAGACGGCTGCACGATGCTCGGCGAGACCCTGTTCGAGCACAAGATGTGGAACGAGCAGCTGGCCGCCGATGTGCGCGCCGGCACGCTAGACGGCCACTACTACTGGCAGCTTGAGCAACAGTTGCTGGTGAGCGACGCCGAGAAAGTCATTTTCGTGTGCTCAGATGGCACTGAGCAGAACTTCGTGTCGATGGAATACACCCCAGTCGCTGGGCGCGCCGCCAAGCTCGTCGCCGGCTGGAAGCAGTTCGAGGAAGACCTCGCTGCGTACGAGCCGGTGGAAGCAGCTGTCGAGGCTGTCGGAAAGACACCGGAAACGCTGCCAGCGCTGCGTATCGAAGTCACTGGCATGGTCACTGCGAGCAACCTGGAACAGTTCAAGGCGCACTCGCTGGCCGTAATTGGTGCAATCAACACCGACCTGCAGACCGACCAGCACTTTGCTGATGCTGAGAAAACGGTGAAGTGGTGCACAGAAGTAGAAGGCAGTCTTGCAGCAGCGAAGCAGCACGCACTGAGCCAGACCGAAAGCATCGACATCCTCTTCCGCACGATTGAAGACATTTCTGAGGAGGTACGCCGCAAGCGCTTGGAATTGAACAAGCTGGTGACGGCTCGCAAGGTCGCCATCCGTGACGAGATCGTCCTGAAGGCAGCTGCAGCATTTCGCGAGCACATCGACAAGATCAACGAGTCGTTCGGCGGCAAGGTTCGCCTACCGGCCGTTGCCGCGGACTTCGCCGGAGCCATCAAGGGCAAGAAGACGATCTCCAGTCTGCGCGATGCTGCTGACTCCGAACTGGCCCGCGCCAAGATCGAAGCCAGCCAGGTCGGCGACGGCATCCGCGTCAACCTCGAAAGCCTGCGCAGCCTGGCCAGCGACCACAAGTTTCTGTTCAGCGACACCCAACAGTTGGTGCTCAAGGACAACGAAGACTTGGTATCGGTCATCAAGGTGCGGATCAACGAGCACGAAGCCGCAGAGACCAAAAAGCTGGAGGCTCAACGCGAAGAAATTCGGCAGCAGGAATTGCAGCGGATCGCGGCAGAGAAGGCAGTGGCAGAGAAAGCGGCCGAGGTGAAGCCGGCCCCGGTCGCCGAGCCAGTCAAGCCGCAGCCGGCAGTGCGTCAGGTAGCGCCTTCTCCGAAGGTCGCACCGAAGCCAATGAAGATGGAGGCGCGGGTGACCGATCTGGAAGCCCTGGTGCACGCGGTGGCAGCCGGCCAAGTCCCTATTTCGGTCCTCACCGTGAACTGGGACGCGCTGGACGCGATTGTCGAAGCCAAAGGCGAAACCTTCAGCATGCCGGGGATCACCCTGGAGCAGGTGGCAGCATGATCAGCCTCGAAACCAGCTCTATTCGCGAAAAGGACGCTGACCGAATCTGGCTTGCCATGGCCATGGCCGCCTTCGAGGGGCGCTCAGGAGTTATCCAAGTAGTGGAGGCAGCTGTCGACTTCAAGGTGAAGCCGGAGATCGAATGCGAAGTAACCACCATCCCAGAAGCTCCTGACCGGCGTGAAGTAATGAGGGCGGAATCATTTGCCAAGCGCCTGGCAGAGCTTGCTGAAAGAAAGGCCCTGGAGGACCGCATCCGAGCCCTCGCCGAAACCATGACCTACCTGGAGGCCGTCGAAGCTACCGGGTATTCGAGGGCGGCCCTTTACCGGATATCGCGCGCCGGCGGCTTCAACTTCCGCCGCAAATCTCACGATATCAAGAAGCACAGGGCCTATATCGACCCCACCGTCGATGCGCGGATGTGCGAACGAATGATCGCTCTGCGCGACGTGGGGCTCAGCCGGTACCAGGCGGCGAAACAAATGGAGGTGGCTGGCACCGTGATCCTTCGCCTGATGCGCGACTACGGCATCGACTTCCCTTCTCAGAAGCCGCGTCGATGCGCCGGATAGCCACGAAGGTCCGCCAGCGCCGGCGGCAAGAACATATCAACTTACCACCGAGCGGACTATCTCATGACGTGCTCAGTGATCCACACGATTGGCCCGAACGGCGGCCACACAATGCCCAAGGGCACCCGGCCATCAAAGCCGGTGCGCTGGGATGTCAGCCTCTGGTTTCTGATGCCTGACGGCGAAAAAACGATTCGCAGCATGACCGTGCCGAACTCGATGATGTTCGACCTGGTGCCGCTGGTGAATGAGCAGGTCGATGCGATGATCGCCGAGATGGGCAACGAGATTCGCGGCGCCGGCTGGACGGCTCACGGCCGGGGGCCGGCGAAGAAAAAGAGGAAGCGTTGATGGCCAAAACACAGGAGCAGCGGAACGACGAGCTTGCCGAGAGGCGAGCGAAATTCGCAGAGAAGGAATTGCGGCACCGGGTAAGGCCGGGCATTGAACAGGCCATGGCCCGTGTGAAGTTCCGCAGTAAAGGCATGAGCATCAGCGAAATATTGCAAGTCAACATCATGAAAATGGATATGATGGACGATGCTGAGCTGACCGAACACTTACGTTATCCGCGCCACAAAATCATGGTTAGTGAAAGTGTGGCGCAGGCAATTTATGACGGTGGACTGCGTAGCATACTGAGCACCTCAGACCGGGAAGATGATGATGAAATATTACCTCCCAAGCTCTAAATTTGGCTCCTCTTCAAAGTAAGGACTAAGACGGCTGGCTCATCCCCGAGCAACGTTTCGTCAGGATCTGATTTGATCACTGCCCCCTCGATAAACTCATTATTTATATATACTTCAAAGGTCCCAAGCCCCGCAGTATCGAGGGTCCATGCGTACTGGCCTTTGCGGAGCGAAACGATGTATTCCCCATCATTTGGGGTAGACTCAAGGAACAGATCTCCATCATTTTCGCCTCTTCTATAGGAGATCTGCCTGCCGTCATCCAAGACAGTCAGTGTTTCTATCAATCGCTTTTCCATATCGCCCGCCCATTCGGCCCCATGCCGGCCAACACCTATAGCCCATCCAAGGCCGGGCCGCCACCGCCGAGATCAGCTTGAACCCGGTGGAATCCCGTCCTTATTGAAGTCCTTGAGTCTCTCCCGCTCCTCCTCAGTCGAGTGAGCTGGGGTTTCGTCTTCTGGCTTCTCTTTTTTCTCGTCACTCATTGCTGCATTCCTCTTGGTGATGCCTGTTTGGGCACTCCCTGGAATGGGCAGTTCAAATTAGCCACATTGCCACCATCCGCACGATCGGAGGGATGGCGCCTGCTTGGAGATTGCCATGAAGGTCGAGACCTCGACTGTGACCAAGCTGTACATCACGGGTGCCGTGAATCTGGACCCTATCACGGTGTTCCTCGAAGACTTCGAGCCCAAGCGCGGCAAGATCACTGTCAGCTGCTGGGGCAAAAGCTGGACAGCCTCCTGGGGTGGGATGTGGGACGGCGTGACCGTCGGCCAGTTCTTCCGCAAGCTCAATGCGAGCTACATCATCGGCTATTTCGATTCGCAGATGCGCTCGCGGCAATTCAGTGGCGAGGCCCTTGCCGCAAAGGCGCGGCGCCAGGTGCTGAAGGAGCGCAGGACGTTCTGCTATGGCCGGGACGAAGCGCGTGAGCTGTACGACGAGGTCGAGGACCTGCGGGATTATTCATCCATCGACCACCTCCACGGCGCGCACAGCGAGCTGATGCACAAGCTCTTCGGTGATGAGTGGTGGCACCTGGCATCGGACAACGATGCGACGGAGCCAAACCCCGAATACGACTATCTCGAACGCATCATTGCGGCGGTACAGCAGGCTCTGGCTGAACCAGTCACAGCGGCAGCCTAACCCCACCCTCACCTATTTCACGCTGAACGCCTCGGCAGGCGGGCGGCTGTCTGGAGATCCTATGGAAGACGACCTGATGGTCCCTGTGCCTATGGCTGTGATCAAGCGCATTCAGAACGAGCTCCGGCTTCCCTGCGGAATCTGGGATTCGCTGGCCAAGTGCGTCGAGCAGGCGAGTAACTCGGCGGTGCTGGCCTGTGATGTACGACTACCACCGGCGACTACGTTCCCCGCTGGCACCAAGGTCAGCACCATGCTGATGGGCGTGCAGATGCGGGCTGGGCGGCCGGATCGTGAGCGGAAATTCAAGGAGCCCGCATGACCCCGCGCCGAACCTGTCCCAAACCAGTCCCCTGCCTATCGGTCGAGAACCGCTGCGATATCTGTGGAAATTATCGCGCCCAGGGCAACCACCAACGCTGCAGCAAACTGCGCCAGGCCAAGCATGCCGGGCAGAAGGAGAAGTGATGGACCTCAAGACCTTGGCCGCGAAGGCCGTCGAAGAATGGAACCTGCGCTATCTGCGCGGGGAGATATCCCTGCTGCAGTGCCTGGAAGGGATTCAGCGGATTGTTGATGCGGGGGATGTGTGATGAGCGTTGAGCGCTTCTGGTGCCACGAAGCCCGCAATATTCGCTGCGTGCGCGAATCCTACTACGACGCCCTCGCCCAGCAACTGGCCGCCAGTCAGGCAGAAGTCGTAAAACTTAATGAAGCGGCGGCGTTCATGGACAACGTGAATCAAGGCATAGAAGACGGTCTTCGCGCCAAACTGGCCGCCCGCGACAAGCGGCTTGAGGATGCGGTGGCGGTAATTGCAAACACCCGCCGCTCGCTGGAAAAGGCGAACGAAAGCGGCGCTGTCATCGACACTATTTGGCTCGACTCGCCTTGTTCGGAAACACTCTTCGATTACCTGGACGCCTTCCTTTCACCGGCAGAGGACAAAGAAAATGGCAGCCGCTGATTACTATCTCTGCGACGTTTGCGGGAATAAGTGCTTTTACGACGCAAACTTGAATTGGGAATTCGACGAGCGTGACCACAAGATTCCGGCGGATGAAAAAGTTCGCGGGGCAGATGGGAAGCTCGACTATTGCGGAGATATGGCCTGCATCTGCACTGACTGTGCAAAAACGCACCAATGCGTGGTGGTTAAGATAGATGATGCCCACCCCGCCAGCGAGTCGAAACCTGTCGCGTGGCGAGACCCCAGCGAGCCTGGGCGTATGTGTACTGACCAACACAAAACTTATGCGATTGCGAAAGGCGGCGCACCTGCTTCGGCGTTGGCCACGCTGACAACCCCGCTATTCGCCCACCCAGCGCCTGCAGGGGTTGTACTGCCTGAGCGTAAATCTTCGCTCGATGTGTTCACCACCTACGGCCTCGGAGAGTGTGCGGGCTATAACGCCTGCCTCGACGAAGTGGCCAAGCTCAACGCGGTGAAGCCATGCTGAAGCTCACCCTGCTCTACGCCATCCTCTCCATCGCCGGAACCCTCTGGGCGCTGAGCCTGATCCAAGCCGGCAAGGCCCGCGACAACCACGCCTGATCGAATCCCACACACATTTTGACGGCCTGCCGGGTGCAGGGCTGTGAGGTAAAGCTATGTCTGAAGATCGAGAATTGATCGAACTGGCCGCCAAGGCTATTGGAGCAAAACCTTGGGCACCCTCATTCAAGGGTGACTTCGTTAAGTTCACCGCTGATGGTTTCAGTGGATGGTTCAGCCCGCTCGAATTCAAGGATCACGCCTTGATACTAGCGATGAAATTAGACATCGACATCGAGTTCAGACCTGAAACCGAAACTGTTGCGGCGAAGTGGGTTGATCGCCGGGGGAATCCCGGCAGGCTTCAGGACGTGCTTGCCATATGCTACCGAGGCGGCGACAAGCTCAAATCTACGTGCCGAGCTATCACCCGGGCCGCCGCAGAGATCGGGCGGGCCATGCCATGACCAGCCGAGCCCAATTCGAACAGGCCTACGCCGAGGACAACAACTGCACGCTGTCGTGGGTAGAAGGCCAGCGCATGGCCAGCGGCAGATATCTGGACCTGTATCTGGACCGGGCCTGGCACTGGTGGCAGCGCGGACAGGAGGCGGCATGAAGATCATCTATCGTATCAATCGAATGCTGCGCATCCCAGGCCTCCCGATCGCGCGCATCAGGACGGGCAACGAGACCTGCACCCTGCGCAACGATGGCTGGGTCATTGTCTCCGACGGCAGAAGTACCGACGCTTTGCCGATCACCTTCTGCTCTCAAAGCCTAATCGACAAATTCGAAGCCGAACTGGCTTAACCCCCTTCCACTTTCAGCCTGCCGGCGACCGGCGGGCGAGGATTACGCATGCCTGAAATTAAGCACACGCCCGGTCCTTGGGTCGTAGAGGTAGATACGTGGGGCACAACCTCGGTGAAGTCTGCCAATGAAGAGGACCTTCAAGAATGGCCTATCGAGTACTTTCTGGCGGAGAAGATTGGCGGCCATATCTACGGCGAGGATTTCGGGGACTTCAGTGAAGTTCAGGCCAACGCCAAGCTTATCGCCGCTGCGCCAGACCTGCTGGCTGCTTTGAAGCAAGCTCACATGGCCCTGATTGGCTACCTCCCCCAACACCGCAACGAGATTACCAGCGCTGCGATCCGATCTGCCGTTACTGCGATCGATAAAGCCACCGAATAACCCCATCTGCCGCCACAGGGCGGCACGCGAGCATGCCAATGGCAAACGCAACAGCAGCCAAGGCTTCCCCGATCCAGCCTCGATTCATCCGCGCTTGCCATGCGCCCCAGTACCTGGGCATGGACCGGTCCGAATTCACGAAGACGGTTCGGCCGTTCGTGCGGGAATTTCCCATCGGTGAGCGCGGTATCGCGTTTGACCGACTCGAGCTGGATGAATGGGCCACGGCCTACGTGGAAGCCAAAGCGATTGATAAAACTGGCGCTACAGGGCAACAATCGCCCCGCAGCGAGCGCCATGAGGGAGAAACACAATGGCGCGGAAAACGATCACGGGGCTCTCCCAAAGGAACGGCCTCTGGCATATCGACAAGAAGGTCAACGGAGAACGACTTTACGAAAGCACTGGAACTGGTGACCGGGCGGAAGCGGAGCGATACCTGATCCACCGGCTCGAAATGCTTCGGCAACAAAAGGTGTATGGGGTCCGCCACGTGCGGACCTTTCAAGAGGCGGCTACACGATTCATCCTCGAGCACAAGGACCAGCCTTCGATCAAGCTGACGGCGCTCTGCCTTCAGCAGCTTGACCCATACCTGGGGCACCTGCCACTGACACATATCGATGATGCGGCCCTGGCCGACTTCATCAGGGACCGCCAGACGGCACAGAAGCTGCCCAGCGGCAAGACAAAGAAAGGCGTGAGCAACCGGACGATCAACATCGCGATTGAACGGGTAATTCGGGTTTTGTCGTTGTGTGCCAGGAAGTGGCGAGATGATGAGCGTAGGCCGTGGCTGGACAGCGTGCCGATGCTCAAGAAGCTGGAAGAGAAGAAGTCGAGCAGGAAGCCCTACCCCATGTCGTGGCAGGAGCAGACGATACTCTTCAAGGAATTGCCGGAACACCTGGTCAAGATGGCCCTGTTCAAGGTGAATACGGGCTGTCGAGAGCAGGAGGTCTGCAAGTTGAGGTGGGATTGGGAGATTACGGTGCCGGAGATCGCCGCGAGCGTGTTCCTGATCCCCGCGGACTTCGGTGGCCGGCACAAGAACTCGGGCGTGAAGAACGGGGATGAAAGGCTGGTGGTGCTGAACAGCGTGGCCAAGCAGATCATCGACAAGCAGCGCGGCATCAGCAAGGAATGGGTCTTCCCCTACGCTGATTCACCGCTGCACAGGATGAACGACACGGCCTGGAAGAAAGCGCGGGTGAGAGCGGCGAAACTCTGGCAGGAGGAAAACCTTCGCCCAGCTCACCCAGGGTACGCATCGATCAGGGTGCATGACCTCAAGCATACCTTCGGTCGTCGCCTTCGAGCCGCAGGGGTCACGGAGGAAGATCGGAAGGCATTGCTTGGTCACAAGAACGGCAGCGTCACCAGTCATTACTCGGGCGCAGAGCTCGGGCATCTGATTGAGGCTGCAAATATGGTATCAGCAACTGACTCGCGCGGGCCGGTGCTGACTATTTTGAAGAGGAGGCAGGCATGAAAAAGCGAGAAGTCACGCAAATGTCACGCACATGAAAAAGGCCACCCCTCGCGGAAATGGCCTAAGTCATTGAAAATAATGGTCGGGACGGAGTGATTCGAACACTCGACCCCTTGCACCCCATGCAAGTGCGCTACCGGGCTGCGCTACGCCCCGACTAAGGCGAATCTACCACTTCACAAGCCTCCGGACTTCCAGACTTGTCGTTTCCAAGCCTCTGAAAACGTTGAAAAATATACCCTAGCTTGACGCGTTAAGGAAGTATTTTTTTCAGCTTTATTTCTTTAGCACGCCCAGCACATCTTCCAGCTCGGAGATCATCTGCCGAATCAGCTGTTTGTACTGGGTAGTGTCGTCTTTCGCCTCGTCACCGGACAGCCGCAAGCGTGCGCCGCCGATGGTGAAGCCCTGCTCATAGAGCAGTGCGCGGATCTGGCGGATCATCAGCACGTCCTGGCGCTGATAATACCGACGGTTACCACGGCGCTTGACCGGATTGAGCTGGGTGAACTCCTGCTCCCAGTAGCGCAGCACATGGGGCTTGACCGCGCACAGGTCGCTGACTTCACCGATGGTGAAGTAGCGTTTGCCTGGGATGGGCGGGAGTTCGTCGTTATGACTTGGTTCCAGCATAGGCCTCAACTCGGGCCTTCAACTTCTGCCCTGGACGAAAGGTGACCACACGGCGAGCCGTGATCGGGATTTCTTCACCCGTTTTCGGGTTGCGGCCAGGCCGCTGGCGTTTGTCCCGAAGGTCGAAATTGCCGAACCCGGACAATTTGACCTGCTCGTTGTCTTCAAGAGCGTGCCTGATCTCTTCGAAAAACAGTTCGACCAATTCCTTGGCCTCCCGTTTATTCAGGCCCAGCTCTTCATAAAGACGTTCCGCCATTTCAGCTTTCGTCAGAGCCCCCATGCGCTACTTCCTTAACGTGGCGTTCAACCTTTGTTCGAGCGAGGTGAGGATGGCTTGTGTCGTTGAGTTCACCTCATCGTCGTTAAGAGTGCGCGATGGATGCTGCCAGGTCAAGCCGACTGCAAGGCTTTTTCTATGCGGATCAATGCCTTTACCCTGGTAGACGTCAAATAGCCTGAGGTCGGTGAGCCATTCGCCAGCATTCTCGCGGATTACATCGAGCACGGCGGCGGATGCGACCTCGCGATCCGCGATCAGGGCGAGGTCGCGACGCACTTCGGGGAAGCGCGACAGTTCACTGAATTTTGGCAGCTTGCCACTGGCCACTTCTGCCAGGACCAGTTCGAAAACGAATACCGGGCGATCCAGACCCAGGGTTTTAACCAGCTCCGGGTGCAGGGCGCCGAGGTAGCCGACTTCGCGGCCATCGCGTTCGATTTTCGCGGTCTGGCCAGGGTGCAGCGCCGGGTGCTTGCCAGGAACGAAAGTGAACTCGCCCTGAGCGCCAGCGAAACCGAGCACCGCTTCGACGTCAGCTTTGACGTCGAAAAAGTCGACAGCGTCCTTACCCTGAGCCCAGCCTTCCGGCAGGCGGCTGCCGCAGACCACGCCGGAGAGCATGGCCTCCTGCTTCAGCCCGTCGAGCTGACCGATGAAACGCAGACCGCTTTCGAACAGGCGCACGCGGTCTTGCTGGCGGTTGAGGTTGTGCTGCAAGGCTTTGACCAGGCCTGGCCACAGCGACGAGCGCATGGCGGCCATGTCGGCAGAGATCGGATTCGCCAGCAGCAGCGGTGCGACGCCGGGGTTGAACAGCTCGAACCATTTCGGATCGATGAAGCTGTAGGTCACGGCTTCCTGATAACCACGAGCAACCAGCAGACGGCGCAGGGCCGGAAGTTCGCTGCGAGCTTCACCGCGAGCCTGCGGAGCCAGGCGCGCTTGCGGGTAACGGACCGGAAGGCGGTTGTAGCCATACAGGCGCGCAAGCTCTTCGATCAAGTCGACTTCCAGACTGATATCGAAACGGTGGCTTGGTACTTCAATCAACCACTGACCTGCAGCTTGCGGTTTTACGCCGAGACCGAGGCCAACCAGCAAGCCTTCGATTTCAGCCGGGTCCATCTGCAGGCCTAGCATATGGGTCACACGCTCGGCACGCAGGGTGATCGGCGCGATGTTCGGCAGATACTGCTCGCTGACGCTTTCGATGATCGGGCCGGGCTCGCCGCCAGTGATATCCAGCAGCAGGCCGGTGGCACGCTCCATGGCTTCACGGGCCAGGCGCCAGTCGACGCCGCGTTCGTAGCGATGCGAGGCATCGGTGTGCAGGCCGTAGGAACGGGCTTTGCCGGCGACTGCGATCTGATCGAAGAAGGCGCTTTCGAGGAAGACGTCACGGGTCTTGCCGGTCACGCCGCTGTGCTCGCCACCCATCACGCCGGCGATGGCCAGAGCACGGGAGTGGTCGGCGATGACCAGGGTGTCGCTGCGCAGGGTAATTTCCTGGCCATCGAGCAGGACCAGTTTCTCGCCGTCCTCGGCCATGCGCACGCGAATGCCGCCGTTGATTTGGGCGAGGTCGAAGGCGTGCAACGGTTGCCCCAGTTCGAGCATCACATAGTTGGTGATGTCGACTGCGGCATCGATGCTGCGCACGTCGGCGCGACGCAGGCGCTCGACCATCCACAGCGGGGTCGGGCGCGAGAGGTCGACATTGCGGATCACCCGGCCCAGGTAACGCGGGCAGGCCTGCGGGGCGACGACGTCAACCGGGCGCACTTCGTCGTTGACCGGCGCAATGCTGGCCACTACCGGGCGGGTGACCGGGACGGCGTAGAGCGCGCCTACTTCACGGGCCAGACCCGCCAACGACAGGCAGTCACCGCGGTTGGGGGTGAGGTCGACCTCGATGCTGGCATCATCCAGTTGCAGGTAAATACGAATGTCTTCGCCCACCGGCGCATCAGCCGGCAGCTCCATCAAGCCGTCGTTGCCCTCGCCCACTTGCAACTCGGACTGCGAGCACAACATGCCGTTGGACTCGACACCGCGCAGCTTGGCCTTCTTGATCTTGAAGTCGCCCGGCAGTTCGGCGCCGATCTTGGCGAACGGGATCTTCAGGCCGGGGCGCACGTTGGGCGCGCCGCACACCACCTGAAAGGTGTCCTTGCCGTCGCTGACCTGGCAAACGCGCAGTTTGTCGGCATCCGGGTGCTGTTCGGTGGACAGTACTTCGCCGACCACGACGCCGGTGAATTCACCGGCCGCCAGGGTCACGCTGTCGACTTCCAGGCCGGCCATGGACAGCCGGGCCACCAGTTCGTCGCGGGAGACTTGCGGGCTGACCCAGCCGCGCAGCCATTGTTCACTGAATTTCATGCTGTTCTCCTGGAGTAATTAGCGAAATTGCGCAAGAAACCGCAAGTCGTTTTCGAAGAACAGCCGTAAGTCGTTGACGCCGTAACGCAGCATGGCAAAACGCTCTACGCCCATACCGAAGGCGAAGCCTTGAAACTCTTCCGGGTCGATACCCGACATGCGCAGCACGTTGGGGTGAACCATGCCGCAGCCCATCACTTCAAGCCAGCCGGTCTGTTTGCAGACGCGGCAGCCGTTGCCGTTGCAGATCACACACTGCATGTCGACTTCAGCGGATGGTTCGGTGAACGGGAAGTAAGACGGACGGAAGCGCACCGCCAATTCCTTCTCGAAGAACACCCGCAGGAATTCCTCGATGGTGCCTTTGAGGTCGGCGAAATTGATGTCGCGATCCACCAGCAGGCCTTCGACCTGATGGAACATCGGCGAGTGGGTGATATCCGAGTCGCTGCGGTACACGCGGCCCGGGCAGACCACACGGATCGGCGGCTGCTGCGATTCCATGGTCCGTACCTGCACCGGCGAGGTGTGGGTACGCAGTAGCATGTTTGCGTTGAAATAGAAGGTGTCGTGCATCGACCGGGCCGGGTGATGGCCTGGGATGTTGAGTGCTTCGAAGTTGTGGTAGTCGTCTTCGACCTCTGGGCCTTCGGCAATGCCGTAGCCGATGTGGGTGAAGAACTGCTCGATGCGTTCCAGGGTACGTGTGACGGGGTGCAGACCGCCCGTGGTCTGGCCACGGCCCGGCAGGGTCACGTCGATCTGTTCGGCAGCGAGTTTTGCGCTCAGCTCGGCTTCTTCGAAGCTGCTTTTGCGCGAATTCAGGACCTCTGTAACACGCTCCTTGGCTTCGTTGATCAGCGCTCCCACTTTGGGACGCTCATCGGCCGGCAGGTTGCCCAGGGTCTTCATCACCTGAGTCAGTTCGCCTTTCTTGCCAAGGTACTGAACCCGGATCTGCTCCAGGGCATTGATGTCTTCAGCTTGTTGCACGGCCTCCAGAGCTTGAGAGACCAGCGCATCCAGGTTTTCCATGTACAGACTCCAGATACGAAATAGGGGAAGAGCTTTAGAAGGCTCTTCCCCTATTTACTGACGTTTAACACCGTGGGAGACCAGCGGCCACCCAAGGTGATTGTCGTGGGTACTTAAGCCAGCGAGGCTTTAGCTTTCTCGACAATCGCAGCAAACGCCGCTTTTTCGTTCACAGCCAGATCAGCCAGAACCTTGCGGTCGATCTCGATCGACGCTTTTTTCAGGCCAGAGATCAGACGGCTGTAAGACAGACCGTTGACACGAGCACCAGCGTTGATACGAGCGATCCACAGAGCGCGGAACTGACGTTTTTTCTGACGACGGTCGCGGTAGGCGTATTGACCTGCCTTGATGACCGCTTGCTTGGCAACACGGAACACACGCGAACGCGCGCCGTAGTAGCCTTTTGCAAGTTTCAGAATTTTCTTGTGACGCTTACGGGCAATGACGCCACGCTTAACACGAGCCATGAGTTAGTCCTCTATCTTTGACCGAAATTAACGAAGGCGCAGCATGCGCTCGACTTTTGCCACGTCAGACGGATGCAGCAAGCTGCTACCGCGCAGTTGACGCTTACGCTTGGTCGACATTTTGGTCAGGATGTGGCTCTTGAAAGCGTGCTTGTGCTTGATGCCATTAGCCGTTTTGAGGAACCGCTTGGCTGCACCGCTTTTGGTTTTCATCTTTGGCATGTTCGGGTACTCCGCATTCAGTTGATAAACATAACCGCAAGGCCTGCCGTGCCCTGGTGGTTATTTCTTTTTCTTGGGGGCGATGACCATAATCAGCTGGCGTCCTTCCATCTTAGGATGCTGTTCGACCGAGCCATACTCGAGCAGGTCTTGTTCGACCCGCTTGAGAAGCTCCATCCCCAGCTCCTGATGCGCCATCTCACGGCCGCGAAATCTCAACGAGATCTTGGCCCTGTCCCCATCACTAAGGAAACGTACCAGGTTGCGAAGTTTTACCTGGTAATCCCCTTCCTCCGTCCCTGGACGAAACTTGATTTCTTTGACCTGAATCTGCTTCTGGTTCTTCTTCGCGGCAGCGACCTGCTTCTTCTTTTCGAAGATCGACTTGCCATAATCCATCACCCGGCAAACAGGTGGGATGGCGTCGGCAGAAATCTCTACCAGATCCAGCTTGGCTTCTTCAGCAATACGAAGCGCTTCATCAATCGAGACGATGCCAATCTGCTCGCCGTCAGCGCCAATTAACCGAACCTCGCGTGCCGAGATATTCTCGTTGATCGGGGCCTTCGGTGCAGCTCGTTTATCTTGTCTCATTTCACGCTTAATAGTAATTACTCCGAATCATGGCGACCACGCCGGGAAACCGCTTGTGCGAGGAACTCGGTGAACTGAGCGACGGGCATGGAGCCCAGGTCTGCACCTTCACGGGTACGCACAGCGACAGTTTGCGTTTCAACCTCCCGATCTCCGATCACGAGGAGATAAGGAACCTTGAGCAAAGTATGCTCGCGGATTTTAAAGCCGATTTTCTCATTTCTCAAGTCGGACTTGGCACGAAACCCGCTTTGGAGCAGATTTTTTTCCACATCGAGGGCAAAATCAGCTTGTTTATCAGTGATATTCATGATCACTGCCTGGGTTGGCGCCAGCCAGGCCGGGAATGCACCTTCATAGTGCTCGATCAAAATCCCGATGAAGCGCTCGAAGGAACCGAGAATGGCCCGGTGCAGCATCACTGGGTGCTGGCGGTCATTATTCTCGGAAACGTACTCGGCGTCGAGACGGATCGGCAGGTTGAAGTCCAGCTGTAGCGTACCGCACTGCCAGACGCGACCCAGGCAGTCCTTGAGCGAAAACTCGATCTTCGGCCCGTAGAAGGCACCCTCGCCTGGCTGCAGGTCATACGGCAGACCGGCATTGTCCAGCGCGGTGGCCAAAGCGCTTTCGGCACGGTCCCACAGCTCGTCGGAACCCACGCGCTTCTCGGGGCGAGTCGAGAGCTTGAGCTGGATGTCCTTGAAGCCGAAGTCGGCGTAGACGTTCATGGTCAGCTTGATGAACGCGGCCGATTCGGACTGCATCTGCTCTTCGGTGCAGAAAATGTGCGCATCGTCCTGCACGAAGCCACGCACGCGCATGATGCCATGCAGCGCACCCGACGGCTCGTTGCGGTGGCAGGCGCCGAACTCGGCCAGGCGCAGTGGCAGCTCGCGGTAGCTTTTCAGGCCTTGGTTGAAGATCTGCACGTGGCACGGGCAGTTCATCGGCTTGATGGCGTAGTCGCGGTTTTCAGACTGAGTGGTGAACATGTTCTCGGCATAGTTGGCCCAGTGCCCGGACTTTTCCCACAGGCCGCGATCCACGACCTGAGGCGTCTTGACCTCGAGGTAGCCGTTCTCGCGCTGAACCTTGCGCATGTATTGCTCGAGCACCTGATAGATGGTCCAGCCAGCCGGGTGCCAGAACACCATGCCCGGCGCTTCTTCCTGGAGGTGGAAGAGGTTCAGGCGCTTGCCGATCTTGCGGTGATCGCGCTTCTCGGCTTCCTCGATACGCTGGATATAGGCGGCCAGCTGCTTCTTGTCAGCCCAGGCAGTGCCGTACACGCGTTGCAGTTGTTCGTTCTTGGCGTCGCCACGCCAGTAGGCACCCGACAGCTTGGTCAATTTGAACGACTTGAGGAAGCGCGTGTTCGGCACGTGGGGGCCGCGGCACATGTCGACGTATTCTTCGTGGTAGTACAGGCCCATGGACTGCTCGTCCGGCATGTCCTCGACCAGGCGCAACTTGTACTCTTCACCGCGCGCCTTGAAGACTTCGATGACTTCGGCTCGAGGGGTGACCTTTTTGATCACGTCGTAGTCGGTGTCGATCAGCTGCTGCATGCGCTGTTCGATGGCCGCCAAGTCTTCGGGCGTGAAAGGACGTTCGTAGGCAATGTCATAATAGAAGCCGTCCTCGATGACCGGGCCGATGACCATGCGCGCGGTCGGGTACAGCTGCTTGACCGCGTGCCCAACAAGGTGGGCGCAGGAGTGGCGGATGATCTCGACGCCTTCCTGGTCCTTGGGGGTGATGATCTGCAGGGTTGCATCGCGTTCGATCAGATCGCTGGCATCGACCAGCTGACCGTCGACCTTGCCGGCTACGGTTGCCTTGGCCAGGCCCGCGCCAATGGATGCGGCCACTTCGGCTACGGATACTGCATGATCGAACGAACGCTGACTGCCGTCGGGAAGAGTAATAGTTGGCATGGCGCCTCCTCTCCTAGTGGTGACCCCTACCAAAGGTCACGTGGGTTGGGATGAGCCAGTACGCGATTCGATCCAGGCCGTGTAACTTGCCTGCCTTACATTGGCAGGAGCCCTGAGGCCAGCCGCAGATCGAACCAGAGTGACTGGTTTTGAATGTACTCGGTAATCCGCACCTTGCACGGTTGCGGCGCAGCATCCTATCACAGATATCGGGCGGCATTGGCCTGGCCATGGATTTTGTCCAATGGGCTGAACTCAAACCGGTCAGGCCGGCTCAAATGGCCGAGACGATGCCGCACCCGCTGTCCTGTAAAGTGCCGCGTCAACCATCCCGCTAACAGGAGTACCCACCATGCGCTTTTATCAAGTGGCAACACTGACCCTGGCCCTGGCCGCCTCTGTACCTGCTTTTGCCGGGAAATGGCCGGACGGCGCCAAGGAACGCTTCACCCAGGACTGTGTCAACAGTGCCAGCCAACATGTCGACCCGGCCATGGCCAAGCAGCTGTGCGATTGCAGCACCGCACAGGCCACCAAGGATTTCAGCGACAAGGAACTGGCCATGCTCAATACGCCTCCGAGCAACGCCAATGAAGAGGTGCGCGCGCGACTGATGAAAGACACGCAAGTGTGCCGAACCAAGAGCTGATTTTCGCAGCGACAGACCCCTCCCAAGCGCTTCACGGGGCAATTTGCCGCACGAAAACGCGATGCAGCGCTCTTTTTGAGGATATTTCGCATTCGCGCGATGGGCATTTAGCCCAATGAAATCAGGGGTTTGGCAAATGTCACGAAAAAAAAACACGATAATCACAGGAAACGGCACATCTAAAAGGCTTACAGCCCGCGCATTTAGACTATGATAGCTCCCGTGTGCCCAGTTGGCCTGAGCAGCACAGCACTACTGAATATTATGTTTCTTGGAGATACACCATGTCTAATCGCCAAACCGGCACCGTAAAATGGTTCAACGATGAGAAAGGCTTCGGCTTCATCACTCCTCAAGGTGGCGGTGACGACCTGTTCGTACACTTCAAAGCTATCGAATCCGACGGTTTCAAAAGCTTGAAAGAAGGCCAAACGGTTTCTTTCGTAGCTGAGAAAGGCCAAAAGGGCATGCAAGCTGCTCAAGTTCGCCCAGAATAATATTCTGACTGAACAAAAAAAACCCGCCGTCTAGGCGGGTTTTTTTTGCCTGCGATTCAGCCAGTCAGCCGCAGTTGGCTCGTACTATCACCCCATTGGCATCCGTGTTCAGGTTAAGGCGCTCGGAACGATAGTCCAGCGTCACCATGTCATCGGGCTTGAGCGCGCGGACAACCTGAGCGCCAGATTGGGCCTTGGCCTGTTCCATCAAGGCAGGCGTGACTGTTTTGCCAAGGGTGTATTGGGCTTGCTCGGCATGGCAGCGACCGTCCTGGACTGTAACGCTGGCCGCGGCGGGCGCTTCGCTTCTGGCTGACTCATGGTTGACGCACCCACCCAGAACCAGCATGGCCAATATCGTCAGCGGAATGACACGCTTGCAAGGCATGGAGCCTCCTTGAAAAAAAACAGGAACACCTCCGACCTTTTAAGGGTCGATTGGTTGCAGCCGGGCCAGTATGCCCCAGCCGGAAAGCGCCGGCATCCGCGAAACGCGGCGGTTATCTTTCAAGGTATTTCGCGGCGGCCTGCCCAGCCGACAGGGATGCCAAAAGGTCACACGGCATGCTTTACTAGCGCAATCAGGGGCGAAGTTGCCCGCGTTATTGCGAGATCATCATGGCCAACGTTTCCGTAGATGCCGACATCAAGGTCAAATGGCCCCAAGGCCAATCCTCCTACAGCCCCGGCAATCCAGAAGAGCTGGCCATCATTGCCGTGGACCTGCTGGTCAAGGAACTCGGCACTCAGGCCGCGCGCCTGTTCATCGGCCAGGTGTTCGAACGCTATGGCGACGAGCACCTGACCGGGGTTGCGCACCCCGCCATCGGGCCGCTGCTCGCCGCACGCCCCATCGGCTAGGCCAATCGCGCGAGGCGCTCGCTCAACAGATCGAAGAACCCTTGAGCATCGCCGTCCTGCAGCCACAGGACCCGGCTCGGCAACCCGGTCTTGCCATACCAGTCGGCGATGGTCTGGCCAAAGGTCGGCCCTTCGCGGGTGTCAATGGACAGGTGCACTTCACGCCCGCTGAACAATCGAGGCCGCAACAGCCAGGCGATGACGCTGGCATCATGCACCGGACCACCCGGCAACCCGTAGTGCAGCATGTCCGCCTTGACGTACTCATCGAGAATTCCGTGCACCAACTGCCCGGCGCGGTTGCCGAGCGCCGCGATCTGCGCCAACCGCGCTTCACTGGTGAGGACCTTGTGTGTCACGTCCAACGGCACGTAGACCAGCCGCACGCCGCTGTCGAGCACTACCTGCGCCGCATGGGGGTCGGCAAACAGGTTGAATTCCGCCACAGGGGTAATGTTGCCACCGTTGAAGTGAGCCCCCCCCATGACCACCACCTGGTTGATGCCGTGCACAATCTCGGGCGCCTTGATCAACGCCAGGGCCAGGTTGGTCTGCGGCCCGAGCATGGCGATGGTGATGCTCTGCGGTTCGGCGCTGCCAAGGGTTTCGACCAGGTAGTCGACGGCATTGCCGGCAGCAAGCGGCGCTGCCGGCTCATACACCGGCACGCCGGGCAAACCCTCGGCACCATGGACATTCTCGGCGTAGATCGGCGTGCGCACCAACGGACGCGGCGCACCTGCGTACACCGGCACCTCTTGGCGGCCGCCCCACTCCCGAGCCAGGCGTGCATTGCGCGAGGTCTTGTCCAGCCGCACGTTGCCGGCCACGGTGGTGATGGCCCGCAGCTTGAGTTCATCGCGGGAGGCCATGGCCATCAGCAGCGCAACCACGTCATCTGCCCCAGGGTCAGTGTCGATGATCAGGTCAACGGGTTGGAAATCAGCAGCATTTGCCAAGGAGCGGTCCTCGCCATCAAAAATCAGAAGAATACCCCTGAAACCAGGGCAATGTTGCAGTACGGCTGGCATTCACCAGTGCGCACGATGGCACGCGCCTGGCGGCTCAGTTGCTTGAAGTCGGCATGACTGAGCAGACGCCGAGTGCCCAGAGCCCCCTCGCCCTCCAGTTGGTCCAACCAGGCCAGCGGCCCAGGTCGGGCTTCGAGGATTTCCTGCGCCAGCACATGGCTTTCGACCTGCATCTCGCTGAGCACCACCCGCAGGGTGCTGCTGAAGTCGGGAATGCCGGGAGTCAGCGCCAGGTCGATCAACTCGACACCGGACGGCACGGGCAACCCGGCATCGGCCAGCAAGAGGATATCGCCATGTCCAAGCGATGCGATCACGCGGGACAGGGCAATGTTCAGCACCGGCGTCTTCTTCATGAACCCGTAAACTCCCGAACGTCGGACACGTGTGGAATGGAAGGTTGCGCGCCGGCACGGGTCACCGAGAGCGCCGCCGCCGCCTGACCGAAGCCGATCGCCTCGCGCAGCGGCTTGCCATTGGCGAGGCTGGCGGCAAAGGCGCCGACGAAGGTGTCACCTGCCGCGGTGGTGTCCACTGCCTTTACCTTGGGCGCGGTGAAGTGCTCGCTGCCTTGAGCATCCATGTACAGCACCCCCTCCCCGCCCAGGGTGATCATGATCCGGGGCGCGCCCAGCTTCAGCAACTGCGCTGCCGCCAGGCGAGCAGTGTCGAGGGAGAAGACCGCAATGCCGGTCAAAGCCTGGGCCTCGCTCTCGTTGGGAATCAGATAATCGATATGGGCATACCAGTCCAGTGGCAGCGGGCCAGTGGCGGGCGCTGGATTGAGAATAACGGTCTTGCCCAGTTCACGGGCGCGCTTGAGGGTGAAACCAACGGTGTCGGCGGGCACCTCCAACTGGGCAATCACCACCGCGGCCGCCTGGAGCAGCGGCTCCACGGCCTGCACGCTGGCCGGAACGAGCAGCCCGTTGCCGCCCGCGATAATGATGATCGCGTTCTGGCTGTTGGCATCGACCACGATCATTGCCAGTCCACTGCTGGCCCCGGGGGCCGTGGTGACGCCCTGACAATCGATGCCCTCGGTGAGCAGCGCCTCGCGCAGTTGCACGCCATAGGCATCGCTGCCGACGCAACCGACCATGGCCACCGCAGCGCCCAGCCGTGCAGCGGCCACGGCCTGATTGGCGCCCTTGCCGCCCGGCACCGTGGCAAAGGACTCCCCCGCCAGGGTTTCACCCGGACGTGGCAAACGCTCGGCACGTGCCACCAGGTCCATGTTCAAACTGCCTACTACCACCACATTTGCTTGCATGTCGCGAGACTCTTTCAGTAATTCAGCGATATTCGTTGAAAAGCGCGTGAGGCGCAGCCGTGGACTCGCGTCGAACGATCGCCGGCGCTATCAGACGCTGCTCGGCAGGGCCGACCAGGGTCTTGCGCACCCGCTGCAGCAAGCGCTCGGCTGCCGTTTCACCCAGCAACCGAATCGACTGGCCGACCGTGGTCAGCGCCGGATAGACGAAGCGGCAAATCTGGATGTCATCGAAACCGATCACTGAGAGCTGCTCCGGCACCCGCACATTGCGCTCGGCCGCCGCCCGCAACACGCCCATCCCCATCAAGTCGTTGCAGGCAAAAATCGCCGTCGGCGCGGTGTCCGCGAGCAACCCGGCGGCCACCTCATAGCCACCGGAGCTGCTGAAGTCACCCTCGATGACCCGCGCCGGATTCTCGGCCAGCCCGGCTTCAGCCAGCGCCCGCTGAAAACCGGCCAGACGCTGCTGGCCGGCGCTGGTGTGCAGCGGGCCGGTGATACAGGCGATGTCGCGATGGCCCAGCTCCAGCAAGTGCCGGGTCGCCAGGTAGCCGCCGTGTGCGTTGTCGATACAGACCAGATCGGCTTCCACGCCTGGCAATACGCGATCGAGGATCACCAAGGGCGTGCGGGTGGTGGCCAAGGACTGCGCCAAGGTGTTTTCCCCGCCCACCGAGGACACGATCAGCCCATCCACACGCTTTTCCAGGAGCACTCGGATGTAGCTGCGCTGCTTGTGCGAGTCGTCATCGGAGTTGCACAGGATCACGCAATACCCCTTGCGCTCGCAGTAATCCTCGATGCCCCGGGCCAGCTCGGCAAAGTACGGGTTGACGCTGTTGGGCACCAGCAAGCCAATGGTGGCCGTGCTGCGCGCCTTGAGCGAGCGTGCCACGGCACTGGGCACGTAGTCGAGCTGGGCGATGGCCGCCTCGACCTTGAGCCTGACCGGGTCACTGACCGGCCGTGACTTGTTCACCACGTGGGAAACCGTGGTGTAGGAAATACCCGCCAGGGCCGCTACGTCCTTGATCGTTGCCATGCTTAGCCTCGTCGGGCGGCGCGGTGGCTGCGGTAGGTATCCAGCACCACCGCCACCACAATCACCGCGCCGGTGATGATACGTTTGGTCGGTTCACTCGCACCGATCTGGGCCAGCCCGGCTGCCAGCACCGAAATGATCAAGACCCCGAAGAAGGTGCTGATCACCGAGCCCCTGCCCCCCATCAGGCTCGTCCCGCCGATCACCACGGCTGCGATCACCTGCAACTCCAGGCCGGAACCGGCATTGGGATCGGCCGCCTCCAGGCGCGAGACCTGGAACAGCGCCGCCAGCCCCGCCAGCAGGCCCATCAGGGTAAAGACCAGAATCTTGTAGGGCTTGGGATTGATGCCCGCCAGCCGCACGGCTTCTTCGTTGGTGCCAATGCCGATCAAATAGCGGCCGAACACCGTGCGCGTCAACACAAACTGTGCAACGACAATGACCAACAGGGCGATCACGAACGAAGGCGAAATCCCCAATGCGAAAGGATCGGATAACCAGGAGAACGCATCACCGATGTAGGCCGTGCGCGAGTTGGTCATCTGATACGCCACGCCCCGGGCCATTTCCAACACCCCCAGCGAGACAATAAAGGAAGGAATGCGCCAGGCCACCGTGATGGAACCGGTGATGGTCCCGGCCAGGGCTGCGCACGCCATGCCCAGCAGCGACGCCGGAAGCACACCCCACCCCCAGCCCAGAATCGCCACGCTGACCGCCGACCCGGCCAAGGCCAGCACCGAACCCACCGACAGGTCGATGCCGCCGATGATGAGCACGAAGGTCATGCCTACCGCCAGCACCATCAGGTCGGGAATCTGATTGGCCAGGGTGCTGAATGTCGCGTAGGAGAGAAAGTGATCGCTAAGCAACGAGAACAGCACCACCATTGCCAGCAGGGCACCGGCCAGGCCCAGATAAGTGCCCAGCCCTATCCACAGGCCATTGCGCCGGGCCGCCAGCGGCGTTTGCGGTATAACCGAGGTTTGCGTCTTCATGCTTGATTCCTGGGCGCCGGTGCATCCACCAGCGCGTCGCGTCGCGTATAGCCGGCGAAGGCCGCCGCCAACAATTCATCCTGAGTCCAGCTGTCACGCTGAAAGGTTTCGACCAGGCGCCCGGCCGACAACACGCCGATTCGGTCGCAGATCAGCATCAATTCACGCAGGTCACTGGACACCACCACCAAGGCCTTGCCTTGACGGGTCAACTCGCCGAGCAAGGCATAGATGTCGAATTTGGCGCCGACATCGATACCCCGAGTCGGCTCATCGAAGAGCATCACCTGACAATCGCGCTCCAGCCAGCGACCAATCACCACTTTCTGCTGGTTGCCGCCCGACAACTCACCCACCCGCTGCTCGGTACTGGAACTACGAATGCGCATGGCCGCGACCTGACGCCTGGCCAGCGCATGCTCGGCCTTGCCGTCCACCAGACCACCTCGGGAAATGGCCGGCATGTTGCCCAGCGCCAGGTTGCCGGCAATCGACTGCGACAACAGTAGGCCTTCGCCCTTGCGATCTTCGGTGATCAGCGCAATGCCGTGGCGCACCGCGTCGGCCGGTGACTGGATACGCACAGGCTGCGGCGGCAATCCCACCGCGACCGTGCCGCTGTCGGCGCGGTCGGCACCGTAGATCAACCGCAACAGCTCAGTGCGCCCGGCCCCGATCAGGCCGGAGATGCCGTAGATTTCCCCGGCGCGCACTTCGAAGGATACATCCTCGACCTTGCCGGCCCGGCACAGCCGATCAACCTTGAGCAACGGCGCACCCATGCGCCGCTCGCCCAGATCGATCTGCTCGCCCAGCTCCCGGCCGACCATCAGCGTAACCAGTTGCGCACTGTCGTAGCGCGCCATCGGCTCCACGGCCACCAGTTGTCCGTCCCGCAGTACCGCGATACGCTGGGCGACGCGGGCCAGTTCTTCCAGGCGATGGGAGATATAGACGATTGCCACGCCCCGAGCCCGCAAGCGGGTGATCTGCTCGAAGAGCATTTCCACTTCTCGCGAGGTCAGCATGGCAGTGGGTTCATCGAGGATCAGCACGTGGCAGTCGCCGATCAGGTTGCGGGCGATTTCCACCATTTGCTGATGGCCGATGCCCAGCTCGCTCACCAGGGTGTCCGGGTCGATGGCCTGCAGGCCGACCTGCTCCATGGCCTGGATGGCAGCCTCCCGCAGCTTGCGGCGATCGATCCAGCCACCGCGACTGGGCAGGTTATGCAGAAACAGGTTCTCCGCCACCGAAAGGGTCGGCAACAGATTGAGTTCCTGCATCACCATGCGCACGCCCAAGGCCTCGGCGGCCTTGCGGCTGACGGGCGCATAGGGTTGCCCTTGGTAGTGCATCTGCCCGGTGGTGGGCACTTCCAGGCCACCGATGATCTTCGACAGCGTACTCTTGCCAGCGCCGTTTTCACCCGTCAGGGCCAGTACTTCCCCGCGCACCAGATGCAGGTCGACACCCGCCAGCACGGGCTGAGCGTAAGTCTTGCCGACCCCGCTGACCGACAGCACGATATTTTCAGCATTGCCTGACATCACAGTTCTCCCGAGCGCCCGCTGAACCTCGCGGGCGCGCGCAACAGGTTACGGCTGGGTGACCAGTTCCACCGGAGTCTGGATGACATTGTTGGCGTCCACATCGACCTTCTCATGCTTGATCAGTTTGAGCGCAGCCTGGATACCGAACACTGCCTGCTTGGCGGCGAACTGATCGGCCGTGGCCAGCACGCGGCCGTCCTTGAGCATCGGCTTGATTGCGTTGATGTTGTCGTAGCCGACCACCTGGACCTTGCCCGCCTTGCCTGCGGCACGCACCGCCGACACCGCGCCCAGCGCCATGCTGTCGTTGCCGGCCAGCAGCGCCTTGAGGTTGGGGTATTCGTTGAGCATGGCCGAAGCAACCGCATTGCCCTTGTCGATCTCCCAGTTGCCGGATTGCACCGAAACGATCTTCATGTGCGCAGCGTCCATCGCATCCTTGAAGCCAGCCGTGCGCATCTGCGCGTTGGTGGTGGTAGACACCCCTTCGATGATGCCCACTTCATCACCCGACTGCAGCTTGCCGGCCAGGTAGTCGCCTACCAGGCGCGCGCCCTTGCGGTTATCCGGGCCCACGAAAGGCACGTTGAGGTTCTTGCTCTTGAGCACGTCGGGGTCGAGCTGATTGTCGATGTTGATCACGGTGATCCCGGCGTCCATGGCTTTCTTGATCACTGGCACCAAGGCCTTGGAGTCGGCCGGCGCAATCACCAGCGCATTGACCTTGGAGACGATCATCTGCTCGACGATACGGATCTGGTTGGCGGTATCGGACTCGTCCTTGATGCCGTTGGAGATCAGTTCGAAGTCGGCACTGTGGTCTTTCTGATAGGCCTTGGCGCCATCTTCCATGGTCAGGAAGAATTCGTTGGCGAGGGATTTCATCACCAGCGCAACCTTGGGCTTGTCGGCGCCATCGGCCATGGCCGAGGTCAGAGGGGCAAGAGCAAAGGAGGCAACGAGCAGGGATGCGGCAAGCAGACGGCCAGTCAATGGCAGTTTCATGGGGACACTCCGATCTTATGATTGTTGTTGTTTTTCAGGCAGAACATTCAGCGCGTTGACTATAGACCAGGCTGATGCGCAAACGTTTGCATGAACAGGACTATGAGAACACTCGCACTTTTTGTCAATTGCCGATGGGCGGGAATCTTTACGGTGCTTGCCAAGACCCGCAGACTTAAATACTGTATACTCGTACAGCACAAATAAGGACTTTCGTCGTGGCAACCTCCTCCGCAGCCGTCAAACCGCCCAGCAGCTATGAACTGATGGGCATACGTATCCAGAAGATCATCAACTCGCCCACCGCGCAAAAAGCCCGCTCGGCGCTGATCTACCAACTGCCCGGCGAATCAGCGGATGACTGGGCGCAGTTGCTGGAGGAAATCGCCGAGAACGACAACGTGACCCTCGCCTGGCGGGACGATGGCGGTATCCAGATCTTCTGGGTTGTGCCTGTGGAAGATTGAGCATGCATACAGCCTTTCTCGTTTTCGGTTTGCTGCTGGTCAGCGTACCGATCTGGGCCCAGGCGCCGAAAACTTTCAACGAGGCCAAACGTATTGCCCGGCAGCTCTATGCGCCCCAGTCCATCGAGTTCTATTGTGGCTGTCGCTATCAGGGCAATCGCGTGAATCTGGCGGCCTGCAGCTATGTCCCGCGCAAGAATCCAGCGCGCGCGGCGCGCATTGAATGGGAGCACATCGTGCCCGCCTGGCAGATCGGCCATCAACGCCAGTGCTGGCAGAGTGGCGGGCGCAAGAACTGCGCGCGCATCGATCGGGCCTATCAGCGCGCCGAAGCCAACCTGCACAATCTGGTGCCGAGCATCGGCGAGATCAATGCCGATCGCGGCCACCTGAGCTTCGGCTGGCTACCGCCGCAGCCGCCACAATACGGGTCATGCCCGATCCAGATCGATTTTGCGGCGAAGAAAGTCATGCCGCGCCCGGCCATCCGAGGGATGATCGCACGCACCTACCTGTACATGAGCAAGCGCTATCGCCTGCGGCTGTCACGCCAGGACCGCCAGCTGTATGAGGCCTGGCACCGCGCCTATCCCGCTCAAGACTGGGAACGCCAACGCAACCAGCGGGTAGCGTGCGTGATGGGTCACGGCAACGATTACGTCGCCCCGGTCGATCTCAAGGCGTGCAATTGATCACGGTGCGGTGTCGAACGGCAGCACCAGTGAATCGATGCCCTTGGAGGCCATCAAGGCGGTGCGCTTCTGCTCGGCTTCTTCCTTGCTGCTGAAAGGTCCGAGGTAGACCTGGGTGACGCCGTCCTTCTTGGCGAAGTTGGCCATGAAGCCACCTTCCACCAGACGCGAGGCCATGTCGGTGATGTTGCCCATGTTGTCGCCGCCGGCAATGCGCACTTCCCATTGGCCGCTGCTCGAATGGGCAGCCGCGCCGCTCGCCTGGGCCAACGCCTGATCTTGAGCACTGGTGCAGGCCGCACGAACGGTGGCGTTGTTGCCGTCCTGATCGATCACCGCTTCATAGTCACCGCCGTGGCGCAGGGCGACATAGGCCATGTAGCCGCCGTAGTTGCCGTTGGCGTCCTTGACCTTGACCTGACCGCAGACATTGCCTTCAGGGGTCGAGCGCACATTGTTGAAGCGCGCCGTCTTGGGGTTGTCCACTTTCGCCAGTACCGCTTTGCCGGCATTTTCCACCGCACTGCCGCAGCCGGCCAATGCCAGGAACAGGGCCGTGATCATCAAGTTGCGCACCGCATTTCCTCCACAGGGTCAGCCGGCGATTTTATCACCTCCGACGCCACCGCGCAGAGCCTCGCTTGCCTGGCTGTGGCATCATGGGCGACCGAACCTCAGGCCGCGATGGCCTTGCCAGACGAGACACCTCATGATCGCCAAAGAGCTTCGCCAACAAACCGCCTTTGACCAATTTTTGGCCACCAACCCGGACCTGCAGGCGCAAATCAGCGGCTTGAGCGCCAAGGAACAGGCTCAACAGGTCGAATGGGAGTTTGAGGCCCATGCCGAAGAGCAGGGCCTGGAGGTATGGGAACTGGTGCTGGAGACCATCGCCACCAGCCCCGAAGAGCTCAAGACCATGCGCCTTGAAGTGCATCAGGAAGTTGCAGAAGCCCTGGGGATGGACTGGGAGGACTACCGTCAGCTCAATGAGCTCGACGACCACGAGTTCGATCATGGCCCGGGCGTCGACGAAGCCCCCCTCAACGATCTGGACGATGGCGAGTCCGGGCTTGACCCGCAGATTCTCGACGATGATCAGATCGAAGACGGTTCGCTGGGCCTGGGCTGAACCGACAGCGCTTTTACAGCGAGTCCACGGCCACCAGCACAATTCCCAACTCTGCGGCCTGCTGGGCGATCTCGTCAGGCCCGGCATCGGCCGTTGGCATGATCAGGCTGTTCTCGCCATCGCCGAAATGCAACTGCAGCAGGTGCATCAGCGCCTGCTCGGCCGACAGGTCCGGCACGGGCAGCTCGAACACATGGTGGCGCGGCGCGGCATTGAATGCATAGTGGACTTCGAAACGGTTCATTACGGCCATCGTGCAGTTTCCTCGACTGAATAAAGGGTCAACCCAAAAAGGTTGACCCACTAGTCAAGAAAAACGTTCAGTCGTCGCGATCAGAGAGTGACCGTCGATTGCTTGAGTGCCGCCAGCGAATGGGGCAACTGCGCCGCCGGCACCGGACGACCGAGCAGATAGCCTTGCAGGCTGTTGCAGCCCAGACGCGTCAGCAACGCTTGCTGTTCCGGGGTCTCCACGCCTTCGGCGACGATCTTCAGGCCCAGCGTCTGCCCCAGCGCGACAATGGCCGAGACGATGGCCGCATCGTCATTGCCCTGAGCCAGTTCGGCGACGAAGCCGCGGTCGATCTTCAACTCGTTAGCCGGTAGCCGCTTGAGGTAAAGCAAGCTGGAATAGCCGGTCCCGAAGTCATCAATTGAGATGCCCACTCCCAGCTTGGACAACTGTTCGAGGATGATCAGGCTGGCTTCGGCATCGCGCATGGCCGTGGACTCGGTCACTTCCAGGACCAGATGACGGGCTTCAAGCCGATGACGCTGCAAAGCGCCACTGACCACTTCGACCAGGCCGGTGTGCCCCAACTGCACCGTTGAAATGTTGACCGCAATGGTCCAGTCCAGGTGGCCCTGGTCTTGCCAGGCACGCATCTGCCGGCAGGCTTCGTCAATGACCCAGTTACCGATCGGCACGATCAACCCCGTGCGCTCGGCCATGGGCAGAAAGCGGTCAGGCGGTACCAGACCATGCTCGGGGCTCTGCCAGCGCAGCAGCGCCTCGACACCGATCATCGGGCCGTCGGGGGCCACGACCTTGGGTTGGTAGTGCAACAGAAATTCGTGGTTTTCGAGGGCCTTGCGCACATCCTGCTGCAGCTTGGCCTGCTGGTGGGCGTTGGTGTTCATCGCCTTTTCAAAGAAGCAGTAGCTGTTGCGACCCGATTCCTTGGCATGATACATCGCCGCGTCGGCGTTGATCATCAGCTCATGGGCAGTCGCCCCGTCCAGCGGGTACACGGCGATGCCGACACTGGCCGTGACATGCATGACGTTGCGGGAAATGTTGTAAGGCTGGCCAATGATCTCCACCAGACGCTGGGCCAGGGCGGAGGCATCTTCCGGCTCGCCTGGATCGATCAGCAGCACGAAC
Source organism: Pseudomonas sp. dw_358 (assembly GCF_018449655.1). Classification (GTDB taxonomy): domain Bacteria; phylum Pseudomonadota; class Gammaproteobacteria; order Pseudomonadales; family Pseudomonadaceae; genus Aquipseudomonas. The sequence goes on from NZ_JAAVUX010000019.1 coordinate 73,394, forward strand.
TCGTCGCCACCCAGCCGCGCCACGGTGTCTTCGCCACGCTTGGTTTCCGAGATGCGCCGGGCCACTTCCACCAGGAGCAGGTCGCCCGCATGATGGCCATAGATGTCATTGACGGCCTTGAAGCCGTCCAGATCCATGAACAGCACGGCAAAGTGTTTCTTGCCACGATTGGTTTTCTGAATGGCCTGTTCGAGACGATCACCCAGCAACACACGGTTCGGCAGCCGCGTCAGGGTGTCATGCAGGGCCAGCTTGACCAGCTCGCTGTTGGCCTCGTCCAGCGACGACGCCAGGAGATTGGTCCGTGCATCGAGCATGGAAACGATCAGGGCGATGGCGAACACGGCCAGACTGACCACGATCACCAGCACGGCCAGCCACTGGTTGGCGATGCCATTGCTGGCGGCACCGCAGTAGCTGCCCAACGGGAACTCGGCCGCCGCCATGCCGGTAAAGTGCATCCCGACAATGGCACAGCCCATCAGCAACGAGGCGCCGATCCGCGCGTAGACCACACGGCCCCCTTCGCGGCGCAGGCGAAAGGCAATCCACAACGCCGCCCCTGAGGCCACAATAGCGATCAGCACCGACACGGCGAACAACACCGGATTGTAGACGATGCCTGGCTCCATCAACATGGCGTGCATGCCGGTGTAGTGCATGGCGGCGATGCCCATGCCCATCAGCACGGCGCCGAGCATCAAGCGCATGACCGGCAGCTCTTTCTGGCACACCAGCCACAGCGCAAAGGCCGAAGAGGCAATGGCAATGAGCAGAGACAACGCGGTCAGGTCGAGGTCATAGCTGATGGAAATGGGCAGGCTGAACGCCAGCATCCCGACAAAGTGCATCGACCAGATGCCAAAACCCATGGCAAAGGAGCCGCCCAACAGCCAGAGCGCCGAAGCCTTGCCTCGAGCACTGGACACCCGCCCGGCCATATTCAGCGCCGTGTAGGACGCCAGAATGGCCACGATCAAAGAGAAAGCGACCAGTGTGCTGCTATAGCTGGTAGGAAGCATCAGTACTCCGTTTATCAAGCGCGACAGTATCTTGCGTCAGTCAAAGACTGAGCGGACAACTATATCGTGCGGCAGCCCGTAGCAGTATGTCGGCAAGGACACATCGGGACTTGAAGAAGTTATTTGTTAATGGAGGCTAGCAAATTTCGAACAAAAAAAGGGTGACCCCTTGGGGTCACCCTTTTATTCACCGCCCAGCAGAGCGGATTTTGTTTGGTAGGCGCGATTGGACTCGAACCAACGACCCCCACCATGTCAAGGTGGTGCTCTAACCAACTGAGCTACGTGCCTGCTGTGAGGCGGCATTTTACGTAATCCTGAGCCTCTGTCAACCGCTTTTTTATCGCTAAGCCCCTGAATAGCTGAATTTTTTTATCTGGCTTGCGACGCACGCCCTGCCGCAAAGCTGGCAGCCATTTTTTTTCTCAGGTAGGATCTGCCCACTCGTAAAGAATATTAAACAGAGACAGCCGCCATGGCGAACACAGCCTACCCCCAGTCGTACTACGCCGCCTCAGCCAATGCCGCCCCCTCACGCCCTGCCCTGCAGGAAGAGCTGCAGACAGATGTGTGCGTCATCGGCGCCGGTTATACCGGGCTGTCCAGTGCGCTGTTTCTGCTGGAACACGGCTTTTCGGTCACGGTGCTGGAAGCCGCCCGCGTCGGCTTTGGGGCTTCCGGGCGCAATGGCGGTCAGATCGTCAACAGCTACAGCCGCGACATCGACGTCATAGAGCGTACCGTCGGCCCGGAGCCTGCGCGGCTGATGGGCGCCATGGCCTTCGAAGGCGCGCGGATCATCCGTGAACGGGTGGCAAAATATCAGATCCAGTGCGACCTGAAGGACGGCGGCGTATTCGCCGCCCTCACCCCCAAACAGATGGGTCATCTTGAAGGGCAGCAGCGCCTGTGGGAACGCTACGGTCACAGCCAGCTGGAATTGCTCGACCAGCGCCGCATCCGCGAAGTGGTGGAGTGCGACAGCTACATCGGCGGCCTGCTCGACATGAGCGGCGGCCACATTCACCCCCTCAATCTTGCCCTGGGCGAAGCCGCCGCCGTGGAATCCCAGGGTGGCAAGATCTTCGAACAGTCTGCCGCGCTGCGCATCGAGCGCGGTCCCAACCCTGTGGTGCACACCGCCCAGGGCAAGGTGCGGGCAAAGTTCGTGATCGTCGCCGGCAACGCTTACCTCGGCAACCTGGTGCCGGAACTGGCGGCCAAATCGATGCCCTGCGGCACCCAGGTGATCGCCACCGAACCGCTGGACGAGGCGCTGGCACGCCAGCTGTTGCCCCAGGACTACTGCGTCGAAGACTGCAACTACCTGCTCGACTACTATCGCTTCAGCGCGGACAAGCGCCTGATCTTCGGCGGCGGAGTGGTGTATGGGGCTCGCGACCCGCGTAACATCGAAGCGATCATTCGTCCGAAGATGCTCAAGGCGTTCCCGCAATTGAAGAACGTCAAGATCGACTACGCCTGGACCGGCAACTTTTTGCTGACCTTGTCACGGCTGCCTCAAGTCGGCCGTCTGGGCGACAACATCTATTACTCCCAAGGCTGCAGCGGCCATGGCGTGACCTACACCCATCTGGCGGGCAAGGTGCTGGCCGAGGCCCTGCGCGGCCAGGCCGAACGCTTTGATGCCTTCGCCGGCCTGCCCCACTACCCGTTCCCGGGAGGCCAGCTGCTGCGTACGCCACTGACTGCACTCGGCGCCTGGTACTACAGCCTGCGCGATCGCTACGGCTTTTGAGCCAAGGTCTTGACCGCCACGGCAGCGGCGTCTTCTTGCCCAGCCTGGGCCAGCGCGTTGGCCGATTGCAGCCAGCGCTGGTGATCGACCTGGGCCGGCAGCTGGTTGGGCTGTTGCACCAGCACTGCCCAGCTGCCAGCGCTCTTCCAGGCTGACGCAAACGTGCTGAAGCCCAACATCTGGCGCCGTTCCTCACCCGAACGCAGCAGCACCTGCTGCTTGTAGCGGTCGTAGCCGACCAGCAGCGCGTAACGTGGCGAACCCCAGAAATGACCCGCCTCATAGCGCAACAATACCGGGTTGCCGGCGGCCACTTGGGTCAACAGCGAATTGAGGGTCGGCTCCAGCGGGTACACCACCAGGCCGAATTCCCGCGCGGCATTCGGCACGTTGATCGGCAAGCCGTCGATGTCTTTGGGCAAGTGCATCGTCGGTTCCAGCAACCCCGGACTGATGCGTACCCCTTGCGCCCTCAGCAAGCTGGCCAGGGCCATGGAGCTGCCTTGAAACTCGGTCCCGCGAAAGAACGGTACGCTGGTCAGCTCGACCCGATCCGGCAGGCCCGGCAGCGGCGGTCCACTGCTATGGCTGGCGCAACCGGCCAACAGACTGAAACCCAGACAGGCGACGATCAAATTCTTTAACAGCGCTGATGACAGTGGCGACATTTCACTCTCAAGCTACGACGACCGGAAGCTCGATCATAACGCAAAGGCGCAGCGGCGCTACCTTTGGTCAATAGCCTGAAACATGCCAAGGGCTAAACTGTCATTGACACAGAAGAATCCATTTCCCGGGAGGCACTATGGAGCTGACCCTGACCATCCTGATGTTGGTCGGCGCCTGGCTGTTGGTGGCAGCGGCCATGTTGTGGGGGGTTTTGCGGGTGGCGCGCCGGCGGCAGCGTGCCGGACTTCGAGACACCCGGCGCATTCACTCGCACACGCCTGAATTTTCTGACGAGCCTTTATAGATAGTGACCTAACAGTCTACTATTGGCCTTGCGTGCCCCTCGTTCATCCAACACGCGGATGAACACTCACAGGATGCTCAATTGAAGGCCTCGTCGGTTAGTCCATCGTTTCTGAAACTGGTGATCATCTGCGGCGTGTTGACCGCTTTTCCTTCGATGTCCATCGACTTGGGTTTGCCCGGTTTTGCCGAGGTGGCCGAATCGATGGGGGTCAGCATGGAGCAAGTGGCGCAGACCCTGAGTTTCTTCTTCCTCGGGTTTTCCATTTCGCCGCTGATCTGCGGCCCCCTCTCGGACCGCATCGGCCGACGGCCGGTTCTGCTGAGCGCTTGCGCCGTGTATGCGGTGGCCAGCCTGTTGGCCACTTGCGCGACGGCCTTCAACATGTTGCTGCTCTGGCGCCTGCTGCAGGGCACCGGGGCCGGCATTGCAGCGGTGTTGGCGATCACTGTGATCCGTGACTACCACGAGGGGTCGGATGCTCGCCGCCTGCTCTCTTACGCCGCGGTGGTACGCATCATTGGGCCGACCACCGCGCCATCCATTGGTAACCTGTTGCTGCTGCTGGGCAGCTGGCGCTGGATCTACGGTTTCATGACAGTGGGCGGCGTGCTGATGCTGTGGATGGTGGCCTTCGCCCTGCCGGAGTCCTCGCGCACCCGCCTCGAGGCCGCCACAGCCGGCCTCAGCGAACCCCGTGCGCCACGCCGCTCGGTGCTCAAGGACTACGCCGCCTTTCTGTCCGATCGTTTGAGCCTGTCATACACCCTGGTCATGGCGCTGACCTTTGCCAGCCATTTTTCCTACGTCACCGGCTCGCTCTATGTGTTCATCAACGTGCTGCACATCTCCACCGTGGCCTATGGCGCGGTGTTTGCCATCACCGCCCTGTGCCTGATGCTGGGTTCGTTCCTCAGCGGTCAACTGGCGCGCCATGACCTGTCCGGCAAGGCGATCGTGGCCGTGGCGCTGGCAGTGTCGCTGGTGTCGTCATTGGCCACCCTGACCCTGGCGGCGACGCACCATCTGGACGAAATCACCCTGACCGCCCTGCTGTGCGTCAACACCCTGTGCCTGGGCCTGCTCACGCCTTGTGCCCAGCAAGGCGCCATGGAGCGAGCCGGCGCCTTCGCCGGCACCGCCTCGGCGCTGATGAATGCCATGACCACCGGCATGGGCGCCATCGCCAGCTACGTCGAAGGTGCGCTGCTGGAGAAGTTCCAGGCACCGGCCGTGGTCATGAGCGGGCAGATGGCGTTTTGCCTAGCGTTGGCCATGGTGATTTTCGTGACCGTGGTGCGGCGCAAGGGGGCGGTGACCGACCCCGTCGCCGCGCCGCTGCCAGAAATGGACAGGGCGCACTGATCAAGTCGCGCAAGGCCTGATCGCGGGCTTCGCACGTTCCTGGGGAGGGCGGTCACATCGTCAAATAAGCCGACCGCACCGCCTCGTTCGCCGCCAACTGGGCCATGCTTCCTTCATAGCGAATCAAGCCCTTTTCCAGCACATAGGCCCGGTCCGAGACCAGCCCGGCAAAGTGCAAGTTCTGCTCTGACAGCAGAATACTTGCCCCTTTGGCCTTGAGCGCGAGGATCATGTGGGCCATCTGCTCGACGATCACCGGCGCCACCCCTTCGGACGGTTCGTCCAGCAGGATCAGAAACGGGTTGCCCATCAGCGTGCGGGCCACGGTCAGCATCTGCTGCTCGCCGCCGCTCATCTGTCCACCCGGGCGGTTCTGCATTGCCCCAAGGTTGGGGAAGAATTCAAACAGCTGCGCCGGCGTCCAGTTCAGCGCTTCGCTGCCATCGGGCCAACGGCGGTCGGGCTGACGACCGACCTCCAGGTTCTCCGTCACTGTCAGGTGAGTGAACACCCGTCGGTCTTCCGGGACAAAACCCAGGCCCAGCCGTGCCAACTGGTACGGCGCCAGGGTGCTGACCTCGCGCCCCATGAACTGCACGTCGCCGCGCCGCCGGGCAAGCATGCCCATCAAGGCCTTGAGGGTGGTGGACTTGCCCGCGCCGTTGCGGCCCATCAAGGCCACGACTTCACCACGGCGCACGTTGAGGTTGACGTCATACAAGACCTGCGCCGCGCCGTACCAGGCACTGAGACCGGCCACGTCCAACAACGATTCGCTGCTCGCCGACGGGTTGCTCATCACTGCGTTCATAGCGTCACCCGCGCCTGTGGCATCTCGTTTTCAAAGGTCTTGCCAGAGCCGAAATACACTTCCTGCACCTGGGGATGATTGCGGATATAGGGCCCGTCGCCCTCGGCGATCAAGCGACCGCGGGCCAGCACGATCATGCGGTCGGCGTAGGCGAAGACCACGTCCATGCTGTGCTCGGTGAACAACACCGCCATCTTGCGCTCCACCACCAGGCGCTTGGTCAAGGCCATCAAGTCATTGCGTTCCTCGGGGCCCATGCCGGCGGTGGGTTCGTCCATCAACAGCAGCTTGGGGTCGTTCGCCAGGGCCATGGCCAGTTCCACGCGCTTGACATCGCCATAGGCCAGTTCGCTGCACGGCCGCTCGGCGTGAGCCTCCATGCCCACCTGCGCCAGCAGCGCCAGCGCCTCGTCCCGGTACGCGCGGCGCGCCGAGCGAAACAGCGAGAAGGCCTTGTTGTAATGGGAGAGCAACGCCATCTGCACGTTCTCCACCACGCTCAGCGAAGCGAAGGTTTCGGCAATCTGGAAGGTGCGCCCCACCTGCATTCGGCAGATATCCCGAGGCTTGCGCCCCACCAATTCATGGCCCAACAACCGGATCGAGCCGCCAGAGGCCTTCAGTTGGCCGCCGACCATGTTGAAGGTGGTGGATTTGCCCGCGCCGTTGGGACCGATGAGGGCAAGCAGTTCGCCTTCATGCAGGTCGAAGTTGATGCCGTCCACAGCGCGCACGCCGCCGAATGACTTGTACAGATCACGTACTTGCAACAGTGTCATGCCTGCTTCTCCAGAATGCGTGGCGCCTTGAGCGGCGCGCCGGAACGAGACGTGCGCCACCACTGGCCCACCTGCTGGAAGAACCCGGCGATGCCCTGCGGAAACACCAGCACCAGCAGCAGAATCACGCCACCGAACACCGCGCGCCAGTAATCGGTGGCGCGCATGATGTAATCCTGCAGCACGCTGAACACACTGGCGCCGACCACCGGACCCAGCAGGTTCTGGATGCCGCCCAGCAGCACCATGACCAGACCGTCGACCGACTTGCCCACCGCCATCGCGTCCGGCGAGATGCTGCCCTTGGAGAAGATGTACAGCGTCCCGGCCAGCCCGGCGAACAGCCCGGCAACCACAAACGCCAGCCATTGCACGCGCTTGACGTCGATGCCGATGGCGTCGGCGCGCAAGGCCGAATCCCTGGCCGCGCGCAAGCTGTAGCCGAAGGGCGCAAACAGGATGCGCCGCACCAGGAGCACGCTGGCCGCCACCAGCACCAGGGTCAGGTAGTAATAGCTTTTGCCGTCCAGCCAGCCGGGCGGCCAGATGCCGATGATGCCGTTGGAGCCACCGGTGACGTCCTCCCATTGAAACACCACCGACCAGACGATCTGCGAAAACGCCAGGGTCAACATGGCCAGGTAGACCCCCGACAGCCGCACGCAGAACCAGCCGAACACCAAGGCGCCCAACCCCGCCACCAGCGGCGCCAAGGCGAACGCCAGCGGCATCGGCATCGTCAGCACCTTGAACAACACGGCCGCGCCATAAGCCCCCAGGCCGAAATAGGCCGCATGGCCAAACGAGTGCATGCCGCCAGGCCCCATGATGAAATGCAGGCTGACTGCGAACAGCACCGTGATCAACACGTCTTGGGCGAGCACGCTGGCGTAGGGCAACCAGGTGGACAACAGCGGCAACACCGCCAGCATTAGCAACAGCACCGCGATCAGCCCTTTGAACAGTGTAGAGCCGGGACGCAACGGCGCTTCCACCGGCGCCGAATTGCGGCTGGTGGCTTGCGGTCGACCCATCAGCCCCCACGGCCGCACCACCAACACCACCGCCATGACCAGGAACTCGATCACCAGCGTCAGCTTGGAGAACGACACCGTGATGCCGAACAAGGTCGCCGAACTCAGGCCGATGCACAACGCCTTGATCTCGGCAATCAATAGCGCCGCCACGTAGGCGCCCGGCAAAGAACCCATGCCGCCCACTACGACGATGACGAAAGCCTCGCCAATGGTGCGCAGGTCCAGCGCCAGGCTGGCCGGCTCGCGGGGCAACTGAACTGCCCCGCCGAGGCCGGCGAGCATGGCGCCCAAGGCAAACACACTGGTGAACAGCCAGGCCTGGTTGACCCCCAAGGCCCCGAGCATTTCCCGGTCCTGGGTCGCCGCACGCACCAACACGCCCCAGCGGGTGCGCACCAGCAGCAGCCACACCAGGCCCAAGACGATCGGGCCGATGGCAATCAGGAAGAAGTTATACGTGGGAAATTGCCGACCGAAGATCTTCACCGCCCCGGTCAACCCCGGCGCACGACGCCCGAGCAATTCCTCGGCGCCCCAATACCAGGACACCGCATCGTTGATCACCAGCACCAAGGCAAAGGTCGCCAGCAACTGAAACAGCTCCGGCGCCTTGTAGATCCGCCGCAGCAAGATGATTTCGACCAGCGCGCCGAACAGGCCCACGGTGATCGCTGCCAACGCCAGCCCCAGCCAGAAACCGCTGGCGCCCATCGCCCCCATCAAGTGCTCTACCAGCGAATAGGCGATGTACAGCCCCAGCATGTAGAACGAACCATGGGCGAAGTTGACGATGCGGGTAACGCCAAAGATCAACGACAGGCCGGACGCCACCAGAAACAGTGACGACGCTTCGGCCAGACCATTGAGCAACTGGGCACAGAAAGCTGAAAAATCCATGACATCCTCAATGCAGCAGAGCTACCACCGGCCGGTCCGCTTGCCAACCAAGCGGGCCGGTCGGCCGAAAAACCGTTATTCAGCAGGCCGCAGCTTGCGCACTTCATCATCCGAAGGCAGCAGCGTGTTGCCGGGCTTGAAGGTGTAGTCCTCCATCACCCCGCCACCGTCCTTGACCGCCAGCTTGCCCACATACAGGCCCCAGGTGGCTTGGTGGTCGATCTTGCGAAATTCCATCGGGCCGTCGGGGGTGGTGACCTTGAGGCCGGCGAAGGCATCGACCATGGCTTCGGAGTCGGTCTTGCCCCCGGACGCCTTGATCCCTGCCGCGATGGACTGGATCGCCGAATAGCCGATGTCCGAACCAAAGCGCAGGTTCTCCTTGCCGTACTTGGCCTGGTAGGCAGCGACGAAGGCTTTGTGGGCCGGGGTGTCGATGCTGTACCAAGGGTAGCCAGTGACGGTCCAGTTCGGCGGCACCTCATCCTTGAGCGGTTCCAGGTATTCAGGCTGGCCGGTGATGATGCTGAGCACTGGCAACTGATCGCCGAAAAAGCTGCGGGTGGTCCCCTCGCGAATGAATTTGGCCAGATCGGCGCCGAACAAGGCGTTGAACACCGCGTCAGGTTTGGCATCGACCAGCGCCTGGACAACGCTGCCGGCATCGACCTTGCCGAACGGCGGCGCCTGCTCGGTGACGAACTCCACGTCCGGCTGGCGCGCCTTGAGCAGCGACTTGAAGGCGCTGGCGGCGGCGGTACCGAACTCGTAGTTGGGGTAGACCAGTGCCCAGCGCTTCTTGTGCAGGCGCACCGCTTCGTCCACCAGGGCCGAGGTCAGCATGTAAGTGGAGGCATCCAGGCGGTAGGTGTAGCGGTTGCCGGCGCTCCAGACAATGTTGTCGCTGAGGGCTTCGGTGATCAGCACAAAGCGTTTTTTCTGCTTGGCGTAATCCGACAGCGCGGTGCCGATCTGCGCATAGAACGCGCCCATCAACACGTCGACGTGTTCGCTGTTGATCAGGTCTTCGGCCTGACGAATCGCATCCCCGGGGTTGGCGTTGTCGTCGCGGGTGATCAGCTCCAGTTTCTTGCCGTCGACACCGCCTGCGGCGTTGATCTGCTCGACCGCCAGTTCCATGCCCTTCTTGTAGCCGTCGGTGAACACCGGCTGGGATTTGTAGCTATTGATATCGCCAATCTTGATCGTGTCGGCCGACCACGCGGCACCAGTGACCAGCAAGGCAACCGCGCCAGCCAACAGGCTCGACGCGGGGAAACGTACACGCTTATCCATGGGGTTCTCCTAGCTGATCAATTCAAGGGCTTGCACAGCTTCAGGGCGTTCGTGGCTCGGATGGCCACTCATGAAGTGAACACTTCATGAGTGAGCAACTCGTGTGCCACTCAGGGCCGTCTTTGATGAAACGGGTGACTCAGGCCGACATCTGCTGCGCCAGGGGGAAGCGCTGCCCGCACTTTCGCGCGTCGTACTCATAGACCCAGTTGGCTTGAATCCCCACCGCGTTGGGATTGAGCCACTGCCGCCAGCGGTAAGTCATGTCGCGCTTGAGCTGTGACCAGGCTGACGGCAGGTGGTAGGTGCGGCCGCGCTCGCGGGCTTCGAGCTGAACCCGGCTGGTGCGCTGCACGCGCTCCAGCTCGTAGGCCTGCAGGGCAAGCGCCAGTTGATGCTTGCCATGAAAGGCCAGCGAGCGCGCCAGCACGTAGCCGTCCTCGATGGCCATGGCTGCGCCTTGGGAGAGGAACGGCAACATGGGGTGACCCGCATCGCCGAGCAAGGTGGCGTTGCCCTTGGACCAGGCCTTCATCGGGTCGCGGTCGAACAGACCCCATTTGTAGATGGCGTCAGGGTCGGCACGTCGGAACAATTCGATCAGGTCCGGGTGCCAGCCCTTGAAGCCGTCGAGCAGCGCCTGCTGCGTGCTCTTGGCATTCCACGACTCTTCGACCCAGGCGGGGCTTTCGTTGACGGCGACGATGTTGACCATGGCGCCGCCCTTCACGTAGTAAGTCACCACGTGGCCCTTGGGGCCCATCCAGAAATTCGAATCGGGGCTGACAAACGGCAGCGGGTGCTGATCGACTTTCACCAGCGCGCGCCAGCACATGTGCCCGGTGTAGTGAGCGGCCTCCTCGCCCCAAAGCTGTTCGCGGATCACCGAACGTACGCCGTCGGCGCCCACAATAAGGTCAGCCTCGAACTCTGAGCCATCGGCAAACAGCGCCACGGCACTGTTTGCCTGTTGGCGCAGCCCCACACACTGGGCGCCAAAGGTGACCTGGCCGGGCTGGATATCACTGGCCAGTACGGCGTGGAGGTCGGCCCGGTGCACGTGATGGAAGTCGGCGCCGTACAGCTCGGGGCAGGAAGCCTTGAGCGGTGTGCGGAACAACTCCCGGGCAGTCTTCCAGTTGCGCCCGACCATGGCGTTGGGCAGAAAGCCGATCTTGTCCAGTTGTTCGTCAAGGCCGAGGGCGCCAAGGACCTTGACCGCGTTGGGGGTCATCTGCACCCCGGCCCCCACCTCGCCGAACGCGGCGGCTCGCTCGAACACATGGGCCTCGATGCCCTGTTGTGCGAGGGCCCGGGCCAAGGTCACGCCGCCGATGCCTGCACCGATGATGCCGACTCGCAATGTGCTGTCCATCCTAGATAACCCCATAGCGGATGCCCTTGTTGCGCAGCCAGCTGCGATAGCGCTGGCCCATCAGGTCGGTACGGTGATGCAACTCATAACGCAGGTCGGCAGGAATACGCTGCGGCCGCTGGCTCTCGACGATGCCGCGGTCCTGGCCGTACACCACGTCGGCGCGCGAGCTCACCAGCGCAGGATCCGGCCGCGGGCTGACGTTCATCGCCGCGCAGATGCGCACGATGCAGTTCACCGCGTCCACCGGCTGCACGGTAAACAAAGTGGTGAAGGTGTCGGAGTGGTCGTTGACCACCTGGCCTTGGGCGTCGGCGTCCTGAGTGCGCTTGGAGAAGTAGCCCACCAGCGGCCGGAACGTGTGGTAGGTGTAAAACGCCACCAGCGGCATGCCGCGCGCATCGCCCCAAGGCTGGAAGACCCGCACTTCCGAGGAGCGCAGCCCGGTGTCCACCTCCTCCACCGTGTAGGGCTCCAACCGGTCGGGCTTGTCCATTACGCCATTGAGGCCGGCGTGGACGAAGGGAAAGTGCGAGGCATCGATGAAGTTTTCCACCGCCCGAAAGCCGTTGGCGGCATAGACATAGGGGCCGCTGTGGACCTTCATGAAGGCCTCGTCTACCCACTCCGGGAACACCGGGATGTCGGTTTCCGGTTGCCCCAGGCATGTCCAGACGAATCCATAGCGCTCAACCGCCCCGTAGGGAAAGGCCTTGGCTTTTTTCATCGGCGGTTCATCGGGGGCGGCCGGCATCAGGGTGCAGGCGCCACTGCTGTCGTAGTTCCAGCCATGATAGGGACACACCACCGCGTCATTGCTGATCCAGCCCTTGGACAGACGTGCGCCGCGATGGATGCACAGGTCTTCCCAGACATGCACTTGTCCATCGGCGCTGCGCCAGACGATCAGTTCGCGCTCCAGCAGTCGCACCGGGTAGACGGTGCCGGCGACGAAGTCGGTGCTGTAGCCCACGACATGCCAGTCGTTGAGCAGGACAGGGTCCTGGCAGCCGTCCTCGGCGGTGACGGGTTGATGAGAAGACACAGCGATCAGGTTCATCTCCACTCCTCGGCTCCCTCGGGAACCACAATTAATTAATCAACCTTTTAATTATTGCAAAGCAGGAGGTATGCCACATTTGCCGTGGCAGTAGAGAGCGCTGATTATCAATGGGTTGGCCGTGCCGGCCTACTGTCACGGGCGTCGGCGGCGCACCAGTTTGGTGAAAGCCTGGCCAAACTGGTGCTCGCAAGTGCGGCTCTAGGCGGACAGGCCACCGACGACGAAACGGGTGACCTGGTCGATCAGCGATTGCCAGTCACCGGGGTCGTATTGCCCGGCAGGCATGCGCTCTTCCATGCGGTGGGTGTCGGAAAACGCGTAGAGGTAGGTCCCCACCATCAAGGTGATGCGCCAGTTGGCATCCAGGTCGCTCAGGCCCGGCACGGCGGCTTTGAGGGCATCCACGTAGCGCTGGGTGGAAGTGCCGTAAGCCTTGTCTCGCAGCACATAGGAAATGTTCGGCGGCTCGGTGTGCAGGCGCGCCTGCAAACGCAGGAAGTGTCGGCCCTGCACGGTGGCGCGCAGCACCACAGTGGGCAACAGAAAGGCTTCGACGATCTGCTGCACGCTGGGAGTGCCGGCATCTTGCAAAGTTTGCAGGTTCTTCAGGCGCTCGTCGGAAATCGCGCTGCCTCGACGCAGAAACACCTCTTCGAACAAACCATACTTGGAGCCGAAGTAATAGCTGATCAACGCCTGGGTGACCCTGGCCTGCTGCGACACCTCACGCAGGGTGGTGCCGGCATAGCCCAGGTTGGCGAACATCTCTTCGGCACCGTCGAGGATGTCGTCGCGCACGTTGCTGGCCCCCTCCGGGCGGCCGGGGCCTTTGCGCTTGGCCGTGGGTTTGTCTACGTCAGGCGCCGTGCTGCCACGGCGTCCGGTCACTGTTTGCGTCACTGTCGGTATACCTTGATGGCCAGGGCGGTGGGTGCGGGTAAATTAATTGAATGTGCGTTTAATTTCCAGGGTATTCACACCCTGCAGGACCAAGCAAGCTCGGTCCTGCAGATCAGAGGGCGTATACACCCGTAAAAAACACTTGCCAGTCCACCCTTGCCAAGCCTATAAATTGTACATGACTAGACAGGTTCGATTCGACAAGAAAACCCAAGTGATCAATGAGCTCGTCCGCCGCATCAAGACGGGCCAGATGAACACCGGAGAGCTGTTGCCAGGGGAAAATATCCTCGCTCAGGAGTTCAACGTCAGCCGCGGCACCTTGCGTGAAGCGCTGCTGGAACTCAAACGGCGCAATTTCATTGCGACGCAGACGGGCGTGGGATCCATCGTCACCTACGACGGCATCTCCCTGGACCAGCGTGCCGGTTGGGCCCAGGCCCTGGCCGACACCGGGGCCAGCGTGCACACGCAGATCCTGCGCCTGGCGCCGGTGGAGCGCGCCGACCTGGCCCCGCGCTTGGGCACTGCCGACTTCATCGCCCTGGACCGCCGTCGCGTCGCTGCCGACGGTCGCGTGGTGTCGTTGGAACGGGCGCTGATTCCGACAGTGGATGGCCTGGAACGGCTGCCGCAAGACGGCCTCATCGACGACTCGCTGACCGTGACCCTCGCGGCCCACGGCTTCGTCGGCGACAAGGGCGACCAGTGGATCGGCGCCGAGCCGCTGAGCGCCGAAGACGCCGAGCTGATGTCCCACCCGGTGGGCAGCGTGTTTCTCAAGGCGGTACGGACCACCTTCGACCGCCGCGAACGCTTCATGGAGCACGTGGAAAGTTTGCTGGACCCCGTGCATTTTCGTCTGCACCTTGCCTTTGGATCTTCTACATGACCGTTTCTGATCAAGATCGAGCCCTGGGCGCCTTCTACGGCCTGGCCTTGGGCGACGCCCTGGGCATGCCGACGCAATCGCTGAGCGGCGAGCAGATTCGCCAGCGCTTCGGCCGCATCAGCGGCTTCGTCGATGCCGGACCTGACCAGCCCATCGCACCGAACATGCCGGCCGGTTCCATCACCGACGACACCGAACAAGCCATTCTGGTAGCCGAACTGCTGGTAGCCGGCCATGGACACATCAAACCCTCGGAGCTGGCGCACAGCCTGATCGAATGGGAAGCGTCGATGCAGGCCAAGGGCTCCCAGGACCTGCTGGGCCCTTCCACCAAGCGCGCCATCACGATGATCCTCGCCGGCCACAGCCCCGAAGAGGCCGGTCGTTTCGGCACCACCAACGGCGCGGCCATGCGCATCACCCCGGTAGGGATCGCCGCCGATGTGCGCAACGAGCAACGCTTCCTGGAGCAGGTGGTGCAGGCCTGCCAGGTGACTCACAACACCCATCTCGGTATTTCCAGCGCCGCTGCGGTGGCCGCGGTGGTCTCGGCGGGTATCAATGGCGCCAGCCTCGCCGAGGCCCTGGAGACGGGCGCGCGCCTGGCCGTGGTGGCGGAACGACACGGTCACTGGATTGCCGGGGGCCGCATCGGCCCGCGCATTCAATGGGCCAAGGCGCTGTGCAGCGATTGCAGCGATGCACAACTGGTGGAACGCATCTGCGACGTGATCGGCACCTCGGTGGCGTCCCAGGAATCGGTGGTGGCCGCCTTTACCTTGGCCCACCACGTGGCCACGGCGGCGTCCAGCAGTTACGACGCGGTGTGCATGGCCGCCAGCCTGGGCGGTGACACCGACACCATTGCCGCCATTCTGGGCGCCATGCTCGGGGCCTGCGGCGGCCTGCACGTCTGGCCCGAGGCGCAGGTCGAACAACTTGACCGGGTCAACCGCATCGACTTGCGCCCCCTGGTCGAGCAGCTGCTGCTATTGCGTGCTGGCTGACAACCTGCCCGGCCGCCCATCAGAACAAGACAACCGTTGCCCTCCCGGGAGTGGCGACAGGGCCTTTCCATGGCTGGAAAGGCCCTACTGACATGGATTTCGTTGGCAAGTCCGCACTGCCCAAAATCAGAATAAACGGCATCAGGAGCAACGTTCATGGCCTCATCCAATACTTCATCGGGTAACCCGCAAGGCGCCGGCCAGCTGGAAACCCGGGGCATCGAGCCGGTCCCGGAAAGCGAATGCAACGGGCATCCGTTGCAGCTGTTCTGGGTCTGGTTCGCCGCCAACATCAGCATCCTCGGCCTGCCGTTGGGTGCCACCCTGGTGGCCTTCCGCGGGCTGTCTATCTGGCAGGCAGTCATCGTTGCCATCCTCGGCGCTGCCGGCTCCTTCGCGGTGGTGGGGGTCATCTCCATTGCCGGGCGGCGCGGCCATGCACCGAGCCTCACGCTTTCGCGCGCGATCTTCGGTGTGCGCGGCAATATCGGCCCGACGCTGGTGTCGTTGATGTCACGGCTGGGCTGGGAAACGGTCAACACCACCACCGCCGCCTTCGTGCTGCTGTCGCTGTGCGCGATCTTGTTCGGCACGCCGGTGGAAGCCAAAAGCGCACCGGCCCTGACCTTGGTATTCATCGCTATTTTCGTGCTATTGACCCTGTGCGTTTCTGGCCTGGGCCATGCGACCCTGCTGGTCATCCAGAAGTGGTCGACCTACGTCTTCGGCGCGCTGAACGTGATCGTCGGCGGCTTCCTGATTGCTCATATCGACTGGACAGCCGTCTGGAACGCCACCCCGGCGCCCATGAGCGCGATGATCATCGGCGTCGGCACCATGGCCGCCGGCACCGGCATCGGCTGGGCCAACGCCGGGGCAGACATGTCCCGCTACCAGCACGCCGGCGTCAAGGCGACCCGTCTGGTGGCCTCGGCGGCCTTCGGGGCTGGTATCCCGCTGGTGTTGCTGATCGTGCTGGGCGGCCTGTTGTCGGTGGGCAATGACCATCTGGCTTCGGCCACCGACCCCATCGTGGCCATTCGCGAAATGCTGCCCACCTGGATGGCGGTGCCCTACCTGATCACCGCCTTCGGCGGCCTGCTGCTGTCCAACAACCTCTCGGTATACTCGGCCGGCCTGACCACCCTGACCCTGGGCTTGAAGATCAAGCGCGTGCATGCAGTGATCGTCGACATCGTGGCGATCTTCGCCGGGTCGATCTACTTCATGCTGATCGCCGACAGCTTCTACGGCCCCTTCATCACCTTCATTTCACTGCTGGCCGTGCCCATCACCGCCTGGGTGGGCATCTTCATCGTCGACATGCTGCACCGACACTTTTATTCGCCCAAGGACCTGATGGACCTGTCACCGCGCAGCGCTTATTGGTACGTGGGCGGCATCGAGTGGCGAGCGCTGGGTGCCTGGGCGCTGGCGATTGTGCTGGGTTTCAGTTTCACTACCGTGTCGACCACCCCTGAACATGTGCTGTTCAAAGGCTTTCTCTCCGACTCCTGGTTTGGCCATAACGGCCTGGGCTGGATCGTGACCTTCATCGTTGCCGGCGGCTTGTATGCGCTGCTCGGCGGCGCCCGTGACCGCCGCGCCAGCCCCCGTGAGGCCGCCCATGCCCGCTAGACTGCTCTACACCGGCCAGGTGGTGGTCGACCTGGTCATGGCGCTGGATGCCCTGCCCCGTTCCGGCGGCGATGTGCTGGCAAGCATGGCCCGGTTTGAAACCGGCGGCGGCTTCAACGTCATGGCTGCCGCCAAACGCAATGGCCTGTCCACGGTGTATCTGGGTCGCCATGGCCGTGGCCAGTTCGGCGACCTGGCTCGCGCCGCGATGCAGGGCGAAGGCATCGACATGGCCACGACCCTGTGCGAAACACAGGACACCGGCTTGTCAGTGGCGCTGGTGGAGCCGTCTGCCGAGCGTTCGTTCATTTCCTATGTGGGCGCCGAGGGGGGCATATCGGCCGTCGATCTGGACGGGGTTTGCGTCAGCACCGAGGACTATGTGTTTGTCAGCGGCTACAGCCTGTTGCATCCCGGCAAGGTCGCGGCGCTGCTGGCCTGGCTGGCGCGCCTGCCGGCCGCCACCGCCGTCGCCTTCGATCCAGGGCCGCTGGTGAGTTCGCCGGACAGCGCCGAGATGCAGGCCGTGTTGCCACGGATCAACCTGTGGACCAGCAACCACGAAGAAGCCCTGCGCTTCACCGGCAGCACGGATATCGCCGATGGCCTGGTCAAACTGGCAGCGATGCTCAACCCCCAGGCGTTGATCGTGGTGCGTGACGGGCCGCGCGGCTGCTGGCTGGTGGAACGCGGCGAGACCCGGCATGTGCCTGGTTTTCCAGTGACGCCCGTAGACACCAACGGCGCAGGCGACGCCCACGCCGGGGTATTGCTGGCCAACCTGGCAGCCGGATGCGACAGCGAGCAGGCCGCCCGCCGGGCCAATGCCGCCGCCGCCATCGCCGTGACGCGCTGGGGGCCGGCGACAGCGCCCGGCAGCGCCGAGGTCGATGCCCTGATCCGGTTGATGCGTAGCGCTGATTAAACCAAGCTTCACTTTGTACCGGCGCAGGGCTGGGTCATGCTGGGCGAGCCAGAGTCCAGCCCTTCAGCCAGCCCCTCAAGGTATATATCCCGTGCCAGTCACCCCTTTCTCGCGACGCCTCGCCTGCACTTTGTTACTGTCCATGCCTCTGATGCCTTTGATGGCCAGTGCCGCTACGGCGGACCCGGTTGCCCAGCACTTGAAAAGCGAAGAACAGCAGGTCGGCGTTGCGGCCTTCACCGCGCCCACCTACAAGCCCGGCACCGTCCACCACGTGGTCTTGATGCGCTTTCGCGACGGCGTCAACGCGGCCCAGCAGCAAAAAACCATCGACCAGTTCCTGGCCTTGCAAAAGCAGGCCATGCGCGACGGCAAGCCTTATATCGAGTCCATCGAGACCGGCCCGCAGACCAGCGGCGAAGGCGCC
Organism: Pseudomonas sp. dw_358; assembly: GCF_018449655.1. GTDB lineage: Bacteria > Pseudomonadota > Gammaproteobacteria > Pseudomonadales > Pseudomonadaceae > Aquipseudomonas. Next base: position 91,560 of record NZ_JAAVUX010000019.1, read on the forward strand.
AGCCATGGCTTGCAGCAGGCCTTTATCGTGACTTTCGCCTCCGAAGGCGACCGCAACTACTTCATCGGCACGCCCATTGTCACCGACGCCCAACACTACGACCCGGCCCATGAAGCGTTCAAGAAAGTATTCCTGCCGGTGTTGGTCAAAAGCAGCTTCACCAGCTTTGATTTCCCGGTGACCGCGACGACCAAGTAGCCAAAAGCCAGTACCCTTCCAAGGGCAAAACTGCAAGAATATCCGTCCTTGATCCCGTAGTAGCGGACCTCTTTGCATGAACCTGTATACCTGCGTATTGCCAGCCTGCGGGCTGGCGCAGTGGCTGTGCCCGGCCGCGTGTTGCTGCCGCCCTCCCCTCGAGGAGTGCCGGCGGTGAAAAAATCGATCTTGAGCGACGCGCGCCTTTGGCGTCTGAAACGCACCTTCACGCGCTTGACCCTGGTGCTGATCGTGGTGGCCATCGCCATCTGGTTCGGTTGGCTGGTGGCCGATACCCTGTATGACCTGACCAGCCAGGAGTAGCGCTCACAAGCGATCCCGAGCGAGACTTGCCATGCGTGAAGTGCCCTGCGACACCTCGACAGGTTGTCGTATGATGCCCGGGCACTTTTTGCCACAGGATCCCCATGGCCACTCCCAACTCAGGCGTGCGAACCCAACAAGCCGAAGAAACCCGCGCGCGCATTCTCAAGGCAGCCACCAAGGTGTTCAGCCAGGACGGCTACGCCGGTGGCCGGATCGAAAAGATCTCGCGACTGGCCAAGTCCAACGACCGCATGATCTATTACTACTTCAGCAGCAAGGAGCAACTGTTCCTGCGCGTGCTCGAAGGTATCTACGCCGGCTTCAACGAAGCCGAGAGCCGCCAGCGCTTCGACCTCGGCGACCCGGTGGGGGCGCTGGAACAACTGGTGGGTTTCGTCTGGGACTATTACCGTCGCCACCCCGAGTTCATCAGCATCCTCAACAGCGAAAACCTGCACAAAGGCCAGCACGCGCGCAAATCGCCGCACCTCTCGGGGCTCTCCGGCGCAGCGCTGAACACCTTGGCGCCGATCCTCCAGGCGGGCCAGGCGCAGGGCCTGTTTCGCCTGGACGTGGACGTGACCCACACCTACTTGCTGATCTCCTCGCTGTGCTACTTCTACAACTCCAACCTGCATACGTTGTGTGCGTTCCTGGGCACCGACCTCGACGGCCAGGGCGCCCGCGATGGCTGGCTGGCCTATGCCCGCGACCAGGTGGTGCGGGGGTTGGTGGTGCGCTGACCCCGTCTGCGGGCTTCAATGACCCCCCGGATTGGCCCGCAACCACGCCACCTGCTTCTCCACCGACGGCCAGGCCGCCTTGTCCGCAGCAAAGTTCGAGCGCAGGTACGCCACCAGATCACTCACCTGTGTATCGGACAAACTGTCCTTGAACGCCGGCATGTAGCCCAGGTCCCTGGTGGCCGGGTCGTTGATGCCCTGCAAGATCACCTTGATCAGATTGTCCGGCCGGTCACTGTGCACGTTGGTGTTGACCGCCATGGACGGGCTCACGCCGAACAGTTCCGGACCGCCCTCGGCCGCCGTGTGGCAACCCTGGCACGCACCTTCGAACACGCGCTTGCCGTTGGCCAGGCTGGCCACGCTTGGCGCCACCGCCGCCGGACGTGGCGCCTTGGCGGCGACGGGCTCGCCTTCCAGGGTGCTCAAGTAATGGGCAATGGCGCGCACGTCCTCGTCGGGCAGCGTCGACAGTTCGCTGACCACCGGCCCCATGGGCCCGGCCGCGACGCCATGTTCGGCAGAGAAACCGGTGCGCATGTAGCTGAACAGCTGGTCTTCACTCCACGGCGTCGGCGCCTTGGACAGGCCGGTCAGCGCCGGTGCATCCCAGCCATCGACCATGGCCCCGGAGAGAAACTTCGCGCCGCCCTGCTCGGCGCCCATCAGGTTGCGCGGCGAGTGGCAAGCGGCGCAGTGGCCCAGACCATTGACCAGATAATTGCCGCGGTTCCACTGGGCATTGCGGGCCGGGTCGTCCTGGTATTCGCCCTGCTTGAGAAACAGGCTGTTCCAGCCGGCCATGAGCGGCCGCACGCTGTAGGGAAACTTCATCTCATTGGACGGCGGTGTGCTGGGCACGGCGGGTTGCGACATCAGATAGGCGTACAACGCCTGCATGTCGGCCTCCTTGATCGAGCTGAACGCCGTGTAGGGAAACGCCGGGTACAGGTGCTTGCCGTCACGACTGATGCCTTGGCGCATGGCTCGGTCGAAGGCAGCGAAGGACCAGTTGCCGATGCCGGTCTGGGCGTCCGGGGTGATGTTACTGCTGTACAGGGTGCCAAACGGCGTCTCCATGGCCAGCCCGCCGGCGTTGGTCACGCCCCCGGCCGTGGTATGGCAAACCGCGCAGTCGCCCGCAGCCGCCAGTTGCCGGCCGCGCTCCAGGGTGGCCGCGCTCCAGGTCCCTGCGCCGGGCGGCGCGACCCGAGGGATCTCCAGGCGCCAGGGCAAAGCGCTCAGGCCGAACCCCAGCGCTGCACCGAACAGCCCGGCCAGCCACCATTTGCGCTTGGCGCTCTTGACCGGCGCGGCGTAGGGCAGTCCGACCGGGTCGGTGGGGTCCCGCGGGGCATTGGCCTGCAACGCCGCCAGGACTCGCTCGGCCGTGATCGGCAGCTCGCGAAAGCGAATCCCGGTAGCGTCGAACACCGCGTTGGCAATGGCCGCCGCACTGGGCACCGACGCCGATTCGCCCGCGCCCAGCGGGGGTTCGCCGGGGCGCGGCATCATCATCACGTCGACGTCCGGCACCTCGGGGAAAGTCAGGATCGGGTAGCCGCCCCACTCCTTGGCCGTGAGGCGCGACTCTTCGAAGGTCACCTGCTCTTTCAACACCCGACTGGTGGACTGCACCACGTTGCCATGGATCTGGTGCTGCACCCCTGCCGGGTTGATCATCATCCCGGCGTCGTGGCCCACCACCACCCGAGTCACCGCCACCTCACCGGTGGCCGTGTCGATGGCGACATCGGCAACCCATGCCGCCCAGGCCGCACCGAAGCCGGGGAACTTGCTGTGGATATAGCGCGCATAGGCAAAGCCGCGACCGCGCAGCACGCCATCTTCGGCGGGCGTCTGCCCAGGCTGGGTGCGCGGCTGCCATTGGGCGCGTTCGGCGGTGGCGCGCACCAGTTCGGCAGCGCGCTCGTCGGGCAGATAGCGCAGGCGATACTCCACCGGGTCGACCCCGGCGGTGAACGCCAGCTCGTCAATATAGGACTCATGGGCAAACACATTGGGCAGCGCCGACACACCGCGCAGCCAGGAGGCGCGGACGATGGGCGCCATGTCCTCGATGCTGACCCGCACTTCGGGGTAGCTGTAATGGGGCACCGCCGTGCGGTCGCCCATTTCGTAGGTCACCGGTACCGGCTCGACCCGACCGGTCAGCAGCAGCGCCAAGGTCGGCGAGCCGTTCGACGGATAATGGGTACGGAAGTCGTAGACCGCCAGGTCACCGGCCGCATCGATGCCGCCGTCGACGTCCATCAGCTGCGCCGTGCCCTTGGGCTCCCAAACGTGCTCCTGCTCGCGGGTCAGTTGCACCCGCACCGGTTTGCCGATGGCCCGCGACAGCAGCACGGCGTCGGCGCAGGCATCGTCGGCGCAGTTGCGGCCATAGCACCCGGACGCCTCCATGCGGATGATCTCGATACGCGCTTCGTCGCATTCCAGCAGCCAGCCCAGGTCGGCGCGCAGAGCGTGGGGGTTCTGGGTGCCAGACCAGATCCGGGTGTGCTGCGGATCATAGTCAGCCACCGCGCAGGCCGGGCCGATGGACGCGTGTAATTGATAAGGCCACAGGTAGCGACGGGTCAACCGCGTATCGACACTGGCCAGGGCCGCATCCACGCCGCCGGTATCGTGCACCACCCGCTCAATGGACGGGTTGGCGCGGATCGCCTGTTCGATGTCGCCCATGTCCGGCAAGTGCTGCTGCCAAGGCTTCCACTGCACCTTGAGTTCGCGGGCAGCCTTGATGGCTTGTTCCTCGCGCTCGGCCACCACGCCGATAAAGTCGCCGATCACCACCACCCCGACCACGCCGGGGATGTGGGCAATGGAGCTTTCGTCGACGCCGATCAGGCTGGTGCCGACGAACACCCCGGTGTCGTAGCCGTCATAGGGCGGCCGAATCACCCGGCCGTGGAGCATGTCGGGCACACGCATGTCGTGGACGAAGGTCAGCTCGCCAGTGGCCTTGGCCGGAATGTCGACCCGTGCCGAGCTGCGTCCCACCAGCTTGTAGTCGACAGCCGCCTTGAGCGGCGCTTCGCCGCTGATGGTCAACTCGATGTGCTGGCCGGCGATCAGCTCGGCGAAGGTCACCTGCTGGCCGTCCGCGCTGTGCACCACCCCGGCTTCGAAGCGCAGGTCACTACTGCCCAGGCGCCCGGCGGCGGCCTGCTGCAACCAGCGGCGCGCTTCGGCGGCGGCGTTGCGCAGCGGTATGGCGGAAATCTGCAAAGTGGCGCTGGCAATGGTCGCGCCCTGATTCGGTGCCCGGGCCGTGTCACCGAGGATCATGCGCAGCTGGTCCATGCGCAAGTCCAACTCTTCGGCGACGATCTGCCCAAGCGACGTCTGAATGCCGGTGCCCAGGTCGACATGACCGTTGAAGGCGTAGTACTCGCCGTCTGCACACAGGGCAATGAACAACCCCTGCTCTTTGGGCTTGAGCACCGGGGTCTTGCCCTTGGGCACCAACCCTGGCGGTGGCTGGATTTCGTTGACTACCAACAACACACCGTTGCGGGCCAGTAGCTCGGCCTGGGTCGGGACAGGCTTGCGCGTTTCATTCATGGGACAGGCTCTCACGATAAAGCCGGGCGGCCAGGCGCACCGCCGCAAGGATTTCCAGGTGGGTGCCGCAACGGCACAGGTTGGCCGACAGGGCGCGGCGGATCTGCTCTTCGCTGGGGTCGGGATTGCGGTCGAGCAAGGCCTTGGTGGTCATGATCATGCCGTTCAGGCAGTAGCCGCACTGGGCCGCCTGGGCCTCGACAAAGGCTTGCTGCACCGGGTGCAGGTGCTCACGGTCACCCAAGCCTTCGAGGGTGGTGATGGTCCGGTTGGCCATTGCGCCGATGGGCAACACGCAGGCGCGTGCGGCCTTGCCATCGACGATCACCGTACAGGCCCCGCATTCGCCCAGGCCGCAGCCGTACTTGGGGCCATTGAGGTGCAAGTCGTTACGTAACACCAGCAGCAACGGCGTGTCGGCCATGGCCGTACAGGTCGCCGGCTCACCGTTGACGGTGCAGGAAATGCGCGTCTGGGCCAGGGTCGAAAGAGGTTTGTTCATGCCTGTCGGCCTTTTTCATGTAGTACTTACTACATCAAAAGGCAAAAAGAATGCCAAGACGCCATCAGCGCCCTGCCGCTGGAAATTATGGCGTCGCGTCCTCGGGGTCGTCGATCATCTTGTGCAGCAGAAACAGCATGGCCACGCGCTCGCCAGGGTTGAGGTTGCTCAGGGTCAACTCGCTGATCTGCCGGGCGCAGGGCACGGTCTGCTCCACGGCCACGCGGCCAGCCTCGGACAGGTGCACGATAACCTTGCGCCGGTCCTGGGCGTCGTGGCCCAGCTCCACCAGGTCACGGGCCTTGAGGCGTTCGACGATGCCGCGAATGGTCGCCTGGTCCACCGCCGTGAGCGCCACCAGCTCGGTCAAGGAGCTGGGGCCGTGGTCCCGCACCGCACACAGGGTGATGAACTGCACGGCGGTGAGCTGGGACTCACCGACGTTCTGCTGGAAGATCGCCATGTGGCGCTGGTAGGCCTTGCGCAGCAAGTGGCCCACCTGTTCGGTGAAGGCATAAGAGGAATCGGTGGAGCTCATGGGCAGAAAAAGTCCGCGACAACAGGAAAGGTGCCTACGATAACGCAAAGCGGCCCCAGGCAGTGCAGCCCGGAGCCTGTGGCGTTTTTCAGCGCGGCTTTTTCAGCGCGCCTTGGAGGCTTCTGGCGCAACCACATCGCCGGCCTGCACCACCAGCTCGTCATCCAGCCAGACGTCGCAATTGCGCAGCGGAATGTCCATGTGGCACGGCGTCTTGCGCTTGCCGCCGACCTCGGTGTTGGGGCCGGTGGAGAACAGGAAGTTGCCATAGAAAGCCCGGGCGTCCATGCACATGCCGTCGTTCTTGTCGTGCAGGCCCATGGCCGTCCACTGCGCCCGTGGCTGCAAACCCCAGCCAATGTGGGAGATACCGTAAACCTCCGGGTCGTTGAAGTACTTCATGTATTCACGCAGGTATTCGGCCTCGAATCCGCCGTGGATACCGGTGATGAAGCCCCTCTCGATCTCCAGGGTGATGCGTTCGCGGCAGTAGGTCTTGAACGGCAGGAGGATGTCGCCGACGTCCAGCACCAGGGTGCCCTCGGCGGTTTCTTCGTTGGGCCAGGTAAACAGGAAGCCGCTGGGCCAATGGTCCCAGCGCCCCGGCAGATCGGCGAAACCGTACTCGGTCACGGATGGATATTGGCCCAGCGCCGCGCGGAAATCACTGCCGGCCTTGGAGCGCACCGTCATCGAGCGCGCCTTCTTCAGGGACTCTTCCGCCGCCAGCACGCGCACCTTGTCGGCCTCGGTGGGCAGCATGCGTGCCAGCACTTCCGGGGGTTCGACGGCCAGCAGGATGCGCGTGCCGGTCTTGAGGATCTGCTCCTGCTCCGGGGAGTGCAGCAGCATCATGGTGTCGATGATCAGGTCGGCCGCTTCCAGGGCGCGTTGTGCCGCAAGGTTGCCGGTCAAGGCAGTGTCACCGCAGTAGGCGGTCATGTCGTTGCCCATGGCCACCGGCGCGTTGAAGGCTGGCAACTCCACGGCATAGACCTTGGCACCGAGGCGCTGGGCCGCTTCCATCGCAGCACGCACCGTGCGCGGGTTGGAATAGTGGGACTTGAGCACAGCGACGCTCTGGGTCGCGTCCACCTTGGACAAGGTAAGCACGTGCTCAAACATTTGCGTCAATTCGCCATCACTGACAGCCATTAGCCTTTCTCCTCTGCAATTCGCCGATTTCGCACCAGCTTGGGTCGGGGTGCATCTTGATGGTGCGAAATTGCAATGTACACGCTATTTATAGTTCAAATCCAAAAGTATTCATCGGCGCCTGCAAAGCACGCGCCAACCTGATTACCAGACCAATTAGTCCGTTTTTATTGGCGATTACCGAAAATATGCGCTTCAATAAAATTTTCATCAAGCCTCTTCACAGCGAAAAAGAATAGTGCATACACTGTAAATGCGTTCCGATCCCGCGCTACTGCGATCGGCCTTCGAGGAGATGACACCCATGGGGTCAGTACAACGAGTCGCCATTGTCGGCGCGGGTCTGGGTGGTGCGGCCGCCGCCGCTTCCCTGCAACAGGCAGGCTTTGAAGTGGACATCTACGAACAGGCGCCACACTTTTCGCGCCTGGGCGCCGGGATTCACATGGGCCCCAACGTGCTGAAGATCTTCCGCCGCCAGGGCATCGAAAAGCAGCTCGAAGCCATGGGCTCGCACCCGGATTTCTGGTTCAGCCGCGATCAGGACGGCGAGTACCTGTCGCGCATCCCGCTGGGCGACTTCGGCCGCAAGGAGTACGGCGCCTCCTACCTGACAGTGCACCGTGGCGACCTGCATGCCCTGCAGATGACCGCCATCGCCCCGGGCTCCGTGCATTTCTCCAAGCAACTGGCCAGCCTCGACGAGAGCGGCAGCGACGTGTTGCTGCGCTTCACCGACGGCACCGAAGCCCGCGCCGACATCGTCATCGGTGCCGACGGCATCAACTCCAAGGTCCGCGAACACTTGCTGGGCGCCGAAGCCCCGACCTACAGCGGTTGGGTCGGTCACCGTGCACTGATCCCCGCGCACAAGCTGGCCAAGTACGACTTCAACTTTGAAGACTGCGTGAAGTGGTGGTCCGCCGATCGCCACCTGATGGTCTACTACACCACCGCCCGGCGCGACGAGTACTACTTCGTCAGCGGCGTGCCGCAAGCGGAATGGGAAGGTGGCAACGCCAGCTTCGTCGATTGCACCCGCGAGGCCATGTTCGATGCGTTCAAGGGCTACCACCCCAGCGTCCAGGCCCTGATCGAGAACGCCGAAGACATCACCAAGTGGCCGCTGCTCAACCGCCAGCCATTACCCGTGTGGAGCAAGGGCCGCATGGTCCTGCTGGGCGACGCCTGTCACCCGATGAAACCACACATGGCCCAGGGCGCGGCCATGGCTATCGAAGACGGCGCCATGCTCGCCCGCTGCCTGACCGAGACCGGCCTGACCGACTACAGCACGGGCTTTCGCCTCTACGAAGCCAACCGCAAGGAACGCGCCTCCCGGGTGCAGGCCGTGTCCAACGCCAACACCTGGCTGCGCACCCAGGAAGACCCGGCCTGGGTGTTCGGCTATGAACTGTTCGACCACCCCCTGACATCGGAGAGTGCCGCATGAGCCGTCTTCTTTACGGAGCCAACGTGCAGGCCAACGGCATTCGCCAGCACTACCTGCGCTACGGCGGCAAGGGCCAGCCGCTGCTGCTGATTCCGGGCATCACCAGCCCGGCGGTGACCTGGGGGTTTGTCGCCGAGCGCCTGAGCGAGCATTTCGACACCTATGTGCTGGACGCCCGCGGTCGCGGCCTGTCCAGCACCGGGCCGGATCTGGACTACGGCACCGACGCCTGTGCCGATGACATCGTCGCCTTTGCCCAGGCCCTGGGACTTGAAGACTGCCTGCTGGTAGGCCACTCCATGGGCGCGCGCTTCATCCTGCGCGCCCACACCCGCCACCCGGACGCGCCGTTCAGCCGCCTGGCCTTGATCGACCCGCCAGTGTCCGGCCCGGGCCGCCGCGACTATCCTGGCAAGCTGCCGTGGTACGTCGATTCGATCCGTCAGTCCATCGGCGGCATGAACGCCGAAGACATGCTTGCCTTCTGCCCCACCTGGACCGAAGAACAGCGAGCCTTGCGCGCCGAATGGCTGCACACCTGCTACGAGCCGGCGATCCTCAAGGCCTACCAGGATTTCCATGAACTGGACATCCATCAGGACTTCCCCCAGAGCCGCCTGCCAACCCTGTTGATGGTTGCCGGCAAGGGCGGCGTGATTGGCGCCGACGACCAAGCCGAGTTGCTGGGCCTGCTGCCGAGCCTGCAGATCGTGCGCGTCGAAAACGCCGGGCACATGATCCCCTGGGACGATTTCGACGGCTTCTTCATAGCCTTCGGCACCTTCCTCGGCCACTCCTTCAGCTAAACGGAAGCCTTTGACATGTCCAAGCTGTACCGCATCGGCCAGATCGTGCCGAGCTCCAACACCACCATGGAAACCGAGATCCCGGCGATGCTCACCGCGCGCCAGTTGATCCGTCCCGAGCGCTTCACCTACCACTCGGCGCGCATGCGCATGAAGCACGTGAAGAAAGAAGAACTGGCGGCCATGGACGCCCAGTCCGACCGCTGCGCCCTGGAGCTGTCCGACGCTCGCGTCGATGTGCTCGGCTACGCTTGCCTGGTGGCGATCATGGCCATGGGTCGTGGTTACCACCGCCAATCCCAGCAGCGTCTGGGCCAGGTGGTGCTGGACAACGACAGCGAAGCCCAGGTGATCACCAGCGCCGGCGCGCTGGTAGACGGCCTGAAAGTGCTGGGGGCCAAACGCATCGCCCTGGTCGCCCCGTATATGAAGCCCCTCACCGAACTGGTGGTGGACTACATCGAACACGAAGGCATCGAGGTCAAGGTCTGGCATGCGCTGGAGATACCCGACAACCTCGAAGTGGCGCGCCATGACCCCTCGCGCCTGCCCGGCATCGTCGCCGGCCTGGACCTTGAAGGGGTGGACGTGATCGTGCTGTCGGCCTGTGTGCAGATGCCGTCCCTCGGCGCCGTCGCCAAGGTCGAGGCACAGACCGGCAAACCGGTGCTGACTGCCGCCATTGCCACCACCTACGCCATGCTCAAGGCCTTGCACCTGGAGCCCATCGTGCCCGGCGCCGGGGCCTTGCTGTCCGGCGCTTACTGAGGATCGACCCGATGAGCATTGATCAAGACACCACAGCTCAAGACAATTACGCAGGCGTATGGGGCAACCGCATCGGCTTCGGCCAGCGCCCGGCACTGCTGATGATCGATTTCATGCAGGGCTATACCACCGAAGGCGCCCCACTGTTCGCCCCCGGCGTGGTCGAAGCCGTGACCCACAGCGTCGATCTGCTGGCCGCCGCGCGCAAGGCTGGCATCCCGGTGATCCACACCAACATCCGCTACCACCCCGGCCACTTCGCCGACGGCGGCATGTGGGTCAAGAAGGCCCCGGTGATGAAGGACATGGTCGAGGGCAACCCGCTGGCCGCGTTCTGCGCCGAGGTGCTGCCGCTGCCTGAGGAAGTGGTGCTGACCAAGCAGTACGCCAGCTCGTTCTTCGGCACCAGCCTGGCGCCGATGCTGCAATCGCTGGGCATCGACACCTTGATCATGGCCGGCTGCTCCACCAGCGGCTGCGTGCGGGCCACGGCGGTGGACGCCGTGCAGTACGGCTTTCGTGGCATCGTCGTGCGCGAGTGCGTGGGCGATCGGCACCTGGCGCCCCATGACGCCAACCTGTTCGACATCGACAGCAAATACGGCGACGTCGTGCTGCGCGCCGAAGCCCTGAGTTACCTGCAAGCCCTGTAAATGCGCCAGGGCCAGCGTTCGTCCAAGAGACGCGGCCCCTTCCCTGTGACTGCCCTTCACGCCATACGAAATGCGACAGCAACAGGAGTTTTACAGATGTCAGTCAGCGATACCGCCAGCATGGACCTCACTCGGGACAAGACGTCCGACACCTACCGCAAGATCATCTGGAAGCTGATTCCGTTCCTGTGCCTGTGCTACCTGGCCGCCTATCTGGACCGTATCAACGTCGGCTTTGCCAAGTTGCAGATGCTCGACACCCTGCACATGAGCGACACCGCCTACGGCCTGGGTGCCGGGCTGTTCTTTGTCGGCTACATCCTTTTCGAAGTGCCCAGCAACCTGGTGCTGGAAAAGGTCGGCGCACGCCTGTGGATCGCCCGCATCCTCATCAGCTGGGGCCTGCTCTCGGGCCTGACCCTGTTTGTCACCAGTACCTGGCAGTTCTATACCCTGCGCTTTCTGCTGGGCGCCGCTGAGGCCGGCTTTCTGCCCGGCGTGCTGTTCTATCTCAGCCAGTGGTTTCCTTCGTATCGTCGCAGCCGGATCATCGCCTTGTTCATGATCGGCCTGCCGCTTTCAAGCCTGCTGGGCAGCCCGCTGTCCGGCTGGATCATGGGCAACTTCAACGGCGTCGGCGGCATGGCCAGCTGGCAATGGCTGTTCCTGCTCGAATCCCTGCCGACCATCATCCTCGGCGTGCTGTGCTTCAAGATGCTGCCCAACAGCATTGCCCAGGCGCAATGGCTAAGCCAGGAAGAAAAACTCGAACTGAGCCGCGCGCTGGACCAGGACGAACTGGAAAACCACGGCGGTCACTCGTTTCGCGATGGCTTCTTCAACCTCAAGGTCTGGATGCTCGGCGGCATCGACTTCTCGATCCTGCTCAGCGCCTACGCCATGGGCTTCTGGCTGCCGACCTTCATCAAGACCGCCGGCGTGGCCAACCCGGCCGACATCGGCCTGCTGGTGGCCATCCCCAGTCTGGCCGGGCTGGTGGGCATGCTCGCCATCGGCGCCAGCTCCGACAAGCACCGTGAGCGCCGCTGGCACATTATCGTGCCGTTCATCATCGGCGCGGCCTCGATGTTCCTCAGCACCTTCTTCACCCACAACGTGGCGGCGACGGTGGCGCTGTTCTCCCTGGCTTCCCTGACCATCATCGGCGCGGTGCCGGTGTTCTTCAGCCTGCCGGCAACCTTTCTCAAAGGCACCGCGGCCGCCACGGGCTTCGCCCTCGCCTGCTCGGTGGCGAACATCGCCGGGCTGGTGAGCAACTCGCTGATGGGCGTGGTGATGGACCACTTCCACAGCCCGCAGATCGCCATGTGGATCTTTGCCGCGTGCCTGTTGCTTAGCTCGTTGCTGGTGGTCGCGTTGCCGGCGAAGACGGTGAATCGGTAAAGGCTTGCGCAGCGCATTTCGGAATTTGCCTACAGACATCTTTCCTTCCTTTCGCTGACCCTCGGACCGGGCACTCGCCCCGGTCCGGCGCCGTCTTGGCCGTCGGTCATCAAGATCGCGAAAGGAACAGGCAATGGCTTATGGATATTTCATCGGCAAAGGTGACAGGACCAGCTGCGGCGGTACGGTGCTGGAGGGGGATGACCGGGTACAGATGTTCGGTCTTCTCCACAGCCGTGAAGGGGATCGCGTCAGCTGCGGCCAGGATGGGCAAACCTACCCGATCATCGGTGGCATTCATTTCATGGACAGCCACGGCAAGCGGGTGGCAGGCACGCTCGACAGCATCAGCAGTTGCCCCTGCCGCGCGAGGCTGATCCCGTCGGCTACCCTGGCGCAATATGAATCGCGCCATGACTCCCCGCCCGGCGCCCGCAGTGCAGCCGCCAGCCCCGTATCGGCGTCTGGGCAAAGCTCCCCACAACCCCCACCCCCCTCAAGCCCCCCTGCCCGCAGCCCTGCGGCCACACTCCACGCCCGCCCTGAACCCCAGGAGCCTGGCTTTTATGTCGTGCCCCGAAGCACCAGCCGCCAGGCCCTGCTCGACACCCTCTTCCCATCGCCACCGCCGGGGGTCCTGCGCAAGTTCATGGCACTCAACCCGGAGCAGCCCAGGGTCAAGGCCGGTACCCTGGTGGTGCTCAGCGACCCGAACAATCATCGCTGCACCCATGAGGAAGCGGTGCTGATGCAGGCGGCTGCGGAGGCTAATGCAGCCATCGCTTCGTTGAGCGAGGACGAAGCGGATTTCATGATGGCGCATCGGGACGAGATCGAGACGTTCATGGCCCATAGCTCGCTGGCAGCGGGTATCGGCGTGGCGATCTATGCCGACAATGTGGCCAACGTACAAAAGACCCTGAAGAAAATCGAAGCCTTGCACACCTCGGCGTTCATGACGGATGGGCATCTACGCTCGCCGGAATTTTTCGCAGAACGGCGCAAACTGATGAATGATTTGAACAGCCAGATGACCCGCCTGACCCGTCGAATGACTGGCTTTCCCGATCATCCCAATCTCAAGCATGCCTTGGGTATCTCCAACAAGAGCCTGGTCCATCATTGGTCGAAGGCCGGCGCACCGGGGCAGATTCCGGGCTATACCACGCATCAACGGGGTGTGGCCAAGGCCGCTTCGATCCTCAAGGCCGGTGGCTGGCTGGCCACTGCCATAGGGGGGGGCGGTTCGGTCATGAAGGTACAGGATGTGTGCAGGGCGGGGATGAGTGAGGCGTGTCGGCGGGTGAAGTTTACGGAGACAGGGAGTTTTACGGGGGCAGTAGCGGGAGGGGCCTTGGCCGGAAATGCATTGGCGGGTATAGGCACCCCTACAATCTGTGCCGGAATTGGGGTTGTGACCGCACCCGCAGGAGGCGTGGGGGGATTTGTCTGCGCCGCAGTGCTGGTGGGCGTTGCCTCTGCAGTGGGAGGGTTAATCGGCAGTCAGGTAGGCGAGCGCATAGGTGAAATCATCCATGAGGTCGCGCAATGAGTGGCTATGACATTTTTGTCCTCGGGGTGGGCGCCGTTGTTTTAGCCATTCACATACCA